>DASPVF010000010.1:0-90873 GCA_035622475.1 Nitrososphaerales archaeon
GAGGACGCGCCCTTGTGCTCCGTCCCGAAGTGCTTGTGAAGGGCCACCCAGCTGCTGCTGTGTTCGAGGACGGTCCCGTCGAGGTCGAAGGCTGCGAGTCGAATGTTGTGGCTCAAATCTTGTTCATTACCGGGATTCCCATGAGCCTCATCGCCTCGGCGAGGACCCTGCTTGCTCCGTCCACCAAAGCCAGCCTTGCATCCCGGATGTCGGCGTCCTGTTCCTTGTTGACGGGGACGTTCTCGTAGAACTCGTTGAACGTTACCGCGAGTTCGTGGGCGAACCTGGCAATCTCCTTCGGGGACAGGTACTCCCCGGCGGTGCTCGCGCTCATGTCCAGCATCGACATCTTCTTTGCAAGAGTGATCTCCTGTCGGGTAATGAGCTTGGCGGCGCTTTCCCTGCCGATCCTTGGGCGGCCTTCGGTCTTGTCGAGAATCCGTCGGGCCCGGGCGTAGGTGTAAAGGAGGTAAGGGCCCGTGTCACCCTGGAACTCGAGCGCCTCGTCCATGTCGAACACTATCATCTTGTCCGGGTCCTGCTTGAGGAGCTCGTACCGCAGAGCGGCGACCGAAATCGCTTCTGCCACCTCCTCGACCCACTTGTCAGCCTCGGAAAGGTTCCGCTTCCTGGTCTCCATCACCGCCTTCTGCTTCAGCCTTTCGAGCATCGTGTCGACATTGACGTAGAGCCCTTTTCTCCCCGACATCTGGGCGAACTCCCCGTCGATTTCGAACCCCAGCTGCGCGGCCGTCTTCTTCGACAGAGACACCACCTCGTAGCTCCTGTGCAGGTACCTTCTCGATGCACCCTCGTGTATATTCTCCAGGACCTTAGCGACTTTCCGCTGGAGGTAGCTCTGTCTAGTGTCTATGACCGATACGGCCAGCTGCGCCCCCCCAAAATGGGCTCCCGCCTTCTTCCCGTCAAGGGTGGTCGTGTACAGGGGGCCCCCCGGCTGATCTTGGGAGTAGACCTGGTATCCGAACGGGTCATGGATGATGCCGATCTTCCAGGCAGCGTAGGGGATGTCCTTGGCCACGTAGACGGAAGTCCCGTCCGACCTCACAACGACCTTCTCCTCCCCTGTATCAGGGTCCGGGATGACCCAGCACCCCTTGTTCTCCCCCTGTTCCTGGAACTTTACGTATCCTGCCTTCTTGAGTTCTTCGAAAATTCTCTCCCACATCTTCGATTGGACGAGCTGCGACTCCCAGTTCAGGAGGTCGTACCGGGCCCCCAACCTCCAGCAGGTCGAAAGCTGTGCGGCGAGTATCTTCTGGACCACCTTGTGCGTGTAGTCGGAGATCTCCCCCGTCCCCTTTTCTATCTCCTTCAACACGAGGGACTGCTTTTCCTTGAGGGACGGGTCGCGGGAATACTCCTGGTTCACCTTCACGTACACGCTGTCTCCGCAGTACGCGTCGTACTTCACGCCAACTGGAGCCTGGTCCGGGAAGCCGAGGAACTTGAACCCAACGATGATGTCCGCCACCTGTGCGCCGGAATCGTCGATGTAGTTCAGCGCCTGGACCTTGTGGCCGAGGTACAGCATGACCCTCACGAGGGAGTCCCCCAGGACCAGGTTCCTGGCGTGGCCGATGTGGAGGGCCTTGTTGGGGTTGACGTTGGTGTGCTCTATCGCGATGTTCTCCCCCGTCTGATGTTCCGCGCCTAGCTTGCCCTCTGAGATTTCGGAGATGCTGTCCGAGACGAAACGCCCCCTTTCGACGGAGAAGTTGAGGTACCCTCCGCGGTGCGGGCTGACCCCCCCAACGTACCTCGATTTCTTAGCCAGTTCCATAGCCTTCGATGCGAGGGACAGGGCGACGTCCCCAGGGAGCCTGCCGGTCTGCTTCGCGATCCTCAGTGGCACGGCGCTCGCGAGGTCGCCGTAGCTTTCGTTCGGAGGGAGGGCGACCTCCACGGATACGTCCTTGTAGCCCTCCGACCTGCACGCCTCCGCGACGATCTCTTCGACCTCCTCTTCGAACTCCCTGAACTTCAAAGGCTTGCACGTCCTTAGAGCAATGCGATAAAAGCTCTCGGACGCGGACCATTCTCGTCCGAGCTCGCAGGAGCATAGTGCTAGGGGGGCTTAAGATGGACACGGAAAGGCAGGCACTTCAGGTCGTAAAGGATTCACTGGAGGCAGGCGCCGCGGGGGTTGCCTTTGGAAGGAGTATCTGGCAGAATGCAGATCCGGAAGCGGTTGTCAGGTCCATTGCGGGGATAATACACCAAGGCTGGACGGTCGAAGAAGCGCTCCGGCAGATGCGACGGCGGAAAGGTTAGACTTGCTGGAGCCTTGCAGTGTCCCGATCGCAATAAGGCATGCCCCGATGTTCGTCGGGCACCCGAAGCAAGTAGCTAGAGTAGAGCGCATTTAATGGAGCCCCAGTCGGGGGGCCGTCGGGCCCGTAGCCCAGCACGGATCAGGGCGTCAGCCTCCGAAGCTGAAGCGCGAAAAGCTCAGAGACCGTGGGTTCGAATCCCACCGGGCCCGCTTCAGAACTGTCACGAATACCCCTCTGCAGGACCACCTTGCTGTTGGGGAGGACCCCGACGAAGGTCCAGCCCTTACTGATGAGTTAATCTGTTTCCCAGGACTTGTTCGGAGCTGGGCTCGAGTTTTCGCGTGGGGATGTACACCTGGCAGCGATGATGTTCACGAATATGATAGGTAGTAAGGCTCTTAAGTATCAGTTTGCTCTATACGACTATCTGCACAATCTTCAGTGTCCACGGGTTGGAGTTCGAGACAGTGCCAGTAAAGATATGTCCGTTCGGCAGAGTCACCGTGTAGGAGATAGTGTCCAGAATGCTGACGTCATACGTGCTGAGCTGACCGTTCACTTCGGTTGTTCCAACCTGGGTTGGTCCGTCAGTCCTGACGATGATGACGTTCGCATCCACCGCAATACCGCCGCTCGTGACGTTGAAGGCAATGAAGCTCGTGAAGCACTGACCAGACGCCTGGCCCTGGCAGATCTCTGCCCCCGTGGAAGGAGGGGCAGGCGGAGGAGCGACGGACGAGAACGAGAGGGTTCCGGCGCCAGACTCGGACACGTAGAAGGGTCCGCATCCGCCTGAAACTGTACACGTTCCCGAGGTGGACAGGGGAGTTCCTATCGCGTTACCCCCAGAGTCCTCGCTCGTCCCGGTCAGGCTGAAGGCGCCTGTTCCGCCGTCGGGGAAGAGCTGTACCTCGTACCGTCCCACTAGCGGGTTGGCAATGGTGATCGATTCGGTGTCTCCCCCACAGGAGCTTACCGAGGCTAGGGCCATCGTGTCTATCGCGATCCCCTGGGCGTTGCAGCCGACCTGGCCGACCCCACCGGGACCGGTGACAAGGATGTAGACCGGGTCAGATGCGCCTGCGTAGCCGACAGAGGTGCCGATGACATAAGAGCAGTTGGGACCCGTGCACGTAGAAGTGGAACCCGATGCCTGGAAGACGAGGTCCGCATAGACCGTCCCGGGCCCGGAAGCCGTTATTTCGGTCTCCCAACCATTCCCCGTCTCGGTGCCAAGCCCCGACGGGATCGAGATGTCAGACGCGGGGCAACCGGAGTCCCCCGGGAGGTCGTTTATCGCATTGAAGGAAGCGCAAGTCGTCCAGCCAATGAAGGCGCTCCCTTTGGTCACATCGGTCGAGACTGTGAAGGGTTCCCCTGCCGGCACCCAGGTCGGGCCGTATGGGCTTATGTTCGGGCCAAACTCTATGCAGGTATTGGTTGAGGAGAGCGGAGGGTAACCTGACCCCGAGCACCCATAGTAGCCAGCAGCCTCGAAGGTCACGAGGAACTCGTTGGTGTACTGCGCGGTGATAATGACATCCTGATCCGCAGATGATACGGTGCCCGAACACTGGAAGGTGCACGCCCATTGCTCAGACGAACCAGACCCTTCGAGCGTCGCGGGCACGCTCCAAATAGAGCCGGCGTACACGTATACTTCCTGGCTGGAAGTCGTTAGCTCCAAAGTGCTCTCGATGCCGTACCCCGTGTCGTACGTCAGTGTCGGGGCCGTATACCCCGTGCCTGACCCGATTACCTCATAGGAGAAGTATATGGCGTAGTCATTGTAGTATTCGATTGTAATTTCAATCCCACCGTTGCTGAAAGGCCCGACTTCACCGTCAGAGACGTAGCTCCCGCAGCCGATCGAGCTTCCCAGATAGGAGCAGGACGGGACTCCCTGCCATTCTTCGGACCCTGACGTCGGGTTTGCGTAGATGACAGAGGAGAACACGTCCACAGTCCCTGCAATCGACCAGATTTCGACATCGGAAGGTGTTCCACCGATTAGCGGAATGGGGTTCACGGTCGCTGGTGTAGCCTCGTCCGAGGAGGTAGGCGATGAGGGAGCGGTCGAGTATTCGAGGGTTGGGGCGACAGGGTTCCCCCCGCCACTTACACCATAATTGATCGTCTGGGCCTGGAGGTCGAAGTAGACGTAAGTCTCCGAGACGGCCGAGGTGCCCACGGAGATTACAGTTGGTCCACACGTCCCGGCGGTGATCGAGAGACACCACTCCTCGAATATGTTCGAACCCGAAGTGGTTGCGGATATGGTTACGGTCGTGCTGGAGTCCGCCGTGATAGTGAGAAGGCCGCCCGTCTCGGACGCGGTCTCTGATGCGCCTCCCTGGGTATAGCTCACCGTGAAGTAGTTGCTTGCAGAGAGAGGGCTCCCGTATTCCTCGAACTGGTTCAGCGTTATGCCGACCTGTTCCTCGCCCGGTGGTGGTGGCGGCGGCGGTCGCACGGTGGTGCTCGTGGAAGTGGAAGTTGTGGTACTCGTGGTGCATCCGGTACCCTGTATGACAGTGCCGGTGTAGCCGGTTATGGTGCCGCCGTTGTTCGTAATCGTGCTTGTGCCTTCATCGCTGATACCTATGCCGCCCGAGTTCTCGACGGTGATGATTGCGTCGCACTCGTTGATGATGGCGGCCCCGTCGTAGTTGTAGATGCCGGTCCCGCCGGAGTTTTCAATCGTGACGGTACCGTAGTTGGTGAAGCTGGCGCTGCCGCCGTTATTCCAGATTCCGTAAGCTGTGCCGGCGGTGTTTTCAATCGTGACGGTACCGGAGTTGGTGAAGGTGATGTCGTTTATGATGCCATCGGAATCGGTGCCGGAGTTTTCAATGGTGATGGTACCGGAGCTAGTGAAGGTGCCCCCGGGGTAGTTGTAGATTCCGTAGGCTTCCATGCCGGCGTTTTCGGTATTGATGGTACCGGAGTTGGTGAAGATGCCGTCGTAGTTCCAGATCCCATTGCTACCTACGGCGGAGTTTTCGGTCGTGATGGTACCGGAGTTGGTGAAGATGCCATATACGAGAATGCCGCCCGAATCGGTGCCGGAGTTTTCAATGGTGACGGCGCCGCCGCTGTCCACCGTTAGGGTCGCGCCGCTATCGACAGTGATTCCATAGGTTTCAGAACCGGAGTTGCTTATCACGAGAGTCGTCCCGGATGTAATCTCAAGCGTCCCGGAACTGGTCGTAGAACTCAACGTGTAGCTGCCCGAAAAGGTGCACGTCGAAACGTCGTCCCACAAGCCGCCTATGGTAATGCAATACAAGGGCTCGGACGCCTGGTCCGAAGAGGCGGAACTGGGGACATTCGCCTGTTTGGGCTGAGGCGTCGTCGCTCCCGCCTGGGGATTGTGCTGCAGTCCAAAGCTCTCCTGGGCAGTGGCATATGCGATAGGAGAGAGGACGAACAGGAAGAGGAAGGATGCAGAGGCGAGCCTGAGCAAAGGTCGATTCTGCGTTAAGATAACACCAGTGGATTAGAACCCCAAGTCTCGGCTATAAGTGTGAGCGGGATAGGAGTTGGCATTTCGGACAAGTTTATAGGAGAAATGACCTGATAGACCGGGCGTAGCCCATAAGTTGGACGAGCTCGACATCAGGATCGTGAGGGAACTTATCCACGGGAGGAATGTTGGGCTCGCTTGGGGGGAGCTCAATCCGTCCTACAGAGGAATCGGAACGAAGCTTGGGGTCTCGAGAGAAACCGTCCGCGAAAGGGTGGAGAAGATGTCCAAGTCCGGATTCCTCAAGGTCTTTCCGGTTCAGGTAAATCCCGCTCTGTTTGGGCTGAAGATGGGTGCGCTCTCGGTCGACCTCCCCCAGGCCGCGCAGAAGACCAAGCTCCTTAAGGAACTCTCCCTGCTTGACGGCGTGATTCTCGTAGCCACACACCTCAGCGGCATGATCGGTGTGTCCTTCTACTACGAGGACGAGAGGGCGCTCGAGAAGAAGATGAGCCTCATCGCCAGCATCTGCAGCGCGGTGAAAACCCGGTTCACGACGATCCCCTTTCCACCGTGCAGCGTCACGCTGTCGGCGAGAGACTGGCAGATAGTTGCGGCCCTCCAGCGCAAGAGGATTGGACCAGCGGGGGAGATTGCAAGGGAGCTCGGCATGTCGACCAGGACCCTAAAGAGGAGGACGAAGAGGATGATAGACGGCATGGCGATATCGACCATCGTCTCGAGTGATTCCGGGGCGCTAAGAGGCGGGGTCATAGGCAACCTGCAGGTCGAGTATAACTCACCCAAGACCAGGCCAGAGACCGACAGACGTTTGCTTCAGGAGTTAGATTGTCAGATAATCTACTTTGGTCTCTGGTCAGGTTTCGGCCTATTCACTCTGGTTCTCCCGAGCATCGGGGCGGTAGCTGAGATCCTCGATAAGGTCAGGATGACGAAGGGTGTCGCCCAGGCAAGACTGGACCTAATCGAGGAGCGGGTGGAGGTGTATTCGACCCTGAGCGAGCCTGTCGAGAGACGGACCCAATCTCAGCCGCCGAAGTGAGAGGCTGATCCCGCCGGGGGATGAATCAGTCATTCCTGACGAATTTGGATGTGTCTTTGGAATGTTTGCTGTCGGAATCGGACTCGGATTGTCTGAGTACCGAGATTTGAAAGAGAGAGGGGGGATGCGCTACGCTTCTGTCGCGGACCCCACCGTGCTTGGTTTGGAATAGCCCAGAATGAACTCCATTTGGCTCGGATTGCAGAATGACTTCTCATAAAGGACAAGTGCTCTTGAAGCTAAAGTGTGACCTGTGTGGGACGTTAGTAAAGAAGTAAATGAGCGAGAACTACGCCAGATGGAAGAAGTTCAAGTTTGCGCGCTGTCCTAGGTGCGTTGAGGCGAGCCGAACCTAATGTCCAACGACCTTCCAAGCGTATACGGGTTGAACTCCCGTCAAATGGAAGTGCTAAGTGAGATCGAGCTACGTAAGAAGATGAAGCTTCGGCTTGTCGCAACTGAGTTTCCTGACGTGCTGAGGGTCGAGCTGATGTTCCCGCGAACAGAGCGTCTGGAGGACGCCGAAGAGGTGCACAGTTGATCGTGAAAACATCTGAAGAGTCCCGGTGCCTCTACCATACGTCGGCGTTCGCGAATTCAATTTTGAGGGCCTTGAATTGGAGTGCTACCCTGGGCTTTTTGTTGAGAGATATCCGCACTCACAGGTATCTGATTGGGACCGGTGCGAACGAATGCCCGTGAAAGGATTGCCGACATGGTGGTGGTGATGATGCCTATCGCTACTACCACAGTGAAGATAGCCAGGCTGATCAGCCCCTCTTGATAAACCAATGAGGCGATCACCAGCTCGACCATCCCCCTAGAATTGAGTAGAGCCCCTATTAGAAGGGAATCGTTGGTTGAAAACCGACCCATTCTCGCGCCCGCAAATCCCCCGACCGTCTTCCCGGCAATGCCGGTGAGGAGCAGCACTAGAAACAGAGGTAGGATTCCTCCCAAGGCGTAAGGGTTGAGCTGTATCCCTATGTATGCGAAGAGCAACGGCGCGAAAACAGCGAAGGTGATACCTGATAGGACGTCAAGATCCCTGGAGAGTCCGACATCTCCAACCGCCTGCCTCGCGACGATGCCGGCAAAATAGGCGCCGATGATGAAATGGAGCCCCATGGCCTCTGCCAGGAGCGAAACGCCAATCCCGAAAATCAACAGTATGGAGAGGCTTGATTCGCGAGCAATCAATTTCGAATTCAATTTCGGGATACGGAGACGAACCCAGCCGGGGTGCCTGGCCAGCAGCGTGGCTGCGACCAGAACCGCACCCACGAAAAGAAGAACCTCGCCTATGGAGACAAGAAGCGACAGGTAATTGATGGCGACCGAGGTCGCATTTGCAGGGAGTTGTAGTATCACTCCGAGCATTACCAAGGACAATTGGTCATCTATGACCCCTGCGGTGAGAACGGTGGTCCCCAACGTTGTCTTGAGAATCCCCAGGTCCATGAGAATAATGGAGTTCACCGGAACCGCCGTTATGGCGAGAGTGAGTCCCACAGCAAGAGACTCTCTTAGGTCCAAGCCGTAGTGGAAGGCCACGACGGATCCAAGGACCAAGGGCAGAACGAAACCTGGTATCGAGATCAGCATAGACTTCCTTCCCGCCTTCAAAATCTCCTCACTGTCGAGGTGGAGGCCCGTCAGAAACATAATCAAGAAAAGGGAAATGTTGGTCACAGTAGTGAGGTCGCTTGTGGGTTGGATGATGTTTAGAGCCGTAGTGCCGAGTAGCATCCCTGCAAAGAGTTCACCAATTAGGGAGGGTTGCTTGGCCCTCCTGGCAAGCTCCCCAAAGAGTCTCGCCACCAGAACCATCAGAAACACGGCGGCAAAGAATTCGAGCAAATTTACCAAGAAGGGCGCCGATTGCGAATAAGGTTACACGAGCCGCCATCTGTATTGGTCGTCCAGTGCGGCAGTCGATTAAGGACCGATGAGCGAGGATCCCGGCCGGGTAGGCATACGAAGACATCTCGCTCGGAATAAGTCTCAATTCGGATCTTACAGGATTGGATCGGCTTTCTTGGTTAACCTTCATACGCACATTGTTGACACGGATTCGGTTCCATGGCATGTCTCTTTACCTGTCCCCGTCAGCCACGCCCAGAAAACCGATGGACTTGAAATCTTCAGGATTCAGTCGAGCGTTTGGTTGGACTGGGTAGATTGATTTCCGTCAACAGATATTAACGAGCACAATTTTCAAACGATACTGAATGAAGTTTCTCTTTGTCACCGACGAAAGTCTCTCCGCTGACCTCGCGTGGCAACTGAAGAAAGAAGGACACGAGGTCAAGATGTACTGTCACGGCCAGGGGGAGAAGGATGTCGGCCTGGGGTTCTTTGAGAAGGTCGACGAATGGGATTCGCTGAAGGACTGGGCGGACGTGATAATCTTCGACGATGTCGGCTTCGGCGCTAAGGCAGAACAGCTCCGCTCCGAAGGTAAGTTCGTCGTGGGAGGGAGCACCTACACGGACAAGCTCGAACTTGACCGAGAATTCGGTCAGTCGGAGCTGAACTCGGTGGGCGTGGATGTGCTGCCGAGCTGGAACTTCACCTCATTTGATGAAGCCATTGATTTCGTCAAGAAAAACCCGGACAGGTACGTGCTGAAACCGAGCGGCAAGGCCCAGAACGAAAAGGAGTTGCTCTTCATCGGGCAGGAGGGGGACGGGAAAGATATCATTCAGGTCCTTGAGCATTACAAGGTGAACTGGTCTAAGAAGATCAGAGAGTTCCTAATGCAGAAGTTCGCAGAAGGAGTCGAAATCGCGGTGGGGGCCTTCTTCAACGGCAAAGACTTCGTGATGCCTATATGCGTCAATTTTGAGCACAAGCGGCTCTTCCCGAACGAGCTTGGGCCGAGCACTGGCGAGATGGGAACATCTGTTTACTGGACCAAGAGCAACCCTGTCTTCGATAGAACCCTGTTGAAGATGAAGGACAAATTAGTCCCAAGCAAATACGTAGGGTACATCGACATCAACTGCATCGCGAACGCAAAGGGAATATGGCCACTCGAATTTACTTCGAGGTTTGGATTCCCTACGATCAGCATCCAGATGGAAGGGATTACCAGCGAATGGGGTCAGTTCATGTTTGACATCGCCCACGGGAACGAGACCCAGCTCAAGTCAAAAAAAGGGTATCAAATCGGGGTCGTAGTCGCGATCCCGCCTTGGCCATTCGAGGACGAGAAGGCTTTCAAGAAGTATTCAGAAGGTGCAACGATCCTCTTCAAGCGCCAGAGCCTCGATGGCATACACATAGGCGAAGTCAAGCTTGAGGAAGGGGACTGGCATATCGCGGGGAACTCAGGGTACGCGCTCGTGGTAACCGGTTCAGGTGCCACGATGCCGGACGCGATAGAGAAGGCGTATCAAAACGTACGGAACGTTATGATTCCGAACATGTTCTATCGAAGCGACATAGGTCAACGATGGACCCACGACTGTGACATGCTCCTCAGCTGGGGATACATCTAGCCTTTTTGGGATGCATACTAACTGCGCTATTTGTTAGTAACAAGTATTTGTTAGTAACACCTACACTAAGTATTTGTTTGCAAGTGACTAATCTGTGGGGGCAAAACCTCGATAATTGCATGCGCTATTCTCAATAACGGGCTGAACTAAATCATGACTTCGCTGGATTTTCCTAAATCCGATTCACCGCCACGGGATGCCGTGGAATGATGACCGACTCGTGGCTCTTGGAGGAGCTCGCGGAAAAGATAGGTGAAGCCGACGAGCGGAGGCAAAGTGCACCGCGACGCCTCTCTGATTCGCGGCCATCTTCAGCCACCGTTCTAGCTGAAGCCCTTGACGAAGCGCTTCGCGTGCTAGGGAGAGACGGAACAGAAGTAATCGATGTCACAGTGGTTATACGCTACGGACTCAGTAGGGAGGATATCGCGCGCGTTCCCGGGGAATATATGAGCGCAATGAAAGACCTTCTTGACACCGGCTGCGAAGTTCTTGAGAACCTGATTCTAGAAAAGGTTCGAAAGGATACCGGCATAGTGGCGATGTCAGTTGAAGAAGCGGCCTTCAAGCTCAAACGATATTTCGGCGAGCCTTCGGCGCCCGGCTGGCTGAATACAAGGCGCTGAAGACCCAACCCGCCCGTTCCGCACCTTCCGCATCTCTGCCAAACCACAGCTAAGCTCCACCCTCACCCCCCCAGACCCCCTTCCCCTCAAACAAGTTACCGCAACGCCACTTGGCACAGCATGACACACCCAGCACAACTCAGCTCCCCAGCCGCACAGAGAGAGATGCGTGTCGCGGGTATTCTATGCGCGGGATACATCAAGCTCTGCGCTTCTAACCGGACATTCAGCTCGGACACTACCTCTCTAAGGTCATGGTAGGTACTTTTCCTGAAGGGTTTTTCAGGGGAATAGTCCAAGTCCCACCCCTCCAAGTTCTTCCCCTCACCATCCGAAGAATCCGTGAACGTGTGAGGGGGAACTTTGCCCCCTGAGTGACCGCGATACGGCTGTCGTCAGGCTGGAGGCTCCTCACCAGGCCATGCCCATGGATCCTTCCTGCGTTCTGATATGATATACCAGAGGACAGAGCCAATAAGCAACGCCTGGGCAGCTGAGCCGAGGACGAGGATTACGGCCGCAGGGACGTTTCCGCTCTCTACTAACGCGTAGTGTTCTGGTTGGGTGAGCGTTTCGCTTAGGGCTATCACGGCGAGCACCAGCCCAAGGTAATACGAAATCCTGGGACGTACGACAGTCAGGGCACTGTCAACCACGAATAGGAGCCATCCGAACGTCAGGATATCAAAAACATCAGGAGGGAGAAGGGGTTGTGCCTGCCAAAGGAAGAAAACACCCAGAATTGCGGAGAAGATAATCAGCCCCTGAATTGCCCTTGCAGGGGATATCATCGCGGGCGCCGACCGGAGTTCGTTATTTCAAACTATGCCAGTCTCGAAACTCTTTTGAATGTTGGCCGGGCCCGAAGGTTCCATGGCGACAGGCAGCCTCAAGTCGTTCCGCTTACCTGAATCGAAGCTTCACTATGCGCCACCGAGAGAGTTCCGTACTCTTCACAGGAAGATAGAACTATCCATAGATTTCGAGAAGAAGGGCATTTCAGGTTCGTGCACCTTGGACATCGAACCAATTCAACAGGGACTCAGGGTGGTGCATCTCGACGCCTGTGAGCTTTCTGTCGAGTCGTGCGCTGTCGGGGGGGCAAAGGTAGACTTCGAGTACGACACCGCCGTTCTTTCAGTCCCAGTCCCCGAGAAGGTGGGCCTCCAATCCATAAGGATAGACTACATGGCCACCCCGAAGGAGGGATTGTACTTCACCGGTCCTGATGCTGAGCACCCGGAGAAGGAGATCCAGGCCTGGACCCACAGTGAACCTGAGTCTGCTCGTTTCTGGTACCCCTGCCACGACCATCCGTCAGACAAGTCCTCCAGCGAGGTGATAATCCGAGTGCCAAAGGGTTTCAGGGTCATTTCCAACGGGAGACTCGTATCGCAGACGGAAGAAGGCGACAGTGCAGTCTTCCACTGGAGGGAAGCTACACCGCACTCGACCTACCTGACGTCATTCGTTGCTGGCAAGTTCAGTCAGATAACTCAGGAGGTTCATGGGGTCAGACTTCACTACAACTTCCCGGAGTCGAAGCGATCCGACGTGCTCAGGTACTTCGGGGAGACGCCCCGGATCATCGAAACGCTCGAAGACCTGACTGGCATGAGTTATCCTTACGATAAGTATGACCAGACTACCGTCCAGGACTTCACTGCGGGTGGAGAGGAGAACCTGAATGCCACAACCCTCTCCATGAACTACTACCCGGAAGCAGGCACAGAGGAAGATTTCCAGCCGATGTACTCGACCCCTTTCACGACTGCGGTAGGCTTGGTTGCCCATGAGGCGGCTCACCAGTGGTACGGAGACTGGGTCACATGCTCCGATTGGTGTCATGCTTGGATCAACGAGGCCTGGGCGACCTACCTGCAATCACTCTACACAGAGAGGAGCCGCGGAGTTGACCAGATGCGTTGGGAGATGCGCGCCCGTGAGGCGGAGTACTTCGAAGAAGACGAGACCAGGTACAGGCGGCCCATAGTGGATCGGGGGTACGTGTGGCCCCATGATGTCTTCGACTACACGACATACCGCAAGGGAGCCTCGATGCTCCACGAATTGAGGTACATCATGGGGGACGACGCGTTCTTCCGCGGGACGGCCGAGTTCCTGAAGAGGCACGAGAAAGGGTGCGCAGACACCGATGACATGCGTAAGACGATGGAGGATGTCAGCGGGCTCCAGCTCGAGGAGTTCTTCGAGCAAGCCTTCCTGAAGCCCGGCTACCCGGATTTCCATGTTGAGTATGCCTGGGACGGCGCAGCAAAGACAGCAACTCTGCGCGTAAGGCAGGAGCAAAACACTTCCGACGGCACTCCAATCTTCAAGCTCCCTTGTGACGTTGTGTTCTACGTCGGGGGCGCCAGAAACAAATTTAGGACCACCCTGAGTGCCGCTGAACAGTCGCTAGTTTTCTCTCTAGATTCCAAACCCTCCATAGTGGAGTTCGACCCCGAAAGATGGCTGCTGAAGAAGGTGAAGTTCGAAAAAACGTTCGACCTCCTCGAGAACCAGCTGGCAAAGAGTCAGGACGCCTGGAGCAGAGCGGAAGCCGCAGCTGCCCTTGGGAAAGCGGCATCGGAAAGAGCTGTCCCCATCCTGAAATCGGCCGCTGAGAAGGAGCAATTCTGGGACGTAAGGGCGTGCGCCCTGCGCGCCCTAGGCGATATTGGTGGCGGCGCTGCCCTGGACGCACTACTGCAAGTTGGCATCCCGTCAGACAGGCGTGTCAGGCGTGCATTGGCGAAAGCGCTGGGTAGCTTCAGGGACGAGAGGGCAAGGAAAATCCTGCTCGGGTTCTTGGAGTCGGACGAGAGTCCCTACGTCAGGTGTGAAGCAGCCCTGTCTTTGGGGAAGTCATGGCCCGAAGGCGCCCTCCCCCACCTCAAGAAGGCCATGAACGTCCATTCGCCAAACGAGACGCTGGGTGAGGCTTGCCTGGAAGCAATGGGGAGCCTCAAGGACGAGGAGGCGAAGCAGATTGTCGATGGCAACCTTGCCTATGGGAAACCCACGAGGATGAGGGTAGGTGCACTGAAGGCCATCAAGGCCCGTGGACTGGTTGCGTTTGACGAGCTCCCCCTGCTGAAGGACATGCTACTAAGGGACAAGGAGCATAGGGTCAGGTTGTACCTGGTATCGGAACTCTTGCGCGGAGTGGCCGACGGCAGGTTCGCTGATGCCCTGGCCAAAGTCTCAAAGACTGACAGGAATGCTCACGTAAGGAGGGAGGCGCTGGAAGTGTTCTACGAGATGACTGGGGAGGCTGGTCGAACGGCAGCAGTAACCCAGTCGAGCGCTGAGGTCGAAGGACTCAAAGAAGAGAAGTGAGGCTGTTTCGGTCTGCAGCCTAACGGTACCCAATGCGCTTTCTCGGGCTGAATCCCCCGGTGGAGGTCACCTTCGATTGCCTGGAAGAAAGTAGCCGCTTCATTTTTGGCCCCATTGAGTCGAACACCTCCGCGATGTCGTATCCAGTTTCAGAGAACGCGTGCCTCTCTTTCGGCGTGTAAACCTCGACGGAAACTTCGTATCTCGCATGGGTCTTTCCCGGCTTCTTCGACTTCACGACCGCTCGGATTTCCTCGATTAGCGGGTAGACCTTGCATAATTCTTCGGAAAGCTTCTCAAACTTCACCTTCGCCTCGTCGGCCTCGATGGGCTCGTCTGGGAGTCCAACGATATAGAAAGGAGGTTTCGCTTGGTTGGGAACCATCTGGGAACAGCAAACGGCCGACCAAAGCCGTCTTTATGGTTTTGTCGCCTTTTCGGAATTGGGAGATAGCGGAATCTTCGACATAGGGTAGAACGGCACCCGGCCCGCCGCAGACTCGTCTGTTGCTACCTCGACGGAATTCCTAGAAGGTTGCCAAGTTCAGAAATCGAGGATATCACGTAGTCCGCCCCCTCTGAGGCAAGCCGGTCGGAGGCATAGCTCCCCGTTGTCACTGAAACACTCCTCACTCCAGCGCTTTTCGCTGCCATGACATCATATGGTGTGTCGCCGATGTAGTACACGTCGTCCTTTGGAAGCGAAAGCATGGATACTGCCTGAAGGATCCCTTCGGGCCTGGGTTTCATTGTCTCAGTGTCGTCCCGGGTGAGCACGAACTCGAAGAGGCCGAGGAGACCTGCGATGGTGATAGACTTGGTGGCCGCTTTCCGCCCGCTGTTCGTGAGGACTGCAAGCCTGACGCCCTTTGCCTTGAGGTCCGCTAGAACATCCCGGGTTCCAAGAAAGGCCTTCGTGGAGGCGATGTCCCTCAGCTCGAATGTGTCAAGAATGCCGAAGACCTTCCTCCTGTAGTCCCCGTACCCCCCGTCTCCGGGGACCATCCTCGCCTTCGCCGTGTCGAGAATCTTCTGAGTGGGACTGGACAGGTCCAGACCGGACGTGTCGACCCCCCTTACCCTCAGTTCCCCGATAAGAGCTGTCCTTACCCCCACGGCGTCGAATTTGAACGAAACGAGAGTGCCATCTATGTCGAAGATGGCTGCGACAACCATGGTAGGTTAGATCTTCTTTTTCGAGAACAGGATTAGTATAGCGACCCCGACGAATCCCAGGGCAATCACTAGAATCGCTATAGCAGTCAGAGTATCCGACCCCTCCGCTTGAAGGACTGGCAGGTGAGGTAACAACCTGCGGGCTGTCCACCCAACTTCGTATTTATCCCTTGAGGGCGGCTGATGTTTAGAACCGTTAAGTAGACTGCCTGCCCCTGTGCCCAAATGCCGCCGCGAATAACTGCCTACGGCGGAGTCGGGGAGATCGGCGGGAACAAGTTCATTCTCGAGGATGGGGGGGTCAAAGTGGTCCTCGACTTCGGGACGGGATTTTCTGACGGCTCGGACTACTTTGATTCATCCGTCTCTCCCAGGTGGGTCAACGGAGCGGGGGACCTCTTCGAATTCGACCTGCTTCCCCAAATCCCCGGGCTCTATTCCGAAGAGGCCCTGCAGAACACAAATGTCGGTTACGTAGAGCCAGAATTCGACGCCGTGGTATTAAGCCACTATCACTCGGACCATACCGGCAGGATCGAGTACGTCGATCCCAAGATCCCAGTCTATTGCGGCGAAACGACATCCCTGATTCACGAAGCGTACAACGCCTCCACGGGCTCTCCACTGCATGGGCACCCCATAAGGAAGTTCAGGACTGGGGATAGGTTCAGCATCGGTCCCATGGAGTTCCACCCTATCCACGTCGACCATTCGATACCTGGAGCGTATGGGTTCGTTGTTCACACCAGCGGAGGGACGGTGGCCTACACGGGAGACTTCCGGTTTCACGGCCCCGCAGGGCACATGACGCGGGACTTCGTGGACTTCGCCCGAAGGGAGAAACCTAGGCTTCTCCTCACGGAAGGGACGCGGGTTGGCCCGGAAGACGATACAGCGAACATGAGCGAAACTGCTGTGAAGAAGGAGGCGCTAAGGATAGTGAGGGGGACCGGATCCCTTGTGTTCTCCACATTCAGGGGGAACGATGTCGACAGGGTAAACACCTTCTTTGACGCCTGCCGAGAGGCAGGGAGACGGCTGGTGGTTTCCATGAAGGTTGCTGCGCTCCTGGAAAAGCTCACAGCAGACGAGGGGCTACGAGTTCCGCGTGTCGGGCGGGATGTGGACGTCTACCTTCGGAGGAAGAAGACCGGGAAGTTCGACGATTCGGACTACTACGCCTGGGAGAGGCCGTTCATTGCCAAGGGTCTAACTGCCGAGGACGTCAGGAAGAGGCAGGGCGAGGTCTTCCTCCACCTAGAGGCGTGGAACTTCCCGGAGCTTATAGACATCAAGCCCGACCGGGGAGGGATATACATCCACGCGGCGACGGAAGCATTCAACGAAGAGGGGGAGAAAGAGGAGACCCTCATCAGGAACTGGGTCGAACATGTTGGGTTTCGGTATGCACAGCTGCACGCGTCCGGGCACGCCCCGGCGAGCGATGTGGGAGAACTCGTACAGGGCATCGCTGCGAAGAAAGTAGTGCCGATCCACACGGAGCACCCTGAGCTGTTCGTTCAATTCAACAGAAAGGGGAGCTGGGTCCTTGAGCCTCCCGTCAGAGGGAAGGCTGTTTCAATTGGCCCCTGAGCCAACAAGCAGAAATAAGATAGGACGGCGGCGGCCACCGTGAGCCAACGGGCGAAGGATCTTGCCGAAGCAGGGGTCTCCAAGGCTCGGGCGGCAGGCGCGACCTACGCGGAGGCTAGGGTGCAGAGAACATGGGAAAGACAGTTTGCGCTCAAGAATGGGGAATCCCAGCCGTCTTTCTTCTCTGAAGGTTACGGCATCGGGATAAGGGTAATCTCCAAGGGAGCGCTGGGGTTCGCCGCCACCAACGACCTGAAGACGACGTCGGTGGGAGAGCTGGCGAGGAGGGCCGTAAGGCTCGCCAGGGCTTCGTCAGGGCTGCTGAGGCACCACGTGGAACTGGACGACTCCAAACCGGTCCGGAGGAAGTGGGCTGTGCCCGAGACTCGAAGTGTCGAGAACGCAGACTCAGCTTGGCTACGCGACATACTCCTAGACATAGAAGGCAGGATAGCTGACGGGAAGGCAGGGGTAAAACTCCCAGGACGGCTCCTGTACCTTGGGGCGGAGTTTGAGGAGAGGTACTACGTCAACAGCGACGGAGCCAGGGTAGAAGGGCGCCTCCCCAGGGTTGGATTCTTCGGCTCTCTTACCGCAGCGGAGGGGAGCGCAACGGCCCAGCGGTTCATCCAGCAGGGGGAGACAGGCGGCCTTGAGGTTGTGAAGCGCATCGGGCTTGTGGAGAAGGTGGAGGAAGAAGCGAGAGTCATGGGAATGATTTTGAAGGGAGCGGCAAAGCCCCCAATGGATACGGTAGACGTCCTGCTCAGTCCCGAGCTCTCGGGCATAGCCGCACATGAGTCCGTTGGTCACCCGCAGGAAGCTGATCGGGTCCTAGGCAGAGAGGGGGCCCAGGCCGGGGAGTCATATCTGAAGGCCGACAGCCTTGGGAGGAGAATAGGGAGCCCAGAGGCAAACGTCAGCGATGACCCTAACCTCCCCCATTCGAACGGTTTCGTGCCCGTTGATGACGAGGGAGTAGTGGGAAAGAAGCGTTTCTTAATCAAAGATGGGGTAATCAACGAGTTTCTCCAGAACCGGACCACAGCGAAGGAATTTGGCCTGCGCAGCAACGGCGCCGCAAGAAGCGTAGCCTTTGACAGGGAGCCCATCATACGCATGTCGAACACGTTCGTGGAGCCAGGAGACTACTCCACAGATGAGATCATCAAGGAGGTGAAACACGGCGTCTTCTTCAAGACTTTTACGGAATGGAACATAGACGACAAGAGACTCAACCAAAGGTACGTGGGCCTCGAAGCGTACCTGGTCGAGAAGGGGGAGCTGAAGGGATTTGTGAGGTCCCCTGTCCTTGAGATAACTACGCCACGGCTGTGGGGGAGCGTGAAAGCGCGAAGTAAGCACATGGAGTTCGAGTCTGCGACATGCGGAAAGGGAGATCCTCAGCAGGGAGCCCCTGTGTGGCACGGCGGCCCCGAGACCTTGTTGTCTGGAATCAAGCTAGGGTCTAGGTGAGCGGGTTGGATCTAGAGGAGCTCAACGAAACTGTGATTGGCGCCGCCAAGGCACTGGGGGTGGACGATGCCGTAGCCCTGAGCGCCAGAGGTGCGGACAGCATGATCAGATTCGCTAACAACTCCGTGACCGTCGCCAACAGGGTTGAGGAGTCTGAACTCACGGTGTATCTTGCCAGGAGGAGGCGGAGGGCGATAGCTTCTACGTCGAACCTTCAGCCCGCCGCAGTGAAGAAGTTCGTGGGCGACCTCTTTTCGTCGATGAGAGGGCTCCCGGAGTCAGACTGCGTCTCACTCCCGGACAAGCCTGTGCGATACTCGCCAACCAGTACAGGGTATGACAGGAGGCTGGCGTCCCTCCAGGACGAGCTCCCAGAAATGGCAGGGGAGGCCATAGATGCGGCAACGGCAGCCGGTGGGAAGAGATCTGCAGGCGTGATTGACGCGGGGGAGGTCACCGTAGCGATACTGACAACCTCGGGGACTCGTGGGACTGATTCAAGGACCGCAATTACATTGAACATCCGTTCCTTTGCTGAGAAGGAAGCGAGCGGCCACGGGCTATCGTGCTCGTCCTCCCTGTCGGGGTTCGATCCGAAAGAAGCGGGGAGGAGGGCAGGCGAAGGTGCCAGAGCCATGCGTAATGCGTCAGAGCCAGAGGTGGGAAGGTATACCATCCTTCTCAGCCCGACCGTCGCCTCGAACCTGGTTGAGACGATAGCCGCTGCGGCCTCCGCCTTCGCAGTGGACGCAGGGACATCGTACTTGGTCGAGAGGGTAGGCAAAGAGGTAGCCGCCCCGTCATTCAACCTCACCGACCACGGGGTGACCAAAGGAGGCCTCGGCGGAAGAGTCTTTGACGACGAGGGAATAGCGACTAGGTCAAACAAAATCATCAAGAACGGCGTCCTAATGGGCTATCTGCACAACCTCACCACCGCAAGAAAGTGGAGGGTCAAGGATACAGGAAACGCAGGCTTTGTCACCCCCCACCCCTGGAACCTCGAGATAGCAGGCGGAGACTCTACCTATGACGAGATGGTGAGAGAGATGAGGAAGGGCATCGTGTTGACCAGTAACTGGTATACCCGCTTCAAGAACTATAGAACGGGAGAGTTCTCCACAGTCCCGAGAGACGGGGCGTATCTTGTGGAGGGGGGTAAGGTCGTGAAGCCGCTGAAGGGGATGAGGCTGGGAGACGACCTGGAGCGAATGTTCTCCTCCGTCACCCTCCTTTCGAAGCACAGGGAGTGGATACAATGGTGGGAGGTTGACACGCCCACCCTCTGCCCCTGGGTGCTGGTAGAGGGCGCGACTATAACAAGAGCCTATGGATAAAAGAAGTGGGCTGCGCAGGTGCGCAGCCGAAAACCAGTGTCTAGTGGACCACTGGCACTGTCTCTAGTGCCTGGTTGAGGAAGGCATTATCGGGCTCGTAGTCTACAAGTCTGTCGCCGAGCTTGTCTTCGTAGGCCTTCAGGTCCAGCAGTCCGTGGCCGCTAAGGTTGAAGAGGATGGTCTTGGGCTCGTTGTTCTGTTTGCACTGGAGCGCGATGTCGACGGCCGCCTTGATTGCGTGATTGGACTCGGGCGCCGCCACTAGGCCCTCGGTCTGTGCGAATAGGATTCCCGCGTCCATCACCTCGTTCTGGGAGTAGGCGACGCTCCGCATGAACCCCTTGTCGATGAGCATGCACATGGATGGCGCCTTGCCATGGTATCTCAGACCCCCGGCGTGGATGGGTGGGCATTGGTATGAGTGGCCGACCGTATGCATTTTGAGGAGTGGTGTGGTTTCGCCCGTGTCTGCGAAGTCGTATCGATAGGAGCCGCGTGTTGTAGAGGGGACCGCACGGGGTTCAGCGGCGACAAACTCAGACTCGCTCGTGCCGCGAAGCTTGTCTCTCATGAAGGGATAAGCCAGGCCCGCATAGTTGCTACCTCCGCCGATGCATCCGACGATATAATCGGGGACTTCATCGAACTCCTCCATCTGTAGCTTTGCCTCCTGACCGATTACTGATTGGTGAGTGAGAACGTGGTTGAGCACGCTACCTAGAGCGTACTTCGTGTTGTCGTGGGTGACGCAGTCCTCGATGGCCTCACTTATGGCAATACCTAGGCTCCCGGGGTGGTCAGGATCTTTCTCGAGGAATTTCTTGCCGACACTCGTCCTCGAACTGGGTGAAGGATGGACCTCTGCACCATATACCTCCATCAGGGTCTTTCTGTACGGCTTCTGATCGAAACTGCTCCTGGTCATGTAGACAGTCAGGTCGATGTCGAAGAGCGCCGTCGCGAGGGCGAGAGCACTCCCCCATTGTCCCGCACCTGTCTCGGTCGTGAGTCTTTCCGTTCCCTCCTTCCTGTGGTAGTATGCCTGGGCGATGGCGGTGTTTGGTTTGTGGCTCCCGGCCGGGTTGAGGTCCTCCCGTTTATAGAAGATCTTGGCCGGGGTCTTGAGCTTCTCTTCGAGTCTGGTCGCCCTATGGAGGGGCGTTGGCCTTCCGAGCCGGAGGTATGCCTCCCTGACTTCCTCCGGGATGGGAATGAATTCCTGGGTAGAAACTTCCTGCATCACGCACTCCTTTGCGAAGAGGCGTAGAAGCGGCTCGGGCGCCATGGGTTGCATAGTCCTCGGGTCAAGAGGGGGCGGGAGCGGCTCCGGCAGGTCGTGCTGGATGTTGTAGTAGCTGCTTGGAAGCTTATCCTGAGATAGGGTTGATTTGAGCTGATTCCTGCTCATGAGGAGACCCGGCTTTTTGACAAATATATACAATCGTGGACAGATTTGGACACAGCATTTGGGAACGGAATGTCGAGAAACGCTCAAAAAAGCTCATTTCGGTACATGATTTCGTGTGGCCCAGGATCAGGGCTGAGTTCGAGAGGCAGGTGGTCAGACCGGCGGTTGTCCGTAAGATGATCGAGTGTGGCATGAGGGTATCTGAAGACCTGAAGCTGTACGTCGGTGATGTCGAGGTTGACTATCTGGCGGTTTCTCGGGCGGTAGGGGTGGATAGAAGGGTGGTCAAGCAAACGGCTGAACAAATCCGCAAGAGCCCCTATCTCTACTCGATCTTCGCCAAGACCAAGCCTCTCGGCACGAGCTTGGTCGACCTGGTCTCTTTGCTAGGATATACAGCCGTGGTTGTGGAGGCGGATCCAAAGTCCCCTGGTGTCATGGCAGAGGTGGCCGAAATCCTTTCGCGCCATGGAATGGTGGTAAGACAGGCCGTGGCGGAGGACCCAGAGATGGTGCCCGACGCGAAAATGACCTTGGTGGTCGAGGGACAGCTCACGGGACAGGCCATGGAAGAACTGAACGGGTTGAAGCTCGTGAAAAGCATCAAGATACTGAAGTAGAGCTGCTCCCAGGTTCAACCAGTGTCATGGCCGCGACTAGGCAGAGATGCGGCTGCGCTTTTTCATGCCGGGTATTTACAATTCCCGGAAAAGGGACCCGGCTTTGAGCGCGACTACTTTTCGAGCATCCGAGAGAACGTCCACGAGACAGTGCTCAGGATTTCATTTAGTCTGGCCTTATCCCTGTAGTTCTCTATCACGAGCTTCGCAATCGCTCCGTTTGCCTCGTCGAAATCGAAGCGGAGCTCCATCCCTTTGGCCAGCTTCCCGGAACTAACCAGCTCCTCGTCCTTCATCTTCATCCCCTGGAGTATCTTCCCCATCAAGAAGGATCTGAAGGGTGGCGTGGATGTTTTCAACACCACCCCGCTGTTCGGTTCGATGGCAACAGCGTCTGGTGTGACTGACGCAGTGGCAATCGCTTGACCGCCCTTGTCGCGCTTCAGTTCCCTCACTTCGGGGGCTTCCATCGACTCTGACATCATCTCGTTGGCTTGCTTGAATGTGGAAGCCCTGAGGCTACTGTCAACGTAGCTTAGTGTTTCTTTGAGGCGTTCCAACTCCTCTTCGAGCTCGGCGATCCTTTGCTCGAGCCAGAGCTTTAGCTCGGCTGTCCTCTTAGTGTCTTGGTCGGGAGCCGCCATTGAGGCACGTCCGACCAAGTTGCGCTAAAAACGTTAGCGGGCTCCGACTCCCGGGAGAGGGGCGGGAGTGAAAGTGTTAAGCGTGGTAGCGGTCAGCCCCCGCCATTGCTGAGGCTGAAGCGCAGGACGTCCCTGGTAGCAACTGCATCCGTGTTTGCTTCCCTGTACGCCGTCCTCGGGGCGGTTCCAATCTCGAGATTGGTACTAGGTCCTGGGAATTTCCTGACGGCGAGCAACTTCGTAACCCCCTTGGCTGGCATGCTCTTCGGGCCGTTCGTGGGTGGGCTTTCCGCCATCGTCGGCGACCTGATCGATTCGAGCGCCGGGTATATCACGCTGGCCGGGACCGGACCCTCTGTCCTGGCCGCTGATGTCGCCACAGTCGTCATGGCCGGTCTCGCCTTTTCCGGGAAGAGGACGGCCGCAGCCGGCGCCCTGGTGCTCGTTCTGGTTGTCTACTGGCTGGACCCACTTTCGGTGCTTTTCGTTGGGCCCATCCCTTTCACGTGGTTACACATGGTGTCGCTGGCCGTACTGATTCCCTTGCTCGTCCTGGAAGGAAGAGGGGTGATCTCCAAGCTGAATCCAGCCTTCGTCACGGGGGTCACATTCGCGGCTTTGATGTGCGGTCAGCTGACGGGTACCGTGGTGGGCCAGAATCTGGCTGTTAGGGTTTACGGAATTCTATCCGTCCAAGGTTGGCGAAACCTGGTCCCGGTTTTCTTCCCGCTCTATCCCGTTGAGAGGGTGTTCTTCACAGCCGTGGGATCCTTTGTCTCAGTGCCTGTCCTGAGAGCGCTTTCGCGCCAGCACGGCTCCCAGTCGCCGAAGTGACCTCCAGCAACCCGCCAGAGGGCACACTTTAATGGAGTAGAGCGGGGGCCCGTTTATCATGCACTCGGAGTCTCCCTACGACGCCGCTGTGAACAACATCCGAAAGTTACTGGCAGAGCAGGTGGAAAGGGTCGAGAGGATAAGCAAGCCGGTCGAGTGGATCGACTATTCGAAGCTCGACAGGTTGGTCGTAGGGGTCATAGGAGGTGACGGAATCGGTCCCATCATCGCCAGGGAGACGTCGCGGGTCCTGGAAACGCTCCTGAATGAGGAGATAAGGTCTGGCAGGGTCGAGATCAGGCAAATCGAAGGCCTCACCATAGAGAACCGGATCAAACAAATGAAACCCCTGCCCGATGAGGTGCTGAAAAAGATCCAGAAATGCCATGTGCTACTGAAGGGTCCGACTACCACTCCCGAGGAGGGGAGCGGAATGCCCAACATCGAAAGCGCCAACATAGCGATACGAAGGGCATTCGACCTATTCGCCAACGTAAGGCCTGTAAGGGTTCCGTCCGAGGGAATCGATTGGGTCTTCTTCAGGGAGAACACGGAGGGGGAGTACATGCTAGGGAGCAGGGGAATGATGGTGACTCCCGACTTGGCCCTCGATTTCAAGGTGATAACGCGTCCGGGTGCAGAGAGAATAATCCGCCTTGCCTTCGAGCACGCTAGAAGGACGGGTAGGAAGAAAGTAACTGTGGTGACAAAGGCGAACGTAGTTAAGACGACCGATGGCCTTTTCCTCGAGACGGCAAAGAAGGTCGCGGGAGATTTTCCCGAAATCAGATGGGACGGATGGTACATCGACGTCTTCACGGCGAAGCTCATTGACCCCAAGAGGAGGAGGGAATTCGAGGTGGTTGTTCTCCCCAACTTGTACGGAGACATCGTGACGGATGAGGCCGCAGAGCTCCAAGGAGGTGTGGGAACCGCTGGGAGCGCAAATCTTGGGGCTAGGTTTGGTATGTTTGAGGCAATCCATGGCTCGGCCCCGAGGATGATTACCGAGGGGAGGGGAGCCTACGCAGACCCGCTCAGCTTGATGAGGGCGGCGGTCATGATGCTGGAACACGTTGGCATGATCGAGCAGAGCAGGAGACTCGCAATGGCTCTTGACATCTGCGCTATCTATGACAGGAGGGTTGTAATCACTGGCCGACAGGACGGGGCGACGGCGAGCCAGTTCGGAGACCAAGTGATGGCAGCAATGTCGGACCCTGGCCTCGCCGCTCGCTGGAACTCCTATCAGGGCAAGTGAGCCTGGCGCCCCGGCACTGTCACCCGTGGATTCGGAAATCCCTATGGTTCTTCGGCGTCGCCGGCTCCACCTCGAGCTTGTCCACGCGTGCCCGTGGCGGACCGAACTTTGCCCAGTCGATGACCCTCTTCACCTTCCTCTCGTCCCCCTCCAGGAAAGCCTCAACCGTCCCATCCGGCAGGTTCCTGACCCACCCTCTGACTCCGAGGTCTGATGCCAGCTGCGCCATGCTCGACCTGAACGAGACGCCGTGAACGAGGCCCCTGATCCTGATGTGGACTGCTGTCACCATCACTCTCACCTAAGAGCTGTGATTATGTTAGAAATCCCGCTGATTACGAACGAGACCGCGAGGGCAGCGATTAGAAGTGCAGTAATCCTGGACAGGGCGATCGTCCCGTTCGCCCCCAGAATCTTTCTCACTCCGTCGGAGCCTGTGAGTATGGCGTAGGCGAGGACTGCGTTGCATATTATGACGATCAGGGCAAGGAATGGGCTGTAGGGTGGACCTGAGATTATGACGACCGTTGAGATGGCACCCGGACCCGCTAGAAGGGGTGTGGCGAGGGGAAATGCGGCGATGTCAGAGGGCTGTAGCCCCCTGGACTTGACGTCCCCTCCCATGAGCTGGTCGATGGCAACCACGAACAGGATGATTCCGCCAGCTATGCGGAAGTCGTCAAGAGTGATGCCGAAGATGTCGAATATCAGCCACCCAAAGAGGGAGAAGACGACGAGGACCGCAGTGGAGATGACAATGGCATGCCTGAGAATTCTCCTGCGTGCGTCGGGAAAACTTGAGGTAAGAGTTAGGAATATCGGGACTGTCCCCACGGCATCGGTAACTGCGAAAAGAAGAGCGAAGGCGCCGGTGAAGAGGGCTGGGTTGAAGGCAAAGAACGAAGACAGCAGTGACAAATTTTCGAGGCGAGCGGGGGACCAAACTGATAAATAAGCAGTTGACGATTTCTTAGCAAAAGCTTGTCCGAAGTCCAGGAGGCGGCAATCACCGAGGCGATGTCCAAGATAATGGATCCGGAACTTGGGAGGCCAATAACCGACCTCAAGCTAATAGACAAGATGACCGTCACTGGCGGGTTAGTCGACTTGGAGTTTCACCTTACCGCCCCCTTCTGTCCGCCAATCTTCGCCCTGAAGATTGCAAGCGACATCAAGGCGGGTCTCCTTTCTGTCCCCGGGGTGACGGAAGCAAGAGTCACGCTCCGAGGGCACTACCTAGCAGAGGCTGTTAACAAGCAAGTGAACAAATCCGCTCAACCGGCACGGCCGTGAAGGTGAGGAGCCGCAGGCGCGTCTCCGAGTACCTCTCGAGGTCCGGAGCGAAGTACGAACTCAGAGAGTTTGACGGGAGCACAAGGAACTCCGGGCTCGCAGCCCAGGCGATCGGGTGCAGCGTAGCAGAGATAGCGAAGAGTGTCGTTTTCGTGGGCGAGAAGGCCGCAGTCGTGGTCATATCTGGAGACAAGAGAGTGGATGGCGCCAAGCTCGCGGAGGTCATGGGTGCGTAATGTGCGTCGCTAAAGCAGATGAGGTTAGGCACAGGACCGGGTTTCCCATAGGAGGCGTTCCACCCTTCCCCCACGGCGAAAGTATCGCTGTTCTAATAGATGCCTCATTGACGAGGTTCGGACGGGTCTGGGCTGCCGCGGGTACGCCGAACTCTGTTTTCGGAATCGGGACCTCCGACCTTCTTAGGATTCTTGGAAGCGAACCGGTCGACGTTGCAGAATAAATGCAAGAGTTATGTAGAGAGCCACGCTCCATGGAGACGTGCCTGCGCGAAAGGCAATCGAAATGGGGGAGGGAACAATCCTCGTATCGCTCCCCAAAGACTGGGTGAGGAAATACGGCGTCAGGAAGGGGGACACGCTGTCGGTGGAGGAGCTGCCAGGCGGCAAGATCCTAATCAAGCCTTTCGAGGGCGGTGGAGAGGAGCCTAAGCAAATCACCATAGAGTATCCAGGGGACGATCTCAGTCAGGTCACCAATGACGTGACGGGAGCCTACCTGCTGGGGTATGATGTAATCAAGGTGGTGGGGAGTCGGGTGATATCGAGAGAGGACCGGGCCTCCATCAAGTCAACCATAGGCAGGCTGGTCGGGCTCGAAATCATGGACGAGGACTCCAAACGCATCACCATGCAGTTCCTACTCGAACCTACGGCGATTGTCCCTGAGAAGATTGTCCTTAGGATGTCTGGGCTCCTGGACGGGATGCTCAAGGACATGGCGGAAGGCTTGGCGAAGGGGGACATGAAACTTCTCGGACTGGTTGGAGAGCGCGACGATGAAGTCGACAGGCTCTATTTCCTCCTTGTCCGCGCCACAAGGGCGGCCATAGTAAGACCTGAGGTCGCCGAGCGGTACGGGCTTTCTCCTGTGGACCTTCTAGACTACCGAGTGCTGGCTAGCTTTCTGGAGAGCATAGGGGATGCGGTCACCGACCTATCGCACAAGTTCCACCACCGGGCGAGCCCTGGGCGGTTGGCGAGGGAGTATTCGGTTTGCGTGTCAAAGCTCACGGCGATGAATAATCTGGCGACCCAGGGGTTCATTTCGAGGCGTGCCGGGAAGCAGATGAGCAACAACAGGAAAGTAGGCGCACTCGCCCAAGAAATCGCAGAGAAGCTGTCCGCGATCGCCAAGCTTCCGACGAACGACGGGGCTGAGACCGCGGAGACTCTGGCAGCCCTCGACAGGGTGAGCAAGTTGCTGGTGGATGTAGCCGACCTGGCAGTGATAACCCAACAGGTTTCCGAATAAACCAACCTCTCGGAATGCTTATTTACGGAAACCACTCGGAGATTATGTGCCGAAGTATCTTTTCGTGACAGGCGGAGTGATGTCGGGACTCGGCAAGGGCATAATCACGTCCTCCGTGGCCAAACTCCTGCAGCTTTCCGGGATAGAGGTCACCTGCTTGAAGATAGACCCATACCTCAACTTCGACGCGGGCACGATGAACCCCTACACTCATGGCGAGGTGTTCGTGACAGACGATGGTGGCGAGACCGACATGGACCTGGGGAACTACGAGAGGTTCCTGAACAGGGACATGACCAAGGCTAACAACATCACAACGGGCCAGATATACAAGAAGGTCATTGACGACGAGAGGAGGGGGCGGTTTCTCGGCAAGTCGGTTCAGATAATACCTCACATAACTGACGAGATTAAACGAAGAATCAGGGAGCTCGGAGAAAAAGAGGACGTTGAGGTGCTGGTTGTGGAGTGTGGGGGGACGGTGGGGGACATCGAAAGCCTCCCGTTCCTCGAGGCGTTCCGGCAGATGAGAATTGAAGATGGCCCTTCCCGGTCCCTGTTCCTGCACGTGAGCCTTGCACCTGAACTCGCCGTGGTCGGGGAGATGAAGACCAAGCCCACACAGCACAGTGTCCAGGAGATGCGCAGAATCGGTATACAACCTGACATCATAGTGATACGCGGTACCAGGGTCCTCCCTGCCGATGCGAAGGAGAAGATCGCCTTGTTCACAAGCGTTCCCCTCGAGAGTGTAGTCTCTGACCCTGACGTGGAGAGCATCTACCAGGTGCCCCGTCTTCTCGAAAGGGAGGGTGTGCTGAGGCCCATTCGGAGGCAGCTTGGTCTCCGGACGAGGCTGAACATGCGGGGATGGAACGCGGTTGCAGAGAAGTTCGTCGACCACCAGATGACTGTCCGCATCGCAATGGTGGGGAAGTATGCGAACCTGGCAGATAGCTACGTCAGTGTCAACCAGGCGCTGTCGCAGGCTGGTGCGATCAACGGCGCGAGCACCCGCATATCATGGATCGAGTCAGAGGAAATAGAGAAGGACGAAGAAAAGCTCAATCTCATGGACGCCTATGACGGCGTGGTCCTCCCTCAAGGATTCGGAGGTAGGGGGGTCGAAGGCAAAATAAGTGCGGCGAACAAGGCGAGAGTTGCGGAAATCCCCTTCCTGGGGTTGTGCTACGGCTTCCAGCTGGCGAGCGTCTCCTTCGCAAGGCACGTCCTGGGATTGAAGGGCGCCAACACAACGGAAGCCGACCCGGATACGCCCTATCCCGTGATTGACATGCTTCCGGAACAACGTGTCGTCACCGACCTCGGGGGGACCATGCGGCTCGGTGGCCATGACATCTTCATCAAGAAACCTAGCATGGCCTTCGACATCTACAAGACTGGAAGGATCAGGGAGAGGCACAGGCACAGGTACGAGCTGAACCAAGATTACCTCAAGAGCCTTGAGGAGAGGGGGATGAAATTCACGGCGTTCAGCGACAACGGCAGGAGAGCGGAAATATTGGAGCTCAAGGGCCACCCATTCTACATGGCGACCCAGTATCACCCTGAATACATCAGCAGACCTGAACGGCCAGAGCCGATCTACGTAGCGTTCGTGGCGGCATGCGTCAGGAGAGCCAGGAGCGCCGGAAGAGAGCCGGAGAAGGTTAGGCCACTAAGCCGCTGAATAGGCCCGCGCGAGCCTTACCGCGATGCGAGCTGCTTCTTCTGCACCTCTTGCGAACAGATAGACGTTGGGCTCGATCCCGCCCCCTCCTTCTTCCACAACGGCATCAAACGGCTTGGAGCCTGACTTCAATTTTTTCTCCAGGGCATCCACAGTCGCGTCCCCCGCCCCGCGGCTGGCGCGTCTACCCAGGGCGAGGAGATGGAGCCCAGCTTCAGAGAGCAGGGCACCCACCCTTCTGTCGTACCTTATGTTGATGCACGCACGATGCTCAGGCATCTTCGACCTTGCGAGGAGGAGCATTTTTGACATGTGCGCCGAGGCCCCCGCCTCAGGAGGGAGCATGGCCTTAGCCCGCTCCTTGACTCTTACAATCCTCCCGGGAATCGCCACCACTTCGCTCGGGGTTGTGGCATCACCTGCGACGCAGGCTAGGTTAACTGAGACTTCTGGCATAACTGTGACGAAGTCCGGGGACGCTTCCAGTAGTCGAACGGCCGCTGACACCTCGGACACTGTTTCGGATATCTTCCCCTTCCTACCTCCATATTCCTTGATGCAGATATCACACTCGCCGAGTGCGGGATATAATGCGCGATGTGCGAAACAGGCTGCCCCTGATCCGAGCAAACCGGTCCAAATCCTGTTAAGCGCCTCTACGCCCTCAACCGGATTCTTCTGAAGCGCATCTGCGAGTGCTTCCGAATCCCTGTCGGCCTGGCCGCGAGAGACAGAAAACTTGGCAAGCGAGCTGTAGGCCCTTTCCGGGTCCGAGCCAAGGTAGAGGCTGACGGAGGCCTGGGTCACCCCGAGCAGGGCAGATATTCTGGTCTGTGCAAGCCCCCTTGCGCGCAGACGGGCGGCCACCAGATGTCTCATGCCGGGCAGGAAGGTTCCTGTCATCAGTTCGTCGGGGGGCTGCATTGTATAAGTCGGTTATTCACTGACTTATAAGCAGGCGCCCTCAGTCTCCCCCGTGGGAGATTCCACCCAGGGGCCGGAGGCCCAGAAACGGCCCAAGAGATCGACGACGCTTGCCGTCATCGCCGTATTCTCTGCACTCATAACGGTGGGCACCGTTGCGGCTATCCCCCTGCCCTTCCCTCTCTACGAAATCACTTTCTCGCCACCGATCTATCTAGCGCTCGCAGCGATGGTGGATTCGTACACCGCCTTTGACGCCACGGCCATCGGCGGATTTCTGGGAGAGGCCATCAACATCAGCTTCAGAGGGGGTTCCCCAATCTACCCCTTTGGGATGGTCTGGGCCCGGGGGCCGGAAGTGTTCATCGTGGCATGGGCCCGCAACAAGGGAGAAAAGACTCTGACATGGGCCATGGCGGTTGCGACCGTGTTCGAAACGCTCGCCTTTTTCTTCCCAGATTGGGCATTCTATCTGTATGGTTTGTTCCAATACGGGTCTCCGACGAATGTCACCACCGCCTTAGTCTATGCGGCGCCGGACTTCGGCACCCTGGTCGACCTCGCTTTCATACCAGTGGCTATCCTGATAATTCGCAGAGCCAGGCCTGCCTTTAGGAGGCTCGGCTACGAGTAGGAAACGCGTTAGATCAGTTTCAGGGAAGGAAGACCCTGAGTTCATGCAGCGGGTTGTATACTCTAGCCTTGGGAAGAGGTCGGAGGATATAGAGCTCGGACCAGGGATAGGCCTGGACAACGGCGTGATATCAATTGGAAGAGGCCAGGTCATGATATTAACGGTCGACCCGGTATCAGTCATTCCAGCCTTTGGCATGAAGATGTCAGCTTGGTTGAGCGTCCACTTGATTGCCTCGGACTACACCACATCTGGGAGCGACCCCGAATACGCCCTGTTCACCTATAACTTCCCCGCAGAGATGAGGGATACAGACAGGGAGGAGTACGTCAGGGCCATAGGTGCGGAGTGTGATAACTTGGGGGTGACGATAGCAGGAGGGCATACCGGGAGCTACCCAGGTTCAGGTCTCACTGTGATTGGGTCTGGTTCGATGTTGGGCTTCGCTGCTGAGAACGGGTATGTCGCGCCCTCAATGGCCCATGCCGGGGATGCGATAGTAATGACTAAGCATGCCGCCATAGAAGCCACTTGCTCGCTGGCCACTTCGTTCCCTGCCTTCGTTGAATCGAAGGCGGGAGCGGTCAACATGAGGAGGGCAAGGGAGCAGGTAAAGCTCTGTTCTACGGTCGCAGATGCAAGGGCCGCGAGGAGCGTCGGGATAGGAGCTCAGGGTGTATCCGCCATGCATGACGCGACCGAGGGCGGTGTCCTGGGTGCTCTTTACGAGATGGCAGTCGCATCGGAGAAGCGATTCGTCGTTCACACGGGCGGAATTCCGGTGGCACCAGAAAGCAGGGCCGTGTGTGAGGCCTTCGGCCTCGACCCACTGAAGACGATGGGAGAAGGTGCCCTTCTGATTACTTGTCTCCCCAAGGATGTCCGCCCCCTGAGGGATGTGTTGGGACGTGCAGGGGTGGAGAGCGCGGAAATAGGATCGGTGGAGAGAGGCGAGGGCCTGGTGATGGTGGACTCGCATGGACATCGACGCGCCTTCGCTCCCTGTGAAGACGGCTATTGGAGCGCCTACACCAGGGCTCTGGGCCGGAGATTACAGTAGGCAGCGGACGATTCGAAGGGGCTCTTTTTGAGACAGCGGAGGGGGGGCAAGGGGCAGAGGAAGGTCCGTGTCTACAACAGAAAACGCTGCTCGAGTGCTGAAGACTCTGAAGGAGGAGGAGTGGCGGACGCTCGCAGGCCTCGAAAGGTCGACGGCGGGGTATGGCACCCCCGATTTGGGGAGACTTTCTCGCATGAGCCGTCTCCCTCTAGACCGTGTTAAGTTCGCAACGGAGGCCCTGGAGAAGAAGGGACTCGCAACACGGAGGGGCCAGGGGTTCGTGCTGACGCGCGAAGGAGTGGAGACCATGGCGCTGAAGGACTACGTGAAGAAGGATCTAATCTTCGCCCTGGGAGCGATCATAGCAAAAGGGAAGGAATCGGATGTTTACGAAGCACTGACCGAAGTGGGCACTGTCTACGCGCTAAAACTCTACAAAATAGGTCGGATAAGCTTCACAAGTATCAGGAAGAAGCGGGTCAGGGAGAGTGCCGAATTCAGAAGCTGGATGACTGCAAACTATGATGCGGCGAGGCGGGAGTATCACACCCTCCGGAAGCTAGAGGGTCTCGCTCCGACGTTCCCGAAGGCAGTAGCATACAGCAGAAGCACCGTGCTGCTGCAAGAGTTGTCTGGCGTGCGCCTATCTCAGAGGCCCTACCTTGAAGACCCGAGGAGGGCCCTCAGGACAATCATCGAGTCGATGCGTACGGCGTATGTGATGGCCGGTCTTGTCAACGCAGACCTCAGCGAGTACAACATCCTGACTGACGGCGCTTCGATTTGGCTGATTGACTGGCCTCAGGCCGTCCAAGCCGGACACCCTAACAGCACAGAGCTGCTGATGCACGATGTGAGGGCTGTCACCACTTTCTTTGGGAGAGCCTACGATGTTGAGTCGGACTCGGACAAGGTCTTCGAGTACGCCAGGGGGAAGACTGATACTCTAGAATAGCTCTACCTTCTTCTGCAGGATCAGATCCGTCACTCTTCTGATATTCGCCAGTGAGCCATCCATTATCGACTCCACATCCCCCCTGACCGAGGAAACGTGAGCCCCCTTCTCCATCACGACTGCTGCACTCGCGATTAGGGGTTGGTCGATGGGATTCCCAATCCTGCTAAGGATGCGTACGTAGGATTCCCTAATTGTCGGGATTTTCTTCACTATCTCCTGGGCGGTAAGCACGGACAATGCGTTGAGTATCTTGCCAGTGTGGTTCACGGGGTTCTTCCCCGCCGTGGCCTCCATCGAATACTGGCGCATGGGAGAAATAAGTCCGTTAACCCGGTTTCCCCTCCCAGTGTTTCCATCATCTCCCTGCTCCGCGGATGTGCCGGTCACCGTCAGATAGAACTCCCCGTGCTTGGGGTTGTCGGCCGCATTCAGCTTGAAATTGACATCAAGCTTCGAACTCGAGGCGAGTTTCTCCAGCTCCTCCCCCACATCCTTTATCACACTGACGTAATGGCTGGCGTCTGGAATCCTTCCACTAACCATTGCCGCTGCGACCGTCGTTTCGAGTTTTTTTCCGACCCTCATGCCCATCACCTTGACGTCTTCGCCAACCTCCGGATACTTCTTCTTGAAGGCCGGAGAGTTCAACAGCTTCTCTGCCCCGAGGACGATTTCCTCGGTAGGGGTGAGCGGTGCGTACCCGACTCCTATGGAAGTATCGTTGGAAACTGGCATTACTCCCTTCCTCATGAAAACAGCGACCAGATCGGGGGAGCCTTGCTTAATCTTCGTGTCTATGATCATGTCCTCGTCTGGGTCGAGGAACCGCATGGTCTCCTTGATGAATTGCTTAATCGAGTGCAGCGCAATCTCACCTACGGGGACTTCGATGTTCCTGCCCTTGTAGGGAACAAGCTCTGTTGCTCTGCCTGCTACCATCAGGTAGATGGGGGCGATGACCGTGCCTCCCCCGAATTTCGGCTCGGACTTGCCTCCAACGAGAATGCCCTTGTCCACGTTATGGTGTAGTATCGCTCCAAAGTTCTTGACGTAGTAATCACACAGGCCCAGCGAGACAGCCTCAGAGGCTCCGTCCACCAAGCTGTCCGGATGCCCCTTCCCCTTCCTCTCGACTATCTCTACGTCAAAATCCTGAACGCTGTAGCCCCTTATCTCCTCTACGTGGAGCGACCTTTGCACCGACCCCGGGCCCCCTAGAGCCTATCCTCTATCTTCACGTAGAGGACGTTGTTGCCCCTGATGACCACCTTGCCGTAGTTGGCCACCTTGGCGCCGTTCTCTGACTCCTCTGCGTCCACGAGAATGACGTTCATGTACGGGTCTACGTTCGACATCTTTCCCTTGTACTCGATCTCGTTCTTCAGCCTCACTGACACCAGCTTGTTTGTCGCCTTCTGTAGGACGGTCAGCGGTCGTTTGGTCTGAGGAGGAGGTTGAGGGTTCACTTCGTAGCTTTTGCGCAGGGCTTCGAATCAGAGTTAAAAAGACATCGGTGATGAAACGAAGATGAGGGCGGGGGTCGGGGGACAAAACGGCGAGATCTTTAGAAACGGCCGCAGACTCTGTCAGGCGCGTCTCTTCTTTTCCCTTCTATGGGACCGGATCTGGATCCATCGACGACCTGTTGGGCGGAGGCTACAGAGCAGGGACTCTAACCGAGCTCTTCGGAAGGAGCAACAGTGGCAAGTCCCAGCTCGCAATGCAAGCTGTCCTGGTCGCAGCCCGTGGTGGAATCAAGTCACTATACATCGACACAGAAGGAACCTTCCGGCCCGAGAGGATCGAGGAAATCGCGAAGGCAAGGGGATGGGGCATGGATGGGGTTCTCGAAAAGATTGTCTACGTTAGATCCGACTCGTCATCTGAACAGATGGAAGCGGTCAGGAAAATGGGTTCCCGCCTCGCTACCGCAGACTGCAGGCTCGTGATAGTCGACACTTTGACGCGCAACTTCTCACTTGACCTCCCTGGCAGAAGCAACCTTTCTAGTAGGCAGGGGGCCCTGGGCATCCACCTCAGCGAGATGGCTAGAGACGCATACCTTAACGCCAGGGCGTACGTCCTCACCAATAGGGTCACCTTCGGCGCCAGCCACGATGTGGGGATAGGTGGAAGGACAGTCGAGCAGCTTGTAGGCACGTCTCTATTGCTGGAGAAGGTCAAAGATAGAATCAAGGTCACCACCATGTCAAGCGGGAAGAGCGCCTCAGCTCAGGTCGGACCATTCGGCGTAGACTGAAGGCGTCACAATGTCTAGTGTCTACTGAGCGTGAGCCTAAGGAAGAATAGATTCCAAGGGGATGGACACGAAGTCTTCCTCTTCCGGTCCTGATATGTGAAAAGTGAATCCTGGTTAATAGAACTATCTTGAAGTCATCTATTTGCCGACCGCAAGAAAGCGTCGGTGTCAAATCCTGTTAATTCTAAGGCCAATGTATATCGGCTGATTAGCGTAAGGAAGGTTAAATATCGTTGAACGGGCGTGCTCACGAGCAAGGTCGTGCAGGAATCAATAGCATCTATACTCGATTCTCTAAAGAGATCTGACTTGGATGACGCGAAGCAGAGAATCCAGTCTCTCGCGCCCGAAATCAAGACAGATAGGCAGAGAGGGGAGCTCCTGGCAGCAGCCGGAATCTACTCGAGCATGGCCAAGGCAAAGGAGGGAACACTGCAGACCTGGGACCCGGCGAGAATCGAGCGGGCGGCGAAGTCGATATCGGCCAGCCAACTGGCGGACGAGTTCGATATGGGTTACGCGGAGACACTGCTTAACTACGCGAAGCTCATAGCGAGTAGCCCACAGTCTGTAGGGTGAAGAAAAGCATCCATGCAAAAAGGAATATCATGATGAATCCCCCGATGCCCGTGCTGTAGACCTTTCCCTGCCCTTCCCTCCCCAGGCCCTTATACCACGTGAATCGAGCGAGATAGTAGGAGACCAGATAGAAGAGAATCCCTATACTCACTCCGCTTGTCCAGTCAGTCCCAGCAATGACCTCAGCCAGTACCCCAGCGACAGCCGCGAGGCCGAGTCGGGACCAGTATAACTTATCAAACGAGGGCAGCGGCTGAGGCTTCATGGCCGAACTCTCGGGCTTCGAAGTCTTGGCCTTACTCAAGGAGATAGATGCCGCGCTTCGGGGAACCTATATTAACAATATCTACAGCTTCGGGACATCTCAACTCTTCCGGTTCAGGAAGTCAGAATCCCCTGACGTCTGGCTCGTAGTCTCCCCCAAGAAAGGGGCATGGATCTCCGCAAGTGTGTCAGAAAGAGCAGAGACTACGGAGTTCACTACAAAACTCAGGGGAGAGCTGGAGCGAGCGAGGTTCGCGGGGACTGACCAAGTCGACCTAGACAGGGTCTTCGTACTTACGTTTCAGGACGGCGTGGAGAGGAAGCTCATACTGGAGCTCATGCCGCCAGGGAACGTGATTGTTGTTGACAGTGGGGGCAAGGTCTTGCTTGCTCAGGAAGAAGTTCGTTCGCCCGCCAGACGCATTATCAGAGGAGAGGCGTATCAGCCTCCCAGGCAGTCAAGGATAAGCCCGCTAGTAATCAGGCCAGCTGACGTCGTGCGGATGCAAGAGGAAGAGAGGACTGCGGGGAGGGCAATTGGGAGACATATTGCACTTCCGAAAAAGTACGTAACTGAGTCCCTGGCCAGGCTCGGATTGAAGGGGGAATCCCCTGCACCAAGCCTGAGCGGGCGGGAGAGCGAGGTCGTCGGGGTCCTGGAGGACTTGGTCAGTGAGGTGCGCGACGATCCGAAACCATGCCTCTGCAGGACGGTGGATGGTGAGGACATTTTCGTCGTTCCTCCCACAGGCGCGGATCTGGTCGTGTCGGCCAGAACCGTCTCTGAGCTCTGCGACAGGGTCTTCCTCCATGAGGCGGGGGAGGTCGCAGAAAAGCCCTCGGAGGAGACAGGGAAGAGGAAGGAACTTGAAATCACAGCGGCGAAGCTCAGGTCTGAAGCGGCGTCCCTGACCGAAAAGGCTGCGAAGACCCGGGCAGCAGCTTCGGTTGCATCTTTGGGTGACCTGGAGGGAGCTCTTGTTCTCCTCAGGGAGAATGGAGCCCGGCCAGCCCGAGAGCCGAGCTCTCCCTCTGCCATCGCTTCCCTCCTGTTCGACAGGGCCAAGGACCTCGAAAGGAAGGCGGCCGATGCCCTTGAAGCGGCAGGGAGGCTGGAGAAGAGGCTCGATAGAATCAGACCAGTCGGGGGATCTATGGCAAAGCCCCTCCCGAGGAGGTCCCGAGAGTGGTACGAGAAGTTCAGATGGTTCGTTAGCAGCGGGGGCAGGTTAGCGGTCGGAGGGAGGGACGCTCAGTCGAACACTCTCCTCGTAAAGCGCCATGTCGAGGAAGGCGATGTTGTGTACCACGCCGACCTGTTCGGGTCACCGTTTTTCGTGCTCAAAGACGGAAAAAGACAGTCCGACGAGGAGGTGCTCGAGCTCGCCCAGGCCACGGTCAGCTTCAGCAGCGGATGGAAGACAGGCCTGGGAGCGGCAGATGCGTACTGGGTGGAAAAGGACCAGGTCAGTTCGACGGCAGAGAGCGGGGAATACCTGGCCAAGGGGAGCTTCGTTGTACGGGGAAAGAAGAACTTTGTCCGGCACGCCCTGATACAAATCGCCATCGGCTTGGATGATAAAGGGAGGGTGATGGCAGGACCTGAGTCGGCAGTGGCAAAGGGTTGCCCTCGATACCTCGTATTGATTCCTCACCGTGAGAAGGCAAGCGACACAGCCAAGAAGGTCCTGAGGGAGCTGTCGGAAGAATCGATTGCCCGGGCCCCACCTTCGGTAGACGATGTGGTGAGGGCCCTTCCCGCCGGGGGAGGGAAGATAGTGAGGCGCAAGTTCATAGGCACTCCTTCGGGATAAACCGTAATACCGTACAAATGGCTTACCTGGCCGTTTGGCGGTACCAGTCAGAGAAGTACTGATTCTCATGTACTTCCCCTACGCCTACGATGTCCTCTACGCCACATTCCTTATCAGCGGCAGCGTGCTGCTCTACGGGGTCTACAGGCATCTTGGAAGGTATGGAATTGGATTATTCGACGTTCTGAAGGCCGTCCTGAAGGACCTGAGGGTAAAGCTGTCCCGGTTTGTGAAGTTCGGACTCGGACAGAGGAGAGTGCTGCAGGATTCGGGGGGCGGTTTGATGCATGGTTCCCTATTCTACGGTTTCCTGGTCCTTCTGGCGTACACGACGATTATTTTCATCCAGGACGACGTGTTACCTCTCTTCACCAGTTACACCTTCCTCCAGGGCAACACATACCTCACCCTCGAGCTGCTCGGGGACACATTCGGAGTTGCCTACATATTCGGGCTGGCGATCGCGGTCTATCGACGTTTCATAAAGAAGCTCGACAAGCTCGAGACCGTTCTTGACGACTACTTCGTAGTCGGCATGCTCATCTGGATAGGAATCTCCGGATTCTTCATCGAGGCACTGCGCCTGATCATCCAGCCGGTCGCCTGGGCTGACTTCTCCCCCGTAGGGGACGCCCTCTCTGGTGCGATTGGTGCGATTCCCGGACTCGTTTCGAATGCTCCTACGCTCTACCAAGTGTTCTGGTGGGCCCACGTGTTCTCAGTGATGTTTCTCATCGCGGCCGTCCCGTATACCAAGCTCATGCACGTGTTCACTTCCGGAGCAAACGTCGCCCTCGCTCCCGTGAACCCCATGGGGAAACTCCCGACTCCTTTCAACCTGCAAACTATGATGGAGAACGGGAGCACGGACTTCCCCCCGAATGTTAGGGGAGCCCAGGACTTTCAGCCACTGCAAAGGCTCGCCCTCGAAGCATGTACCAATTGCGGGAGGTGCCAAGAGGTCTGTCCCGCCCACGCCAGCGGAAGGGACCTGTCCCCTCGGTTGGTCGTCAGAGACCTCGCTAGCCAGAACGCCACCCAACCATTGGGGGACGCACTCACCCTCGGCACCATTCGGGAGCCCGAGCTTTGGGCCTGCACGATGTGCAATGCATGTGTGTCCGTTTGCCCGGTCTTTATTGACCAAGTCGACTACATCACTGAATTCAGGAGGACGCTTGTTGCTGAGAGCAAGCTAGACGGAAGGAAGAAGATGTTTCTGGAGAACGTCGGCAGGTCGGGTAACCCCTTCGGCCTGCCGCAACACGACAGGATGGACTGGCTCACAAAGCTAGGCGTACCTACCATCACAGAGAACCCGGGGGCTGAGTACCTCTACTGGTTGGGGTGCCAGTCAAGCTACGACCCTAGAAGCAGGGAGGTGGCCAAGGCGATGGTGAAACTACTGAAGGCTGCGAACGTCAGCTTCGCAGTTCTTGGGAACGAGGAGGTTTGTACCGGGGAACCTGTCAGGAGGATGGGAGAGGAGGGGAGGTTCCAGGAGCTTGTCATGAAGAACGTCGAGACACTGAAGGGACACAATGTCAAGAAGATACTGGTCCACTGTGCCCACTGCTTCAACACGTTCAAGAACGAATACCCGGAGTTCGGTGGGGAGTTCGAGATCGTCCATCACTCCCAACTGCTTTCGAAGCTCGCCCTCGATGGGAGACTGCCGAAGGTGGCAATGGCAGGCTCCGTAACCTTCCACGATCCCTGCAACCTCGGCAGGATCAACGGCGTGATAGAAGAACCAAGGACGGCCCTAAGGTCGCTACAGGGACTCGACCTGCGGGAGATGCGCAGGACCAGGGAAGCGAGCTTCTGCTGCGGAGGGGGAGGGGCGAACGTGTGGTACGAGGTACAGGAGAAGAAAAAGATAGGAATCATCAGGGTGGAGGAGGCCCGGGCGACGGGGGCAGAGACCCTGGCGGTGGCGTGCCCTTTCTGCATCACGATGTTCGAGGACGCAACGAAGGCCCTGGGCGACGAAACAATGAAGGTGCTTGACATAGCAGAGATAATGGCGAAGTCGCTGGACGGGCAGTCGTAACGCCGCGGCTAGTGTTGCCTCGCCTTTAACTCCTTGAGCATCGCAGGAATTACGGCGTAGAGGTCGCCCACCACGCCATAGTCTGACGCCTCGAAGATAGGAGCGCTCTTGTCCGTGTTTACCGCAGCTATCACCTTGGAGTCTTTGATCCCGGCGACGTGCTGGAGCTGGCCCGATATCCCCAAGGCGAGGTAGAGGTCAGGGTGGACAGTTATCCCCGTTAGGCCGATGTGGTGTTCTTCTGGGAGCCATCCCATGTCTGCTGAGAGAGGCCTTGAGCACCCGATCGCTCCTCCCAGGGTGACTGCCAAGTCGCGTACGAGGGCGAGGTCCTCTTTCTTCTTGATCCCTCTCCCCGCCGAGACTATGAGCTTCGCACCCCTGAGGTCCACTGTCCCCTTCTGTTTCTCCTGCCTCTCCAGGAGCTTGGTCTTGGAGGCTACGGTCCCCACCATCCTCTCGGACGCCATTGCCGAAGACGGGGGGAGAGCCGTGTTCGTACCGACCTTTAGGGCGACGATGCACGGGAGGGGCAACGACACCTCTGCCGTGAGCTTCCCCGCGAAGACGTTCCTCTTACCCTGGAGCTTCCCGGCCTCAAGAGCGGCTCCGAAGACTTCGCTTGCGCAAGGGCGGCCCAGCTTCACGGCCATGCGCGCCGCGATTTCCTTCCCGTCCCTCGTCGAGCCCACCAGTATGACGTCTGGGTTCGCTTCCTTGGCAGCCTCTGCGAGTGCGCTAGCGGCGGCTTCAGGAGATGCAGAAAGAGGAGTGTCTGCTCTGACCACCAACTTCTCTTCTCCGGTCAAGAGTGGCCCACTCTCGTCGAGACCGACCACTGCGAAACTTCCTCCGCCAGCGCCTGCCATTGCAGACGCCACCGAGGCGACTTCGTTGGCAACTGGGGGGGACTCCGAGAACGCCCAGATTTTGACGCTCATCTTGGTAGTACCCCCTCGGCGGCAAGAGCGTCGACAAGCTTCTTCGCCGTCTCTGCTGGCGGACCTTCGAACACGACTCGCTTTCGAGTCATGGCCTGCGCCTTCATTCCACCTACGAGAGGCATCGCTGGGGCGACTCCGGGGAGGAGAGTCTCAGGAATCAACTCCTCCATTGGTTTCTTGCCCGCCTGCATAATCTGAATCAGAGTAGGGTATCGAGGCTCATTAATCTCGCTCACCACAGAGACCACCAGAGGCAAGGGAGCCTCAACTACATCGATGCTGTCTTCCAGGGCGCGCTCGACCTTCGCTGATTTGCCGCTGACATCTATCTTCTTGGCGTATCCTACGTACGGGAGACCAAGAAGCTCGCCGAGCATCGGGGGCACCAGTCCGCTGTACATGTCGGACGAACCCTCCGAGCAGAGGATCATGTCATAGGGGCCCCCCTTTTTCAGTGCGGCCGCAAGCAGCTCTGAGGTCCGGCGGTTGTCCATAGCCATGGGATCAGCAGAGACAAGGATTCCCCGGTCGGAGCCCATGGCGAGGGCTTCCTTCATTGTCTTCTTCGCTTCCGAGGTCCCGACGGTCACTACGACCACCTCCCCCTGGTGAGCAGCCTTCAAGCGTAACGCCTCCTCTACGGCGTTCTTGTCAAAGGTGCTCATCTTGGTGGGTGCTCCCCTGAGCTGGGGGTTACCCCCCGGGTCCACCTTCAGCTCCGTCTCGTCGACGGCGTTCTTGACGCATACAGCGATTTTCATTGTAATTTCGCCAGTTCTCTCCGGGCGATCAGCATCCTTAGCACCTCTGAAGTTCCCTCCCCGATGGTTAGAAGGCGAGCATCCCTCCAGTGCCTGTGGATTTCGTCGGTGGTGTAACCATACCCTCCGTGAATCTGGATGGCCGAGTCACAGACTCTAAGGGACATCTCCGTTGAGAACACTTTGGCCTGCGAGGCCTCCGACGAGTAATCGCCGCCCGACTCCTTGATTCTCGAGGCGTAGAAGTAAAGGAGGCGCGCGGCGTCCATCTCTGTCTTCATGTCGGCTATCTTCTCCCTGATGAGCTGGAATTCGGAAATGGTCTTTCCGAAGGCTTTCCTCTGCCGGGAATAGGCGAGAGATTTTTCATAGGCTATCCGGGCAATCCCCACGTTCAGAGCTGCGACTACGATCCTGGCGCTGTGAAGTATTTCCTTGGCGTAGTCGGCTCCCTTACCTTCCTCTCCCACGAGGTTTTCTTCGGGGATACGGCAATCAGAGAAGATGACCTCCGATGTCCTCGAGCCTCTCATTCCAAGCTTCTTGAGGTCCTCTCCGAAGCTCAGTCCCGGGCTGGGCGCCTCGACGATGAAGCATGAGGGACCCTTTTTCGTCTTAGCGAATACCAGATAGAGGTCCGCTTCACCCCCGTTCGTGATGAACATTTTGGAGCCGTTTATCGAATATCCTCCCGCCTCCTTCTGAGCCGTGGTCGCCATGGTCCCCGCATCTGAGCCGCTGGCCGGCTCAGTAAGCGTGAAGGAGGCCAACTTATCCCCAGAGAGAATTTTCGGAAGATAGGCCCTCTTCTGCGCGTCGGTCGCGAACCGGCTCAACCCCTCAGCCACTGCGTTGTGAATCTCCACGCTCAGGCAGGTGGAGGCCTCTGCTGTCCCCAGCATTTCGACGGCCGTAGCGTAGACAGAAAACGGCAGCCCCAGTCCTCCGTACTCTTCGGGAAAAGCTATCTGACACATCCCCTGTTTCAGCAGCGCCCTCCTAGGTTTCGCCATCTTGACTTCGCCCGTGTCTATCTTCGGCGATATCGGGAGAAGCTCCTTTTCCATGAAAGCGCCCAGGGAAGTTAGGACCTCGGAATATTCTTGATGATGGTCAGGATAGAACGTCTCCATCAGCCGCCTGTGCTCGGCGCTGTAGATCGCCAAGGTGCGTGACTGACTGCCGCCGGCTTCGTGCGTGATTTAATCGTTCTCATGCAAGGATGAGAATTAAGTGAAGGGGGTGAACACCCTGGGCGTGGAGCTTGCACGGAGCCTAGCTGAGTACGTGCTCTCGGTCCAATACGAGAGAATCGACCCAAGGACCGTGAAGGAGATGAAGGTGAGAATCGTCGACGCCCTCGGGTGCGCCATTGGCGCCTATGGCGAAGAACCCGTGGCCATGGCCAGGAGGGCGGTCTCCGGCCTGCGGGGAGCAGGGACTTCTACCCTGCTTGGGACGCGGTCTGAGACGACGCCAGAGCTCGCCACATTCGTGAACGGCCTCATGATACGCTACTTCGACTTCAACGACACCTACCTGTCGAAGGAACCTGCGCACCCCAGCGACAACCTTGCTCCCTGTTTCGCGGTGGCCGAGTCGGAAGCCTCTCCAGGAAAGGAATTGATTGCTGCTGCAGTCGCAGCCTACGAAATCCAGTGCAGGCTCTGCGACGCAGCCGGCCTCAGGCACAGGGGGTGGGACCACGTGAACTACGGGCTGGTCTCGTCATCTTTGGCGGCGTCGAAGCTGATGGGGCTAGATGGAAGGAAAGCAACGGAATCCGTGAACATCGCCCTTGGAGGGCACATTGCCATGAGGCAGGTCAGAGCAGGGGAGCTTTCGATGTGGAAAGGGGCGTCATTCTCCAATGCAGCGAGAAACGGCGTCTTCGCCGCGCTTCTGGCCAGAGAAGGCATGACCGGACCTTCGCCTATCTTCGAAGGGGAAATGGGATTCTTCAGGCAGGTGTCTGGGAAGTTCAGCCTTGACGTTCGGAAGTTCGGCGGCAGGCGCGGCACCTACAAGGTCAACGATACTTACATCAAGTATTGGCCTGCGGAGTACCATGCTCAGTCGGCAATCTGGGCCGCCCTCGAGGTCAGGAGGCACATCAAAGACTTCGATGAAGTCAATTCTGTGCTGATTGAAACCCATGAAGCCGGCTTCAATATCTTAGCCAAGGACAGGGAAAAATGGAGGCCGAAGACAAGGGAAACGGCGGACCACAGTCTCCCTTACATAGTCGGAATGACTCTTCTGCGGGGGGCGGTGGACACATCCACATACTCGACCAGGAACATGGCAGACCCGAGAAACCTAAGGCTCATCAGGAAGATCAGCGTCGCCGAAGACCCCGAGTTCACATCACTTTACCCTGCGAACGGGATTGCCAATAGGGTCACAGTTACGGAACTGGGTGGGAGAGAAATCAGCGCCCAGGTGGTTGTGCCCAGGGGGCACCCATCGAATCCCATGACCAAGGCGGACATAGAGAGGAAGTTCCTGTGCCTTACCAAAAAGCGCTTGGGAGAAGGGAGGGCCAGAGAGGCTTTATCACGAATATGGAATCTTGAGAGGGAGCGAAATCTGGGCAGCGTGCTCGGCCTGCTCAGCGCCGACAGGGATTCGAAGGCTTAAAGCGATTCTGTAGCTAGGGTAAAACGTGAAGCTCGCCCTCGGCTTCAATCCCGTTCTTGGGGTAAAGGAATCAATGGACGTGGCGGTCGATGCTGAACGACACGGATTTGACTCGATTTGGATGCACGAGAGCTTGTTTCAGCGCGATGTCGTCACTTACCTCTCGGCGATGGCTTCGGCTACGTCGCGGATAGGGCTCGGCTCGGGGGTGATCAATACATTTACCCGGCACCCTGTAACTGCAGCGACCACCTTCGCGACCCTTTCGGAGTTGTCAGGAGGGAGGATCAGGCTTGGCCTCGGCGTAGGTAGCTTCCCCACGATTCCGCTTATCGGCCATCAGATATTCCCTGTAGAAAAGAATAGACCGATGCGGCGAATCAGCGAGTTTGTCAGGGTGGTGAAGATGGTCTGGGAGGGGAACAAGGTCGAATACGAGGGTGAGTTCTTCAAGGTCCACGGCCTCACCCTTGGGTTCAGGGTGAACACGCACATCCCGCTCTACATCGCATCCCTTTCCCCTAGAACCCAGGCCTTCGCGGCCACGGTGGCTGATGGGGTGATACTTTCTCCGGCCCTGAATAGCGCTTGGGGGACCGAGCGCATGGTAGAGAACGTCAGACGGGGCGAGGCGAGGAAAGGGTCAGCTGTCGAAAGGGCGTCGTACATGCTAACCTCTCTCGATCCTGATCCCCAGAAAGCCGCTCAAGTCATCCGCGACTACTACTTCTTCGTATATCAGCTGGCCGAAGTAGTAAGACCAGAGGTCCTCTCTCCATATGGAGTCAGTGAGGAGAAACTGTCTGCCATGAAAGATGCGTGGAAGAGAGGAGACGTCCCCGAGGCGAAAAGGCTAATCCCCGACGAGGCCATAGAGGCCCTTGCAATCACAGGGACCGGGGATCACGCGACAGAGAGGCTCAGGGAGTACGAGCAGGCTGGAGTGACGCTTCCAATCGCAATGCCCATCGGGAACCTGACCTACGCGATGAGTGAACTCGCCCCCTCGAGGGGGCTCTGAAAGCCCCGCCTGTCAAAAATCAGAAGGGCAGTTTCAGCGGGAGCAGGATGAACAGGGCCAGGGATGCCATGTAGAGTAGGGAAAACTGGAACGCGAGCGCCGCTGTCCTAGGATCAGCGTCGTCAGGAACACGCCCACGGAACATCTTCGCAAGGCGGAGCGCGCCTGGAACTGTGAGGAACGCGATTAACGACCAAGCTGGCAGCTCCTCAACGAGAATCCCGACCGCCACCAGGGCGTAAGCCAGAGCGAGCAGGGCCACGTACAACCGTTGTGCTCGCCGGGGCCCCAGTGCCACCGCCAGTGTCCTTTCCCTGACCGTCCCGTCGTAGTCGATGTCTCGGATGTTGTTGGCCAGTAGGACCAACGCAACGAAGATTCCTATAGGGATCGAAGCGAGAATCGGTGCCCAGGCGAAGGTTCCGGTCTGCACCATGTATGCCCCGAGTGGAATCAGCAACCCCCACATGACGAATACAGTAGGTTCTCCCAGTGACCTAGCCTTGAGATCCACTGGGTCGGCGGTGTAAAAGACGCTCCCGAGTATCCCTGCTGCGAGCACGAACAGTATGGACATATTGCTGGCGTAGGCAAGGTAGAGTCCTGCCGCGAGTGTCGCCGCATAGAGGCCGACCGAGAAAGCCAACGTCGTGCTCAGTGGAACCTGCCCGAAAGCTGCCGGGTGCAGCCTGTACTTGGTGGTAGGTGCTCCCTCCCTATCAACCCCGTGCTTCACGTCATAGAAATCGTTGAGAACATTGGTCGCAGCATGAAAGGCGATCATTCCCCCGAGGGTCAGTACATAGTACAATGGATTGAATCTCCCCGCGATGGCGGCGAGTAGAGTCCCCATGGTGACCGATGAGAAGGTCATGGTGAAGGACCACGGCCTTGTTGAAAGGAATGCGGTCTTGGCATCCATCGTTCTCGGGTTCATGTTGCTATGGTAATAACTCTAGCAGAAGGGGAGCGGAATACGGCTTTAACCCGATTCACCCATCCCCCGGTACATTGGAGACAAGGCGTGGACTGGCTATCGGTCTCGCGATAGTAATCGCGTCGATGCTCATTCTCTTCACTGTCCCTTCGTCTTACTTCGTCAGCGCGACGTTTGCCTCAACCTCCTGTATGGTTGGTGTCGCATACGCCCAAAGGGCGCTAGCTGCGAAGCAGCCACGACTTAGGTCAGTCGTGATTGGGCTCGTAAGCGCCTCCCTCCTCTACTGTATCTTCTTTGGTGGAGCATGGCTAATCTCCACATACCACCCTTACGGCATCACCTCAGCTTCCGAGACCTCGATCTATTCGTTGATTTCCTCCCCGGCCAATCCTTTCTACCTCCAGGTGGCTGTCCTTCTTTTCGACTCAGCCGGATACGAGTCCTTCTTCAGAGGAGTCCTCCAGAGAAGGCTCCGCCCCCGCTTAGGCCTCCTGGCGGCCCCGGCTGTGGCCTCACTTGATGCCGTCCTCCACGTCGCTACTCTCAATCCTTTGTGGGTTGGAACGACACTCGTTACTGACACCCTATGGGGGGTGACCTACCATTACGGGGGAACGCAGTCGAGCTTCACGAGCCATTTCGTTTGGGATATCGCCATATTCATCCTGAGACCCATTAGGTGAGGAACGTGCCCCACTGAGCTGGCTAGCTACCACTCATATCTTAGTACGCATCAGAGAGCTTCTCTTATAGCAGGCACAGGCTCGCCCGGTCGGCCATGCCGGTGGGGAAGCTGCTTTGGGAACCGGAACCGGCTTTCGCCAGGAAGACGAATATCGCTGCCTTCATGAAGTGGCTAGAACGCAAAGGCAGACACTTCCGCAGCTACGACGAGATATGGCGTTGGTCCGTCGACGACCTTGAAGGTTTCTGGGGGTCCGTTTGGAAGTACTATGATGTTGCGGACGCCGACTATCCTGTCCTTCAGGACAGGCGGATGCCCGGTGCCCGGTGGTTCGAGGGTTCTGAAGTCAACTTTGCCAGACGGATCCTCGAGAGCACCTTCGAAGGGCCTGCAATCATTTCGAAATCAGAAAGGAGGAGCCCGAAGTCCATGTCATGGCAGGAGCTCAGAAAGACGACAAACGCCCTCGCGTCCCGCCTGAAGGGTCTGGGGGTAGTCCAGGGAGACAGGGTCGCTGCCTACCTGCCGAATGCAACGGAGGCGGTGGTGGCTTTCCTCGCCTGCGCTAGCCTCGGCGCAATTTGGTCCTGCTGTTCACCGGATTTCGGGGCACCTGCCGTGCTGGACCGGTTCACCCAGATCGAACCCAAGGTCCTCTTCGCTGCCGACGGGTACAGCTATGGGGGGAAATGGTTCGACAGGACCGAAGCGGTTTCTTCAATCATTTCGGCGCTCCCCTCCGTGAAGACTGTAGTGGGAGTCCGGGGAGGATCGGGAGGGGCTCCTATTGCGGGCTCGGTCCCATGGGATGACCTAGCCACAGGCAAGGAGTCCGTAGAGACCGAATCTCTCCCCTTCGACCACCCGCTGTGGATCCTCTACTCTTCGGGGACGACCGGACTGCCGAAGCCCATAGTACACGGCCACGGCGGGATCCTGGTCGAGATGCTGAAGGGCATTTCTCTTCACAACGACATCAGACCAGGTGACCGCTTCTTCTGGTTCACGACCACAGGGTGGATGATGTGGAACCATCTCATTGGGGGCCTACTCCACGGAGCAACCCTGGTGCTGTACAATGGGAGCCCTTCCTTCCCTAACTTGAATTCGCTCTGGGACCTCATAGAAAAGACGGAGACCACGTTCATGGGAGGGAGTGCAGCCTACTTCTCTGCATGCATGAAGGCGAACATATCCCCAGGGACCTCCCATGGGCTGAAGAAGCTAAGGGGCATGGGGTCGACTGGGTCTCCCCTTTCTCCCGAGGCTTTCGAGTGGATTTACTCTGCCGTAAAAGACGACGTGTGGCTGGCGTCCGTGAGCGGAGGTACGGACGTGTGTGCCCCGTTTGTTGGAGGCTGTCCCATCCTCCCGGTCCATTCAGGGGAGATTCAGTGCAGGGCGCTCGGGGCGAAGGTGGAAGCCTTCAATGAGCAGGGGCAGCCCGTCGTGGGAAAGGTGGGGGAGCTTGTGCTCACGGAGCCGCTTCCGAGCATGCCCCTCTTCCTTTGGGGGGACAAGGACGGGAGCAGGTACAGAGAGAGTTACTTTAGCCTCTTCCCGGGCGTGTGGAGGCACGGCGATTGGATAGAGATTACAAAACGGGGAACCTGCATAATCTACGGGCGATCGGACGCCACCATAAAGCGCCTTGGAGTGAGGATCGGCACCAGTGAAGTCTATCGCGCGGTTGAGTCCATCCCCGAAGTGGTCGAGTCTATGGCCGTGGAATTGGATGGTCCCGAGGAAGAAGGGGAACTCGTGCTCTTCGTCACTCTATCGCCCGGCAGGAAGCTCGACCCTGAGCTGGATTCGAGAATCCGAGGACGCATAAGGACAGACCTCTCGCCCAGGCACGTCCCCGACAAAGTAATCGAGGCACCAGCCATACCGAAGACGCTCAGCGGGAAGAAACTGGAGGTGCCAGTCAAGAGAATCCTGATGGGCGGGGACCCCTCCAAAGTGGTGAACAGGGACTCACTTGCAGATCCCGGGGCGGTTGACTTCTACGTGGAGCTGGCGAAGCGCTGGGAACGGCAAAGGCACCGGGCGGGCCCGAGTTAGTCTCGCGACATGATGCGACCATTAGTGGAAGGAAATTAATACCCACAAAATGGCAGCCGTCCGCGTGCCGGCGCAGAGAAAAGTCTACGCCATTTCCGGCGGGGTCACGAAATTCGCGAAGGCCCACCCAGACATGGACTTCCGGCTGATGGTGAAGCGTGCCTACGATTATGCCATGAGGGACGTGCCAAATCTGAAGCGGTCCGACATAGAAAGCAGCAGGATATCATACTTCTCCGATCACTTCGCCAGACAGCTGAAGGCCGCGTCGATGGTCCAGGACTACCTCGGGCTCAACCCGAAGGACTCGAGGAGAATCGAATGGGGTGGAGCGACGGGGGGCCAGGCCATCCAAGCGGGTTGGGAGACGGTCGCGAGCGGGAGAAACGATGTTTGCCTCGTGGCCGGGTTCGAGACCATGTCCCACGTCGAGACTTGGAAGGGGAACGAGTTCATAGCCCTGGCGTCCGACACGAACTTTGACTACCCAGTGGGCGGGTTCTACACCGGGTACTACGCCCTGATGGTGCAACGCCATATCTACCAGTACCTGAGAAAGGCGAAATTCGCGTCCGTCAAAGACGAGAAGAAAGCCCAGCAGATGGCGACCGAAGATGCGAAGAGGATAATGGCCATGGTAGCCGTCAAGAACCACATCAACGCCCTCCATAACCCGTATGCGCAGTACCCGGAGAGGCTGACCATGAAGGGCGCCCTTGGAGGGGAGATGATCTCGTGGCCGCTGAACAGGCCTTCCGTTTGCACCATGAGCGACGGGGCAGCTGTAATGATCCTGGCATCGGAGGACGTCGCCTTGAAGTACACCGATCATCCCGTCCTGATTAAGGGGGTCGGATGCGGAACAGACACCATGAGGCTCGCGGACAGACCCCACGGGAAGGTACCTCTGTTCCCCTGGGAGACGGCCAGGTACTATTCGAAGCTGGAGTACCCCGGCGTTCATTCTTTCCGCGCCGGGAGAACGGCGGCCCTGGAAGCATACAGGAACGCAGGAATGACGGACCCCAAGAAGGAGCTTGATTTTGTAGAGCTACACGACGCCTATGCCAGCTCTGAAATCCAGACGTACGAGGACATTGGTCTCTGCAGGTACGGTGAGGGGTACGACTTCGTCGACCAGGGGCACCCCTTCCTAAAGGGCATCGACTACGGCCTCCGATTGCCACACAAGGGGACCATACCTGTCAATCCGTCAGGAGGGCTGATAGCCTGCGGCCATCCTGTTGGGGCAACCGGAATAATGCAGGGAGTGTTCGCCTTCTGGCAATTGCAGGGCACCATAGGGAAGCACTTCGGGACCGACAAGCTTCAGATCAAAGGCGCCAGACGCGGTTTGATTCACTCACACGCAGGCACCGGGAGCTCCGTCACCGTAACAATAATGGAGAGGGCTTAGAATGGCTCGGCTTAGGAAGTTCAACAGGTTCCGGGATGTGATGAAGGAGATTCAGAGTAGCGGGGCAGCAGTCTACAATAATCCGGTGGGGACCAAAGATCTCGTCGTACTCTCACCGTATAGCATAAAATACGTCCATAGCTACGCCGAAGATTCCCCGTTCTTTCTCGGCCTCGCAGGAGGGAAGCTCCTCGGGAGCGAATGCACGAAGTGCCACTACAGGTATGCCACACCCAGGAGCCACTGCATGCAGTGCGGAAGCGAGACGAAGTGGTTCAACCTCCCACTGGAAGGGAGGGTGCACTCCTGGACCACATGTTACTTCGGGAGCGAAGAATTCTTGAAGGAGACTCCGTTCAACCTCGCACTCGTCGAATTCGAGGGGGTCGACAGCCTCCTTCTTTCCAGGCTGGACGGAATCAAGCAACAGGACGTTTACATCGGCATGAAGGTAAGGGCAGAGTTCAGGAAGAAGCCGAGATACCTGATCTCTGACGTGCACTTCCTCCCCGTGTCGGAGGAAAAGGCGTCTAGAAAATAATATTCGGCCCTAATCGGACTCAGGAGGCGGCGGTCTACGGCCTTGCCGGTGTCAGCCACTTCGAGTAGCGCTTCTCCATTCCGTGAGTGGCTTGGTCGTACAACTTAATCATCTTGTCTGTGATTGGCGTCCCGTCGTATCCTACCCTCCTCCCGTCAATCTCTCTCACCTTCGCTATTCCCGCGGCTGTGCCGCTGAAGAACACCTCGTCGGAAGTATAGAGCTCCTCCTTTGTGGCATCGTTCCTGTAGAACTTGATGTTGGAATCTCTGGCAAACTGAATCACAGTGTCGCGCGTTATTCCGCGGAGAATCCCCGAGCTAGCAGGGGGAGTACTGAGAATGTCGTCCTTCACTCTGAATACGTTCTCCCCGGGCCCCTCCGCGACCATTCCCTGGGTGTTGAGCAGGATGGCTTCGTCGTAGCCGGCTCCCAACGCTTCCATCTTGGCGAGGGCAGAGTTGGCATAGTTGGCGGCACACTTCGCCTGGACAGGCATAGACCTGGAGTCTATCCTAGCCCAACTCGAAACTGTTGCCCTGACGCCCTTCTTCGTCGACTCGTCGCCGAGGTAGGCGGGCCACTCCCAGGTCGCAATGGCAATGGAAATCTTGCTCGTGAGCGGGTTCAGGCCCATCTCTCCGTATGCTGTATAGGCGAGGGGCCTGATATAGCACTCCTTGGCCGGATTGGCCCTCACCGTTTCTATGCACGCCTTCGCCAGTTCCCTGGCAGAGTATCCGAGGTCCATTCGGTATATCTTGGCGCTGTTGAGGAACCGCTCGATGTGTCCGTCCAGCCTGAATATGGCCGTCCCTTCAGGGGTTGTGAAAGCCCTGATACCTTCGAAAATCGCCATGCCGTAGTGTAGCCCGTGGGTAAGGACATGAATCTTCGCGCTGTCCCATGGGACCAGCTTACCGTCCATCCAGATTTTGCTTTGGGGCTTCATTCCCAGCAACGCCCAAAGAGCACGGTATTTAGGGACAGCGTTTAACCTTGGTCGGACTCGTTTAATATCGTGAATTGACGAAGCGGTCTGACATGGAAACACCGGTGATAATATCAGCCTGTAGGACCCCTATCGGGAAGTTCGGGAAGAGCCTCGTCGGGGTTTCCGCGCCCTCCCTCGGGGCACTGGTGGTTGAAGAGGCTCTGAAGAGGGCCAAGATTCCAGCTGGCAAAGTCGACGAGGTCATAATGGGAAACGTTGTTTCGGCTGGGCTGGGTCAGAACCCCACAAGGCAGGCCGCCCTCCGCGCCGGGATACCCTTTGGTGCGGGGTCCGTCACAGTGAACAAGGTCTGCGGCTCGGGGCTAAAGGCCGTCATGCTGGCAGCTTCGACGATAAAGGCAGGGGACAACGGCATAGTCGTGGCGGGCGGGATGGAGAGCATGAGCAACACTCCCTACCTCGCACGGGGAGTGAGGTGGGGGACCAGGTTCGGCGACGCACGGCTGCAGGACTCGATGATCCTCGACGGGCTCTGGGACGCACACCACAATTACCACATGGGGCTCACGGGGGAGCACATCGCCAAAAAGTTCCACATAACTCGCAGGGAGGCAGACGAGTTCTCCTTCGAGAGCCACATGAAAGCTTCGAAGGCAGCGAAGGCCGGTGTTTTCGACGCAGAGAAGGTGAAGGTGAAGATAGAGCACGAAGGAGGCAGCGTTACGGAGTTCTACGAGGACGAGTGCATACGCGCGGACACCACCATCGAGAAACTGGGGAACCTGAAGCCAGCGTTCAAACCAGGTGGAGTACTCACCGCGGGCAACTCGTCGCAACTGAGCGACGGAGCGTCGGCAGTGGTCGTATCGTCAGAAGAAATCGCGGACAAGCTCGGAGTGAGACCGATAGCCAAGATTGTGGCCTACGGGACGGGCGGCTTGGAGCCTGCGCGGGTGATGGAAGCTCCCATCCCCACAACCAAGGCCCTTCTGAAGCGGGCAAAGATGTCGGTGGACGACATCGACCTCTTTGAGCACAACGAAGCCTACTCCACAGCGTCCATCGCTGTCAGGAGAGCTCTCGGCGTGGAGGAGTCGAGGTTCAACGTGAGCGGGGGAGCTGTTGCCCTCGGCCACCCCATAGGTTGCAGCGGGGCCCGTATCCTGACAACCCTAATCTATGCCCTGAAGAGGACGGGCAAGAAGACAGGTTTCGCAACCCTCTGCCTAGGCGGAGGGAATGCCGTGGCTATGATCGTTGAGGCGTGAGCTCGCGAAGCTTCCTTCGAAGTACTTTCCCTATCAGAGTCTTAGGTAGCTCGTCCACGAACTCCACTTTCTTTGGTACTTTGTACTTGGCGACACGGTTCTGACAGAAGTCGATGATCTCTTGTTCGGTAGGGCTCTTTGAGGTGTCCTTCAGTACCACGAATGCCTTCACTGCTTCTCCGCTGAATTCGTCCGGTATTCCGATGACCCCCGCCTCCTTGATGCCAGGGTGCTCGAATAGCACATCCTCGACCTCCCTGGGGTAAACCTTGAAGCCTCCCACATTTATCATGTCCTTCTTCCTGTCTACGATGTAGAAGTAGCCGTCCTCGTCCATCCTTGCGATGTCCCCCGTCAGCAACCAGCCATCTTCCAGGACTGCCTCCGTCTCTGCTTTCTGGTTCCAGTAGCCCTTCATGACCTGGGGGCCCTTCACCGCCAGCTCACCGACCTCCCCCACGTCCAGCGTTCTGTACCTGTTTTCTGTGTCAACGATCTTCGCGTCCGTCTCGCAGAACGGGGGTCCTATCGAACCGTCCTTCACTACGCCGCCCACCAACGGGTTGACGTGCGTGACGGGGCTCGTCTCCGATAGGCCGTATCCTTCGACAAGGTTCCCCCCGCTCAGCTCCATGAACTTCCTCCTCACGGCGGGCGGGAGGGCGGAGCCACCAGACATGCATGCTCTGACCGAATGTAAGTGAAATTCGTTGGCGTTAGGCTTGCTATTGATAGCGATGTACATTGCAGGGGCACCCGAGAACGTCGTAACCTTCATCTTCTCTATGGTCTTCGCGACCTCCTCGACGTGAAAGCTGGGTAGAAGAACGAGCGTCCCCCCCACTGAGATGGGCATGTTCATCGTGACCGTGAGCCCATAGATATGGAAGAGTGGGAGGACGCAGAGGGAGACATCTTTCTCGCTGAGAGGGAAGAGACGGGCGCCGTAGATTGCGTTTGACAAGAGGCTGTAATGCGTCAGCATAGCCCCCTTCGCCACCCCCGTCGTCCCCCCTGTGTACTGTAGGACTGCGATATCGTCCGTGGGATCGACGACAACTGGGTTCACCAGAGGAGGGTTCGACTCGACTAGTTTCACGAAGTCTAGGGTGTTCTCCCTGGAGACGTCCTTTATCCCGGCCATTCCGGCCAGGCGTTTCTTGATCGGAGGAAGGTAGTCGGTGAGGCTCGTCGTGATAACGTGCCCTAGGGAAAGCCTCCCTCTGCACGCTTCCAGACTCCGGAAAAGATCCATCCCCTTCGCGACAGTTCTGCTAGCCACGACAATCTTGGCACCGGAGTCCGCGAGCTGGTGTTCAAGCTCTCTCTCCTTGTAAATGGGGTTACACATGACTGCAACACCTCCCGCCTTCAGGATGCCGAAGAAGGAGATGACCAGCTGAGGGATGTTTGGCATAAAGACAGCCACCCTGTCCCCCTTCTTCACCCCCAGCGACACCAGGGCCGAAGCGAAACGGGAGGAGATGTCGTCGACCTCGGAGTAGGCAAGGTTCCTCCCCTCGTAGTGTACGCACGTCCTCCCTGGATGGAGCTTCGCCGATTCGGTCAAGAGCGAGTAAAGGGGCTTCTTGTCGGGAGGGGGGATGGAGTACCTGCCATCCAGCTTGATGCTCAGCCAGGGGCGGTCCGCCAGCTGCTGCAAGCGCCGTCGGAGGGGGTCAGACTTCCCTTAAGGGTATCCCCTAACTCGACCGCCCTGAACAGGGGCGTAAGTATAAACGGGAAAGGTTTCGCATCAAAGGGAGATGGCCGAGGGAGAGGAGAAGTATCTCGTCCTCTGCGTCGACAGAGACAACGACCTAGGGGTAAAGGCAAAGGTCGAATCCCCTGTAATAGGTAGGGAGCAGGCCGTCGCCGCCGCGACAAAGCTTGCCCTCGCCGATCCCGAGGAGGCGGACTCGAACGCGATCTTTGCCGCTGTGAAGAAGTACGACCAGCTGACACTGGGGGAGACCCACTGTGAGGTAGCGGTGGTGTGCGGGGAGGCTAACAGGGGGTTCGAGGCGGACAGGCGCATCGGGAGACAGGTGGCGAGCGTCCTTGCAGGCTCGAAATATACCGGAGTGGTACTCGTCTCCGACGGAGGAGAAGACGAGCAGGTGATTCCGATAATCCAGAGCCTTAAGCCAATAGTGTCGGTGGAGAGGGTTGCCGTCAAGCATAGTCAGACGGTTGAGGAGACCTACCAGGTCCTGGGACGATACCTGAGAATGCTGATCTTCGACCCTCACTACTCGAGGTACGCCCTTGGAGTGCCTGGCCTGATTCTCATCCTCGGCGGGATACTCACGGTAGCAGGGCACGGTGCCGAGGCTGCACTCGCAACGGTGCTCATCATCGGGGGTGCCGCTCTGGTCAGAGGGTTCGACGTCGACAGAACTGTGGCGGGGCTCCTGCAAAGGGGCCCCACGGGGTACCTGAGACTCTTCTCCATGATAGGCGCTGTCATTGTTGTGATAGCAGGGATTGACGCAGGATACGTTGCCATGACCGCTGACCCGCAGTGGAGCGTTGTGGTAGCAGACCCTTCCCAGGTTCTTGTCTACGGGGGCACTCTGATAGGGAGTCTGCTTGGGGGGTCCCTCAACCTGGTGTGGGCAGGAATTGCCATCTATGCGACCGGGGCGCTACTGTCTCACGTTGCCAGGGACAGTATAAGGTGGCGCAGAGACAGCTACGTCCTTGTTATGCTCGCCATGCTTTACTTTCCTGTACGCACGTTCTCTGACTTCTTGGTGAACGGGACAGAAGAGGCAACGTTCTTCCTAATCTCGTACATACTCCTCGGGCTGGTAGCTGTCTTCGTTCTGACCATCACCATTTATCCGAGGGTCAGACCAAGGCCCTTAGCAGAAACCGATTAGCAATGCTCGAGTCCGCGCTAAAGTATCTTGGTGCATACAGGTTCTACGAGGGGAGACTCAAGTCCCAGGTGAAAGAAGAGGGAATACCTGGACACATAGGAATAATCCTGGACGGGAACAGGAGGTGGGCCCAGACCCAGGGGATTTTCAGGGGGCTTGGACACGAGGAGGGGGCCAACAGGGCCGAAGAGCTTCTAGATTGGTGTCATGACCTCGGAATCAAGACCGTCACTCTATACGTGCTATCAACGGAGAATCTGGAAAGGCCGTCGGACGAGCTGAAGGAGCTCTTCGTCCTCATTGAGGCAAGGCTCAGGAGGCTGCTCAACGACGAGAGGATCATGCGATATAGGGTCAACGTCAGGGCCATAGGCCGCCTCGACCTGCTCCCGGATTCGATCATCAACCTGCTGAAGGCCATAGAAGAGAAGACAGCCAAATTCAGTGACAGCTACCTGAACATCGCCGTAGCGTACGGCGGGAGGGCGGAGATAACGGACGTCGTTAGATCCATCGCCCAGGATGTCAGGAGCGGTAGTCTTAACCCGGAAGTAATCACCGAGGAGACTGTTTCTAAAAGGCTCTACACGTCCTACCTCCCAAACCAGGAGCCGGATCTCATCATCCGGACCTCCGGGGAAGAGAGGATGAGTGGATTCCTCCTCTGGCAGGGGGCCTATTCGGAGCTTGTCTTCATGGATGTCTTCTGGCCTGCCTTCAGGTACATCGACCTGCTCAGGGCGATACGCACGTACCAGAAGCGCCGGCGGAGACACGGCAAATAGAAGAATAGATATATCGCAATGGAAGGACAGGGGAACCGAGTTGAAGGTAGCCCTAGGAACCCTAAAGGACAAGGGAGACGACCTGGTTGCGTTCCTCGAACCCAGGGTAGGGACCAAGCCGTCGCTCTCGGGCGGCGAGATCGAAATAGAGGATGACGAGGTGAAGGAGGGTGTGAGGCCTCGGCACGTTAAGACATACATCAAGCGGTTCCTTTACATGAATGGGGTCAGGAAGAAGTACAGGGTCTTCGTCGCTGGGAAGGAGCTCACGATCCAGGAGATAGAAGTGAGCGAGAAGGAGGAGGAGGAAAAGAAGGCACCAGAAAAGATAGAGGAGGGAGCCCCGGCCGAGGAGAAGTCAGAAGAACCTGAAGCCCCCGCAGAAGAGCCTGCCAAGGAAGAGGCGGCCAAGGAGAAGCCGAAAAAAACCGCTACGAAGAAGCCGCGACCCAAGAAGAAAAAAGCTGAGGAAGAGACCTAGCCTGAACGGGCCCTCCTCGCCCGCCTTAGACGCTTCTCTCGAAGCAATGCTCTAAGATAGTTCCTGGCCTCGCGCAGCTCCTTGAGCGACTGATAAAAATCCCCCAGATGGAAGGCGTTGGTGCCCTTCCTCAGGTTCTTGAGCGCGAACTGAAGGGCCTGCCTTTCGTCCGGCACGACATAATTCCTTAGCCTGACGAATCTACCGGGATTCTCCTCATCTAGGTCGAACTTGATGAAGGCCACGCTCTTCTCGACCTCGGCGTAGGCAGACCAGATGGAGCGGACCTGGTCATCGGAAGGCTCTCCAGATAGAGATTCGAGGACCACTTCAATCCTCTTTGCCGCGTCGGCTAGATCAGCTGCGGTCTCCTCCCTCCAGACGATCTCGCCCTGCTCAGACCGGTCCCGCGTTTTGGCCAAAGATATCCCTACGTCTTCACAAACTTATAACCAGCATAGCCACGGCCGCGGACAGTTGCCAAAGCGAGACGAGCAGAAGATAGGAGGCGCCTGCTACGTCGGTCTTGATTCAATTCTCGACCTCGGAAGGCTCTCCTGCGCGCTTGAGCGGGCTCCATTCCCTCTGTTCGCTTTCAAGCGCGGCAAGATGACCAGGATCGCCGCCCAGGCGGATCTCTTCATGGGGACGCCCATATTCTATTATTTCGACAACGGTCAGGTGGACGAGTTTCTAGCCTACCGAACCACGGGGGACGGCGAGGAAGTCCAGCTGGTGAGCTCTGCCAGCAACCCCTCATACCTCTACGCTCCTGTGATTAGGGTCCAGAAGATGCCGTCGGTGTTGGACGAGAAGAAGGCGTTCCGTGACAAGTTCATGGCGATAGAGGTGGAGAACATCCCGAGCCTCGTGAAGGTCGGCGCATACAAGACTCTCTTTGAGGAGCCCCCACTCCCCCTGTTTGCTTTCAGGGACGGTGGCGGGTGGGTGGTTGGTACATTCGCGAGAATTGACGACTACGAGGAGGCGTCCATATTCTTCTTTACCCGAATAAAGGAGGAGCCTTCAGGGTTCCTTAGATATTCCTACGACAAGATCACGGAGACGACCTACGTGAAGAGGACCGATGAGCCGGGGTTCCACTACATTAAGGTCGTCAAACTGACCGAGCCTCATCCGCTGGTGGACTTCTAACCGGATCCGAGCAGAAACTGTTCCGCTTCTTTGAGCGTGATTTTCGAGTTGTCGTAGGACGCGCGGTCCAGAGCTTCCCCGTATGGAAACCAACCGAACCCCTGGTGCTCGAAAGATATCTTCACCCTATCTTCCTTCGTCTCCCCCAAGAGGTATGTCACCTGCTTGTGGATGTTCTTCCCATCCCTCCTGTAGAAGTACTCAATCACCTTCCTGAATCCCGGTACGATCTTCAGGTCTGTCACCGCTGTCTCCTCCTCGACCTCCCTTAGTACCGTCTGGACTTCGGACTCTCCCCTTTCTACTCGACCCTTCGGGAAATCCCATCTCCCAGCGTTCTGAAGAAGCAGGTAGATTCGTCCTCCATCACTCTGCCTGAATACGACGGCCCCGGCGGACCGCTCTTCCATAGGCAATATGTCGTAGGCAGAGATTATTAGCGTTCGCGCGGGTTCTTCCAAACCGTTAAAACTCGCATTCGTTCCCTTCGACGGGCTTCTTGACGAATAGAAGATGGTGCAAATCCTAGTGCACTTTGTCAGCAGGCTAAGAACCAAGGTTCAGAAGGAGAATCTGTGGTTCTTTATTCTCGTACTCTTGTCCGCGAAGGAGAGATACGGTTTCGAGCTTAGACGCCTTGTGAACGAAAAGTTCGGATTCTGGAGCGGTAACGTCACCGCATATCGCGTCCTGTACGACCTTGAGAAATCTAGGCTGGTGGAAGCGGAGGTGAAGGACAGACGGAAGTACTACAGGATAACGGAGCTGGGCAGGATGGAGCTAGAAGAAGCGAGGTCTTACCTGAAGTCCCTCCTGGACTCGTCGGTAGGGAGCCACGAATCTGCAAGCTGAGGATGGCCATATTTTACAATGGTAAAATAGGGGCTGGTGTACCCGTCCGCCGAGGGATTCAGGGTTGGGAAGAATCAGGGTAGCCATTGCCGGAGTGGGGAACTGCGCCTCTGCCCTCATCCAGGGAATCCATTACTATTCAAAAAAGGGCCCCGACGAAGGCCTCACCTACTGGGACGTGGGAGGGTACACTCCAAAGGACATCGAGTTCGTCGCTGCCTTCGACGTTAACACCCGCAAGGTCGGGAAGGACCTCTCCAAGGCGATCTACCAGGCGCCAAACAACACGTTGAAGATTATCGAAGTCCCAACGATTGGGGTCAAGGTGAAGAGGGGGCCCCTTCTCGACGGAATAGGCAAGTATCTGAAGGGCGTAATCCAGGTCTCGAACCAGCCTGAGGTGGACGTTGCAAAGGAGCTGAAGGACAGCGGCGCTGAGATTCTTGTCAATTACCTCCCGGTGGGGAGTACCGCTGCATCACACTCTTACGCCGAGGCGGCACTTGATTCGGGAATCGCATTTGTGAACGCAATCCCTGTCTTCATAGCGTCGGACAAGGGGTGGGCAGACCGTTTCTCTCAGGCGGGTCTCCCGATTGCGGGGGATGACGTAATGAGCCAGGTGGGGGCTACCGTACTCCACAAGACCCTGGTGAAGATGGCGATTGACAGAGGTGTCAAGGTCAACGAGACGTATCAGCTCAACATCGGTGGGGATACGGATTTCCTCAACATGCTCGAGGAAAGCAGATTGAAGGACAAGAGGGAAAGCAAGACAAGCGCAGTAAGGGCGATGTCCCCCTACGAGGTCCCAACTAGGATAGGGCCAAGCGATTACGTCCCATTCCTCGATAACGACAAAATATGCTACATCTGGTTGAAGGGACGGTACTTCGGGGGCACTACTGTGAAGATGGATGTGAAGCTCCATGTCGTGGACGCATACGACAGCGGTGGAGTGATGGTAGACGCGATAAGAGGGGCAAAGCTGGCGCTGGACAGGGGGACGTCTGGGCAGCTCGAGAGTCTGTCTGCGTTCTGCTTCAAGCACCCTCCCACGCAGATGCCATATCCCGCAGCCAAGACAGCGTTCGAAGAATTTACTTCGGGGAAGCGGGAACGGTAGCTGCTGCCTTCCGCCTCACATAGAAGGCGGTAAAGAGCATGACCAAGAAGACGAAGGCCATGGGGATGAGGTACCGAGTCGTAACGTCCTCGCCGATGGCAATGCCTGAACTCGTGGGCACAATCCCACTGATCGAAGTCCCAGAATAGCTGAAGGTCAGCTGCGCTTTATCAAATGGGATGGTTATTCCTGAGCTTGCCACGGCCGTTACTGTAGCATTGGCAGTGCTGTAGGCGGCCAAGTTGCCTGGGCTTACGGTGAGGTTGCCCGACGAAAAGGTTGCACCAATCAGGTTGGAGAGCCCGACCCCCGAGGGAACAGGGAGGGTGAAAAGGACGTTGGAGACCTCCACCCCTGAGGGGTTCGTTATCTCGACCCTGATTGTGAAGTTCTTCCCCTCTTCAGGCGTTCCCGGAGTGGTGGCTATGGTGACCGCCAGCGGCTGATACATCTCGACCTGGGGACTCACTCCGTTTATGGTGAACAGCGTCCCTCCGAAGAAGAACTTCGCGGTCGCCGGCGTCCCGGTGAGGTTCCCGAATGTCTGAGTAGCCATTACGCCGTAGGACAGGGTGCTGTTTCCGCCGGCCGCCAATGATGCTGTAGTCTTCGTCAGCGTCGCTGTGCTGGAAAGGGTGTCGAACGAGTCAACGGTGGAACCAACTGTCACATTGTACAGCTGCTGGGGACCGTTGTTGCCTGCGAAAACGTTGACGGTAGAGGACATACCCCCGAAAAGTTGTGCAGGGAAGAACTCTTTCTTAAGCAAGAGCCCTGCGGGGATCGCAACCGAGTTAGAATACCCTGTCTCATTGAGTCCTGAACTCAGCCCCCGGAACTCTAGAGGCGCCATGACGAAGTCTGCAGGAGATGTCAGGTTGTACTTCATGGTGGTCGTCTCTGTTGCCGATTTGTTCAGCGCAGAGTAGGTGAGCGCGAGCTCCCCGCCGGAACAAGAAATTCCGGTCCCATTCGTCATCCCACACCCGAGACCAGTGGGGAGCGCTCCGACGGCCCGGAATGAGGTGATGTTTGCGAGGCCAGCGTTGACCGTCGTGAAGACGAGGGTCAGATTGGTCTTGGAATCAGGTAGTACCGACAGCAGAGCATTGACACTCAACTGGGGAAATCCGATGACCATCGAGGATTGGGAAAACGTATCGGAGACGACATTGCTTGTGGAGTTCAGCGTAACGCCGCTAGGGCTCTGGTAGGTCACAGAATAGGATCGCGTGGAATTCACGCCCAACAGACCTATGGCCGACTGGGTGACCGACACTGTCGCCGATCCACCTGGCGAGCTCCCGGACCTTGCCGCCAGCCCGGCCACGGACTGGCCCGCCACAACTACGGACGAGGCGGGAAGTGTGCCAACGTTTGTCGCCGTGACGTCGAACTGCTGGCTGGTGCCCACAGGGGGGCCGAGTGTGCCGACAGGCGTGACCGTTGTGTAGACCACGGGGGCATCTGCGCCTAGAGAAAGCAAAATCGGGTTGAGCGTCGCGGTCCCATTGAACAACTCCCCGCCTGCCAGGTAGGTGTAATCAATTACGGACGCAGGGATCAGTTGGCTCCCGGTTCCTGTACCCGTGTACTGTAGGCGGTAGACTGGCGTGACGGTCTCCCCTGCTGCGATGGAAGAGGAGGGGACGGTATAGTTCCCGCTCAGGAATCTGAAGTCTCCGGTCTTGTTCCACCAGGTGTCGGAGAAGTTGACCCTGCTAATCGTCCCCGACGGGGAAAGATTTCTGAGGCTAAGCGTGACCGTGAGGTTATCGTCTGTTTGTAGGACCCCCGCGTCGATGGCCCTAGAAGCGAGGAGCTCGACCGGCTGTTCCACGACAGTAGCGTTGATCGTGGAGATCTTCTCTCCTGCTCCCAAGTCGAGTGTGTATGAACTAGAGAAGGGGGACGCGTCATTCTTCACCATGGCTCCTTTGTCCTTGGATTGGACAATCCCGTCGAGGAACCTCAGCTGAATCACGGAAGAAGAGCTCCGGTTCGAGGCGCCGATGGAAGTAACCGTGCTGGAGAAATAGCCAAGGAGGTTCGGCTGGTCTTGTCCACTAAGGGCAGTGGTTGAGATGGATCCCAGTACCAGCTGGTGGCTGAAGCCGGAGGACCCCTTCTGCCCCTCGAGGACTATGAAAGGTGAGTCGGAGCCCATGAAGAATGAGCTGCTCACCGCACTGGCGAAGCCCCCCTCTGAGGTGGGGAGGAACTTGAACAGAGTCGTCGGAATCAGGTCGCCAAAAGATATCGGACTGTAGAAGGTGTATGTCCCCGACCTATTGGAAAATGATTGGAATGAAGTCAGAAGATAGGAGCCCAGGGCGCCGGCCGCGGTGGACGCATCGCCGAACGAGTCTGAGCCAACTGTAAGGAACAGGCCCTGAGAAGGCACGAAGGGGACAGGAAGCAAGTTGTAACCAGCTGGCCCGAAAATCTGCATGTCAGACTGCAAATTGGTGGTGCTTACTGCGCTAATGTTGTACCAGCTGAGCCCAGGGGCCGACTCTAGGGCCGATAGGTGGCTCGACCCGTTTACTCCCGTGAACGTCATCTCCCACAGGGCATTCGAGCCAGAGGTGAAGACTGTCAGCCTTTCGGAATAGGATACTCCCGCCGACGCCACCTGGGCCCTCACCGGCACTGCGGAGAGCACCATTAGGGCAACCACGGCGACAGCGAGCAACTGAGAATGCTTCAAACGAGACGCGGGAGGGCGCTCGGTTCTGACTATAAAACCGTGACTATGCTATTTGCCGGGAAGCCCCTCAGAGCGGATGGATGGAAGGCAACCGATACTGTCGTGTGATGGGACGGCCAGTACCGTTGGTCCACCATCATTTCTTGCGAGTCGATTCTTCCGGCGGGTCGTCTATCCCTCTTTCGTTGAGGACGAAAACCGTGTCCCTCTCGGGATGGTAGGGGCTGTCTACCATCCTAGCGATTCGATTCTTGGCCGCCTTCCTCAGGTAGATCCTATAGGTACTGGTGTGGGCGACGACATGGCCTCCCGTTGGCCTTGTGGGATCACCAAAGAAGGAGTCGGGGGCGGCCTGCACCTGATTGGTCACGACCACGGCGATGTTGTAGATCTCGGCTGTCCGAAGCAGCTGATGCATGAACTTGTTCAGCCTCTGCTGCCGTTCTGCCAGGGTTCCTCTGCCCAAGAACTCGGCCCTGTAATGGGCGACAGCGCTGTCAAGGATAACGAGCTTCACTTTGTTGGGCTCGATTACCCTCCCCAAGTCCTTAACGATGAGCTCCTGATGGGCGCTGTTGTAGGCCCTCGCCACGGTTATGCGCGATAGGATTTTCTCTGAGTCCAGTTCCCGCGCCTCGGCGATTTCTGCAATCCTCTCGGGCCGGAAAGTGCCCTCCGTATCGATATAGATCGCTCCCGCGTCCAGACCCCCCTCTCCCCTGGGCTGCTGAACCATGACGCAGAGCGTGTGGCAGATCTGGCTCTTGCCTGAGCCGAATTCACCGAAGAATTCGGTCATCGCCCAGGTCTCGATTCCCCCGCCCAGGAGATCGTCCAGGTTCTTTGAGCCCGTCGTAATCCTGTCTATGGCCTTCCGCTTCGCAAGCAGGTCGGCGGCATTCATAAAATCAGGCTCAAGGCGATTCAGTTCCACGAGCTTCTTCCGGGCCTTGTTGTTCAGGTCGACGGCCTTTGTAACATCGATGTCCACGGCTTCAGCTATGTCCATGGGACCTGCAGTGGCGAGATCAAGGATTGTTTCTATGCCCGCATCCTTCAGCTTCGTCTTTGTGGCCGGGCCTACGCCCGGGAGGGTGTCGAGCTCAAGCTCAGCTCCATCGGTATCGGCCAATAATTCACGCGAGCTTGTTCCACTAGATAAGCATGCCCTAGGGAGAGATACGTGAAACTGTCCTTGGGAAGAGGCTAGCAGAGCGAATGTGCTTGAGCCCCGCTATCCATCGAGTACACCTCTCTACCCCTATGCCGAAGCCCGTGTGAGGGGGCATCCCGAATTTCCTAAGTTCGAGATACCATGAAAATGACTCCGTCGGAAGTTCCTGGCTCGCGATCCTCGACATCAGTTCGTTGTAGTCGTGGATCCTCTGCCCTCCAGTCGCCAGCTCCCCGACTCCCTCAGGAGCGATGAGGTCGGCAGACATGGTGACATTGGGCCTGTCAGGATAGGTCATGTGATAGAACGAGCGGGCGCTAAGGGGATAGTCTGTGACGAAGAAGGGGGAGTCCTGGGTGAGGCTAATCTCCCTCTCTGCCTCCGTGGGAAGGTCCTCCCCCCATTCGAACCCGAATCCCTTCCTCTCGGCAATCGTCCTCGCTTCGTCATAGCTCATCCTCACGAAAGGGAGCTCGGGCTGCTTTAGGGTCCTTCCAAGGATCCTCATCTCTGCCTGTCTCCTCTCTAGGACACGCTGCACCATCCTGGAGAGGAGGCCTTCCTGGACCTTCATGTTCTCTGGTTGGGTAGTAAACGCCTGTTCTGCCTCTATCATCCAGAATTCCGTAAGATGCTTGGCCGTCTTCGACTTCTCCGCCCTGAATGCAGGCTGGAATATCCACACCTTCTGGAGCGCGGGGAGCGCGGCCTCTTCGTAGAATTGGGCGCTCTGGCTGAGGCTCGCCTTTTTCCCAAAATAGTCGACCGAGAATAGAGTTGAACCCCCCTCTACGGCAGCTTGGACGAATGTAGGGGCGCTGATCAGCTGGAAGCTGTTCTCTCTAAAGTAGTCGAAAGCAGCGCCTATCACCTCTGCCCTGATTCTCATGGCCGCTATTGCCTTGGGGCCCCTTATGCTGAGATGCCTCTTGTCGAAGAGAAAACCCGGAGAACGTGCAGCCGTCCGGGTAATCGGCCAGCTCTCCGCAAGGGAGACGATTTCGAATTCGATAGCCGCGATCTCCTTGCCTCCCGGGGCACGCCTGTCATCTCTGACGTTCCCTTTGACAGAGACGGCGGATTCCATCGTTGCTCTTCTGGCCGCATCGTAAGCCTTGTCAGACGCCCCCTTTCGGGCGGAAATCTGAACGTAACCCGTGCCGTCCCTGATGACCGCGAAGAGGAGCCCGCCGACGGTGTGCTTTCGGGCCACCCAACCTCGTAGCTCGACCTGCGACGGAGCCTTACCCGTTAGCACCTCGGCCGCCGTCGAGACTGAGTAAACTTCTTTCACGGTGAGAGGCTCAACACCGTCGTGCTAAAAGGGTGATGCGCCCCAATGGTTAAAGGAGCCACTCCGAGGTCGCCTCGAGAATCCCAAAATGTCCACCCCGAGGACGACAATTCTGCGATGGACAGGCAGGGGGAGCTTGAACGACCTCAGGTCTTCCGTCTCTTATGTTCTAGATCTCGAGGGGGTTAAAGCAAATGTCTCCGAGCTTGGAGACTCTTTGACGCTCGTCGGGACGGAGCCACTTCGCCTTGCGGCCCTCTTCAGTAACATGCCTGGCGTATCGTGGGTGGCGGCCGGGTTCACAGCACGCTCGCTCGGGGAGCTTTCAACGGCGGCAGGCCAGCTCGCCAAAAGATACCTGCGGAAGGGGGACCGCTTCTCCGTAGGAGTAGAAGGAACGGCTGGAGTCTTGGCTTCGGACATCTCGGGCATCGTGACATCGGCAGCGCTCGACGCTGTGAAAGGGTCGAGGGTGTCAAATGAATCTCCTAGGGTTCGGTTCAGGAGTGCCTTCGATGGACAGAATGGCGTCGCAGGGGTCGAGGTGAGAAGAGGACCCGGGGGCGCGCCTACAGGGAGGGATCAGGTCGCGTGTCTCGTGTCGGGGGGGATTCACAGTTCGGTCGTCGCATGGAATGCAGTCCTGCAGGGATTCCGGGTCCGGCTGGTCCACGCACGATACTCGGAAGAAAGTATGCGCGCTGTCGCGAGGCTCTACTCCGAGCTTTCCTACCGTGCAGATCCAAGGGGGCTGAGCCTCGAGGTGCTTGAGGGAGAATCTGTGGGCAGTACACTTTCTAGGTATGCGGGCACATCAAGTATGAAGGTGTTCGCGGGATATACATCAGGGAACAAACGAAGGCAGTTACAAAAGGTGATTTCCCCCCTTTACCTGATGTCGGAGGAGAGGTTTGCATCTGAGTCTGAAGCAATGGGGATCCAGAGCTTCGACGCCCTCGAGGAATGGGACAAGAAAGGGAAGGGAAAGCGACTCGTAAGGAGGATCGTCGGTAAGAGGGCTGACGTCAGCGGCGTCCTTGACGGAATAGAGCAGTGACAGAAGCCTACCTTCAGGGCCACCTAGGCGGGATCGGCGCACCGTTCAGACGACCGTGGTGTCAATCTGTACCACCTCGCCCCCCGGCGACGATTCTGCGAAGACCTCTGCCTGGAATGTCTGGACCTTGGTGTCTTCCCTAAGCCAGGAGTCGAACGGCAGGTTCGCCTTGCCGCATGCCTCTGACAGGAACGTCTCCTGGTCCCATCCCTGCTCGGTCGCGACCTGCGGAAGGAAGAGTCCTGAGGTGAACGAGTTGGAGACGATCAGCCCGTCAACGCCGAGCCTGATTTTCGACGGGAGGTCCTGTCGCCGGGTGGCACGGATCTCCTGAGGGAGGGTCAGGACACTGACCTCGACCTCGATGCTTCCAAGCTCTTCCTGCATGACCGGGGATGGGAAACGAGGGTCCTCGGACGCGTAAACTGTGACGTCCTGAACCGCTTCCCAGAGGGGTTTGATTGGCTCAGGGTACCCTATGCACCCCCTCAGCTGTTTGGCCCCTCCCTCGACGGTGTTCAGAGTGACAAAGACTCCCCGCTTCTCTGCCAGCACACCCAACGGACGCGGTGCCCGCCCGCGCGGTGTCCCCCTGACATGCGACTCGAGGGTCTCCCTCGCGAGTTTGACAGCAGCCCTTCCTTCGTCCAGGGTCAACGGCATGCTACTTCTGGTCGAGCCGCCTGGCGAGCGACATTAATCTCTTCCAGTGGCTTCCCCGCCAATAGATATGCCCACACGACGCGCATTGGAAGAAAAGCAGGTGGCGACGCCTCACGGAAGACGGGACCTTTCCTGATATTTCGCTTCCTTTGACAGCCTGTAGCTCCCCTCCGCAAAGAGAACACAGAGGATCCCCCCTCACCAGACTGACTCCTATCGCCGTAGCCCCGCGGGAAAGAGAACCGAGCCGTTCCCTGTCTGAGTTCCCAACAGGAATTATTGCCCTGATTCCTTGGGAGTCTGCCCTGGCCGCAAGCGATCTGTCTGCCGTCAAGATGATCCGACCCTCGCTAAGAGAGAGCCTTAGTAGGCCGCCATCATCACCAGCCTTGTAGTAGGCTGCATCAAAACCGAATGCCCTCAGTTTCCTTGCAAGGGAGCCGAGCATCGCATCGACCACGAACCGGGTTCTTCCTCCCGTTTCAGCGGCGGAACGGGAACCGCGGGCTCCTCTACCGTGTAGTCTCTGCCGCTCTGACTGATTCGTAGAGCCTCCTCGCATGTGGATCCTTCACGAAGTGGTCTCGAATAGGCAAGATTATTCCGTCTAGGGCCTCGCCGACCCCCCTCTTCAGATCTGCGGGATGAAGAGTCCCTGCTGCGTACGCATTCTCCAACTCATCGGGCGAGTAGAACTCCACGTTCCCGCCGTACTTCTCGGCGCGCTCGATTCTCAGTGACTTTTGCTTGCGGAAGACGATGTACCTCGAGTACTCGATTAGCGCGTTCCCCTCCAGAACCCTGGGCGGGCAATAGGCTGAATTCACCTTCCTCATTATCTCCTCGGCGCTGTCATGGACGAAGATCGATGTTTCCGGCTTGCTCTTGCTCATCTTGCTGGAGATTTCAGCGTCCATGGCCCCATTTTCGTCAAAGCCTTCGGGCTCCTTCCTGCCCTGGAGACCAATTAGCATGTGATGGTGGACAGCCACTGGCTTCTTCCATTTCAGTTTGTCAGCAATCTCCCTGGCCAGAATGTTGGCCCTTCGCTGGTCGACCCCCAACTGACAAATGTCGACGTCGAGCCAAAATATGTCTGCGACCTGCATCATCGGATAGAATAGCTGGGCAGTCTGGATTGATTCCTTGGTGGTTCTCCCTGCGATGGTGAGGGCGCGCTGCGCTCTTGCGAGGGTGGAGTTCTGGGCGACGGTAACGACCTTCTTCCAATACTCTTCTTGTTGGGCTGCGTCACTGGTCCAGAGCACGTCGACCTTATTCATGTCAACGCCGGCTGCTTTCCACACCTCGACGAAGTATCTCCCCACCTCCTTGATCTTCTGCAGGTCGCCACCCATCTTGTTGTTGACCCAGGCGAACCAGTCCGCAATCCAGAGCTTCATCCTCACGCCCGCCTTGAGCATGTCATCAACAAGGATGGGGCGGAGGACCCCGAAGGGGAGATGAGCCAGTCCGCTTGGTTCGAATCCGTCGTATGCTGTGGGGTGGTCCTTCGTCTCGAAGAGGGTGCGAAGTTCCTTCTCTGTGATTATCTCCTCGCCCACACGACGAACGCACTCGAGTCGTGTCTCGACGTCCAACTCGGCCTGTAGCCTCGCCTAGTGTTGTTAAAGCCTTCAGGCGGGTCTGTTTACCCTCGCTAAGGCGGCCACTGCAACCCCGAAGGTGAGGATCGCCAGGCCCTGGTGCGCCGCCACCAGGAGGGCCTCCTCCTCTTGAGCAATGACGATACCCCCGAGGAACACCTGGACAACGAGGAGGAGCATTGCGGCATAGACCGTCCTCTTCACTACCTTCTCCACATCTTGTGCCCGCCAGAAGGCTATCGTCGCAAGCAAGAGAAACAACGTCGAGAGCGCGGCAAATAGCCTGTGGGTGTACTCCATCACGGGCGCAATCTGCAGGGGTGGGAAGAGGCCCCCTAGGCAGGTGGGCCAGTCTTGAGGGACACTCGAGCCGCAGGCATCCCCGTAGTTGGCCACCGTGACATAGGCGCCAACCACTATCGTTGTGAACAATGAGGCAGCCGCTAGTAACAATAAAACATTCTTGGCCTGCATCAGCGCCGGCCCCTTCCGAGGGGACTTTTATGGTTCTATGCGTTCTTGACCAGGGCGTCGACCTTCGATTTTAGGACCGAAGACGGGACAGCCCCGATGACGATGTCCTCCACCTTCCCCTTGGAGAAGAACATCACCGTGGGAATACTCATGATACCGAATTGCATCGCGAGCTCTTGGTTAGCGTCGGTGTCTACCTTCACGAACTTGACCCTCCCCTGGTACTCTTCGGAGAGCTTGTGGATGACGGGCTCGATAATCTTACACGGGCCGCACCAGTCTGCGTAGAAATCAACGACCACGGGCTGGCTCGACTTCACCACCTCGTCCTGGAATCTGCTCCCCTGCAGCGGCATCACTGTGTCGGTCATTTTAGTTTCTAGCTGAACTCGATTTTTCCCTGCTTATAATTCTGCCTTCACTTGGGCCTAGCTTTTTCGATATCAGACAGCTCTTCGGGCAGGTACCTCTGGTCCTGGAAGAGTCTCTGCCAAGGGAGAGGCTTTCAGAACTTCGCCCGCAGCGTTGTAGGTGACCAGTGTTGATTTCGCTACCGACCTCCAGACCAGGTCCTGCAGTCCGAGTCTCCTGACATACTCTGAGACCTCCTCTGCCTTCACCCTCGTCCTGGGGTGCCGCGTGATGATTGCGCAGCAGTCCTTGTAGTCTTCGAGGGAAAGGTCATAGGTACCAATGCGTCGAGCCAAGCCAATTATCTCGTCTTTGTCGTAGGTGAGGAGAGGTCGCAGGACTGGCAGTGAGGATCCTTCGTCGAACGAGGCGATGTTCCACAAAGTTTGCGATGCGGCCTGTGACAGGGAGTCTCCAGTGGAAATACCGATGGCATCGAATTTGGGGGCCAGCCCCTCGGCGGTCATCCTCATGAACCTCCTGAAAAGTGAAGGTTCGAGTTGTCCGGGCACACCCATCGTGGCCAACTGATAATCGGCAAATGGGACGAGCACCAGGGTGCTCTTTCCTTCGTACGCCGAAAGGACCTTCACGAGTTTCGTGATCTTGCTTTCGGAAACAGCCTGTGGAGTCGGGGCCAAGTAGAAGTGCAAGTAAACCGGCCTGGTGCCCCTCTTCATGAGCAGCCAGGCAGCCACCGGCGAGTCTATGCCTCCGGAGAAGAGATGAATCACTCGGCCCGCGGTCCCGAGAGGGAGACCCCCTGGCCCCTTCAACTTGGCCGAGTAGACAAGCGCCCTACCCTTTAGGATGTCCACGTGAACAGTGAGGTCAGGATGGGAAAGCTCAACGGTCTTTCGGGTCGCCTTTGCAAACTCCGCCCCCAGTTTCGTGCAGAGTTCCTGAGAGTGGATGGGGAACGATTTGTCGACGCGCCTGACGGCGAGCTTGAAGGTCCGTGCGTCCGGGGAAGCTGAAGAAGCCAGGACGCACTCGAGGATCTTGGAATACTCCGCAGGGACAACTTTCACCGGTGCGAACCAAGTAATCCCGAACACCCTCGAGAGTCTTCCTTCGACCTGCTCCTCATCGGCGGAGGCCTCTATGATGAACCTCCCCTCCGAATGGGCGATCGAATGGTCAAGGCCACGGAGTGCCTTGTTCAACCCCCTTCTCAGGGCTCTGACGAACTCAGGTCTGTTGTTCCCCTTTAGGGCAATTTCAGAGTAGTGGGCGACGAAGAGCATGGTAGAGTTCCTCCCTGCCATGATGATGGATCGGAGAAAAAGTTTGCCTGTCGCGCCGTCAGGCGTGAATCACTGCAGCCAACATGGCAGCCAGGAAGACAACCGCGAGATAGGGACTGGAGAATTTGAACGCCAGCCAAGCGTTAGACTTCGTGGGCTGCCTCAGGAGTTTGATGTTGGTCCAGAGGAGGAGACTGCCGAAAACTGCCGCAACCAACAAGTAAACTAAGAGACCTAGTCCCGAGAGGAAGAAGACGAGGAGGAGGCTTACAGGTATGAGAAGGAGGGTGTTGACCACGATGTACTTGGAGGCAGCCTCTGGCCCCACCACCGACGGGAGCATGGGTACACCCACGGCAGAGTAGTCCTCCTCGGTGATTACGGCCAGGGACCAGAAATGGCTAGGCGTCCAGACGAATACGAGAGCCCCAAGGATCCACCCAACCGCGGCCCCACTCCAGGTGACGGCGTACCAACCCGCGAGTGCGGCACAACTACCAGCGAATCCACCGAGGACGATATTCCAGCTGGTCCTAGGTTTCAGGAAGAGCGTGTACACGGGGACATAGACGAACGCCCCGAGGGCGATGAAGAAAGTGCCCAGGATGTTAATCGTCAACGCGGCCACAGTGACACCCAAAGCCACCAGGCCAAGGCCTAGCATCAGAGCGTGTCGCGCCGGGACAATCCTTCCCGAAGGCAGTGGCCTGCCCATGGTCCTCTTCATCTTAGCATCCATGCCCATTTCCAGGTAGCTGTTGAGCGCGAGGGCTCCTGCCGATGCCATTGCTCCCCCGATTAAGACGCCGATGAGCACGTAAGGTGCTGGTATCGCCCTCGCTGCCACAACAGACGATCCGAGGGCCGCCATTAGAAGGAGGGGCACGATTTTCGGCTTGGTGAGTGCGATGTAATCTGAGAACGACAACAGCCGTGCTCCGCTTTTGGCTCGCCAGTCCCTGCGTGTATTTTAGTCATACGCGAAGGTCGCAGCCCATGCGGCAAGAGACATGGATGTGGGAGGAGGACGATTGGATGCGTCAGCAACGTCAGGAAACCTCGCGTTCCTCGCCGGCACCTCTGGGGGAATTGCGGCGACCTTCCTGGCCGTCGCCATAGCGCCTACCTTAACGTGGTGGCCTCCGTCCCACTGCTTGCCATTAACCCGCTCCTAATTGCCATCAGCGGAATAAGGGTTCGAACGTCGTCTGGGCTGTTCCTGCTCCATCCCTGAATGCTTCCCAAATTCGTGAAACGCTTAAGAAATCTTGAGATGTCGGCAGCATGTCCCGCAGTAGCTCAGCCTGGTAGACCCGAAGGGGCCAATAGCTTCCGGCTGTAGAGGTCGGCCACCGGCTGACCCGTTCAGCCTACTCAGGCCACAGTCACCGGAGTGTCGTCGGCTCAAATCCGACCTGCGGGATAAGCCAAGAACAAGCCTATCGTTCGTTTCTGACCCAACTCCTTTCTAGCGAAGCAGATAAGACAGGCCGTTTCGACATTTGCAATGTAAGAATCCAAGTACACTCAACGCCCCGCCCTCGAGCCTGACAGCGTCAATTGTCGCAGCAAAAGCATAATGAGTGGTCCGAGGGGGCAGGCGAAGAATGAAGCTCTGGATCCCAATCGCAGTGGGCGCTGTGATAATCATCGCCTACACTTTCTTCTATACTCTCAGTGTTACCGAGCCCCAGGGGGATACCTCCTTCAACCTGACCAACTCGATTGGTCTGATAGTTGTCCTGGTGGGTGTTGTAGCCGCGGGTTTCGTGATAAAAAGGGCCAGCCCTCCGAAGTAGGCGCCGCTCCCCAAAACGCTTAAGAAACTAGAACGACCCGTGAAGAACAGCACGTTGGATAAGGAATTCCTAGCGCTTTCAATCGTCTTCATGTTTCTCGGTCTTACGGGAATAGTCCTTTTCAGTAGCCTGTTCTACAACGGTTCCATTTTCCCCGTGATGACGGCTTCTGGGGACGCTTGCTATTGCATCATTTCGAGTCCGGAACCATCGGCGGCCCAAGGCACGTCCAGTATTCTACTCGCGCTGGGGGTAATTTTCTTTCCAATGGGCCTGATGAAGGGGGGGCTCCCTTCCTTCGGCAGGGCTCCGGCCGCACCTCCACCTGTCAAGCCCCCGAGCGTGGGGGTGGTTACCCCGATGCAGATAGGCAGCGGCAGGTACTTCGTGTTCGGGCTCTTGGTGCTCCTCGTAGGCGTCGGCGCTGTACTGGTTCCAGGTTACCTGGTGTACAAGAATGCCTACATGGAGTTGGCGGGAGCGATGCTGGCGGCCGCAGGTGCCATCTCCATGGCGTGGGGCCTCAGAAAGCCGGAGTCACAATAGGCACTGAACAGGGAATCGTTTTATCCCTCGTCTGGACGGGTTCGAAAACCATTGAGCTCCAGGCCGAAGAAGGCTAAGGAGGAAAAGAGAGCAGAAACAACACAGACGGCGAAAGCGGAGCCCGTGAAGCCTTCGGGCAAGGCTCCCGATGCTGTGATCACCGGTCGTCATGGCACCGGCTTTGTCACTCGTCTGGGCAGGGGATTTTCGATGGGGGAGCTGGCGGGGGCAGGCCTCTCCAGGAATCTTGCTTCCAAGTGGGGCGTAAGGCTCGACTACAGGAGGCGAAGTGTTGTCGAAAGCAATGTCTCCTCGCTGAGAAGTTGGAACTCCCATCCTAAAGCAGTCAATAGAAAGGAGGGGGTCGCCAAAGAGGTAGAGGAAGAAATCGAGAAGGTCGGAAGGGAGGTGAAGAAGGAGGCCGTCAAGGTGAAGAAGGAGGCCGAGAAGGTAGAGCGCGAGGTCAAAGAGGAGGCCGTGAAGGCAGAGAAGGCTGTCAAGCGGAAATCAAAGCCGAAGAAGAAAGCGAAATCCTAACTCATTTGGAGCCCTCTCTGGCGGCCATAAACAGGTACTGCTGGGCGTAACCCGCGTACGTCCCGAAGTACGCGCGAGCCCTGGTCGAGATTCTGTCGTAGTCGGAGAGGGATAGCTTCGCTTTCCCCTCGAGCGCATACCTCCGCTTCAGCGCTGGCCCGAGAAGAGACGGGTAGGAAGTGGCGAGGACCTTCGTTATCCAGACGTCGATGGGGAAGGCTTGGTCTTTTCCGCACGAATACAATAGCACGCAGTCCGCGACCTTGGGGCCGACCCCAAAGAGAATTTTCTGGCCGAGTAGCTCGGTCATAAGGATTTTTCTCGATTCGGTGTAATCAAGGCCAGCGATGGCAGCGAAGTCCACCTTCCCCTCGGCAACAGAGGTGGCGACCTTCTTGAGGAAGGGCGCTCGGTAGCCGAGGCCGCAGACGAGGAGATCTTTCTCGCTGGCCTTTGCAAGGTCGTCGGCAGTCGGGAATGTGGTTCGTTTTTCTCCTTCGAATTCGAGCGCGCCCCCGTAGCGCGAGCATACGGCTGACACCATCTTCTTTATCCTCGGAATATTCGCGTTAGTTGCAAGGACGAAGGAGGCGAGACACTCCCAGGTGTCCTGACTCACCAGGCGCAGGCCATAGAACTTCTCTACGGCACGACTTGTTATCTCGTCCTTCGAAATGGCAGCCAACACATGGTCTAGATCCACGTCTAGCCGGAAGTAGCGTGCCACGAATTCGCTGTCGAGACGCTCCGAGCTAGATGAGCACCTGAGGATGTCCCCCTCCTGCTTCATCCTCAGCATGCCGCCGGGGACCGAGCCCCACCACCACTCACCCCTCCTCTCCCAGCGGAAGAGCTGCCCGCTTTCCAGCGTATACTCGAGGCTGAAGGGGGAGTCCAGGGAGACGGTGAATTCCATCCGATGGAGCCAGGCAGAACAGGTGATAATTTACTGTTGCGCAGGAAAAGGGTTTTGAAATAGCAGAGAAGAAGGTAGAGAAGTGTTCATCGAGGACTACGAGGCGCGGACGAGGAAATCGAAGAAACTCTTCGATAGGGCTAAGAAGGTTTTCGCGGGCGGGGTCAATCACAACGCCAGGTTCTACGAACCCTACCCGCTATTCGTGAGCAGGGCAAAGGCGCAGCACATCTGGGATGAAGACGGCAACAGGTACACCGACTATTGGCTGGGGCACATGGCGCACCTGCTGGGCCACTCCCCTAAGCCGGTGGTCGACGCCCTTAGAGAGCAGGCTCCCAGAGGTACCCACTATGGCTTGGGGAGCGGGCTCTCGATCGAGTTCGGGGAGGAAATCCAAAAGACGGTGCCCTGCGCAGAAGCGATGAGGCTCTGCAACACAGGGGCAGAGGCCACGATGTACCTCGTAAGGCTGGCGCGGGCTTTTACGGGGAAGAGGACCATAATCAAAATGACGGGAGGCTGGCACGGCTTCAACACAGAGCTGAACAAAGGAGTGCACCGGCCGTTCGACAGGGCCGAGAGTGCGGGAATCCTCGAGGAAGAGCAGGCTCACGTGCGCAGCGTCCGCTTCAACGACCTCGAGGCAGTGGAGGCTGAGGTGAAACGTTCCGACGGGGACACCGCCGCCATTTTCCTTGAACCTGTCCTCGGTGCAGGAGGTTGCATCCCTGCCGACCGGAGCTACATGAAGGGGTTGCGTGAGCTGGCTGACAGGGCCGGGGTCCTCCTCGCGTTCGACGAGATAATCACTGGCTACAGGCTCGCCCTAGGCGGGGCGCAGGAATGGTACGGAGTCAAGCCCGACCTTGCCACCCTTGGGAAAACGGCTGGGGGCGGGATGCCCCTAGGACTGGTCTGCGGCAGGAGGGAGATCATCGCTCTTGCCGGCCCGTCAAACAGGTCCAAGTTTGTGTCAATCGGTGGAGGAACCTTCTCGGAGAACCCGATGACGATGGTCGCTGGCCTCACTACCATAAGATATCTGCGGAATCATGCTGACCGGATTTATCCGGCGCTCAACAAGAAGGGGAGTGCGCTAAGGAAGAGGATTGACCAGGAAACCGGCCATTGGCGTGTAGAGACTCACACGACAGGGCTTGGGTCCCTCTTTCTGACCCATTTCGGGCCAGCTCCTAGAAACGCAGAGGGAGCCGCAGGTGAGGACAGACGAACGAAAGTGGAGTACGGCCTGCATCTCATGTCTCAAAACGTATTTGTCCTTCCGGGTCACCCCTGCGGGCTCTCGACCTGCCACACAGAGAGGGATCTGGGCCATCTTGTTAGGGCGAGTAGCGATTTTGCCAGGCGCCTTAGCAAGGGATAGATCTGAACGGGATTCGCACGTTGGCCTGAGATAACTCGCAACCAAACCAGTCTCCGACCCGTACTAGGAAAGGCTCGAAGGAGGTGACCTCGTCTATCAGGGTGAATTTGAGTAAAAAAGCGGGCGCTGGGTCAGGCTACTTGATTGCCTTCCCCAGTCTCGCGTCAGCCTCAGACCAATTGACAACATTCCACCACGCTTCGCCATACTTCGCCTTGTCGTTGAGATATTGGAGATAAAACGCGTGCTCCCAACCGTCTGAGCACAGAATGACCTGCGACTGGGCTATATGGTTCAGATTGTGCTTCTCTATCTGCGAGATGAGGAGTTGGTCGCTCGTAGGCTCGTAGATCAGCATCGCCCATCCGCTCCCTTCGATTGTCTTGAAGGCATCAGAGAATTGTGCCTTGAACTTGTCGAAGCCGCCGAAGTCCATCTGGATCCTGTCAGCCAGCTTACCTCCGGGAGCGCCTCCTCCCTTCCCCGGCGGCGCCATGTTTGGCCAGAAAAGGGAGTGGAGTATGTGACCGTCAGCATTGAAGCTGAAGTCTCTCAGAACGGCTCTGACGTCGATCTGAATCTCGCCTTTGCGAGCCTTGTCTAGTTTGTCCATGGCCGCGTTGGCACCTGTCACGTACGCTTGGTGGTGCTTGTCATGGTGGAGCGTCATTATTTGTTTCGATATGTGTGGTTCGAGTGCTTCGTAGGAGTATGGTAGAGGTGGAAGTGAGTATGTTTTAGCCATTGGGCGTCTCGGCGGGCCTCCTCGTAAAAAGTTGTTGCTACACAGTTATGGAAGCTTTGGCTTTTTTCGCCCTATCCCAGTCGTCTAGGAAGCGCTTGAGACCCGAGTCTGTGAGCGGATGCTGAACCATCTTCTCCATGACCTCGGGGGGCATCGTCGCGATATCAGCCCCGACTTTGGCAGCCTCGAGAACGTGCTGTGGGTGCCTAATGCTCCCCACGAGGACCTCGGATTTCAGGTTGTAGTTGTTCCTGATTCTCACAAGGTCCTCCACCAGCTCCATCCCGCGTTGACCTATGTCGTCTAGCCGGCCTATGAAGGGGCTGATGAAAGACGCCCCTGCTTTCGCGGCGAGCAGCCCCTGGTTTGCGGAGAAGACAAGGGTCATGTTGACCCGGATCCCCATCCCGCTGACCGCCTTGGTCGCCCTGAGCCCTTCCGGGATAATTGGAATCTTGACGACCAGGTTGGGAGCGATGGAGGAAAGATGTTTCGCTTCAGACACCATGCCTTCGAAGTTCGTAGAAACCACTTCCGCGCTTACGTCACCCTTCACCTCCTTGCAAATGGCGGTTATGATATCCTCGAACTCCCCCGACTCCTTTGCCACCAGAGTGGGGTTAGTAGTGATCCCGTCCACGATGCCCATCTGATTCAGTTTCTTGATTTGAGCAAGATTGGCGGTATCGAGAAAGAGCTTCATTCTGATTTCGACCCCCTAGTTTGATATTAAAGGCTATTTTGAACGGAGCAGGCCAGAGGCGGCCTGCTCGATGCTGTCCGCGGTAAGGCCGTACTTCTTCAGGAGTTCCCCGGGGTCACCGCTTTCGCCAAAGGTGTCCATAACGCCGATGCGCTTCATGTGTGTGGGATGTCTTTCCCCGAGGACCTCTGCGACAGCAGAACCCATCCCGCCGAGTATGTTGTGCTCCTCCACTGTTACTACCCTTCCACACTTTCGGGCGAAATTCAAGACCGTTTCTGAGTCAATGGGCTTCACAGTATGCACGTCCACTACGGCAGCAGAGACCCCCTTGGCTTTCAGAGACTCGGCCGCCCTTAGTGACTCGGGGACCATAATGCCGCAGGCGAAGATAGCTACGTCGCTCCCGTCCAGAAGGACGTTGGCCTCTCCAAACTTGTATTCGAACCCTCCCTCATAGATGACGGGGGTGGCCGACCTCGTGAGCCTCACGTAGAACGGTCCTGGGATAGTGGCGATGGCCCTGACGATCCCCTTGGTCGAGGGGGCATCTGCCGGGACGATTACCTTCATCCTTGGAATCGCCCTCATAATCGCTATGTCCTCCACCTGCTGGTGGGATGCGCCGTCAGGTCCCACAGAAATGCCTCCGTGGGAGCAGACAAGCTTGACATTCAGGTTGGGGTAGCAGATGTTGTTTCGTATCTGGTCGACACACTTACCTGGGACGAAGATGGCATACGTCCCAGAGTATGCGATCTTACCCGCCAGCGCCAGTCCCGCAGCAATCGAGACGAGGTTCTGTTCAGCGATACCCACGTTGAAGAAGCGCTCGGGGTACTTCGTGCCGAACACGCCTGACTTCAAGGATCCCGTGGTGTCGGCTCCGACGACGACCACGTCCCGGTTGGCCTCCCCGAGCTCAAGCAGTGCTTCCCCATAGGCGTCTCTCATGGCTGCCTGTTTCGAAAGGATCATTTTTTCTTCACCCCCAGCGCATGCTCCCTGAGTACGGAGATTGCATTGACCGGGTCCTGTTTTCCATAGACACCTGCACCAGCGACCAGCACGTTTCCGCCCCTCTTGACGACTTCACGGGCGTTCTCGGGCTCCACCCCGCCGTCCACCTCTATGTCCGTCATGAGTTCTCTGTCTCCCAGGAACGCTCTTATTTTCTGCAACTTCGGCATCACAGACATGTCCATCGTTTGGCCGCTGAACCCTGGGTTGACTGTCATAACCAAAAGAGTTGAAATCCTGTCCAGCCGGTCTGCGGCCCATCTGGGGAACTCAGTCTTTGGATTTATTGCCAATCCCATCTCCTTCCCCTTGGCGTGAATTGTGCGGTAGAGGTCATCGAATTTCGAGCCGTTAAGTACCTCGACATGGAAGCTCAGCAGGTCAGAGCCAGCCTCCAGGAACTTTTCGACGTATAGGTGGGGGGAATCTATCATCAGGTGTGTGTCGAATTTCAGGTCGCACCTGCCGCGGAGTGCCTTCACCGTCCCGGGGCCGAAAGTTATGTTCGGGGCAAAGTGGCCATCAATGATGTCGAGATGCACTTGGTCGGCCCCGCCCTTCACGGCGATTTGGATGGCTTCTCCGAGGTCGCCCAGGTCCCACGCCAATATTGACGGGGCAATCTTGATTTCGCTCAATTGATTACTCCAGCTCACTGAGCACGTCAGAAAGCTTGTCCTTTGCCGGAGGAGTACCGTGGTAGTGCGGGGACCACTCCATAAAAGAGATGCCCTTCCCCTTCACCGTGTGTGCGATGATGACCGTCGGCCGGTTCCGCGTGCTTGCGGCGAGGTCGAAGCCATCCATTAACTGCGTGAAGTCGTAGCCGTCGACTTCTATGACGTTCCAGTTGAAGGCGCGCCACTTGGCCGCAAGCGGCTCCAGGGGCATTACCTGCTCCGTGAGCCCGTCCTGCTGGATTCCGTTCCTGTCTATGACGGCAGTTAGATTGTCGAGTCGATACTTCGAAGCGGACATGGCGGCTTCCCAGATCTGTCCCTCTTGCTGCTCTCCGTCTCCCATGAGCACATACGTCCTAGAGGACCTGCCATCGAGCTTCGCAGCGAGGCACGTCCCTACCGCGAGCGAGAGACCAATACCTTCCGAGCCCGCCGGCGCTTCCACGCCGGGGATGCCCATTGAGGGGTGTCCCTGCAGCCGCGCGCCCGTCTTCCTGAGCGTCATCAGTTCATTGACGGGGAAATATCCAGCCTGGGCGAGAATCGAATATAGAAGTGGGGCAGCGTGGCCCTTGCTGAGAAAGAACCTGTCTCTGTCCGCCCACTTCGGGTCCTTGGGGTCGTGACGCATGACATGGAAGTAGAGGGTGACAAGCAATTCCACTGCCGAGAGCGACCCCCCAGGGTGGCCGGACCCTGCTTCCGCCAGCGCCTCCAGAATCAGCTTGCGGGTGTTCTTGGCAGTCTCCTTCAGCCGGACTACTTCCTGGGCCGTCTCCACTACCTCTTCACCGGGGCCTGTACGATTCTCTTGGCGAGTTCCTCGACGCCCTCGGTCCTCATCTCCAGCTCCTGAAGCGAAAGCGATGCTATCCGGGGCAATTCGCTCCTTGCTTCCCCTGCCACGTTGGCCAGGACCGCCGCCTGGTATGCATTTCCGCCGGATGCCACCGACAGGCCGAAGACCCCTGTCATGGCGTCCCTCACCCCCACCTTGCTGAACAGGTTCTTCCGCCCCCTTATGGGTGGGAAAAGAGTCACGTTATCCTTGTCGAAAAGGGCAACACCCTGGTCTCCTCGGGTGATCAGGATCGCCCTGGCTTCTAGTCGGCTTAGGAGATTAACGCCCATGTTCCTGAGACTCGTCTCGTTTACCATGGCCATCCCCGTGGCGTGCTCTGCCTCTTCCAAGTTCGATTTCACGAAGGTCACACCGGAAAAATCCAGGTAATGATGCATCTTCGGCTGGCCCACCACGATCTTGCCAGACGCACGGGCGGCAGCGACCACCCCGCCTATCAGGTAACTCGTTATGACGCCACGATCGTAATCGGAGAGTATGACGCAGTCGACATCCCTGATGCGAGGCTCGGTCTCTGCGAGAAGTTTCTTTGCCATGGCAAGAGGTACGTCTCTTCTGTCTTCCTTATCGATGCGAAGCATGTGGAACGTATTGACCATGTACCAGGTCCTAAGCGATGTGGGACGGCTCTGGTCCGTTATCACCCCTCCGGCATCCAGCCCATACTTCGAAAACTCAGATTTCAGCCAGTTGCCATACTCGTCTGAGGCAACCAGCCCCACGAGACTGACAGAAGCCCCTAGTGACACCAATTCCCTCGAAAGGTTAGCTGCGCCCCCCGGGAGTAGTGTCTGCCCGACGAAGTCTCCAGCGGGAACTGGAGCCTCCCGGGCCAGCTTCCGGGCTGCAACCTCGACGAATCGGCTCACCAGAAGATCGCCAATCACAAGGACCCTCCTCCCCTGGAACTGGCGGAGGACCGCGGTTAGCTTGTCCCTCTCGACCGAGTCCAGCGGCAACCTTTTTCGAGCACGACTGACTTTGTGGGAGTTTTAAGGTTTGACAGCCTTGGGGCCGCCAGGGCGTTTCTCCGAAGCCCACTTTTTTTCCAAGAGCTCTTGGATCGTCCCGACCGCCTTGCTGATTTCTCTGTCCATGGCCAGGGGGTCGTATCCCTTAGGAGGAGGGAAATCCAGGAACTTCTGGTTCGGGTCGGCGCTAAGAAAGTCCTTGCTCGACTCATAAATAGACATCAGAGTCGGACCGTCAAGCTTCTCGAGCTCAGACTTCCAGGCGTGATGGAAGCCCTTCTCAGACAGGAAGGTGAGCTTGACGTCTCCCTCTGCCTCCTTCTTAACGTCCTCCCAGAATGCCTTGTCAAAGTCTCCTGGCCTCACTTTTCCAGACCTGATTTTTGTTTCGTACGCTTTCGCGAGTTCCTCAGCCTTCGCTGGCGACAGGCCGAATTGGGACGCGAGCTGTTCGGCTGTGAGGCCGAGGCGTGAAAGGTAGTAGCACCCCTCCTCCAGGACATCCTCGTCCACTTCGGCGTGGTCACGAAGAGGCATTGGTCCGCCCAAATCCCCCTTCACTCAAGCCGTGTCGGGATGCGCCGTCTCTTCCTCGAAGAGATGCCTTGAGCGGTTAAGAAATGGGACGGGACTGTACCAGTTCCACCTCCCGATCTTAGACATGACAGCTGGCACCAGGTAGGTCCTGACCACCAAGGCGTCGATCAGGATCGCATAGGCGAAGGAGAACCCGATTTGTCTTAGGAGGAGGTCACTGGATATCATGAGGGCACCAAGCGACCCTGCAAGTATGATCGCTGCCGCGGTTATCACGGCCCCCGTCTGCTCAATGGCCCCCACTATTGCCTCGTTGAGGGGTTTCCCCTTTGTGGCTTCTTCGCGCACCCTTGTGAGTATGAATATGTTATAGTCCATGCCGAGGCCAAGCAGGGTCACAAAGAGGAAGAAGGGGGTGATGAACAGCAGGGGGAAGTTGTAGAGTTGTTTGAACAGGAGTTGCGTTGCCGCCAGGGTCCAGATGATGCTCATTAGAATAGATAGGACTGCGAAGACTGGAAGGAACAAGGACCCGAGGACCAAAAGGAGGACGATCGCCACCCCTACTGCCACAATCGGGACCACAGTATCGAACTGAGAGTCGAAAACATTCTTCGTGTCTAGGACTGACCCCGTCTCACCTCCGACATAGATTCCTGTGACCCCCTGAGACGAACCATACTGGGAGTGGAGGGTCTGGCGCATCGATTGGGCATCGGAGATTGCCTTGGCGGAATCAGGGTCTATGTTGAAGTTGATGGTGATAAGCACAGTTTTGTTGTCCTTGCCGATGCTCTGGAGGACCCCCGCGAATGTTCTAGCACCTTCGCTGGTCGAGACATTAATCGCGCTATAGTCTACCTGGTGCCCGTACACAAGTGTCGGGCTCGTGACGTTCCTTACATCCGGGGACTCCTGGAGGTAGGTGGTGACCCGTTGAACCGTACCCATTTCGGAGGAGTTGAATGCGTGGCCATTCACCACAGGTTGGGAAAATGTCATGACGACGTAGGTGGGGAAGAGCGTCCCACTGCCAAACGCGGCAGTAATCTGGTTTGAAGCTGAGATGGATTCGAGGTTGGCTGGCGCCGCCGAAAGGAAGTCGAAGGTGGGAGTGGTCGTCGCGTAGACATAAAGTGCGGGGCCGGTCGCCACCAGCGCGAGAACGATGAGCACCCAGGCTCTTTTCACGGCGAAGGCACCGCTCTTGGAGAAGTATCCCCTTCTCATCCTGAGCTTCTCGAGAACAGATAGGGAATACTTGGTAAAGTTCTCCCCGGCGTTGGGCCAGAACACTCGCCCCCCTACAATGCTCACCACTGCCGGCACCATGGTCAGAGCTACAAGCAATGCCACAAGCACGCCAAGGCCGACCACGTATCCTATGGTCCTTAGGTAGACCACAGACGTGAATGCAAGGGAAAGGAACGAGATTATGACTGTGGCCCCGCTGGTTGTAATGCTCTCGCCTGCCCAGGTGACAGATGTCTCCATCGCCTGTTGAACCGAGGAGCCTTTCACCCTCTCTTCCCTGTACCTGGCAACGATGAAGACGCTGTAATCCGTACCTACTCCTATCATGATCGTGAGCAGGATCGTAGGGACAGTGAAGTCCACCTTGGCGATGAAAGTGGCCACAAGGACAATGAATACCTGTGAGATGCCGAGGGCTACCCCTATGGTACCGAGAGTAATGAAGGGCGTGAGGACAGACCTGAAGAAGATGCCCGTGGCGACTATCAGGAGCATGATTGTCACCGGGAGTATGAGGCTCAAATCTGCCTCGGCCGACTGCCCGAAATCGTAGGATATGGCGTCCCCACCTGTCACCATCGCCGATTGGACACCAGAGTTTACTCCGGCACTGCTCAGCACCTGGGATACGGCAGCCCTTAGCGCTATGACGTTCTCGTTCGACGATTGGTCTAGGTTGAGGGTCACAAGTGTGATGTTTCGGCCTGGAGAGACAAGGGACGAAATCAGCGTTGATAGTGCACTTGTGACGCCGTACTCGCTCGGCTTCCATAGGATGTTCCCCGTCAGCGAGTAAAGGGAAGAATTATCATACGTCCTGCCGAGTCCGTAGGATGCACCAACGAACTGGAGCGAGAATCCAGTTGAGTTAGAAATGTAGCTCTGGGCAAAAGAGACAATCCGCAAGTTCACCTGTCCAGAACCAGCAATATAGTCCCCCAAGGTAATCGAATTGAGCAGTGCGGAGTCGAAAGATTTCGAAGCGGGTGCGTAGGCGTCAGCGTACTCTAGGCCAGCAAGGCGGGCGGCGTATGAAGCCCGGGCGGTGAGATTCAGACTGGAGAGCTGGCCATTCGACCATGACGAAGTCCATTCGGAGTTGAACAAGGTGAGGACGTGAGATGAGTAGTCGCTGTAGGCGGTGGTGTTGGCATTCGAGAGCGTCCGAGAGGCATAGCTGAGCGCGGCCACATCGGCATATGTCAAGTTGTCAGTCTTGGAATATGCCTGTACCCATGCCCCGAAGTAGAGCGCAGGGACGCCCAAAAGAAGTCTGGCAGTGGCATTTGCGCCCTTGACCGCGGAATAGGTGGCCCCGTTGACCCCTTTAATCGCAGAGTAAAGCGGTGAATACACGTCGATGGTCTGATTCAGACCCTTCAGGCTCGAATCCGTCTCCAAGTAATGCACCAACCCACTTACGAATCCTTGCGTTGCGGGAGTGCTGACGTTCGCACCCTTCACCACCACCAGCAACGTGCTATTGGCGACGGTTTTGGAGAACTGAGCAGAGATGATGTTCGATGCCTGCACGGACTCCAGCTGGCTCCCGGATGCCGTTCCCTCGTTCAGAGAAGTGGAATTGGTCACGTTAACGATGATTGGAATCAACAGGACGAGAGCGAGGATCCAAGCCACCACTATGACCCTCCTCCTCCGGTAGACGAATCCTCCCAGCCTCCTGAAGGGAGTCGAACGGCTGTGCTCTTGGGTCCCCGTTGACAACTGGGAGGGTCTCTTGAAGTCGTGTAATTATGCGTTAGATACTTCTTTGATATCCAAGCGGAACCCGGCAGGAGGGGGCGAGGGCACAGCCTCAACGCCTCCTCACATAGAGGAATCCGCCATCTTCCTTGACGTCGTAGAGGGGCTCGTCGGGGAGCGGCTCATCGAACACTCCCTTACCGGTCTTCAGGTCCCAGACGGTGCCATGGCCGGCGCAGGTTACAGCCGTCTCATCGAGGGTTCCTTCCGAGAGGTCCCAACCCTCATGAGTGCAGATAGCCCCCATCCCGTAGTACTTTCCCTCAACGTTCGCGATCAATACTGAATCCCCTCCAACCTCAACCGTGAGCATATGATCGGAAGGCACCTTGAATGCCTCCACCGCCTTCCTGAACTCATCCACTGGCAGTTTGGCTCGGGTGGCTGACAAAAATCTTTCTTCAGCTCACAGCGTTCATGGACTCCTCAAGCTGCATGAGGTCCTTGATCGAGTCCACGAAAATCCATTCGCCGTAGTGCGGGTACGAGAGGAGTTCTCCTCGGGTCACCAAGTTCGGGAACGTCTCTCGCTCGATGTCTCCGGCGTCGGGAAGGTATTTCTTTGCCCTTTTGGCGTTCAAGACGTACACACCTCCATTGATCCAGACATCAGGAAACGCTGGCTTTTCATCGAAGCCTCTGACCATCCTCAACTTGTCTATCTTTACCACGCCAAACCTCGAGCGATAGGGGACAACCAACATCGAAGCAGAAATCTCTCCGGCCTGTCTATGTGCATCAATCATGCGAGAAAGGGGAAGGTCCGTGATGATGTCTCCGTTTGCGACGACGCAGATATCTTCTGTCGGGTGCTTCGACAGGGCCCTCTTGACTGCGCCTCCTGTACCTAGGGGCTCGTCCTCGACCGAGTAGTCTATGGCTATCCCCTTGAAACTCGAGCCGAAATGCTCCTGCAGCTTCTCCCACTTGTAGCCGCAAGCGAACGTTACCTCGTCGATGGATCCTCCCTTCATCAGCCAATCTATTTGGTATTCTGCGATTGGGCGCCCCTTAATCAGAATCAGTGCCTTCGGTCTGTCGTCGGTGAGCGGACGGAGCCGCATTCCGAGGCCTCCGGATAATACTATCGCTCTCACTGATATCCCCGGGGACGAGTTCTGGACCGGAAGTGTCGTGATAAATACATTCCCATGGGGGGCTCTCGAATTGTCGGGCCGTAAGTCGGCAGACGTGTCTGGTTCGACCGGGCTATCCAGCCGGGGTTGCTTTACCAGTCTCGGCATCAGTTAAAAACCCCCCGCGAAACAGCAAAGTTTCTTGTCTGGGCAGAAGCTCGTCGAGCCGACAGAGGAGAAGCCTCCTCTTCCGAGGCAGCCCGAAGTCAACATAGGCACCGCTGGACATGTTGACCATGGCAAAACGACCCTAACTCAAGCTATTACGGGAATCTGGGCGAGCGCCCACAGCGAGGAACTGAAGCGCGGCATTACCATCAAGGTAGGGTACGCCGACGCTGCGTTCTACAGGTGCACGCAGGACCACGGCGTGGGATCCTATTCGACCAGCGAGAAGTGCCCGATCTGCGGCAGAAAGACGACCTTTCTCAGGTCCGTGAGCTTCGTCGATTGTCCCGGCCATGAGAGCCTCATGACCAACATGCTCGCCGGCGCATTCCTTATGGACGGGGCTCTCTTGGTCATAGCGGCCAACGAGCAGGTGCCCAAACCTCAGACCAGAGAGCACCTGCAGGCCCTCCAAATGCTGGGCATGAAGCGGATCGTGATAGCTCAGAACAAAGTCGATTTGGTCACGGATTCCGAGGCGGAGAAGAACGAGTCTCAAATCGTGAAGTTTGTCCAGGGTACCGTCGCCGAATCTGCGCCCATTATCCCCATCTCTGCTCAGCAGAGGCTTAACATCGACGCACTGATCGAGGCGCTTGAGGAGGTGATTCCGACACCGAAGAGGGATGCAGCGGCTAGCCCACTGATGTACGTCGTGAGGAGCTTCGACGTAAACAGGCCGGGTGCGGATATCTCAGGGCTGGCCGGGGGTGTCTTGGGGGGGAGCCTCACTCGAGGGGAGCTGAAGGTTGGGGAAGAGATAGAACTGAAGCCAGGCATGATTGACGATAGGAGCGGGAAAATCGTTCCCATCATAACCAAAGTCTCCAGCCTTGAAACTGGTGCGGGCGCATCGGACAGGGTAGGACCCGGGGGACTCGTGGCAGTGGGGACTCACCTCGACCCGACATACACCAAGGGAGACCAGATGGTTGGGAGCGTGATAGGCAAGCCGGGAACACTGCCGGAGACTCTGGAACACGTCAACCTTGATGTGACTCTGCTAGAGACGGCCGTTGGGGCCACTGAGCTCATTCGGGTGGACAAGGTGAAGCTCTCGGAGACACTCAGGCTGAACCTGGGGACGGCGTCGACTCTGGCCGTGGCCACCTCGGTCAGGGGGGATGTGGTCGAAGCAGATCTGAAGAAACCCGTCGCCGTCGAGATGGGGATGAGGGCGGCCATAAGTCGAAGAATTTCCGAGCGATGGAGACTCATCGGGTCCGGCGTACTGAAGTAATGCTTGATTCGAGTGATATTCGATAGTAGTTTCATGATGGCCGTTGCCGAGAACCCCACCACCTGGTTTGAAGACATCGTGGATCGGGTTGGTAACTTCGAGCCAGTCCTCCTTGTGTGCGTGGAGCAGGAGCTTCGTAGGCTCGCCTCGGCTAAGGATGGGAAATCGAGGACTGCGCGGGTCGCCCTAGGCTTGTCTTCGGGATTCGGCCGCCTAGCCTGTGGGGGCGCTCTAGTTGACGACGAGATAATCTCGGCAGCGTCGGCCGAAGGCGCCATCGTGGCAACGACGGACTCAGAATTGGCGCGTACAGCCAGGGCCGCACACCTAAGGGTCATCTCCCTGAGGAAGGGCAGGGTCGGGCTACGGTGACCAAAGGCATTTGATTCATCGTCGGGGAAGTGATAAAAGCTGAACTTCGGGCGGTTCTCTGAAGATTCGCGACCATGAGCCTTAGGATTCAAGCCGGCAGGGAGGCTGGCAGAATATCGGCCTTCATCGACAAGACCGTGCATGAAGCCCATGCAGGCGGCGTATTGGTAGGGCTTAGTGGCGGGATCGACAGCGCCGTCGTAGGAGCGCTCTGCGTAAAGGCGCTGAGTAAGGACAGGGTCTTGGTCGTCCTTATGCCATCGGACCATACGCCGCGCGAAGACTTGGAAGATGCCCGGATGCTCGCGGACACGTGGAGGGTAAGGAGGGAAGAGACACCCATCTCAGGAATCGTCGACGGCATCATCGGGTCGACCAAGGCTGAAGGCACAAGGATTGCGAAGGCAAACGTCCAAGCAAGGGTGAGGATGGTAATCCTATACTATCGAGCGAATTCCCTGGGGTATCTTGTCGCGGGGACGGGAGACAGAAGCGAGGGACTCTTGGGATACTACACGAAGTGGGGGGATGGCGGAGTTGATCTTCTCCCGATAGCCCACCTCTACAAGACCCAAGTCCGGGAGCTCGGGATGTTTCTCGGCATCCCGAAGAGTGTAGTCGAGAAGCCGGCGTCGCCTCAGCTCTGGCCGGGGCAAAAGGCAACGGACGAGATACCGGCGAATTACGACAGTCTCGATGTGGCGCTACACTACCTCTACGACCTGAAGGTGAGGCCGGCGGAGGCGGCGGCCAAGGCAAGGTTGCCCCTTCGAGTGGTGAAGAAGGTGCTCGAGATGCACGCCAGCACAGAGCACAAGAGAAAGCTCCCTCCTTCACTCTCCTCAGCATAGAAAAATTCTTCTCATGCTCGCTAAAGATTAAAATCGCTGACTCAAAGGGGTGGCTTCGTTCCTGATTAATTCATGTTTCAGCTTGTGAAGCTCGAAGATGTCGTTAGGGTTCCCCCCGATCGGTTCGGTTCCCCGCTCGAGAAGGTGGCCATGGACCTCCTGAAAATGAAGTATGAGAGCACCATTAACCCTGATCATGGGTATCTTGTCCTTGTGACGAAAGTGGACGTAGACAAGGTGGGCAAGATCATAGCGGGAGACGGGGCAACTTATCACCGGGTCAACTTCGAGGTGCTGTCCTTCTTCCCCCTGAAACAGGAGATAGTGGAAGGGGAGATAGTCGAAGTGACCGACTTCGGCGCCTTCGTGAGGATTGGGCCGGCTGACGCGCTGCTACACCTTAGTCAAATAATGGACGACTACCTGACCAGCGATGTGAAGTCCGGGATAATCACCGCCTCTCAGAGCAAAAGGACTCTGAGGGTCGGGAGCAAGGTGAGAGTAAGGATTACTGCTGTGAGCCTCGGCCACGGAATATCAATGGGTAAGATAGGCGTCACATGCAGACAGCCCTTCCTCGGGGCACTGGAATGGATAGACGATGAAGTGACCAAGGCGACGAAGGCTCGCAAGGCGGAAGAAAGATCGGAGAAGTAGGGCCATGAAGGAGCTCGCGTGCAGGAAGTGCAGGACCCTAACTACTGAAAAGGCTTGTCCCAATGATGGGTCCACCGAACTCAGCAACGAATGGTCTGGCCTAATCATCATAATCGACCCGGGAAAGTCTCAGGTGGCCAAGACCCTCAACATTACGAAACCGGGAAGATACGCCCTCAAGGTAAGCTAGGCCCTTGCGCAGGACGTACAGGCTCCCGCATGAACTCAGGTCCAGGCTGGCCGCCCCGATGGGGACTGTCTATGCAGCTGAGGAAGCAAAGGGGCAAGATTTCGAAAGATTGGTAAGGAGCGCGCCCATGACGATCACCGTAGGGGATAGGGTGACGGACACCCTGGGCGCCATGGGGAGAACGCCAGACGTCCAGGTAGTGGACGGGGTCGAGCGAAGGGTGGTGAGGGATGTTCCAGCTGTCCCCTACGCAAGGCTGATCAGGGTGAAGAACCCGGCGGGGATGCTCACAGAAGGCGCAATCACAGGGATGAAGCGCGCCTTCACTGGTAAGAAACCCGTGAGGGTTCAGGTCGGAGGGGAGGAGGATCTCATGGCCATGCTCGCCATAGCCATGGCACCGGTTTCTGCCGTGGTCTTCTACGGGCAGCCCGGGGTAGGGGTCGTCGCAGTGAAGGCGGATGCGATAGCTAAATCACGGAACAGGGCTATTCTCGCCAAGATGGGGATAAAGGGCATTCATTGAGCTTCAAGTTAATATCCCTGACCAATTCGGGAGCCCCAGTTTGCCTCTAGAGAAGAAGTCAGAGTCCAAGGTGCTCGACAGGTCTTACGTCGAGCTATCGATGGAGGGAAAGGCAGGGAAGATCTCGCGGAAGGAGGCTGTCGAAATTGTCGCCCAGGAGCTCGGAGTATCAGTGGATAACGTCGGACTCATCAGGGTAGATGGCCAATCGGGGACCAGAAAGGTCCTCGGGAAATTCTACGTATATGGGTCAGCTGAGTCTAGAAAGAAGGTCCATCCCAGATATCTGCAGGAGAGGATGCTTTCGAAGGAAGAAAGAGAGAAGCTCAAACAGCAGAGGAAGAAGGCCGGGACCCCGGCGGCCGCAGCTCCCCCGGCGCCTGAGGCTAAGTAGCCATGTCGAAAGCACCCCCCGCGCCTCCGGCGGCAGCGCCCGCACCTGCCGAAGCACCGGCCGAGGAGAAGAAGCCAGAGAAGAAGGAAAAGCCGAAGGCGCCCAAGAGAAGAATCCAGGTCTACAAGCTATACAAGGTCGACGGGGACTCGCTTTCGAAATTGAGGAAGGAGTGCCCCAGGTGCGGAAAGGGGTACTTCATGGCCCAGCACGGGAACAGGCTCACCTGCGGTCACTGCGGCTATACAGTATATTCCAAAACCTAGTCCAACCCCATAGAATCGCTAGGCCGTTCTCATGAAAGCGAAGGGTATCAGTTCACGCTGCCTAGAGAGCGATGCCTTCTAGACGCTATCAGTGCATGAGTTCCTATGGCTAGGAGAATGATGGGAGCACCATAGAACGATAAGAGGGCAAGCACAAACGGCGGATAAAAAATCAACTCACTTACGGAAGCCAATGAAGGAAACCCAAACACCAGAAGCAAAAGTCCGCCCAGTGCGACGTAGGATACTGCCAACTTCCTACCCAGCCTAATCATTGATTTGACTACCACGCACAGGCTAATAACCTATCATAGGGCGGGTGGATTCGTCCAAACCCCACCAAAATCGCTAGGGGCCGATAAATGTCCAGTGCCACCAAGTTGGCTTGGATGTATACTTCGTCTAATGTCAACGATTATCGGGTATGTTATACTGTCGCCTGCAGCCGTAAATCTGCGGCTACACGACCTACACGAAACCTCAGGCATAGGCAGCCAGTCTATCGCGCAACATTTTCGCCATGCCCGGG
>DASPVF010000011.1:0-13675 GCA_035622475.1 Nitrososphaerales archaeon
GAACTCCCGATGCCAGGTGTTTGAGGGAGAGCTATTGGCAAGTACCTAGAATGAATGCCTCCGGCTGGAACCCTTCGTTTCTGAGCGGTGTACATCAATATGGGCAGAAGGATTCGCTTAGAAAATTAAGCGCATCCCACCAGGCCCGCCTCAGATTCACTTAGAAGACTCATCGAATCCACTTGGGATTCGCTTAGATAATCAGGCGGGCCCCGCGTTTAGTTTCACTCGCCCGCGCCCTTGGCTCTCCGCCGCAACCCAAGACACCCCCAATCCAGGCGCCGCACACCGAGACGATAGCCATCACGGAAACAATATGGCTAGGGGCAGGACGAAGAAGAAGATCAGCTGCGCTTCGACGAATAGGAGTACGACAAATGCTACTGTCACACGAGATGGTCCCAAACCTTCCGTTCCCTTCCATGTGGCAGGTGGAGGCGGAATGATGAGGAACGCGAAGATGACAAGGAACGTCAAGGCAGCAATGGCCTGGACCCCAGCATTCGCCAGCAACATTCTCTCCCCTAGGGAAGTGTAAGAAAACAAGGTGGAGGCTGCGGTGACAGCAACGAACAACACGGCTGCGGCAGTTGTCCTCCGGGTGTTGACCCACTGAAATACGTCAGAGAAGTACCTGCGGACATATCTCCATGAGACGTATATTCCAACCGAATAGAGGATTATCGCGATCGATTCGAGAATGACGACCGACATTGTCCTCCCGACCCCGTCCCCCTCGAGCAAGCTCAGCACTGCGGCTGAATCCCCCTGAAGGCTTGCAATGTACGCGGGAGGGTTGACTAGGTTCTGGAATACAATGACCGTTACGGCAGACCTGGCCAGGAAGCTCTTGGGCTTGATTCTCCATACGAGCAGAATGACCATCGCTACGAGAACATATTGACCGGTCCAACCCCCGACTGACACGAGATACGAGCTGGCAAGAGCAAAGGACTCGCTCTGTCCTATGATTATTCCCGTGCAGGTTCCTCCCTGTGCTATTGCTAGGAAACAGTGGCCTTCTTCATGAAAAATGTCGCCGATGTAGGAGAGCGGGGTGTTCAGGAGAAGAAAGGTGAGAAGTGGGATGAATCTTGTCGATAGGGCGGAGCCCGTTGGATTCATTGACCCTCAGATTACATTGAATATCTCGACGTTGCTGTCCGAATACGTCCGTGTGAACCCAGGGACGCTCTGACCATCAAGAAGTCGGAAGATGACCGTCTGGCGGCCCAACGTTGTCCAGTCGCTCGAAGAGAAAGTTGTGCTGTTCGAAGTCATGTAGTCCCCTGGCTTCAGCCCGAGGTAGGTCAGGATGTAGGGCGCCTTCTCTCCTCCATCTTCGGAGGTTACCATAAGATAGGCGGCGTTGTACTTCTGAGCTATCGAGTGGGTCAAAGTGGCATTTGTCGTGAAGAGAGCTGTCCCGACATCGGTGAGGGACTGCTCCGGGTCTCTCTCAGTGGAGTTGCCCGAGAACCCAAGCGCGATGAATCTCGCCGAGGGGTTCGAGATGACCGAACTCCTTCCCGTACATCCAACTATCTCCTTCCCATAGTCCCACCAACTCATGATGACCGTACCAGACGGGGTGCTTGATTTGATCCAGGACATTGCTCCCGACATGTATCCGTAGTAGAGACCTTGCTCCTGGTTGCCGTTCACTGTGAAGGTCAAATTGTACAACGGCTGTCCCAGATCCTCGGAGTCCGGCGCACCTACTTTCGCACCGTTAATCCCACCACTGCATGCGGGTCGATTGGAGTTCGATGGGACCGCGAAGTACACAACCGTGGCAGCGACAAGGACTGCCGCAATAATCAGGCCAGCAATCTGAAGCCGTTTCATGAGACTCGACGGTCCTGAGAAATGGTATAACGGTTCTGATACAATCACTTACATCCATCGCGAATCTTGGGGATACGCGTATTAGACCTCATGCGGTCCGGGAAGACACGGGTAAAGGGGCACGAGGTACCTCAAGGCTGTAACGGCAATCGCCTTCGCAGTCCTGCTCATCGATTCATCGCTGATGGTGAACGCCGCGCTCTCCCAGGCTCGCCATGGGCTCGGGGCCCAATCCAGCGGCGTGAATCCAAGCCTTCAGTTTACATCGGGGTACGGAGAGTGGACGTTCGGCGCAGGACAGTACCTTTCAGCCAACATTACGACGAGAGGGGAGATTATGGCTTTCATCCTCACCAACCCAGGCGTGTACATGAGGGAGGTGAGCGAAGACTTGGGCCTGTCAATGGGCGTGGTCCAATACCACATCTGGGTGCTCTCCAAGAATGGTGAAATCGAAGAGTGCAAGACTGGGAAGTACAGACGGTTCTTCGGGGCGGCAAGATATGGCGAGACAGAGCGCAAGGTCATCTCGCTGCTGCGCCAAGGGAAAGTCGGGAAGATTCTGACGCTTCTGTCGGAAGAACAGCCCCTGACCCACGTGAAGCTAGCGGAAGTCCTTGGGTTAAGTTCGCAGGCTCTCACCTGGCACGCGAAGAGGCTCGAGAGCATGGGGATAATCGAAAGGGGTGTCTTCCAAGGCCAGAGTCGCACGTACCGACTCGTAGATGGAGTTGCTCAGAAGGTGCGGGCAGCTGTGCACCCTCTGCCCGAACCTGTTCGGGTTCCCGCAATTCCCTGACTCACATTCGTGATTGTACGACACATTGACCATACTGTAGAGCGGACTAGACGCCGAGCAAAAAGCCTCAATACGCTCTCCGTTAGTCAATCAGAGTTCATTCTGAGCTCAGAAAAACGGCGACGGTCGGACTCGAACCTCATGATGGCGACTAGGATTCGCTTAATTTCCTAATCGCATACCACCAGGCCCGCGTTAAAATAACTCATTATAGACTCCGTTGGTCAAAGGGAGCCTGACTCCGGCTATTTGGATTCTTGTTCATGGGAATACGATTAAAGCGACAGAATCAGGAGACCTGTCTTCGGCCCAACATAGGATTCGCTTAAGAAATTAAGTTTTAGGCGATGATGCGGATGCGGTTCAAGCAAGCAAGCAAACTGGCGGACGGATTATTCCGCTAAGCGGCACTTAGCTGAGCTAGGCTCAGACGCGAATGAGCGATTTTGGGGGGGTCGGAAAAATCAGTAAGCAAGGGTTTTGTCTTCCTTAATGGAGTCCGTATGGCTTAAGGCGTCTGGCCGCTGTGAACCGTGGTGGTGCTAATGTCGCATCCGAAAGGGCCGCAGAGGGAAGCAACTGAGAAGTGCAAGGTCAAGTTGAAGTTCTCAGAGAATTCGGAAGAGAGAGGCGCTACCTGAATCCCATACACACCGTTCTGAAGGTTAGTCATGGGTATGACGACATCTTGCAAGAGAGATTGTCCGCTCGTCACGTTCCAGTTAAGCCATGTTGCCTCTGGAGGATTCCATGCCCAAACAACAGTCCCATTTGCGCCAGTGACACTGGGGTTGATGTAGGGTTGCACAAAGGGTCTGATTGTTTCATTAGAAGGAGAGGTGTTTGTGAGGTTTGCCCAGAGCAATATGGATTGCCCACTTTCTACTGCAGTGGCATTGATTGAGACGACGAACCTCCAACTCGAATTTGATGCTGACGACTGAAGAGCTGTCTCGTTCGATGTCAAAGTTCGGGTCATTGTCGTTGACAGGAACACAGTCGACGTGGTGGTGACGGTCTGGCGATTACTGCTACCAGCGAAGTAGCCTATCCCAAGGCTCCCTACGACCAATATCACGAGCACGACCACAACCACGTCGTTTCTCATGCCTCAATGGGTAGCCTGAAGGGGTGTAAAGTTCTACTCATGAGAACGGCCCTAGTGCCCTTCGAGGGGGTCAACGATCCAGCCAGAGCCAGGGTCGGTTCCCATCCAATCTCTTTCTCCACATCTGGCTTTACTTAAATCGGTGTTCTTTGGCGTCTACTCGTTTGCCAGTCAAAGTATGCGAGGTCTGTGGTGGAAACGTTAAGCCTCTGGAGGACCAGAGCGCCCTTGGCTTCTGCGAGAATTGCGGCATAGTATATGCCTTCAAGAATAGGCTGAAAGAAGAGCAGGACGCAGAAATGTCAAGACGGCGCGAGGTGGGCATTATAGGCGAGATGGGAGCGAACAGACCCAGGGGAGTTTCCGGGGTCGGCGTCACAGCCCCCGCCCAATCGCCAGGATCGTATTGGAGATGCCCTGACTGTGACACAGAATTCCACTCGGAAAACGATTCAGATCTCGAGTACGTAAAAAGGGAGCACATCCGGGAGTATCACCCGAACAGGTCGCCTGGCTAGAAGTAGCCAGCCGCCGGACGAGAGTACCTGGATTCGGAAAGACGCGCCTGAAAATCGGGTTCGAACTTCGCCGCCTCGCCTAATAATCCAGACCCACTTACCAAAACTGAGAATCGTCTCATTTGCTTAATAGCGCTGAAAATTCGCCGAGAACTCGTAGAATATGTCCCTAAAGACCGAGCGTGCATCCAAGTTCCCTTTCCCTAAGCTTGACCCTTCACTGAGACAGGGAAACTTCGAAGAAGTACAACTCCCATACACAATGGAGGAGGCCGTGGCTGAAGCAAGCAGGTGCCTCACCTGCGTTAACCCTCTCTGCATTGACGTATGTCCGCTTCAGACAGACATCAGGGGAATGTGCGAGGCTGTGGCCCGGGGGGACCTGGCAACCGCTTATCATAGGATTAGGGAGACGAACGCTCTACTCGGCGCCACGGCAAGATGCTGCCCCCAGCTGGACAGCCTCTGTGAGGCAGCGTGCGTCGTCGGGACCCAGGGCCAGCCTGTGGCCTCCGGTATGATCCAGAGGTTCGTGGCTGACTGGGAAAGGACAGTCTCCCGTCAGCCTGACCCGCTTGTGATGAAGCCGACGGGGAAGAAAGTGGCCGTCGTCGGGGGAGGGCCAGCAGGCCTCGCAGCCGCAGAACTTCTTAGAAGGTATGGACACGAGGTCACGATCTACGAGGAACTCGAGGTCCTCGGCGGGACAGCCTGGTACGGAATCCCTGACTACCATCTGCCTAAGGACGTTCTGCAGTACGAGGCGGAGCGGATTGTCGGCATGGGCATCCAGGTGAATACAGGGGTGAAGATAGGGAAGGACATCACGCTCGAGGGGCTCAGGTCCGACCATGACGCGGTTATCATCGCGACGGGAGCGAAGGATGTGTCCAAGTTCGACACACCCGGCTCCGACTTCAAGGGGGTCTACGATGGCTACAGGTTCCTCGAGGACGTCTTCGTCAATGGCGTGGATAGCTACCTTGGCCACCCCACCTATGAACTAGGAAAGAAGGTTCTGATAATCGGCGGAGGGGACAGCGCTCTGGACTGCGCCAGGACTGCTCTTCGGCTGACCGGAGGGGATGTCACAATCGTGTACCGCAGGACCGAGGTCGAAATGCCTGTCGACGAGATTCTCATCGAAGAAGGGAAGGAAGAGGGGCTCAAGCTGAAGTTCCTGATGGCGCCCAAGGAGTACGTGGGGACCAATGGCCAATTGACCAAGACCGTGATGACCGTAATGAAGCTCGGGGAAACGGACTCGAGCGGAAGAAGGAGCCCGGTACCCACCGGGGAGACCGTTGACATGGAGTGCGACTCGGTCATCATCGCCATAGGCAGGGGCCCCAATTCCTACATCCAGAAGCTTGCTGGCCTGAAGCTCGGATGGAAGAACGCCATCGCGATTGACAACCGCTCCATGAGTTCCCTCCCTGGAGTCTTCGCCGCAGGAGATGTTGTGACCGGGGAGAGCCTCGTCGTGAAGGCGATGTCGTCGGGGAGGGACGCTGCCCAGCACGCACATGAATACCTGATGATGCTGGACCCCCAGCACGTGTCATTGTACGACTACTATTTCGCAAGAAGGGCTTCCGACAACTACTATCGCGAAATGCTGGACGGCAAGGAAGAGTATTACCCCCCGCCCTAGACGCGGACCGTCTCCAGTGCACAGGCTGTCCGTTCTGTTTATAGCCCGACCCCGACGGGCTCGGCCAGCCATGTACACCAGCACGGTGGTCGACGACGAACCTCATGCGATGGAAGTCATGAAGGGGATGGAAGACGCCTTTCGGCGCAAAGACGAATCCTACTTCGTCAGGGTCCTCCAGAGCGAGCCAAGCCTTGTTCTTCGGGTCCACGCTGTGTGCATACTCGCTGAGGTGGGAGGAGAGAAGTCCGTGCCTGTGCTGTCAGACGTGCTTCTCAACGACCCCGACCCGCTCGTCAGACACGAGGCGGCTTTCTCTCTCGGTCAGATTGGGGTCGCCGAAGGGAACATTGCTCTCGCAAAGGCGGTCATTAACGACAAGGACCCAATAGTGAGGCACGAGTCAGCCGCTGCTCTAGGCTCGGTGGGAAGTGCGGGATCGGAGGAAGTCCTGACCAAGGTCCTCTCGGACAAGGACGAAATGGTAAGGAACTCAGCAGAGGCATCCCTCTTCAACATCAGATTCCTGAAGCAGTACTCCTCCGGTTCCACTGCTCGGGAAAGGGCCCCCAGACCATAGTTCGAACCCTTAAGACGAGGATTGGGCACCTCTGCCGGCTTGAGGCTGGCGGGCAAGAGAGCACTAGTCACAGGTTCATCTCAGGGTATAGGGGGAGAGATCGCAAGGCTCTTCGCCCTGGAGGGGGCGACGGTGGTAGTCAACCACAGAGCTGGGACGAAACACTCCGAAACCGTCGTTGATTCCATCAGACGCGCTGGAGGCAAGGCAGTTGCAATTCACGCTGACGTGTCCGACCCCTCCGACGTCGCGGAGATGTACGGAGAGATTAAGGCGAGGCTCGGGGGGCTTGACGTACTGGTCAACACAGCAGGCCTGTCCGACAGCACCATCTGGGACCTGAAGCTGGACAAGATCACCCTTGAAATGTGGAGGCGGGTCTTCGCCGTAGACACCTATGGCACCTTCCTCTGCACCCAGGGCGCAGTCAAGCTCATGAGTTCTGGTTCGTCGGTTGTGAACGTGGCTTCGACCCCAGCCCTCGTGGGAGACACGGAGGGGCTCGTCTATGCCTCTGCGAAGGGCGCTGTCGTGTCCATGACTCGGATGCTGGCCAGGATGCTGGCACCAAGGATTCGGGTCAACTGCATGGCTTTCGGTTCCTTCGAGACGACCTGGGTAGAATGGCTCCGCAAGGACCAGAAGGACTCCTACAGGAAGGCAATCCCTCTGGGACGTTTCGGGAGGCCTCGGGAGGCGGCCGAGCTCGCCCTCTTCCTGGCTAGCGATGAGGCTAGTTTCATCACCGGCCAGGTAGTCGTAATCGATGGCGGGGAGGCTATCCGTTAGCTCGGTTCGCGTGGTTCACCGGCGGCGGCGTACAGTCCTCCTTCCTTCTCTATCTTCGCCAGCGCAGCGTCGACCCCGTCGGTCTCTTCCACCACGCCGCGCTCTATCACTTTCTCCCAGAGACTGATGTAGATTTCGAGTCCCTCCTTCACCTGCTCAGGCCTGTCTTCCTTCGTCTTCTCCAATTCGTCTATGTAGGCGCGGACATCCTTCATTCTGACAGTCATAGGATCTTCGCTTCCCCCCCCACTGACGAAAGGTAAGCCCTGTATCCCAGCTTCGCCACCTCCTCCCGCACCGCAAGCTCGTCCTTCTCTGAGGTGTTGATGAACACTGACGGCCCAGTCTGCATGGAGTAGTACGCCTTGCGACCTTCCTCGCGGATTTCCTTTACCTTGCGAATTATCCGGAGGGAGTCCTCCGTCATTATGATAAGTCCGCTCTCCCCAGTCATGGTGAGGCTGTGCAGCTCGAGGGTGTCCTTTTCCGCAAGCCTGCCAACTGCGTCCAGGTCGCCGGCTAGTATCGCCGTCTCCATCTCGTCGCACCTCTTTTGGGCCGTCTGAACCCTGGCCTTGAAGAAGGGGGAGCTGAGCACCTCCCTGTGGGCGTCCTCTGTCCTGACGGGGGAGGGCAAGGGCACGATCACCATGCGAAGGTCGAGGTCTCTCGAGTCCGCGAACCTTTCCGAATAGGTGCTTTCGTCATCCTTCCCTGCATACAACCTGGAGAATCCTCCCACGATGGACCTCGACGCCGAAGCGGCAAAGAGCCGGGCCGTCCTCGACAGCCTTCCCAGGTCAGGTTCCCCGCCGACGAGGAGCCTGTGGCAGAGAAGAGTGAGCGCAGCTCCTGCCGATGATGAGTACCCTATCCCCTTTGCCTTCGACCTGGGGATGTTGTGGCTGTCGATTCTGAAATTTGTCACGGCTTGCGACGGGTCGAGCCTCGATACAACTGCTCGGAGCCTCTCGTTGGCCGAGTCGTTTGACTTCCCCTCCGTGAAGACCCCCCCCTTCCTGCCGTCCGTGATAGTTGCCTCCGTCATCATAGAAGTGGTGTTCACAGAAATGCTGTCGTGATAGGGGAGCCTGAGCTTCCAGTCTTTCAGCCCATGGTACTTGACCAGTGCCTGCATCGTGTACGCGACCGCTCTGTACTCCTCCAACCTATGTCACCTCTATCTCAAGCATGCCGACGGTGCCCGGTTCCCTGAGCTTCGTAACAATCTCTCTCGGGACATCCTTCGCGGCCGCGTCTGCGTGCACAGCGAGGGTCCTGTCACTGACGTAATCGCTCTTTCGAATGACGATGTCGCAGGGATGAGAGAGCTCCAGCCTCGGGTCCCCCTCCGCCTTCACCTCGAAGGTGTTCATGCCGACCCGTAAACGGATTGTCACCCTGGATCCTTTCCTCCTCAGTCCTTCCTTTAGTTGCGGGTCTAGTTGGGCACATCCCGTCGATGCGCTCACGCCTACTATACAGTCGCCCCTCGGGGTGAGATGGCCATCGGTGGTCACCTCTATGGTGTTGGGATGCGTAGACCTTATCATAGGATGCCCGCGGAAGGTAACGACCGCCTTCGTCTTTCTTGACAAGACGAACCTTTCAATCTCCGACAGCCGCTACACCTCTCTCTGAAGACCATTGCAGTACGGGCATCTCTCGACCCCAACTTTCACCGGCGTCGAGCAGAAGGGACAGAACCTGTGGCCCTCCGGGGGCTGGACCGGACCTGGACTCTCAGGGATGAAGAAGCCCATTATTATCATGATCACCCCTGCAATGCCAAAAGGGAGGCTCCAGAAGTATACGAAAGGGAGCTGCAGGAAGTAGAATCCTCCCCCCATGGCTGCGACCAACAGACCCCCGACTACGAGCTGAGGGCGCATGCCCCCAGCTTCCGGGTAAGGCCTTTATAGTTTCGAAAGGTTCCAAGTCGCAATTTCCCATGACGACTGAGTACGAGCAGCTCCTTTCTAAGATGGTCAGCGACAGGAAGGCGAAGCTGGCAGAGGTTACAGGCAAGAAGGGGAAGGAAAAGGAGTCCGCGGCGTTGATGTCCGACATCAGGTTTCTTGAGGTAGAGCTCCAGCGCTACCAGCAGGGCATGGCTCTCTTTAGGAGCAAGAACCTCCCTAAGGTGGGCCGATGGGGCAAACCCGAGACTGAAGAGAAGAAGGAAGAAGCCCAGACGCCTTGACGCTAGTTCTCGCGGAAAGAGATGTCGAAGGTCTCGTCGAAATGAAGGAGGTTGTCTCCTGCGTGGAGGAGGCCTTCCGGCAACAGGGGATGGGCGAAGTCTCCAACTCCAAGCGAACGAGGTCGCGGGGATCAGCTTCGGTCCTTAGCGTGATGCACGCCAATCTCCCATATCTCGGGAGGGCAGGGCTCAAGGCCTATTTGGCCTCCAGGATGGGGACCAAGTTCGCACTCCTGCTCTTCGACACGAAGGACTCCAGGCTTCTGGCGGTAATGGGCGCAGATGTCATTGGAAGGTTCCGGACCGGCGCCGCCTCGGGGGTTGCCACCAAGTACATGTACGGTAAGCGCGCTGGGACTCTCACGGTGCTCGGCTCCGGCAAACAGGCTTTGACCCAGGTTCTCGCCATACAGGAGATCATGACGCCGGAAGAGGTCAGGGTTTGGAGTCCGACGCCTGAGCATCGAGTGGCTTTCGTCCGGAAGCTGAAGACCTGCGGATTCAATTCCAGAGCCTTCGATTCGCCCACCACGGCCCTCAAAGGCGCCGAGGTGGCAACGGCCATCACCTCTTCGGGGAAACCGTTCCTGACTGACGAGATGCTGGGGAACGTCATGCACCTCAACATAGCAGGGGGGAACGTCTCCGACCGCGCCGAGGTCACCGCAGATGGGGTGGGCGCCTTTGACACCGTAGCGGTGGATGATATAGCTCAGGCGAAGGTCGAGTACGGCGACCTCATCCAAGCCGTCAAGAAAGGGGTCTTCTCATGGAAGTCCGCCGTCGAGCTAGGGACCATAGTCGCCGGCAAGGTAAAGCCCGAGGGGAGGACTCTTTTCAAGTCGGGGGGTGTGGCCCTTGAGGATGTGGCCGTCGCCAGCATGGTCTACGATAGGGCGACGAGGTCGTCTAGGGCGTACCCCAACGTCGAACTGAACTGAGCCGCTACATTGGCGGCATGCCGCCCATACCACCCATCCCTCCGCCTCCACCTGGCGGGGTAGGTGGCGCCTTCATCTTGCTGGCGGCTATGACGTCATCGATCCTTAGGATCATTGAGGCTGCTTCGGTGGCTGCACGAAGGATTTGCAGCTTGACAGCCAGAGGCTCCCAAACGGATTTTGCGTACATGTCGGCCACTTTGCCGTTAAGTGCGTCGACGCCGTACCACTTCCCCTCCTTGCCGTGCCTTGCTCTGAGGTCCACCTGGGTGTCGATTGGATCCATCCCTGCGTTCTCAGCCAACGTCAGCGGTATGCTCTCCATCGCGTCGGCGAATTTTAGTGCGGCCAGTTGCTCTCTCCCGGATAGCTTCTGAGCCCAGTTCCTAAGCTGGAACGAGACTTCCTCCTCTGGAGCACCCCCTCCCGCGACCACCGCTGGGAGTTCGACCACGTCCTTGGTCACCATGAGGGCGTCATGAAGTGCCCTTTCGGCCTCATCGACTATCCTCTGGGTCCCTCCCCTGACCAGAATCGTCACGGCCTTCGGGTTCTTGCACCCTTCCACGAACACCCACTTGTCCTCTTCGAGTTTCCTTTCTTCCACCAGCTTGGCGTAGCCCAAGTCCTTGCTGGTGAGGTCGTCGAGGTTGGTGACAATTCGTGCCCCTGTTGCTTTCCCGAGCTTCGTCATATCGCTCTCCTTTACCCTCCTGACACCCAGGATCCCCGCCTTCGCCAGGAAGTGCTGGGCAAGGTCGTCGATGCCCTTCTGGCAGATGAGGACGTTAGCCCCCGCCGTCTGGACCTTCTCCACCATCCCCTTGAGGATGCTTGTCTCTTCGTCCATGAACTTCTGCATCTGGTCGGGATCGTTGATGCGTATCTCTGCCGAGAACTCGGTCTTTTCTATCTCCAGTGCTGAGTTCACGAGGGCTATCTTCGCCTCGTCAATTCTCTTCGGCATGCCGGAATGGACCACCTCCTTGTCGAGCACGATGCCCTGGACCAACTTGGTGTCGGTAAGAGCCCCTCCAGCCTTCTTCTCAACCTTCACGTTGTCTATGTCCACCTTGTGGCCGTCTTCGCGCTTCTCTGCGACCTCCAGAATGGCATCGACGACGATACCTGCTAGGTGGGGAGAGTCCTCGTTGACGAGCTTCGTCAACATGCTCGTGTTGGCGACCTTCAGTATCTCCCCCCTGTTCTCTGGGTCGATTTTTTCTGCAATCTCCTCCAGTATCTTCTGGGCCTTCTCAGCCGCCCTCGAGTACCCGTCTACGACGACCACCGGATGGACATTCTTGTTTATCAGGTCCTCAGCCTTCTCGAGGAGCGCCCCCGCGACCACGACCGCCGAAGTGGTTCCATCCCCCACCTCGTTGTCAGTGGCCTTGCTGATCTCCACCATCATCTTGGCTGCCGGGTGCTGTACGTCCAGTTCCTTCAGCATGGTGGCGCCATCGTTTGTGATGGTGACGTCTCCCATGGAGTCGACGAGCATCTTGTCCATTCCGCGCGGGCCAAGCGAAGTCCTTACGACTTCGGCGATGAGCTTCGCAGCGGAAATGTTGTTCCTTTGAGCCTCTCTCCCTCTAGACTCGCCGGAGCCCTCCTTCAGAATTATCACAGGTTGTCCTGCCGCTGACATTCGAATCTGGACGGTATACAACCGATGGGGGTATATATGAATTCCCCGTCCCTGAGCCTTGGCTTCGCGCTGAAAACTAAAGCAAAGGAAAAACGGCGCGCAGCACTTCTGGCTACTAAGGAACGCGGATAAATAACTCCAGTCGAGGGCGATGCGCGTCTTTGACAGCATCCGGGAACAGGCTCACAAGGGAACAGGCTAGGGAGCTGTTGGTCAGGCTTGACTCTACCATCTCCGGGGCAAGAGGCAGGGCCTGCAGAGAGGCGACGGTGAAGTTCCTTAACACAACGGTCCCCAACTACTCCTGGGTGGGTATCTACGCCGTGGAAGGCAAGGACCTCGTCCTCGATGCATGGGCGGGACCCGCTGCGACTGAACATACACGAATACCCATAGGCAAGGGAGTCTGCGGTTTTGCGGCCAAAGCGGGCAGGACCGAGATCGTGTCTGATGTAAGCAAGGATCCTAGGTACCTGCAGTGCTTCCTGTCGACAAAGTCCGAGATCGTTGTTCCGATCACGGATAAGGGTCTCGTCGTCGGTGAGATAGACGTCGATGGCGACCAGCTGGACGCGTTTTCGTCGCTCGACAGAGAATTCCTCGAAGCGGTCGCAAAGAAGGCGAGCAACGTCTGGACCTAAGCGATTTCAATAACATACGTTATAATGCTTAAAAAGCATGAAAATCCTCCGCCCTTTCGATTAATGAAGCTCGAGATAAAAGACCTCCATGCCTCGGTCGAGGGGAAGGAAATCCTGCAGGGAGTCAACCTCACGGTGGGGCAGGGCGAGACCCACGCCCTCATGGGCCCCAACGGTTCCGGCAAGAGCACTCTCGCCTACACCCTGATGGGCCACCCGAAGTACCAGGTCACATCCGGTCAGGTTACGATAGACGGGGAGAGCATCCTCGGCCTCACTCCAGACAAGAGGGTGAAGAAGGGCCTCTTTCTTGCGTTCCAGTACCCCGTCAGCGTCCAAGGGGTGAGCATGTTTTCATTTCTGCGCGCTGCCTACAACAACTCCAGGCCAGCAGGCTCAGACCCGCCCACCATATTCGAGTTCAAGGAGACGGTCGCAGAGAAACTGAAGATGCTTAACATGGACGAGTCTTTCCTCAACCGCTACCTCAACGAGGGTTTCTCTGGTGGCGAGAAGAAGAGGGCGGAGATTCTCCAGATGGCGCTCATGCAGCCGAAGTTCGCAGTCCTCGATGAGACAGACTCGGGACTAGATATTGACGCACTTAGAATCGTCGCCGAAGGGATCAACAGGGTGTCAGGTCCCCAAACAGGGTGCCTACTCATTACCCACTACCAGAGGATTCTGAAGTACGTGAAACCCCAGTTCGTGCACGTGATGTATTCGGGACGAATAATCGAGTCAGGGGGAGAAGAGCTTTCCAGGCTCCTCGAAGAGAAAGGTTACACCTGGATCAAGGGTTACAAGGAGGAAGAGCAGGTCGCCCCTTCGACCCCATAACCCTTTTAACAAGGAAAATAACCTATGTTATATTCGAGTGTGAAGCGCGATTGAGCTCAAAAACAGATATCATAACAGAAGACTACAAGGAGAAGTACGGCTT
>DASPVF010000012.1:0-2894 GCA_035622475.1 Nitrososphaerales archaeon
CAGGGGAAATATGGCTCAGGTTTGCAAGCAGCTACAATGTCATAGCAGTCTTCCACCCATGCCTCGAATTCGCCTTGGTTCCATTCTCCGAACCTGAACTTGTTGCTTAGAGAGTATCCTTTGGTCATCAATTCCCGAATGTAGAAACGCCGGTTAAAAATCGCGACGGTTAGTGGGGCGGTTCAAAGTCGCGGCACCCCTTACAGACCCCTGTGATAGAGGGCAGTGGGGAGAGCGGAGAGCTTTTCCTTCAGTCCTTTGTCCGGGGGTAGGAGGGATGTACACCGACATGGAAGAATGGACCGAGATACGACTTCGCGTATTGAACGGCAAGGCGAGCAAGAGGGAGATTCTGCGTGAGAAGGGAATGCACTGGAAGACGTTGGAGAAGATTCTTTCCCACTCGAAGCCTCCGGGCTATCGGATGGGATCAGAGCGTCCCAGGCCAAAGATAGGGCCTTTTTTGGAGAGGATTTCGGAGATTCTGGAGAGCGACAAGGAGGTACCAAAGAAGCAGCGTCACACAGCGAAGCGGATATACGAACGCATCAAGGAGGAGGGCTACCAGGGCAAGTACACCCAGGTGAAGGAAGCGGTGAGCGAGCTGAAGAGTAAAGCTCGGGAGGTTTTCATGCCTTTGACTCACCGCCCTGGTGAGGCTCAGGTGGATTTTGGTGAGGCGGCGGTAAAGGTATCCGGGGTTTTGCGTAAGGTGCATTTCCTGGGGATGGTACTTCCCTATTCGGACTCCTTTTTCGTTGTCGCATTCGAGCGTGAATGTACCGAGACCTGGTCTGACGGTCACGTACGGGCATTCGAGTTTTTTGAGGGTAGCCCGCGGCGCATCACCTATGACAACAGCAAAGTCCTGGTGTCTCAGATCCTCCAGGGTCGGGATCGCAAGCTGACGAAGGGTTTTCTGGAGCTTCAGAGTCATTACCTCTTTGACCATCATTTCTGCCATGTTCGGCGGCCCAATGAGAAAGGCGTGGTTGAGGGGGTTGTCAAATACGTCCGACTCAATTTCTTTGTGCCTGTGCCCGAAGTACGGGACCTGGAGGAGTTGAACGAGCGACTCGTCCAGCAGTGCCGAGAGGATCTCAAACGGCGCCTTCGAGGAAAACTCGCATCCAAGGGAGAGTTGTTGACAGAAGACCAGGCTGCCTTTCGCTCTCTTCCTCCCGCCCCGTTCGACGCATGTCGAAAGCGATCGACCATTGCAAGCTCACTGTCGCTGGTCAGATTTGACACCAACGACTATTCAGTGCCGGTGAGCTATGCCCATCATTCCATTTTGGCAAAAGGGTACGCAGATCGGGTGGTTCTTTGCCATAAGAAGGAGCAGGTAGCACAGCACCGTCGTTCGTGGGGAAGAGAGGGGCTCTTCTTCGATTGGGTACATTACCTTCCCCTCCTGGAGCGGAAGCCTGGCTCACTTGATCATGCACTGCCCTTGGCCAACGTCGAGCTTCCCGAGTGCTTCGAGATCCTCCACCGTCGTCTGAAGCGAGAAGCGGAGAGCGAGCGAGAAGGGACGAGGCAATATATTCGGGTGCTCCGGCTCATAGAGATTCATGGTGTATCCAAGGTGGCGGAGGCGGTGACCAAGGGGCTGCGCGTGGGGGCTCACACCCGGGATGCCGTCGCACAGTTCCTAATTCCTCAGCCCCCGTGGAAACCGAGCACTTTCCGCCTGGACGGACGGGAACATCTCCAGTTGGTGAAGGTAGCAAGACCCGATCTTTCGGCGTATCAGGCCCTGCTCTCCCGAGGAGGTATCCCATGAGCGAACCGAAAAAGCCGACCGTTCTGCTGGAACACTACCTGAAAAAGCTGAAGCTTCCCACAATGCTCAGGGAGTACGCCTCCATGGCTGCGGTCTGTAGGGATGACCGGGCGGATTACCCCACGTATCTCTTACGCCTGACCGAACGGGAACTGCTCGACCGCGAGACGAGGGCTGCCGAGCGACGGGTCAAAGATGCACGGTTTCCGGTGACCAAGACCATTGACACTTTCGATTTCAAAGCCCAGCCGTCCATCAACGAGCCTCTGGTCAGAGAGCTGTTGCGGGGAGAATTCATCGACAAAAGGGAAAACGTCCTGCTCATCGGCAACAGTGGTACTGGCAAGACACACCTGGCCTGTGCCCTGGCATTCTCAGCATGCATGCAAGGCTACCGGGTCCGTTTCTCCACGGTCACCGGTCTGGTCACCGAGCTTCTGGAGAGTAGGGAAGACAGAACACTCCAGCGATTCCACAAGCAGCTGGAACGTCAACATCTCTTATTGTTGGATGAATTGGGATACGTGCCCTTTTCCAAGGCAGGAGCTGAGCTCTTCTTCGAGGTAATCAGCCGCGCCTACGAACGCCAGAGCCTCATGGTAACTACCAATCTCCCCTTCGAGCACTGGACCGAGGTCCTCGGTTCCGAGCGACTCACCGGAGCCCTCCTAGACCGCCTCACTCACAGAGTCCACATCATCGAAGCCAACGGAGAGAGCTACCGACTCAAACAAGCCAAGAAGCGAGCCCCTCGCCAATCCAGCCACCCACACCCACGAACCTGAAAGGAGGAATATCTTGACAATCAACAAAGCAAGAGCCTAATCATGCAACGAGTGCTGCACTTTTCGACCGGCACCCTCCGCACTTTTTTACTGGCGCCCCCATCCCCCCTAACCCCCCTTTATTAAGGGGGGTTAGGGGGGATGGGGTTTGCTCATAAGGGTCGTATGTTCCTGCTTTGCAGACACACTGGTATCAAGCAGCGCTGCAATCCCCGTAAGGAAAACGGTCATGACGGAACGTGTAGTTGTGAAGTTATTATCGGAATGTTAGGGCACTATGAGCAATCAGTTAAATGTTTACCTAAATGCGTTTTCAGTGATTT
>DASPVF010000013.1:0-17280 GCA_035622475.1 Nitrososphaerales archaeon
AAAATCAAGCGAATCCCTGACAAGGAGCCTCACATTCCGAATCAATGTCTGATGCAGAATCAATGCTCAGCTTTTGCCCCCCCGTTTCGCATGATTGTGTCAGGCTAAATCATTGGAGAGGAGCGTTCCGTTTCCGGCTCGCTCCTCCTATCTGAATTGGCTTGATTTCTGTTATCCTCGGGTCTACTGTGTGCCGAAAGCGTCCCGTAATGCCTTCTCTTGTTCGAGGCTCAACGAGGTTCGCACTTCCATGAATTCCTTTCGCCCCCGAACTTTTCGCGCTCTACCAACGCATATGACCTGCCGTCGTCATCGACGTAACCCAATTTAGCAACCATTATCTTCAGACGTTGAGCCATGCTGGCCGGGGAGTACACGATGAAATTCCGTTTCTATTACTCGGGGATCAGAGTAAGAGACCTGAAGAGGTCGTTGGACTTCTACGGGGTCTTGGGGATGAATGTCGCAAAGAAGGGGACTATGCCCCATGGGGGAAAATGGGTTCAGCTCAGGGGGAATGATTCAAAGCAGACACTGGAACTCAACTGGTATCCGGAAGGCTCGAGGTTCTACACCGAATACAAACAGGGGGAAGAGCTCGATCACCTTGCCTTCCTCGTGAAGGATGTCAACAAGGCCTACACACTGCTGTTGAGCAAGGGTGCAGAGCCAGCGATCACCCCAAAGGATTCGAAAGGAACTGAGGTCTACGTCAAAGACCCCGACGGAATCTGGATCGAGCTTCTTGGTACCAGCTGACGTACAAAAATGTGTTAGAAGCAAACTTACCCCTTTGCGTAGCGGGCTTCGGCGAGATTACGAATTCCAACTGCACAGTCATCCCTGTCGGGCATCTAGCTTAGGCCATCAACGCATTGAACGGTCCTTTCTCCTCTAGAGGGTCTCCTAGTGGGCGGAAGCCGGGTGTAAACCAGCTGATTCGAGCAAGTCCTTGAACCTTGGATCTTCTCTGACTGGAGCGAACAGAGGATACGACCTAAGCCAGGAAATGAAGGCTTCCTTCCTTTCGACAGCGTACCTAAGCCACCGGAACGACTCATCCAAATCCCCTAGACCCAGGTAGGCAAAACCGAGTAACTGCCCTCTGACTCTCTGATCTTCAGGTACAGACTTCACCTTCTCCACCAGCCTTAGTGCTTCTTCTCGACGGCCTGTCACAGCATAAAGATACGCCATGTCGGCGTCAAGGTACGGGTCGTCCGGGTCCGCATCCATCATCTTCTTCAAGTGAAGGGCCGCGTTTTCCCAGTCCTTCTTTGCGAAGGTGTAGACCATCTTCGCTTCTTCGACCAACGGGTTTTGAGGGGCCATCTCCTCGAGCCTACGAATCCTCCTCTCTGACTCTTCGTCGCTCCCTAGCCCTGTCAGCCTGTAAATGACTGAAAGTTCGATAACGGGAGAGAGCGGATCCAGTTCTTCTGCACGAAGTACCTCCTTCAAGGCTTCTTCGAGGCGTCCGAAGATCTGGAGGCAGGTGGAATATCTTTGATGAGCGGATGCATTGCTCGGATTCATTTCTATTGCCCTGAGAAACTCAGACTCGGCTTCGGAGAATCTATAGTCGTACATCAGGAGCGTTGCCAACGACATCCTCGCCTCGGCGAGGCCTGGGTCTAACGCGAGCGCTTGCTCAACGTATCCCCGAGCCTCCTTGATTGCCGTCGGTATTGGCGAAAAGAGGTAGTCCCCAAGTTCCAGGACGCTGTCTGCCAGTCCTGCGTAAGCCCTCGCGTAGTTTGGATCCTCCTTCAATGCCATCTCAAATTGATCATGGGCGAGGTGTACGGCTCTCTCGGTACCTTCACGAAGATATCCGATTCCTTTCAGGTACAAGTCATGGGCTGCTGCACTCTCTGTGTCCTTTGTTTTGATCTTGACCATTTCATCAGGGAGAAGTCGAACTTTGAGGGAATGTGCGACCGAGGTGGCAATTTCTGTCTGTATCGCAAAAACGTCTTCTAGCTCCCTATCGAAGCTGGCGCCCCAGAGGTGGGTGTCTGTGCTTCCATCTACAAGCTGGACTGTCACCCTCACCTTACTCCCGGCTCTGCGAACGCTGCCCTCGAGAAGGCTTCCTGAGTTGAGTTCCCTAGCTATCTCAGCCGTAGTGCTCGTTTTGCCTTTGAAATTCATCACCGAAGTCCTTGATATCACCGAAAGCCCTGCTATCTTGGAGAGCGTAGAGATGAGCTCTTCCGTCATCCCGTCTGCGAAGTACTCGTCGCCGGGGTCAGGACTCATGTTAGCGAAGGGGAGAACTGCGACTCTCTCCCTTGGAAGGAGCTCCCTCTGAGGTACTGTAGTTTTCCTCTCGCCAAATCCCTCAATCTGGAAGACCTCGATTGGAACGTCAATATTCTTGAGTTCTGGTATCCCTAGAGACACCAATCGAGAACGAATCTTGTTGACGACACTGGCCTGAACCTGTGCGCTCACGCAGATTCCTCCTGGAGGCGCCAGGGGTTCGATGCGAGACGCAATGTTCACAGCGTCTCCCCCGACATCGGCGCCGTCATGTATGACGTCCCCCAGGTGGATTCCTATCCTGACGCTGATGGCACGCTCCTTTTCTTGGCGAGCGTTCTCCTCCTTCAGTCTTGTCTGGATCTCGACCGCACACCTGACCGCGTCGAGAGCGCTTTCGAACTCAACAAGGAATGCGTCACCAATGGTCTTGATCTCCTTTCCGTTGTATTTCGCGAGTATCGGCCGAACCAGTCTCCTTTGCTCTTCTAGGAGTTCTATCGCCAGGGGCTCGTCGTGTTGGGCGAGGGCAGTGAAGCCAACCATGTCCGTAAACATGATTGCCGAGAGTCTGCGCTGTCCCTGGGACAACAATACTCAAGAAAGGGATGTGTTGGCGATAAATCTTTTACGGGTCGATTATGCTCCTTGTTTTGATACATTGCTCGCGGCTCTTGGCCCGGCTCGTAAGAATCCAAATAGCTAGAATCTGGCTCTAATTATCAAAGTCCGTTACGAGCTTATTGTCAGCGGGCTGGGTGCGGGCCCGCACAGTTTAGTGAGCAAACTCTGGCCCAAACACAATCCATAGTTCGTTCCGACGAGGTCCGAACCCATTATGAGTTCAAACCCTTCCCACACCTGCAGTCTGCGCCAGGCAGGACCGGTGACGATTCCAACTCTAAGGAGACAGAAGAGTGACGGGTCCGTTTGCCGAGTAAACTTCGATTCTCAGCCCGTCTCCCCCAGAGCCAGTTTTTCCTTGTCCCCAAGCCAGCACGCGGTTCAACCACGCATATCTCCGGTCACCAGCAAAGAAGGTCAGGTTCTCGCGTACGAGGAGAGCTCCATCCTCCCAATACCCTATGCCGGTCGCAAACGCCGCAATCTTCGCGCCGTCGTCTGTTGAGATTTCCTCGTGGACATGGAGCTCAATCAACCCGTCAGCACGGTAGTTTGCGTAGTCTACCCCCGTTCCGGTCCCTTTAACCATAGGCCCCAGGAACGTGATTTCGACGTGGCCGTCCACGCGCGCTCCCTGGAGCGGAGGTGCGGCTTTCTTGGACCGTATATCATCCATGTTCTCGACGTATTCTACGGACCTGGTTCCACGGACTATCTTCGTGAACAAGTGCTCGCCGAAGTTTTGTTTCTCTTTAGACATCGAACCCAATCACAACCAGCGAATTGACCATCTTATGACGGTTTAGCATTCAATCGGGTATAGAGGTCTGATTTGATGATTTTGGACCAGGATTGGGGTGTGCTTCGGCATACTCCGCAAGCTGCCTGCAGTATTCATCAGCTCCGCCCTGCACCAATTTCTTGCCTCCGAAAAGTCCGAGAACCCTCCCTGTTAGACTCTTTGAAGTTACATGAAAGTTCCAGTCGATACACGTCCCTTGAGGAGTTTCGGTCAGTGTAAGAACGAAGCGTCCTCCCAGTCTTCCCTCGATGATCTCCTCCTCGATCCTATCTTTGGGATAGAGCGTGAATCTGTCCCTGTGCTTCGACCTGATGCCGCTTACGACTTCCTCTACGTCGCAGACGACTACGTTACCCTCTCGACTCACGATCCGTTGGCTTACCATTCGGGTCTTTCTTGTACTGTCACCCCACCTGGGATAACTCTCCAAATCTTCAGCCACCTCCCATACTGTATCCTTTGAGGCCTTAGTAATCCGGCTCGCAGAAACCTCGATGTCCATTTGTGCATCACGGTGCTCCGCGATACTTAAGGAGGAGGCACCCACTTCAGGGCGCCTGACAATCCAATGGTCAATCCCGAACAAATAGCAAGAAAGCTGTTCGCGGCTGTGAATCGTCGCGACCTTGATGCCGTGGCCTCAGCAGTATCTCCGAACTTCAGGATGTTCTTTACGGGCCAGCCCGACATTGTGAAGAGCAGAGAGGAGTATCGTAGGCACTGGGAGGACTTCTACAAGGAGCACCCGGACGTGAAGACGAGAGTCCTAAACGTGATAGCCGGCGATGGGAAGGCCGTCGTTGAACTCGAGATGAAGTACACCGTCAAGAGTCTCCAAGGCTCGAAGCATGCGAAGACCGAGCGTGTCAAGTGGGCCGCGTTTTGCAGCATAGACCCTGAGGGGCTTGTCACTGTAGCGAGTCTTGAGAACACACGTAAAGTGACTGGTTGACTCAAGGTAGGGCGCTTAGGTGCCGAACAATTAGAAATTCGTCAGCCAAACAAACTTACTCAGAGTTATAGAAGATTTGCATCGGTCGCCGCCGCTTCGTTTACCGAGCAAGACTCGGACTTGGATACTGTTCTCCACATGTCGAATCCATCGTCAGAATGACAATCATTCGGAATGCAGGGTTTCTTTCTCCCTGTTCTGCAGCTCGCTCAATGCAGGGCAGTCAGGAATTCAACGGCAGGCCGATCTTCTCGACCACGGCTCTGAAACGCGGATCAGATCTGACGGAGTCATAGACCGGGGTCTGGCATGTCAGGGCGAGCCATTCTTCCCTATTGGCCAGGGCCCTCCCGATGAAATCCAAAGCCTTGTCATGCTCGCCCAGCCCAAGGTAAATCATTGCAACGTTGGTGTTCAGATTTAGCGCCTTTTTTCCAAGTCCTTCTAGTTTTGCAAGCACCTCAAGAGCCTCCGCTCTTTTCCCCGAAAGCCCGTAAGCATACCCCAGCCCCCCAAGGATATCAGCGTAATCGCCTAGCGAGGCACCCTTCTTCATCTCAGCGATTGCTTCATCGAACATGGATTCCGCGAGATACGACCACCCTGAAACAAGGTAGATCATCTCGTCCCTCTCTAGCTCCATGGCTTCACGGAGTTTCGCTACAGCGTCGTCATACCTCTTCACATAATAAAGCAGGACCCCCACGTTCAGCTTCACCAGTGCCGAAAGTGGGTCAAGCTCCTCCGCCTTCTCCAACTCCTTTATTCCTTCCTCGGCTCTGCGCATAAGGGCCAAGTAGATTCCCCTCCAAAGATGTGCGACCGAATAGTTCGCCTTCAATTCGATTGCCCTTGTGAACTCTTCACCGGCTTCGATCCAGTTCCAATCGTACTGCATGAGGACATTTCCTAGGGCTGTGTGGCCTTCCGCTAGGGAGTCATCCAGTTCTAGCGCCTTCGTGGCAAGCGCCTTCGCTTTCGGAAATGCTGTCTTGGATGGTAAGTATTGTCCCGCCATGTATGTGTAACAGTCAGCGAGTGCAGCGTAGGCCAACGCGAAACTGGGATCTACTGCAATCGCCTTCTCGAAGTTTCTAATGGCTTTGGGGTATGATTCTTCCGAGGCTCGGTGCATGAAATAGAGGCCGCTGAGGTAGGCGACATGGGCTTCTGGGTTCCTCGTTGGTCCTCGCCTGATTTCTTCCCTGTCCCGCTCCAAGAGCTGTGACTCCATCGATTCGGCGACCTTACGAGCGATATCGCTTTGTATCTCGAATATATCCTGGAGGTCCCGGTCGTAGGTCTCCGCCCAGAGGTGTTCGTCGTTACCGGCATCGATGAGCTGGACCGTGACCCTGACCCTGTTGCCCGACTTTCGTACACTCCCTTCCAACACCCTCCCGGCGTTAAGCTCACGTCCTATCTCTACGGTGCTTTTGTCTGTCTCCTTGTATCTCATCACGGACGTCCTCGAAATAACACTCAACCCCCGTATCTTAGAGGAGGTCGAAATCACCTCCTCGGTAATGCCGTCTGCGAAGAATTCGTCGTTGGGGTCGGGGCTCATGCTTACGAAGGGGAGGACTGCAATCCTCTTAGATTCCGACTGCAGCGGTGCCTTTGCCTGCTCTTTTTCCCATGGCATCACCATCCTGTACACCTCCACGGGGGTCGTCACGTTCTTCAGGGTCTTGGGGCCAACGCTCTTCAGGGGCAGGTCCACCTTTCCTCGGACGAAATCGTGGACGAAGCTAGTTATGCAGACACCGCCGTCCTCTGCAAGGGACTCGATTCTGGAGGCGACGTTGACGGCGTCCCCTGAGATGTCCCCCTGAGACTCCACGACTTCCCCGACATGGACTCCTATTCTCATGTGGATCCTCTTGTCGGCGTCGAGAGAGAGGTTGAACTCCCTGATGGCCCTCTGGATGTCGTAGGCGCACCTGACAGCGTCCACGGCGTTAGGAAATTCGACCAAGAACGCGTCCCCAATAGTCTTGACCTCCCGTCCGCTGTGCCTTGATAGGATCGGCCTGATGACCTTCCTTTGTTCATCAACCAGCGCCAGCGAGAGAGACTCGTTCCTTTGTCCAAGCGCAGTGTATCCGACCATGTCCGTAAACATGATGGCGGCCAGCCTTCGCTGCCCCTGTGACAACCAGTCCTCCCATTAGGATAGGGTGGCGATAAATCTGTTATGGGCTGAACACGTTCGAAAGTTAGACGAAAACCTTGTCGGCGACCACAATTTGGGCCCGATGCATAAGAATCCAAATAGCTCGAATCAAGCTCCTTTGACCAAACAGAATTCATTCTAGGCTTATCAACCGCGGGCCCGGTGCGATTTGAACGCACGACCTCTGCGAGCTTCGAGCTCACTACAGCTGTCTCCAGACGGATAGGAGGTTCGACCTCTGTGAGTCTGCCGCGCTATCCGTACTTCGCTCGAAGACGATCTGCGCTACGGGCCCAACCCGGGGCCGAAAAGAACTAGAATATTATCTGTTCTCATTCGGCCAGGTCGAACTCTATTTCCAACTCCCGTTTCGAGTTCCTGTACCTGGCCCTCCCGAGCCTGATTTTCCCTATTTGCAACGTGTTTTCAACGTGGCGCTCGTTGCAGCAGTTGATGTTCCAGTCCGGAATTCTCACGATGTGGAGCCTGCTCGCGCCTGGCGGGAGCGGGAAAATGTCGTAGATGCTGTCCCCGAAGTGCCCCTCGGCCTCCTCCTTCTCCATCTCGAACTCGAGCACCTCGGCCCCCTCCGCTATCTTCTCGTTGGCCGCCTTCTCGATGGTCTTCATCTCCTCATCCGTCGGCTTCCTTTCATACCGCACCGTCAGCCTCCCATGGCCCCCGGAGACGTAGACCGAGGCCGTCTTCTTGGCCCCCAGCACGCGCTCCGCAGCACCCTTCACCACGTGCAATCCGGAGTGTGTTCTGATCTCTTCAGAGCTCAACTAGAGCCTCGTCACAATCTTGTAGAAGTCGGACATCCTGGTCTGGAGCCCGTAGCGCCTCTCGTTCCCTCGCATGTACCAGTAGACAGAAAGCAGAGTCGGCCACATCTTCATGAGGCTAAACCTGTCTTCTACCTTCGCCCTGATGAACTCGTACACCTTGGCGTATATCGCGAAGTGGTCCAGCACGGCCTTCCTGTACCCCTCTCTGTCGCCGAAATGGTCTACGAAGAGGTTCACGCACTGCATGCTCGGGATTATACCCTCCCCGAGCATCGGGTACACCGTTCCGATGCTCTCGCCCACCCCAACCACCTTTCCATCAAAGAAGGGCTCTGCGAACTTTGGCGGTGTCACCCTCACGGGCCTCCCTATCTTCCTTACGACTTCGCAGTGATACTTCTCCACGAACTCGTCCAGCTCGTAGCGGTACCTACCCTTCAGGTCTCCAGCCCCCACGTGGGCCATGCCTTCCCCCAGCGGGAAGTACCACCAATAGCCCGTAAGTTTCGGGTAGGGCCTAATCACGAAATCGTCGTATGGCAGATCCTTCGACTTCACCTGGTACTCCAGGGACGGAATCATAAGGTCGTCCTTGATCTTAGGCAGGAGCGACCTGTGCAGCCCGGTGGCGTCGACCACGGTGTCGACGCCGGCGAAGTTCCCATCCGCCTGCTTGATCTGCGCCCCCCAGTGGACCTTCTTCCCCTTTAGCATGTCCTCAGTGAGCCTGTGCTTGTCGTAGGTCACCAGCCCCGTCAGGTTGATGCTGAGTTCCTCATCCCCCAGCTCGACGCGCATCTTCTTCCCTCTGTGCAGTACGTAGTCGTCAAAAGAAAACCCCGCCTGCTTGACCAGGTCCCTGATGAAGGGCTGGCTGGTGCCCCAAGCGCAGACGGTGTACCAGTTCTTTTCTGTCTTCATCTCGTAGGCCTCGGCCTCGACGCCGGAGGGGAGGCGGTTCATCATGTAGGCCCCAGCGACGCCTGCACCGACAACTGCGACCTTCAAGTTGTTGAAGACCATCTCCCGCGTCTCACGGCGTTATTCTACTTGTCGCTAGAAGCGACCCCCCCAGGCCGAACATTCAAATAGGACAGTAACCCAAGTAAACCTGGTAACTCCGTTGGCCAAGCAACAAACTGCCTCCAAGGTCGTCAAGGTGAGCGACGATACACACGCCAAGCTCGTCGCGCTCGCGAAATGGGGGGAGCCCCTTGACCAGGTGATCCACCGCCTCGTCACTCAGTCGAAGGGACTGGAGGACGTCGTGACGGGACAGAGCTCTATCTGTTTCATCGACGGCGTCCAGGGGAGGCTTCTCTACAGGGGGTACGACATAGCCGACCTTGCCCCAAAGTCCACCTACGAGGAGACGGCATTCCTCCTCTGGAACGGGCACCTGCCCACCGTTTCAGAGCTCCACACATTCTCCAGCGAACTTAGCGCTAAGAGGGCCGTGCCGAATGGCGTGCTCTCCATAATCACGGGTCTCCCGACCAACTGCGATGCCATGGACGCCCTCCGGGTCGCTGTCGCCGCGCTCGGGGTCTACGACGACCCGATGTATCCCCCCCAGGAAAAAGCCCAGTCCATCGCTGCGAAGATGGCCACGGTTGTCGCCGCAATCCACAGGCACAAGCACGACCAGGAGATTCTTGCGCCCCGGGATGACCTTGGATACGCCGCGAACCTCCTCTACCTGGTGACCGGGGAGAAGCCATCGAAGGACGACGAGAGACTGATGGACGCGCTTCTGATCCTCCACGCGGACCATGAGCTGAACGCTTCCACCTTCGCCGCGCGTGTTATCGCTTCGACACTCTCCGATGTCTACTCGGCCGTGACCGGAGCCGTTGGCGCGCTCAAGGGGCCCCTCCACGGCGGAGCCAACGAAAAGGTCATCGAGATGACGATCGAGATCGGTACCCCAGAGAACGCAGAATCCTACGTCGACGCGATGCTCGCCAAGAGGCAGAAGATCACCGGGTTCGGCCACAGGGTGTACAAGACGATGGACCCGAGGGCAGCCATCCTGAAGGACATGGCCAAGAAGTTCATCAAGACAGAGAAGGAGAGGAAGGTATTCCAGATTCTGGAGAAGACGGAGGAGATGATGAAGACCTGGAAGAACCTCTACCCCAACGTCGACCTCTACTCGGGGCTGGCGCTCAACCACGTGGGGATACCGAGCTACCTCTTCACCCCCGTCTTCGCCGTCGGCCGCGCCCCCGGCTGGCTCGCGCACGTCCTCGAGCAGTACGCCGACAACAGGCTCATCAGGCCGAGGGCGGAGTACATCGGCCCGACGCAGGCGGAGTACGTCTCGATCGAGCACAGGACCCAATCCCCGGTCATGAAACATTGAGAGTCGAAGCGCTGGTCAAGCGCTCCCCAGTAACCATAAGCTCGGGGGCGACCATCCGCCAGGCAGCAGAGGTCTTCGCCAGGGAGAAGATCGGCCTTCTTGTGATCGCCGGCTCCGTCAGCCCCGTGAAGGCACAGGCTGTCATTTCCGAACGGGACATAGTTCGGGCCGTCGCCAAGGGGACGGCGCTCACCGCCCCCCTCGAGGGCATCGCGACCAAGAAGCTGATCAGCGTGAAGCGCTCCGACAGGGCATCCAGGGCGGTCCGCCTCATGACGGACAACGGGATCAGGCACCTTGTTGTCGAAAACGACGACGGGACCCTATTCGGGGTCCTCTCGATACGTGACTTTTTCCGGGAAAGGAAGCTCCTCGAAGGCTTCCTCAGCGACGAGGCCGAGGAAGTACACGGCGTCGACTAGGAAATCAGGAACCGTCTCATGGAAACTTCTGACGCCAATCTTAAATAGCGTAAAAGGGTCTTGAGCCTTCTCAATGCCTCTTGGAGCCATAGGCACGGTCTTCCTCATGGGTCTTGTCGGCGTTTTTTTCACCCTGCCTGTGGTCATCCTCCCCCTGCTCTTCGCCCCGAAGCACCCCAACCCCATCAAGGCCCTCCCGTTCGAGACGGGCCAGGTGCCACAAGGGGCAGGAAAGATGCACTTCATGATGCAGTACTACGCCTACCTCCTGATGTTCATAGTCTTCGACGTCCTCGGCATGTTCCTCTACGCCTGGGCTTCCGCCTACAGGCCCATGAACCTAGGGCTCACCTCTGACTGGACTGTCACTCTGTTCATGGCGATGCTCTTCATCCCCATGGCATTCGCGTTGGTCCTGGCGGGGAGACGCGAGCTGTGGTAGCCGCGCAGCAGCAGAAGAGCGGGACCTTCCAGGTCCTTGTCGGTAGGATCGGCGACGTCCTCCAGTACGCCATCGGGGACCCGATGCGCTACCTGGCGAACTGGGGAAGACTCTACTCCCTCTGGCCCGTTCACCTTGAAACCGCCTGCTGCGTCCCTCCCGATACTCTGCTGCTAGGGGACAACAAGCCAATCTCGGATTACAGGGTTGGAGACCTCACGACGGGGGTCACTGGTCCCGCCCAAGTGGTGAAGACCTTCAATCGCGAGTACGCCGGCGAGCTTGTCGAGATCACCGGAAGAGGAATGCTTCCCTTCCTCGCCACCCCGGAGCACCCGGTCCTCACAGCATCGCGCATCGTTCGCAGCGGCAAGGGGGAATATCTCTCGGGCACATCCTGGAAGAAGGCGGAGGAGCTAGTAAGCGCGCCTCCCATCAAGGTCAACGGACGCTTCGCCTTCCCAACCAGGACCCACGACTGCCTCCTGATACCTCGAGTCCGGGGCTACTTGGGCCTGAAAGCGGTTCCTCTCGCTCCCTACGCCACTCGTCGGGGGATAGCAATCGTAAGAGGGCGGGGAGGGAACCCGCCCCTTGAGTTCCCGCTCACGGAGGAGACAGCGTGGCTGCTGGGCGTGTACGTGGCCGAAGGTTGGACGACGAAGAACCACGACGTCTTCTTCTCGCTTGGGAGGCACGAACGCGGGCTCGCCAGGCGCGTCTTCAAGGTGGCTCGCTCTCTGGGTTACCACCCGCAGATTAAGGAGAGAGAAACAACCCTTGTAGTCAGATTCTCATCAAGCATCCTATCCCGTGCGCTGCGAGAATGGTGCGGTCACCTAGCTGAGAACAAGAGGATTCCCGACTTCATTCTATATCACAGAAGGTCTGCGATTCTGCGGTCTTTTCTTGTGGGATACCACATGGGCGATGGGAATGTCACCCGAGACAAGAGGGGGCCTGTCTTCGACCGCGCTAACACTACTTCGCAGGTTCTCGCCCTCCAGATTCAGCTGGCGTACGCCAGGCTCGGCCGCTTTGCCCGGCTAAGGAGGGTGAAGCGTGCGGGAACTTCGGTAATCCAGGGCAGGAAGGTCCAGACAAGAGACGCATACTCGATTTGGCTCCTGACTTCAAGGAGAAAGGTCGCCGACTTCCGGATCAATTCCGATTTCCTAATCGTCCCGATCAGGAAGACATCGAGGGTGCCTTACTCGGGGCGCGTGCTCAACCTGGAGACCACCGACAACACCTACCTTGTCTCGAATGCTGTTGTGCACAACTGCTCGGTCGAGGTTGGGGCAGCCGCGGGATCCCGGTTCGACATCGAGCGCTTCGGTGCCCTCGAGGCCTTCGGGTCACTTCGGGCCTGCGACCTGATTATTGTCATGGGCACTGTCACACGCAAGCTCGCTCCACGCCTGAAACTCATCTACGATCAGATGGCCGAACCAAAGTGGGTGGTAGCTATGGGTGCTTGCAGTATTACAGGCGGTCTCTACTTCGACTCCTACAACGTGCTCAGGGGCATCGACGACATAATCCCCGTCGACGTCTACGTCCCCGGGTGCCCCCCGAGGGCCGAGGCCCTGATCCAGGGGCTGGTGCTTCTGCAGGATAAGATACGCAGGAGCCCCTCCCTCAGCGGCAAGTGAACACGCCTTGAGCAAAGCGAGCGCCACCCCTGCGCCACCGCCGGCCACGAATCCCGCGCTACAGGCCGCCCCCAAGCCCGCCCCCCCTCCAGCCCCCCCAAAGCCCGAACCCATCAGGGCGAAGGGCATCGCGTCCCAGATCACAGCTCGCTTCCCCGATATCAAGGTCGAGTGGTTAAGGGAGAGCAGGCTCAAGGTCTCCATGTCCCCTGCCCGCATAAAGGAGGTCAGCCTGTTCGCCCGTGACGCCCTCGGCTTTGATCACATCAGCACGGTTAGCGGCGTCGACTGGATAGCGAAGAACCAGCTGGAAGTTGTGTACTTCATAGGCTCGACGACCCCGGGCCAGGAGGACTTCATCCTCGCGGTCTCGGAGCTCGTAGCCCGGGATAGCCCCGTCGTCCCCACCCTGATCGACGTCTGGAGGGGGGCCGACTACCACGAAAGGGAGACCCACGAGATGTTCGGCATAAACTTCCAAGGGCATCCGAACCTGAGCCACATCTTGCTCCCGGAGGACTGGAACGACATCCCTCCTCTCCGCAAGGACTACGTCTCTCCGGGGAGATGAAAACATGGCCGTAGAATCGGAGTACTCCCCCGACGCAGATAAGATAATGTCCGTGTCCCTTGGGCCGCAGCACCCGGGTGCCGGGCACTTCCGAATAAGGCTCTGGCTAGACGGTGACTACGTCGTCCGCGCCGAGCCCGACCCCGGCTATGTCCACAGGGGCGAGGAGAAGATGGGGGAGTATCGCAACTACATCCAGAACGTACCACACCTGGAGCGACCCGTCATCCTCGACAGCTCGAACATCCTGTTCCCTTACTCCCTCGGGGTCGACGAGCTCATGAACAGCAAGATACCCCCAAGGGGGCAGTACCTCCGCGTAATCATGTCTGAGATCAACCGCATAATCTCCCACATGTACTTCCTGGCCATACAGGGCTACTTCATGGGGCACACGACGATGATCACTTGGTGCATGGGGGACAGGGACTTTTGGATCGACCTCGGGGAGCGCATCGGGGGCGCTCGCGTCACCTTCGCCTACATCATCCCCGGCGGGGTGAGGAACGACATCCCGCCCTACGCCATCGAGAAGGGGCTCAAGACGTGCGACTGGTTCGACAAGAGGATGGACGAGTACGAGAAGATCTTCTTCAACAACCCCATGGTCCACCAGCGCTCCGACAATATCGGGTACCTCTCCAGGGAGAACGCCATAGCATACGGCACCACGGGCACAGTGGCGAGAGCTTCGAGCCTGACATTCGATGTCAGGAAGGATGAGCCCTACAGCTCCTACGAGGATTTCGAGTTCAAGACCCCCGTTCTGAACCAGGGTGACAGCTGGGCGAGAGCGTATGTCGCGCTCCTTGACATGAGAGAAGCCGTCAAGATAATCAGGCAGGCGCTGAAGAAGCTCCCTCAGGGTTCGGTGCGCCTGAAACTCGGTCCCCAGCCCAGGGTGCCTGCGGGAGAAGTGTACGCACGAACGGAAGCCGCGCGGGGGGAGATGTCCTACCACATAATCAGCGACGGGTCCCCAAGGCCGTACAGGCTCAAGATCGGGGTCCCGTCAACCAAGAATCTCCGGATCCTCCCGCATCTGCTCAGGGGCGTCCACATTGCAGACATCCCCGTCATCTATTGGGGACTGAATTATTGGCCGGTCGAGAACGACCGATAATTACATCCTTTCGATAAGAATAATGCAATAATTCTAACTCAATTCATCTCGGTACCTGTTATTCACCCTGCAGTACGAGTTTAGCTTCCCCCACAAATATGTCACGCTCATTCTGGATTCCCAAGGTCAGGCGCTCCCATTCGTGAATTGCGGTCTTACCAATTCTGCTCGCGGCATTCCGTCCACTTCTGATGACGAAATCTCGTTTACGAATTTTCTCTTTATGTCTTAGTGGGATTATGCCCAAAATACTACAGACCTCCGGTTGCCTTAACATTGAAACTCTGAGAATTCTCCCTTCCCTGAAGTATCCAAGTCTGAAAGGATTCTGCGCTGTCGACCCAATGCACGGATGATAACCCATCGCACGAAGCCATTTGGAGATGAACTCGATGAGATTCGACTCAACGTTGGCAATGGAGATTTCGAAACTTGCGCCGAATCTCTTGCGATGGAGATAAATCGTGCCCTCAGCATCGAATATCCCCGCGAAGAAGGACACAATCTCCGACGAAGTTAAGCGCTCCAAGTCCTGCATGGAAGGTTTCATTAGCAGGAACTCAAAGCTCGCGTCCAAATCCACTTCAAGGGTCCACTCGTATCCCGTGAACGGCGCTGTCCGCGGGTACCGTAGGACATGTCCATACGGAGTGAAAACGGATTCAAACAGATTGGCCATGGCTGGATGGGTTGTACTTACTCTAATTCGAATTGCACGCCCGTGACGGACGGCGTTCAGGTCTCCGTATCTCAGCCCCATCAGGTACGCCTTCTCGATATTGTCCCCCATGAAGGGCTTTCTTTCGTACTTGCTCACTGCCTGAATTTGAGCCTCAACCTTATCCCGCAATTGTATGCCTCGACCCTTCAAATGGCTCCAGACAGTCGCCACACTGACCGAAGCGCCCGCAATCCGCTTCAGCGACTCCCCTGACTCGTACCTCCTGACCCACTCGTCCACCATCTCTTCTGTGACTTTCCTGATGTGTTCTGCGGGGTCCCTTCGCACGATGGCGTTCCTCTTCAGCTGATGAAGTACGGTCGACTCCGCGACCTTAGGGCTCTTGTACTTCAGGCCGTAGACCTTGGCTATCTTCGCGGCAGACAACTTCTCGCCGAGGTAGAGCCTCTCAAGGTCCTCTTTCGTCGGCGGCCAGGGGAGGCCATCAGGCAACAGCGGAGAAGTCGCTCGATCTATTTAGCGCCCAATCTAGGCCGGAGGTATCTGCCTCTCGCTTCTCCTGAACAGATACACGCCGAGCATTATCAGTGCACCCCCGGTCAGCTGCCCAGGGGTGATCTGCTCCCCCAGGAACAGAAAGGCGAAAACGGCACCGAAGACCGACGAAGTTGACCAAATCAGAAGCATCCTGATGGCGCCGAGACGCTTGATCGCTGCGATGAAGAGGACGACGCCTCCCGTGATGGCGGCGGCGAGCAGAACGAGTACGAAATCGTCGTAGTATGTGAAATCGAAGGTGAACCCCCCAAGGACGACGACGGCCATGACCACAGCACCGCCAATGAGGTTCCTGAATTTGGACAGGCTGGGCACGTCGAATCGCCTCGTCGCTACGGCCAAAAGGTTGTTCTCGACGGCCCACCCGACTGTCGACCCTAGGACGAGCATGTTCCCTACAATCCCCTGGAGGAACGAGATGTGCGTGATGTCCAAGTTCGTAGATACAACAACCAGGCCCGCTACGATGAGCAGGCCCCGGAGCGCCTGTGCTCTCACAAGCCTCTCCCCGAAAACTGAATACGCGATGATAGTCGTGAACAGGACCTCTCCGTTGGCCAGGAGTGCTGCGTTGACAGCCGTCGTCTCGCTCAGGCCAAAGGTGTACATCAGAGGGGAGAGACATGCTCCCACCAGCCCCATGAACAGCAGGTAGGGCACGCTCGCTTTCGGTGGCTTCAGCCCGGGCCGATAAGAAAGGAGCATGAACCCGGAAATGATGAACGAAAGCCCCGTGACCGAGACGGGCCCGTTTCTCTCGAGGAGGATCTTGGTAAGGACGGTGATTGAGCCCCCGCACACGGCTCCCGCGACGGCGTAGATGTACCCCTTCGATGTCTCCCCAGCGACGCTGCCCCCACTCATTTCTTTCCTCGTGCCCAGGCGTCGCCATGTCGGGAATTAACCGTGCAGACCACCGCGATGGCGTCCATGAACCCCTATATTCTCGCCGCAGGCGGGCATAGCCATGGCGTCAGACGACGAGGTTCTGGCCGAGCTGAAGAAGATCAGAGAGCTCCTCGAGCATCCTCCGCCTCCGCCGCCGGCCAAGGGACTCATCGCCGAGTTCAAGGCGTTCCTATCTCAATACAAGGTCCTGGCCCTCGCTGTGGCGTTCGTCTTCGCAATATACCTGGGAGGCCTGGTAAAGGCGCTGGTCACGGACCTCGTCCTCCCTATCGTGTCATATGCCCTTCCCCCTGGGAGCGACATCAACACGTACGCGGTAGGACCTTTCGGAGTCGGGGACTTCGCCAACGCGCTCATCACCTTCCTCATCGTTGCCTTCGTCATCTTCCTGATGGTGAAGCTGGCGAAGCACTACAAGATCGAGTAGAAGAGCTCTCTCCTTCTTTTTCTCCACATCGCGGTGTAATTCGTTAAGCAGTAAGTCAATGGTTCTTGCTATAGTCAGTATTGTCCGCTTCAACGGATATCAGGCCGGACATCACGTTGAGCAGCAAGTTCGAGAAGGGATGGAAGGCTCAGGAGACGGAGCCCTTCGGAAAGCAGGTCCGCGAAACAATCCGCGGACCGGAGCCGTTGCGTCCCCAGATCCAGAAGGCGACCCAGCAGCTCACTGGGGAGATCAATCGTCTGGACCAGGCGATGAACCGGCTGAAGCAGCGCGAGAGCTCCATCTTCAAGAAGACAGTAACCGCTGTTCAGGCACACGACCAGGAATCCAGCAAGGCGTACTCCAACGAACTCTCCGAAGTCCGCAAGATGGAGAAGATCGTCACGCAGTCGAAGATCGCCCTAGAGCAGATCACTACGAGACTGCAGACGGTCACCGACATCGGGGACTTCGCCAACGCGCTCATCACCTTCCTCATCGTTGCCTTCGTCATCTTCC
>DASPVF010000014.1:0-71082 GCA_035622475.1 Nitrososphaerales archaeon
CCGTCGTTGAGGCCATGGCGGAGAAGGCCTTCAACTCCTCCTTCAAGAAGCCGAAGATGCTCACGATGCAGATGATCGACAATGCGGACGTGGTCATCACCATGGGCTGCTCAGTCGAGAAAGTCTGCCCGAGGCCCATGCTGGAGAGGATGAACAAGAAACTCGTCGACTGGGGCCTCGATGACCCGAAGGGCAAACCGTTGCCCGAAGTGAGAAAAATCAGAAACGAAATCGAGAGAAGGGTCGAAGAGCTGGCCCAGGGCCAGGAAGCGTCAAGTCGAGTCTAGGGGTGGCGGCCAGGCTGATCTGGAGACGCTACGGCAAGAGATGCATTGCTGAGCTGATCGGCACCTACGTACTTGTCGTTGTGGGACCGTCGTCGATTGTTCTTGTTTCGCTGCTTTCGCTAACTTCCACGCCAGTGGCGCTTCTGCTGGTTGCTGTCACTTTCGGCGGAACCGTAGGAGCAATCATCATCCTTCTCGGAGAGCATTCCGGTGCCGTCATTAATCCGGCACTCACGCTCGCAGCCGTTTCTGCTCGACTTCTCAAAGCAAACCTCGCGATACCATACATCATATTCCAAACGGCGGGTGGGATACTGGCAGGCCTCACTCTGAGACTTGTGTTCACACCACTGGGGGATACAACCAGCCTTGGCTCGACGAAACTCGCAGCCAGCATCGATCCAACGATGGGGATCGCGCTTGAAACCTTGGGTACATTCGTTCTCGCTATGTCTGCGCTAGGTGCAACCGCTTGGGTCAAGCGAGCTAGGATCCAGGCACTTACCGTAGGTGGCACCCTTGCGATTCTGATTCTGTTCATCGGGCCGTTGACAGGCGCTGGATTCAACCCGGCGAGAAGTCTTGGTCCTGCCCTCGCGTCCGGATATTTCTCGAACCTCTACGTGTACGTCGCGGGACCCATCGCCGGGGCGTTGCCTGCGGGGCTCCTATTCAGGTTCGCGCCGCGAGAAATCCTAGCCAGGGTTGGAAAGGCTTGGAGTGAATCTTGATAGTCGAACGGAGTTCATTCTGAGCTATTTCCGCGGCCCGACGGGAATCGCTGCCTAGCGGGTTCGATTCCGTCTTGTCCTCATGATGTAAGAATGTCTTCAAGTTGGAGTACCCCCCTACAAGATAGGGGTTCTACCATACACACTTTTTCGTGGTCGATTTTCGGCGTTTTTCTTGATGAAACAGACTCCCGTCCGGCAGGGGGTGTGGTGCGGGGGGTGGGATTCGAACCCACGAACCCCTAAGGGATGGGAGCCTCAGTCCCACGCCGTTGACCATGCTGGGCGACCCCCGCGCGCTTGGGCTTGAGCCGTTTTGTCCTTCCTTTAAGAACCCTCTCGACGGTGCTTCTGCCTAGACCGAATCTAGCGGCCAAATTCTCTTGGGTCACTTTGAATGGATTGTATTCTAGAATTATCCTTCTCTTAGCGTATCGGGTCAAGAGCGTGTTCACGCTCAATGGGGCTTCACCTGGTAAGAACGGGCCTGGAACTATGAGTCAAGGATTTATCGAGACCAAAAGGTCCCCTTGAATTGGGCCAGCGTAGCTCAGCCTGGTAGAGCACATCCAAGGGGAGCTTAGGTGCCTCGTAAGCACGGGGTCCCGCGTCCGAATCGCGGCGCTGGCTTTCTCAAATTCGCGTGACAAATCCGTTACTAGTATCCTATCTCCGAGCTCGGCCTAAGGTGGCGCATCGACTTGACCCTCCCGCATCGCTTGCACCTGTACATCCCCCTCCCCCTCGGATTGTAGTTTCTGGTTTCGACCACGATTTCGTGCTCGGTCCGCATCATGCACTTTTCGCACCAGCGATACTCAGCCAACTGAACTCGGAGGAGCAGCCCCCCGCAAAAACCTTTATCGAGATTTTCTCACTTCCACCCGATGGTCGACCTGGTTCTCGCGGGCGTCCTGCTCGTGCTGGTGGGTTTTGGGGTGATTCTAGTCGCGATGCTCTCCCAGGCGAGGAAGGAGGGAGTCGAGGTGAAGGGAGGAGGCGTAATCATGATTGGACCGGTGCCCATCATATTCGGGTCTGACATGAAATGGGCGAGCGTAGCGATAGTTCTGACAATCGTCCTGATTGTGCTGACCGTGGTGCTGAACCTGGTGTAACCATTGCATAGACTCTTGGCTGCTGGCCTGCTGATCCTCATTCTGGGTTTCGCGCTCATCGTCATTGGTTCGTCGACCCAGGGGGGTGCTTCTGCTGGCGGCGTCATTTTCATAGGGCCCATCCCCATCGCCTTCGGGTCGGGGACGAACGGATCGAGCCTGGCTCTCATTTCCGTTGTAATTGGGGGCGTCATGCTGGCCCTTGTGATGCTCTTGGGGTGGCGGATAGCCACGAGGAAGGACGGAGAGACCGGTACAGCTGACACCCGTTCAGATGCCGGTCTTTGAGCCATGTTCTCTGAAGTAGAACTATACGCTCCATGAACCTACCCTCTCCGGGATGAGATACGAGGTGACTGCCGGTCTGCTGATTGTCGCCATCGTGGCCGGTGCGGGAGTGGGCTACTATGTTAGCTCGTCCGACCAGAGCATCACGACTTCGGTTATGACCACGACCTCCTTCATTACCCGCTCAGGCTATACCTTCACTGTGACCAAGACCGTGACGACGACATGTTCAGGTTATCCTCCCGGCGGGGACTGCATCACACCCTACAGCTACACGTTCGCCCTTTCTGTGAACTATACAGGTTCTTGGAAGGTGGCATATCAGGGCTATAACAGCCTAGGGAGGTCAAACCCTACCAATGTCAGCGGAGGCTACAGTGGAACCGGATCCAATTCCACGATGATAACTCTCATAGGTCTTAGCAACAACGGTCTGACCTTGTGCGCTCAAGCACAGAAGCTTGACTCATCCAACCGCACCCTAACCCTTACAATCACCGGATACAACGAGACATCCTTGCCGTATGGAGTGGTGTCATACTGCGGAGGAGTGGTCCCATAGGTCGTCCTGAACACTTGTCACCTTTAATCCCAGCTTGACGGGCAGAACCCTCAACCGCCAACGTTGCAGAACCGCCCCGAGGGTTCTGGTAAGTCAGGGGATAACTTGCCGAACTTAACAGAGCCGCCCCGAGAAAGTATTAAATAGACAAAATCCAATATTCCAATAAGTATGCAAAAATTGCAACCGCTGGTCACGTTCACCCCTCTGGCCAGACAAAGACTGGGCCAGGTCCTCGAAGAGGAGAAGGCCACGGATTCTTATCTGAAGATCGAGGTCTATCAGGGGGGAGGGTGCGCGTGCAGCGGCGGCTACCGGTACGCTCTGAGCCTGGAAAAGGTACCAGACGAATCAGACGTCGTTGAAGAAGTGAGCGGGCTCCGGATAGTGGCGGCTAAGGCGGACGCCGAGATGCTGAGGGGCTCGAAGATAGACTTCGTGGAAAGTCTCCAGAAGACGGGGTTCAAGATCGAGAACCCTAACGTCCACGCCGAAGCCTGCGGCTGCGGCGGGCATTAGAGTCCCGTCCTGGCAAATCCCTTAAGAGCAGTAAACGTTTCTCGTCGCTCCATGAAGTATGTCGAGGGATCGAAGCGCGTTTTCCTGAACACCGGGACTAGGTTCCCCAGAGAAATCATCTGGGCGGTAGGTGCGATAAAGTACTCCGCTGCGAAATCGAACGTTGAACTCGGGCTGCTCGACAGGGAGACAGGCAAGACCATTCAGGCAAAGGCGAAGGAGCTGATGAAGGGAGCCCACGACGACATGATGTCGGTTGACGTGTTCCAGACGGGCTCAGGAACGGGCCTCAACATGAACGCCAACGAGGTCATCGCAGAGCTTTCATCGGAGGCGCTCGGCCAGAAGGTTCACCCGAACGACCACGTCAACATGGGTCAGTCTTCCAATGACGTCGGTCCCACTGCGATCAGGGTGGCTGCTGCGATTGCGGTGAGCAGGAACCTGGTTCCTGCTCTTGAAGGCATGAGCAAGAGCCTCAGTGTGCTTTCTAAGAAGACGTCAACAGTCTACAAATCCGGGAGGACACACCTCCGCGACGCTCTCCCCGTCACCATGGGACAGGAGTTCGGGGCCTACGCCGAGGAGTTCGCCCGGGACGCGAAGCTCGTCGAACAGGCTTTGGTGTACACACTGGAGCTCCCCATAGGTGGGACGGCCGTGGGGACGGGACTCAACACCGACCCCAAGTTCGGCGGGATGGTCGCCAAGGAGATCGCCGGCCTCTCTGGGCTCAGATTCACGAGTGCGAAGAACAAGTTCAGGCCGACCAGGCTCCTGACGGACATGTCTTCGCTCAGCGGGGCCATGAGGTCGGCTAGCATCGATCTCTACAGGCTCTGCCAGGACCTGAGGCTGATGTTCTCGGGACCGGTCACCGCCCTCGGCGAGATAGACATCCCCACCCAGGAGGAGGTAGCCGGGAGCAGCATAATGCCCGGGAAGACCAACCCTGTGACCGTGGAGAGCGCGTTGCTTGCCGCAGGCGAGGTAATCGGGCTGGACGGTGCTAACGCCTACGCAGCTTCCCTGGGAGAGTTCGAGCTAACGATGGGAGTGCCCCTTATGGGGTACAACATCGTTCTTCAGGCCAAGCTCCTGTCGGAGGCTCTGAACAAGCTGTCCTCACTTGTCATCGGTCACGTCGTGCCCATGGAGGAGAAGGCGAGGGCGATCGCGGAGACGAGCCCTGCCCTGATCACCCTGGTCTCGCCGAGGATAGGATATGACAAGGCGACCGAAATGGGAAGGCAGATTGCCAAGGGAGTGTCAATCAGGACGGCCCTCAAGAAGCTGGGGTACGGGGAGAAGGAGATCAACGCCCTCCTCAGTATGAAAGGACTGGTCGAGCCGGGGATACCCTCGAAGAAGGTTTAGGAGCGTTTTCGGCTGAAAACGGGCGGTTTCAGCGCCTTGCCTTTACCCCGATCCTCTCCATCAGCTTACCGAGCTCTGAGTCGTCAGCCGCATCCATCCTGAGGTACTTCAGAATCTCGTCCTCGCCCATCCCGACCCGGCGCGCTTCTGCCACTGTCGTCCGGTACGCTTCGAGCTCGGTAGGCCTATCGACGTACTCGAACGCCTGATCGTAGAGCTCCTTCCCTTCAAGGAACTGCCTGACGTGGACGAGGACGTGGATGACGTCGAGATAGAGGAAGTCGTTCTTGGCGGTCGTAAGGTGCTTTGAGCCGATGCAGATGGTACCCGTGTCCCTGTCTAGCCAGAGACCGGAGTCGTTGCGCTCGATTCTGAGTTTAAGGTGTTTCAATATCTTCGTCATCTGCGACCTGGAGCCGAAGACCTTGAGCAGGGCAGAGGAGGATTCAAGACCGGAGAAGATCTCTGACAGCTTGTACTCTCCGACCGGTGCGCTCCTCCTAACGCGAAATTGCCTTACGCGCAAACGACTCCTTTAGTGCGCCTCAGCAATCAAAAGAGGCGAACTCAAGTTCTGTTAAGTTGTCGGTTTAAGTCTCGACAAGTTAACTTCCCTTCATCTGCTCGGAGGATTGGAGCCATCGTCGCCTGGTTAGCCGAAACAAGAGCGCCTTGGATATTAATCCCCTAGGGAATTAGAGGGTCAGGCTCCTGTTTATTTGCACATGAACAGATGAAAGGGGGCGGTCGACTTGATAGCGTCCCTCAGCGGGATAAGGGGTGTCCTGAACAGGGACTTGAGCCTGACTGACATTTCGAGATTCGCGGTCAACTTCGGGAGAGCGACTGGCTCCAAGGAGTTCCTGTTGGCCCGCGACGCGAGGAACACGGGCCCTGCGATCTGCAAGGCTGTCACGGCCGGACTCGCATCTATCGGTGCAACAGTGTATGACTACGACATCATATCGACCCCTGCCCTGTTTCGGGAGAGCAGGATGAGCGAACTGCCCGCTATCATGGTTACAGCCTCCCACAACGAACCGGAGTTCAACGGCCTGAAGTTCTTGGTGGCAGGGGCAGGTGTGGGTCAGGAGTTGTTCGGGCAAATCGTCGAAGGGGAAGCCGAAAGGACGTCCCCCTTCGAGTGCGGGGGGGTGAAGAAGGCGCACAGGCCCTCGTACGCGAGCGATCTCGTAGAAAGGTTCGGGGCCGGGTCCTGCGAGGGAGTTAAGGTGGCCGTCGATTTGGGGGGCGGAGCCGCGATTGCACACGCCGTCCCTCTGCTAGGAGAGCTCGGGTGCGACATCACCTCGATGAACGACTCGTACGGGGTGTTCGAGAGGAAGGTTGACCCCGTGGCCGACGATCTCGATCTCCTGAGGAGGACTGTCAGGCAGAAGGGGTGCGATGTAGGATTGGGTTTCGACGGCGACGGAGACAGGTTGGTGATAGTGGACTCATCTGGGAGGAAGAGGACGGGAGACTTCATGCTCACCCTCGCGCTTTCGCAGATGCTTGCCGAGACAGGTGAGAAGAAGCTGGTCGTCTCCGTCGACACGACACAGGCAGTTGACGACGTGGCCAGGGTCGCCGGGGCACAAGTCTTCAGGTCGAAGGTAGGGGAGGCTAACGTTGTCGGGGAGATGAAGGAACGGGGGGCTAGACTCGGAGGAGAAGGGAGCAGCGGAGGCCTCATCGACGGTTCGTTCAACTATTGCAGGGATTCGATGCTCGCAGCACTTTCGATCATAGGCGCCCTGAAGAGGGAAGGGAGGAGATTCTACGAGTCCGTGCCGTTCTATCAGCAGGAAAGGATGGCCCTTTCGGTCCCAAAGGCGAAAGCACTGAGGGGGATCAAGAAGTTGGCCGCACAGTACGAGGACGCGGACCTCACGGACGGATTGAAGGTTCGGCTCCCTAATCGGAGCTGGGTGCTGATCAGACCCTCGGGGACGGAGGACGTGGTGCGAGTCTCGGCCGAAGCGCCTTCCTCTGAAAAGGCGGGCCAGCTTGTGAAGTCTTTTGCGAGGAAGCTCAAGGAGCTGAGCGGTTAGCACGCCGGACGAGCTGGACGTCATCAGGTCCATCGTCGGCCGGGCCAAGAAGCTCCCTAAAGGATACTCGAAGATCGGAGACGACGTCGCGGCCATCCCCACGGAGGAGGGGAGGCTAGTGTTGAAAGTGGACATGCTTGTAGAACACACAGACATGCCTGCAGGGATGACCTACCGGCAGGCGGCCCGGAAGGCGGTCGCAATGTGCGTGAGCGACTTCGCGGCCAAGGGAGCAAGGCCTGATTCGTTCGTCGTGTCCCTAGGCCTGAAGAAGGGGGTCAGCCAGGCCCAGGTGGACGCGCTGGCGTCGGGGTTCAGGGATGCCGAAAAGGTGTGGGATGTCTTTCTGGTGGGCGGGGACACCAACGAAGCGTTGGAGTTGGTAATTGACTGCGCCATGGTCGGGTTCGGGAAGCGCCTCGTATCCCGTAGGGGGGCAAGACCCGGGGACGTACTCGTTGTGACCGGCCTTTTCGGGCATCCTCCAGCGGGGCTAAGAATCCTGAATGGAACCGCATTGGCCAGGGGTGAGTTCGCAGAGAAAGCAAGAGCGAGCGTGCTAGACCCTACACCCAGCCTCGAGGTTGGCAGTGCGCTCGGTCCTTTCCTGTCTTCGGCCATGGATTCTAGCGACGGGCTGGCGAGGAGCCTGCACACCCTTGCGACGGAGAGCGCTGTCGGGTTCGAGGTGACGATGCTCCCGGCCGCCAATGGACTGCGGAGCTTCGCAGAAGCGAACGGGTTGTCTGTGGAGGAGTTGGTATTCGAGGGAGGGGAAGAGTACGTAATCGTAGGAACTATCCCCCGGTCAAGAATCGCCGGCGCGAAGGCAGCTGTCCGCAGGGTCGGGGGCAGATTGCTGGAGATAGGGAAGGCAACTTCAGGAGCGGGACAAGTCGTGCTTGTTACGGGGAAGGAAAAGCGTAGCATCCGTGATGTGGGTTGGACGCACCTACGCTGAGGCAGACTTCACTATTTTCTCGAACTTCTTGACCATTTGGTCAGCTGCTTCTTGGCTCTCCGCCTCTCCGAATATGCGTACGATTGGCTCTGTGCCGCTGGGTCTGATGAGAACCCAGGAGTGCTCCCCAGTCCATATCTTTACGCCGTCTATCCTTTCGACCTCTCCCTTCGCCTGGCGCTCGACGGCCCGCATGACGGACTCGACCCCCTTGCGCCCAACCCCCACCTTCGTTTTCGCTTGATAGTAGTGGGGAACTACGAAGGACAGTGCCTTCGAGAAGGACATGCCCCTCCCCGCGAGGCATTCGAGCATCAGGGCGGTGGTCATACCCCCATCACGGACTGCGATGTGGGGCTGGTAGAGGCACCCCCCGTTTTCTTCGAAGCCGAAGACTGCACCCCGCTCAAGGATGGTACGGGCTATCTCGACTGCCCCCACTTTTGTGCGCAGGACCTTCGCGCCGTGCCTCTTGGCGACAGCCTCGACGGCCTGGCTGGAAGCTACCGAGGTAACAATGGTGCCGCCCCTGTGCTTGCCAAGGACGAAGTCGGTGATGAAGCAACCTGTCTGGTCCCCCCACAGGACACGGCCATTCTCGTCGCAGAAGATTGACCTGTCCCCGTCGCCATCGTAGGCGACACCGAGGTCGGCGCCTACAGATTTTACAGCAGCAGACAGGTCCTTCAATGTGTCAGGAGTCGGCTCAGGCCCCCTTCCTGGGAAGTTGCCGTCGACGACCGAGTTGATTGTTATCAGTTTGCACCCAAGGGACTCCACAAGGTAGGGGGCGGCCACAGACTGGGCCCCGTTGCCAAGGTCCATCACCACTGTGAACCTCCTGTCAGCTATCGCCTTCGTGTTGACCTTCGAGACTATCCCTTTGATGTAGTTCCTGACCACGGATGGCTCTTGGCGGACCACTCCAATGGACTTCCAGTCCGCCCTGGTCTGGGACTTGTCGAAGTAGATCTTCTCTATCCTCTGCTCGTCCAGGTGCGGAACTTCTACCCCGTCTGAGCTGGAGACCTTCAGACCGTTGTAGTGAGGGGGGTTGTGGGAGGCTGTCACCATTACCCCGCCTTTGAAACCCATAGTCTTCACGCCATATTGTAGGGCCGGCGTTGGTACCAAGCCCGTTTCTGCAACATCTCTACCGGAGCTGAGCAATCCGGAGACGGCGGCGTTGGCGAGGGCAGGGCTGGACAGGCGCCCGTCTTGGCCGATCAGGATTTCGCCGCTCCCGAAATAGGTGCCTATGGCCTCGGCAAGGTTGATGACGAAATCGAGGTCGTGAGACACCCCCGGGACGAACCTGACACCGTTGGTGCCGAAGAGCCGCTGCTGGGATGCGGCCAAGGGCCGACGATACAGGTCGGACGGGATAAAACCTTCCGATTCCGTACGCCTTCAGGGGTACCCCCACATCCAGGCGGCAAATGCTTATGTCAAGACTAGGAGCGGCGCCAATCGGGCCCGTAGCGCAGATCTTGATGGAGCGAAATACGGATAGCGCGGCAGCCTTCTAAGCTGTAGTGAGCCTCAGCTCGCAGAGGTCGTGCGTTCAAATCGCACCGGGCCCGCTATCAATAAGTGTGTAATGGACTCTATTTGAGGAATAGAGCTGTTTTCTAGCTATTCCGGGTGTTCTCCAGACTCGCTACAGTTACCAAGCCCTCAGAATCGAAGCTGCAAAACGCGGCCCACCTGAGACGCTCGGTCTTCGCACGCTTCGGGCCATGGGGATTCTTGACAGTGTATTTCATCTCCAGTTCCACGGCGGCCTTCCCATCGCCAACTATCACTTTTAGGACCTGCAGTTTCATGTCCGGGTGATCCTTGTAGAAGTCCTCCCAGTGCTTACGATACTCCTCTCTGCTCTTCACAATGTCGGGCTGGCCGGTGAAGAACATCCTGAAGTTCGGAGCGACCGCGGCGGCTACGGCATCAAGATCGTGACGGTTCACAGACACGAATAGCTTTCTTGCTATTTGTTCGGGATTCACCATTGGATTACAAGACTCGTGGAAATTTGTAGGGTTGTCCTATTTGCCTGGCGGACGATACGATGGAGTCATCTTAATGACTTTGTCAACTTCCTCCGCAGTGAAGAGAACTGTTATCTTGGTTCCACCTGATATAGCTCCAGTGGCTCGTGCAGTTTGCCCGAGTGCAAGAAGATTAGTCGCATCCGGAACATCTACGATAAAGATGACGTCGTTTTCACCCATTGCCCAATAGATGCCCTCTAGCTTTCCTCCAATGCTCTTTGTCGCCTGTTCTACGGCTTCTCGCCTTTTGGACGCGCCCTCCTTGAGGAGTCCCTTGAACCCCTCATCGGTATAAGACGTATGAACGAGGAACTTCATGGAGGTTTTCTGTGAGCTACGGGGAAATATGCCTTGTGAAACTTGGGACTGTGATACGTCACTTAACGAAAATTCGGGCGGCCTTCTTCTTGCTGAGAACACGAACCTGGTGTTCTAACACCATTAGCCACAATACGCACGTTGTCAGATGACTATTCCTACCGAACCTGTAACCACGTAAAATCTGGAACCGGATTTGCACACAAAACTGTGCGGGCCGCACCGGGCCCGCTGACAATAAGCTCCGGTTTGTTGGTCAGAGGGACAACAAACTGAATCGCTTTAGAGTTCATCGACAAGATAGAATGTGGAGATTGATAATAAGCATTGTCCGGGCTATCTTGCTCTATCCATGAAGGCTCAAGTCAGACCCCTTGGAACAGACCCCTTGACACTCCTTGAAGACACATCAGGCGGAGGTCACTCATCGAAGAACATAGGCGCAGAGCCGGCAATAATGTCTATGACACAGTACCGATCGGCGCTTCGTACTGATCGGACCTCTTTGAGACAGATTGAAGGGATAAGAATCACGCGGAAAGTCTGCCTCTGTTGGCTAGACTGCGGGTGCTCGGGACTGTTGCGGCCTTGGCCGCCTACCCATTCATCCTTGCCTCGATAGCTCTCTCTCCGTGGTTCAACATCTACGACAACGCGCTTAGCGACCTCGGAAACATAGTTACGAATGGATGGGTCGGCTACGTGTATGACGTAGGCCTTGTCGTTGCAGGCACCCTTGTGTTAGTCTTCGCAGTTCTGCTCTCCAGAGAATCACGCGACCGGAAGACGCTAGTGTGGGCAGTCCCTCTGATGATTGCGGCCTTCGACCTTGCAATGGTCGGTGTCTTCTCGGAGAACACAGGCCACATCCACGGAGTCGTCTCTGAGATATTCTTCCTGATGATTGTCGTGGCCATGCTCGCCTACAGCTACGTTTCATGGCCCCTCGGGTCTCCCCGCATCGGTGGAGTCGCGCTTGCTTTCGGGATACTCTCGGCGTTCATCTGGTTCAGCAGTTGGCCTTGGAGCGGAATTGCGATTCAAGAGTCAGTCACTTCTGGGATGACGGCAGTTTGGCTATTGCTCGTCGCGTCGAAATACTAGGGGAGAATCCTTACAATGCCTCGAAGCGAACAAGATTCAATGATCGCTCGAATCTGGAGGGGAGTTACCAAGAGAGAAGACACGAAGCGGTATCTCGCATACCTGAAGACCACTGGACTGAAGGACTACGCTGCGACCAAAGGGAACCTCGGAACCTATGTGCTGACCTGGCAAGTGGGTAGAAACACCGAGTTTCTGCTCATGTCCTTCTGGAAATCCATGGATGACATGAAGGGATTCGCCGGGAGGAAGTTGAGAAAGCATTCTACTATCCAGTAGACAGGGAGTTCCTCTTGGACATGGTCCCCACTGTCGACCATTTCGAAATCGCTGTAGAGCCCCGAAAGCTAGACTGAGTGTTCAAAGGGAGATTCAATCCGTTTGGGTTTTAGGGACATTTTTGATTAATCGCGGGACTTCCCAAGCGAACCGTGGGCGGCCGTTCTTCTCCCCGATGGTTGCGGGACGGGCAGACATGAGAGCCTTTCTTGCCGAGCTTGATGGCACGCACGACCTGGCACACGTAAGGAGAGAGGTGTCGAGGAGATACGAAGTCGCTGCCCTGTCCAGCAAACTGGATGGGAAGCCAATTCTCTTCGAAAAAATTGGAGAGTCAGATGGCTACAGGGTCGCTACTGGTGTCTGCGGAACCAGGGCCCTGCTTGCCAGAGCCTTGGGAGTGGACCCGGGTGGCCTGCTTCCCACAGTTCTCGACAGCATTGAGAACCCCAAGCCCTTCCGAACCGTGAAAGACGCCCCATGCAAGGAGGTGGTCGAGGAAGATGTCGACCTGTACAGGCTCCCCGTCTTGACCCATTGCGAGAAGGACGGAGGGCCCTATGTCACTGCAGCCATAGTGGTTGCCCACGACAGGGAGTACGGGTACAACGCGAGCTACCACAGGCTGATGTTGCTAGGCAAGGACAGGGTGGCTGCGAGGATACTCCCCCGCCACCTCGACGAGTTCATCAGAAGAGGGAACCGCGGAGTGGGGATTGCAATAGGGAATCATCCCGCGTTCCTGTTCGCCTCCGCCGTCTCCTGCGAGATTGGGAAGAGCGAACTCGCCATCGCAAACGCCCTAAAGGAGATGGACTATGTGAAGTGCATTACCGTAGACTCTTTGGTGCCTGCCAACTGCGAGATCGTCCTAGAGGGAGTGGTCACAGACGAGCTGGTCGATGAGGGGCCCTTCCCGGACATCGTGGGCTCCTATGACATAGTGAGAAAGCAACGTGTAATCAAGATTAACAGGGTGACCCATAGAAAGGACCCGATCTATCAGGCCATCCTCCCTGGTGGAATCGAACACATGTTCCTGATGGGGACCCCCAGGGAAGCGACGATGTTTAGGGAGGTCAGCAAGGTGTGCGAATGCCTGGACGTCCGCCTCACCCCTGGGGGGTCATCGTGGCTGCATGGCGTCGTGAAAATCAGGAAGAGGAAGGAAGATGACCCGAAAAATGCGTTGGATGCAGCATTCAGGGGGCACTCGAGCCTCAAACAGGCGGTGGTTGTTGACGAAGACATAGACATCGAGAATCCGAACGCGGTGGAATGGGCCATCGCCACGAGGACACAGATGGACAAGGACCTCACGCTCAAACCAGGGGAACTGGGGTCGTCCCTCGATCCGTCCGCGGATCAGGTCACCAGGAAGACGTGCAAGGTGGCCATCGACGCCACCATTCCCTTCGAAGCTAGGAAAGACGGGTTCCTGAAGTCGATAATCCCTGGAGCGGATGACATAAGGGTGGAAGACTATCTGGGGTAGGACCTATTGCATCTTACGAGAGAGGAGGAGGCGATGCTCGCCGGGGAGCAGGGAAATGCGACCCGGAAGGCGATGCAAATCTTGGTCGCCCTCGGAAAAATCTATGATGCCGAACGGCTGGTGAAAGTTTCGAGTGTGCAGGTTTCGGGCGTCTCCTACAAGAACCTCGGTGACGCAGGGCTGGAGTTCCTGAGCGAGCTCGCCAAGGATGGGAAGGCGCGCGTGAAGACTACGCTCAACCCTGCGGGCATGAGCCTAACCGACTGGAAGTCTCAGGGGATCGATAGCTGGTTCGCGGAAAAACAGCTACAGGTGATAGACGCCTACGGGAAGCTCGGGGTCGAAGTCACGTGTACGTGCACGCCTTACCTTGCCGGGAACGAGCCTAGCTTTGGCCAGCACATTGCCTGGGGTGAGAGCTCCGCGGTGGCCTACGCCAACTCCGTCATCGGGGCAAGGACAAACCGCGAAGGGGGGCCCAGTGCCCTGGCGGCGAGCCTCACGGGACTCACGCCTCTCTACGGGTTACACATTCGGGAGAACCGGGTGCCGACCATAGCCGTGGATGTGGATACGCTTCTCAGGTTCCCGGAGGACTTCTCTGCCATGGGATACTTCGTCGGCAGGACGGCCAAGGACGGGATACCCTACCTCCGAGGCGTCCAGCGCGCCAGTCTGGAAGATCTCAAGTCTCTTTCCGCTGCACTGGCGAGTTCGGGGGGAGTCGCCATGTTCCATGTGGAGGGAATTACGCCTGAGTTTGGATTGGGTGCAAAGAACCTTGAGACCCTGACCTTCACCAGGAAGGAGCTGACGGAGACCGGCTCCCAGCTGAACGACGAGGGGGTTCCTGACTTCGTCTCTGTCGGCTGCCCACACTGCTCGCTAACGGAGCTGGCAACACTTGCGAAGCTCCTTTCTGGGCACCAGGTCAAGCGTGAGTTCTGGGTCTGCTGCAGCAGAGAGGTTAAGCGGCTGGGAGACGAAGCGGGCTACTCCAGGCTGATTGAGAAGAGCGGAGCCAAGTTTGCTCTGGACACATGCATGGTGGTTGCTCCCGTCGAGGAGCTCGGATACAGGGTCGTGGCGACTAACTCTGCAAAGGCGTGCCACTACCTTCGAAACGCAGGCCTGAAGGTCAGGTTCATGCCACTGGAAGAATGTGTGACGGAGGCGACGAGAAGCGTTTGAAGCTGAAGGGGCGGGCAATCTTCGAAGGGAAGGCAGAAGGTCCGGCTCTGGTATCATCATCCCCCATGTCCTTCTACGGAGGAGTGAACCCAGACACGGGCGAGGTAGTGGAACGTGGGAGTGACTTGGCAGGCCAGTCGGTCAAGGGGAAGGTGCTTGTATTCCCTTATGGGAAGGGATCCACGGTCGGGTCCTACATTCTCTACAGGCTCGCAAGGAACGGTGTTGCCCCCAGTGCCATCGTCAATGCGAAGTGCGAGACCATAGTCGCGGTAGGAGCAATAATATCAGAAATCCCCTGCGTTGACATGATTGACGTGAGCAAGATCAAGCCGGGCGTCAGGGTCAGAGTGGACGGCGCGACCTTGGTGTTCTAGGCCAGACTCCTACTTTGCAGAAGCGGAAGCGTTTCTCCCTCCTCCCCCCTCCCACCTCTTTACAAGATGGTGGTCGACTCCTAGAATATCGAGAGCCTTCCCGACGACCTGGTCGACCAGGGCCGCTACCGTCTTTGGTTTGTGATAGAAGGCTGGCATCGCAGGGAGGACTACGGCGCCCGCTCTCGTCACCGTCGCCATGTTCTCGATGTGTATGAGGGAAAGTGGCGTCTCTCTCACCACGAGGACGAGTCTGCGCCGCTCTTTGATGGTCACGTCTGCGGCCTTGAGCAACAGGTTGTCCGAATAGCCGCAGGCGATGCCGGCCAGGGTCTTCATGCTGCACGGGATAACGAGCATGCCATCCGTTAGGTAAGATCCGCTTGCAATATTCGAGGCTATGTCGTCGAGCCTGTGGGTCTCCGTGGCAAGCCTGGTAACGTCTGACTTTTTGAAATCAGTCTCAAGGCGGATTGTCTCCAGGGCTGCGGCGGTGAGAACGAGGTGGGTCTCGATTCCAAGTTCCCGGAGTACCTGCAAAGCCCGTATTCCATAGATGGCGCCGCTGGCTCCCGAAATGCCGACTACGAGGCGCACAGGGGTGAAGCCCCTACCCATGATTTAAGCAAAATTCGAGCCCCACACGGCTTACTTCCAGGTAACAATCGCCACCGCGGCCAGCATCATTCCGCCGCCCACCGCCACGGAGACGGTGACTGGCTCGTTCAGCAGTAGCGCACCTCCGATCACGCTCACCACAGGAATAAGATAGAGTTGGATCGAGAGTCGTGTGACCGCTCCCCGACTAACGAGAGCGTAGAACATCATGTACCCGAACACCGTGCTGAGCAGACTGAGGTACAGAACACTGGCCCACCCAAGGGACGAAAGCGCAGATACCTGGACGAAGAAACTCTGAGAGAGGAGCGGAATCATCATCGCCGTGCCTATGAGCCCCGCCATGATCGTAGTCGACGCCGAGCCGTACTTGTGCACCAGCGGCTTCCCGAGGACAGTAAACAGAGCGTAACACAGGGCGGTGATGAGGTTTTCAACTATCCCCGCGTATGAAGAGAGATCACTGACCGAAACCGAGCCAGTCGAAAGAACGGCTGTCCCTGCTATGGCCAGGAGCAACCCGGCCAGCACCTTCTTCCCTGCCTTTTCATTCAGGAGAAAGTATGACAGTACGGCTATGAAGACCGGCCCAAACGAAGTCAGGAGCGCCGAGAGGCCTGCCGAGAGGGTGGTCTCGGCATAGTAAAGGGAGATATGATAGCCAGCCACATTCGCCAGGGCCACGGCCAGGAGCCGGGGGACGTCCCTCCGTTCGAGCTTGGCCTTGGGCCTGCCAATTATGGGGAGGAGTATGAGGAACGGGACGCTGGCGACGAGCCATCGAAGCAGGGCAAGATTGACCGGAGTGAGCTCTGTGACAACTTGCTTAATGGCCACGAAGGCGAGGCCCCAGATGACGCTCAGGACGAGAAGTCCGGAGTATGCAGTGAAGCTCTTCCTCAGCTGTGACATCCCAGCTCAGTTGCCCGCCGAGGCGGCCAGGGCCCGCTCGTTCGTGAGCAGGGTCTTTTTGCGACCTATCCCCAATCCGTATCCGCCCAGGCTCCCGTCTTTTCTGATTACTCTATGGCATGGGATGACCAGTGGGACAGGGTTGCATGCGCAGGCGTTGGCCACAGCCCTGACCGCCTTGGGCTCCCCTATGATGCGCGCCATGTCACTGTAGGACCTGGTCTCGCCCAGCGGGATGTCGCGGAGCGCCATCCACACCTTCAGCTGAAAGTCTGTGCCTCTGACGTCCACTGGGAGCTTGACCTCCTGGCCCCGGAGGTGGTCCTTCAGGTCATCGAGAAGACGCCGGGCCCTCCGACCCCTCGAGATCTGCGCCCTGGGAAACTCCTTCCTAAGGGAGCGAACGAGCTCGTCATCGTTTCGTCCCGCCTTGACCGAGCATACGCCGTGCTCCGTCGCCGCTACGAGGAGGCGACCGAGAGGGGAGTCGCCAGTCGCGTATGTTATCAGGACCCCCGGCCCTCCGTTCCTGTAGGTCGCGGGCGTCATTCCAAGCCGCGTCCTCGAGTCCTCGTAGAGCCAGCTCTGGGCGGAGTATCCTGTTCCTCTGATGGCGTTTACCACAGGCTCCCCCTTGGCCAGCCGGGACTTGAGGTCGTGGAGCCGGCACTCTTCCAGATACTTGCGTGGAGACATGCCCATCATTTCTGAAAAGACCCTCTGGAGGTGGAAGGGGCTCATCCCGAAGCGAACGCCTAGGCTCTGAAGGGTAATCTTTGAAGCGGAATTCTCCCGGATGTAATTGCAGATCCGGCCCACGAGCCCCGCGTTTCTCGAAGGGCCGCCCGATTCTGAGAGCGCTCGCTGCATCTCCAACGGGCCCCGCTGACGCCGTTTAGTAATAAGCCGTTTTGTCGGAATCTTGCGGAACGGTCCCACTCCGCTAGCGGGGCGCCACGGGAATTCCTAGAGCACCCTTGACGCCCGGGAACTCGGCGCTCACGAACGCGCCCAGGAGGAAAACGAGTGTGGTGGTTCCGAACAGAATTGCGAGGATTTCGACGAAGTCCCTAGAAAACGCCTTCTGCTGAATCACGGTGCTGTACCAAGTCGTGATCACCAGTATCGCCACCGCCAGGGTCAATGACGTACCGAGCGCGAGAATCATGCTTGATGTCAGGAAGTATGGAGTGGCCAGGATTATTGCGGTTATGAAGTAAGATACACCTGTGTACACGGCGCTAAGCCTGGCAGAGCCGCTGAACCCCTGCTTCGCTTGGGCGAATGCGGCCGAGGCCATCGCGAGCGACGCCGCTCCCCCTGCCACGACACCCGCGAGGCCCGCTATCTCCGTCTTTTCGAACAGGCCGAGCCACCCGGCGTGAATGCCCGATATCTCGACGAGGGCGTCTGCGAGCCCGAGGACTACGAATGCGATGTAGCGGACAGCGGAACTCTCGACCTTCAACGCGAAAGCCTTCTCGTGCTCCTTCTCGTCGGCGACCATCTCGTCGTACGCGGGCCTGTCGGGCTCGGGGATGAGCCGCTCGAGCCCTTTATACTCCTGAACGACGTTGGATTCATGCCGGTCGAGGTACCTGGTGGCGAACGTGAGACCGAGGAACTTCCTCAGGAAGAGGACCCAGTAGAGTTTGAGCTTCGCTAGCTTCGGTTCCTCGCCTGGGACGTATTTCCTCCAGAACTCAAAGTGCCTGTGCTCCGTGGTCGACAGGTTCTGAAGAACCTCTCTGAACGGGCTGTCTGAGCTGACGGTCTTGGACAGCCTGTCGTAGAGGGTGTAATCTGAGAACTCGTCGGACATCCTCACCCTGGCCACAGACTTGAGAGTCGCATCCCCGGACGACATTCGACGAAGGCGCGGCCCAGATGGGCGTATTTGAATCCTGACAGGTAGGTTGTTCCTGACGAAAAATCTTCGAAAGCAGGTGGATGAATTGGGAGGTTAGACAATCGCTAACAAGGCCGGCCTCTGTGTTTGTCTACTCTAGGAAGAACGCGGGTTTCGTGGGTAGCGAGTCCTTCGCCCTGTTCGCTGGGTCGTGGGTCTCCTTGGCCCCTGCCCTCTGGACGACGACTGGGATCCCGAGCTCGCTTGACATGAAATCCGATGCTTCAGAGAGGACCCCGAACTCGTCGAACCTCCTGTGGAACAGAAGCTTCGTGAGTACGTCATCTCCGATTTCGAAACCGAGCTTGAACACCTTCTCCGGTGGAATCTTCAGCGACGCGAACTTCTTCACCACCTGGCCCACGTCTTCGTTCTTCCTCTTGGCGCTGGCCAGTTCGAAGAAATAGTTCCTCGCCATTTCGGAGCAGACGTAGACATTGAGCTTCGTCTTTGGGCCCTTCACGACGTTCAGTACGTTCCGTGCGTCCTCAATGACCTTACCTAGAACGGCCTCCGCCAGCTCCGCTTCTTCGTCCAGGGGGAAGTCCTCGGGGGACGGCCAGTCGGCCTGGCACACGAGCCCCTTCCCACCCAGCTCGTGGTTCAGATCCTCTGCCAAGAACGGGGTGAACGGGGACATCATCCTCACCCAGGCCCCGAAGACATCGGTCAGTGTCTGCTTCCTCGGGCTCTTCCCCCTATGGAGGTAGTACCTGATGTCGTTCCACAAGTCCAGGTAGACGGTGGCAGAAGCGCGGCGTATCTTCATCTCCTCCATGGCCTCCGTGGCTGTTACTATCCTCCTGTGGAGGGAAGAAATCAGCCAGGCGTCGAGTTCGTTCTCTGTCCGGGCGGTGGTCGACTTCAACGTCTTCTTCACGAATGGGATTACAGACTCCGCCTTCGCACTGGCGTCCTGGGCCGTCCTGCCCCGCCAGTCGGCGTCGTCCATGCCGTCGGCCGTGAGCGCCAGCCCGAGCCTGAACCCGTCCGCACCGTACTTCTCGAGTGCACCCTTCCAGGTGACGAAGTTCCCTTTGGTCTTGCTCATTTTCTTCCCTTCGATCAGGATCATTCCGTTGATGCCGAAGCCCCGGGGCCAGTCCCTCTCGGGGAATAGGGCCGCGTGGTGAAAGGCGTAGAAAGTCAGGTGGTTTGGTATCAGTTCCTTCGCCGAGTTGCGGAGGTCAACGGGGTACCAGTAGTCGAACTCCGCTCGAATTTCCCGTAGTCGCTTCTCGGTCGTCTTCGCGGCTTTGGCCACGTTGGCAGGGTTCCCCCTGCCGAGCAGGATGTAGTCCAGCGCCTCCATGGTGAGGTTGTCCGGTCCGATCTTCTCGAGGTTGACGAACTTGCTGATGTTGTAGTAGGCCATGTAAATCGTAGAGTCACTGAGGGTCTCGACTATCCAGTCCCTGTCCCAGGGAAGCTTTGTTCCCATGCCCGAGCGCCGGGCGCAGGGCCAGTCTTTGAGCCACTCGATGGTGGAGTAGAACCACTGGCGTGCCTCGTCGGGGTAGACGGCCGCCTTCTCCAGCACCAGCCTGGCCTTGGCCTTCCAGGCTAGGTTCGAATAGTTCAGGAACCACTGGTTCTCCAGGATCTTCACGTAGCACCGAGTCGAGCAGCGGCAGACCACCTTCTCGGGGAGCTCGTACATCATGCTCAGGCGGGCAGTCTTGGCCATCAGTTCCAGTGCCTTGACCTTCGCCTGCTCTACAGTCAGCCCGGCCAGGGGACCAGATGCGTCGGTGAGGACACCGTTATGGAACTCGGCGCTGTACACCTCTTCTGTCGCTGCCTTCAGGTTCGGGTCAGTTGAATCATTGATTACAAGACGGTTGACCGCGTCTGCCGCCGGAATCAGGGAGTAGCCCTTCACGGTGAGTATTGGGATTGGGGACAGATTGTCTGCGATCTCCTTGATCTGCCGGGGCACCTGTATCCTCCCCTCCTGAATATCATGGAGGGCCACCAGGTCGTAGGGAGCATGGGCGGGGACGCTGTACACCACCCCTGTCGCAATCGAATCGTCGACGAACTTGCCTGGGAGAATCGGGAGGGACTTGCCTGTCAGGGGGGCCATGGCGTATCTTCCAACCAGATCCGAGCCCTTGAAGGAGCGCACCGGGACGACGCTGTGTTCCTGCTCGGAAAGCTTCGTTAGGGCGACGGAGCTCACTATCCAGAGTTCGTCGTCCACTCGAGCTTCGCTGTAATCGGCTTCGGGGTTGACCCACAGGTTGGTGGTGCCGTAGATGGTCTCGGGACGGAGGGTGGCGGCGACCAGTGCGAACTCGCCAAGATGGAACTTGATCAGGTCGAACTCCTCGGGTGAGACGCCTTCTCCTTCCATCCGGTCGTGGTCACCCGTGGGGCTCTTGTCGAAGGGGCACCAGACCACCGGGTGGGTGCCTTGCACGACATAGCCCAGCTCCCTCAGATGCAGGTACTGCCACTCGACAAACTTCCTGAAGGCAGGGTCCACCGTCCGGAACTCGCGACGCCAGTCTATGGAGAACCCCGTGTCCTTCATAACCTGGCGGCTTACCTTGGTGTAGTAGGAGGCCAGGTACTCCGGTTCGACGAACTTCTCGACCTCGTCCGCGGGGACGCCATCAGCGGCGAACGCCTTCCTGGCCGAAGGATCCCCCTGCTTGAGCCTCTGGCTCATGCCCACGATGGTCTTTCCTGTCCAGTGCCATGCCCAGGGGAACAGGACGTTGTACCCTTGAAGTCGCTTGAAGCGGGCGTAAAACTCGACCCGGGCGGCGGTAAAGGCGGTGCCGACGTGGACGGCCGCGTTCATGTAGGGGAAAGGGACAGTCACGAACACCTTCTTCTTGCCAGTGACAGGGTCGGGCTCGAAGACGCGCTTGTCGTTCCATACCTTCAGCCAGTATTTCTCTCTGGGGGACACGCGGCTCAACTCTGGGCCGCGGGTTCGAGACTCTCTGCGAGTAGAGCGGCGTCGTCTATCTTCTCAACCATCGGTCCGCCTCCCTGGGCGAAGACTGGCGATCCGCCACCTGATCCGCCCAAGATGGGGGCAAGCTTCCGGACGATATCGGAAGCGGAATATCCCGCCTGGATGGCCGAGGAGCCTACGAAACACACGATGCGTGCTGACTTGCCGGAAGGGAACAGGGCCAGGTAGATCAGAGACGGGTCGGACGAGACGCTCTTCTGGCCTTGAGCAATAATTTGTTCCTCGCCCATGGGTGGGTTCTTGGAGACGTAAATCTTTGCCCCCCTGACGCTCTTCGCCGAGGAGCCTATGCTGGTGGAGGACATCTCCGCCATGGCCTGGCCCAGGCTCTTCTCTCTCGCGCGGGAGGCCTCCAGCTCTCCCACAAGTGTCTTCGCCACCTTGGGCAGGTTCTCCCTCTGAGTGCCGAGAACGGCGGACAGCTCCTGGAGCTCTGAATCCATTTTGTGCATGTACTCGATGGCAGCCTCGCCGGCGACGAAGTTGATGCGCTCGACGCCATCCTGGATGCGCTCTACCTTGGTTATCTTGATGAGTCCGACCTCGCCTGTGGATTTGTTGTGGGTGCCGCCGCAAGCCTCGATATCCCAACCTCCGATGTCGACCACCCTCACAAGCTTGCCGGGGACGACTCCTCCCTGGTAGAGCCTGAAGCCGTATTTTTCCTCCGCCACTTGCCTGGGCATGAAGGTGCTCCGCACCATCAGGTTCTTCCTGACTATCTCGTTGGCCAGATCTTCTATCTTCTGAACTTCAGCGTCGGTCAGGTGCGCGAAGTGAGTGATGTCAATCCGCCCGTAGTCCTCCTCTTTGAAGGCCGAGTGCTGCCAGACCCAGGGCCCCAGGACCTGGCGTGACGAACCATTGATGATGTGGGTCGCGGTGTGGATCTGGGTGATTCTCCTTCTCCTCCTTGTGTCGACATGGCAAAGGACGACTGTGCCCGCCTTGGGAGACTTCCCTAGGACCTTGTGGATGACGACATCTCCGTACTTTTCGACGTCCACCACGTCGGCTGCTCCGATCGTCCCCCGGTCCGGCTCCTGGCCACCTCCGCGCGGGTAGAACATGGTGTGGTTGAGGACAACGTACCCTCCAGGGAAGACTTTCAGGATCTTCGCCCTGAAATCGAAGGCAGGCTTCTCTTCGTAGTACAGCAGCTTTGTCGCAGGAAGGTCGCCTATGTCGAATTTCGGCTTCGGCTCCTCTAATCGGCGGGTGATGTGTCTCGCCTGGACCTGCTCATAGAAGTCCTCCGGCTTGTCAATCAGGGCGCCGGCCTCGGCAAGCTGCTCGGGGGTAACGCCGTCAGAGTCGTAAAGGCGGATGAGCTCGTCGGTGGGGACAGGCTTGCCGGCCAAGGAGAGCGACGAGACTATCTTCGAGACCCGTTCAGATGACGACGCATACCTTCCTTCCTCGACCTCAAGAATCTTGGCTACGTCGACCCTGTGCTCCTCGAGCTCAGGGTACATGGCAGAAAGGTGGTCGATGTGCCAGCTTACTACGTCCGCGATAGCGAGAGGGAATTTGTAGTGCTCGATGAAGTTCATCGCCCTCCTGAAGATTATCCTGAGGTTGTAGCCGCCTCCTGAGTTGCTCGGGAGCATTCCATCCGCAATGGCGAACAGCAAGGTCCTTGAGTGGTCCGCTATGGCGTACATCGCCTCCCTAGGGCCGAGTTGCTCCTCGAGGGCCTTGGTGTCGATGCCCAGCTGTTTTGCAATTATCGTCCGTTGGCCCGAGAGGGAGCCGAACTCGTCGACGTTCATGGTGCCTGCTAGCCGCGAATAAGCGAGGAAGAGCTTCCTGTCGACCTCGACCCTGCAGAGCTCGTTCATACGCTTCAGGACCGCGCCGAAGTTAGCATCGTAGTTGGTCGGCGTTCCCTGGCTGATCCAGGCCCAGCGCTGCAGTCCTGTGCCCATGTCGACGACCTTCTCTTTCATATCCCTGTAGTCAGATATGTCGCCTTCGAAGGCTGTGAAGACGGCATTTCCGAGTTCCAGGCCGCGGACGAAGTATTCTAGGGAGTAGCCGAAGGCGCCGTAGCCGACCCAGACGTCCTCGTTGAACGTGATCTCCTTCTTGTCGATGCCGAACTCTTTCGTCATCAGCTGGAAGTCGAGGTCGACGCACCGATCCTTCCAGTATCCCTCCTTGTCCGCTATGCTGTGCTGGCCAACCATCACGAAGGACGTGTAATGCTTCCCGCTGACCCCCACATTGGGAATGTCGTTGAATCTCATGCACATCTGAGGGACGACGAGCGGGTTCGCAGGGAGCTGGAAGACCACCTTCCCGGCCTCGACTCTCTGGAAGTCGACTATCGAAGCGACAGTGAAGTAGAGGTCAGGCCTCCAGCGGCTAACGACGGGGTATCGCTTGACACTTGTGTGGTGGTGTTTCACGAAGAAACGCTCGATTGCCTTCCAGGATTCGACCTCGTCGAACTTCCTATTAGTCTGGGGGTCGCCGATGAAGGAGTAAGCGGAGCAGGGCTGGTCGTCGCACCTCTTCCTCTCAGGGTCAAGGGTCCAGAAGAAGTTCCCGCAGTTCACACACTTCTTCCTGACAAAACCCTCACGCTTGAAGAGGTCGACCAAGTAGTAGCGCTTGTAGTCAGCCGAGAACTTCGCTCTCAGGGCTTCCTTCTTCTCATTCAACTCGGTTTTTGAGACTCCTTGGCCTGAACTAGATAAGGCTAGAGAAGGGGAACCCGGAAGGCGGGGGGACGCTGGTAATCCCCAGAGCAGATGGAGGGAAGGGCAAGTCGAAGGCTATTGGATGCCTGAGATTTCCCAGAACCCTAGATAAACATGGGAAGGAAACCCTACTGGGTTGCCCCAGGAGATAACCGTCAGGAGGGCGAAGGAGAGCGAGCTACCCCGAATCAGGGCGCTGTCAATCGAGGAGCTACCCGCGGAGCTAAACGACGACGAGCTGAAGTTCGTGCAGAGAGCCAAGGAGGTGTTCGGTACGCAGCTGGACGGTATACTGGCAAGAAGGGGGAACGAGTTCTACGTGGCCCAGGTTGGGGCCGATGAAAGGATGGCAGGGTATGTCTGGTTCGGGGTCTCCCAGAGGCCATTCAGCGGGACAGAAATCGGGTGGATATACGACATCATGGTGTCCCCCGAGCACAGAGGCAAGGGCGTAGGGGAGAAGCTCATGAGACACGCCTTGAAGGTGAGCAAAGAGAGGGGGTTCGCACAAACCGGCCTGATGGTGAACGCGAAGAACAAGGCCGCCTGGTCGCTTTACGAAAAGCTGGGTTTTCAGACAGAGTACCGGATAATGAACAGAAAAGAAGGGTAACTGGACTTTGGATTTTAACAGTTATATACGGAACTGAGACCGCCTGCCTGCGAAATAGCATGGAGTATGTTTACGCTGCCCTACTGCTTCACAAGCTGGGGAAGCCCGTCAACGAAGAGAACCTGACGAGTGTGGTAAAGGCGACGGGTGCCACCCCTGACGAAGTGAAGATCAAGGCGCTCGCTTCTGCCCTTAGCGAAGTCAACATCGATGAAGCTCTGAAGAACGCGGCTACGCTGGCTGCTGCACCTGCGGCAGCTGCTGCGGCTCCTGGAGCACCGGCTGCGAAGGCGGAAGAGAAGCCGAAGGAAGAAGAGAAGAAGGAAGAAGAGGCTCTACAGGGTCTCGCCAGCCTGTTCGGCTAGAAAGACTTAGCTTTTCTATTCTGTAAGGCCTTTTTTCTTAGCCTCTGCCGTAAGTGCCGCCGCTTCCGCCTCGGCCCTTCCGAGGATTAGGGGCGCCGTTTCTATGGTTACGAACCCTGCTTCTACGGCAACGCTCACTGCCTCTCTGTACGCCTTTGCGATAATCTCAGGCGCTGTTTCCTTCGTGACGTAGCCGATGAGTATCGAAAGCCCTCTTGCCGAAGCATACGCATTGACCAGGTTCTGTCTATACTTCTCAAGGTCTATCGCCACCAGGTCCCCGGAGTAGATGAGGCCGTCCTCGTAGGCGAGTGCGATTGTCAGACCCGCACGGATTGGCTTGATGTTCAGCTTTGAAAGGAGGCTGGCTAGCTTGGGTGTCACCTCGCCCCCCTTCTTCAGCGCCACCGAGTCTCGGTTGACCCAGATGCTCCCTCCTTCGATTTTCGTCGGGATCCCCGCTTCCCTGAATTCGCTGAGGACAGGGCCCGCTGGGAGGCTTGTGTTGCCCGCGGGGACAATTATGTCGTTGGGGGCCTTGTCGCCCGCACGGGCATGGAGGTAGACATGACTCTTGTCTAGCGTGAGGAAGAGCTTGAACGGGTCGTAGGTCGAGAAGATCAGGGCGTTCTGGCCGCTTAGGTGGGAGAGAAGCTGGTCGGCGTTCTTGATCCCTGCGTCCTTCAGGCCCAGGATTGCGAGCTTGTTCTTGACCACGTACACCTCTGCGTGCCCTCTGAGGGCCTTCCTTACCGCCATCAGCTGGGTTGACCTGACCTTCGACAGGGTAGTGACCGCGATCACGGGGTACTTCTTGGCGAGCTCGGCGACCCTCTCGACATTCTTGGCCTTCTTGGGGTTGTGCTTCCGCTGGACCTGGACTGTCTCGCTCATTCTATTCCACCACCTGTTTGGCTGGCTTCCCCATCGTCGTCTTGACCATGATTGTCCTGATGTTTTTGTCCCCGTTCGGGAGCTTCTTCGAGACGACATTGACAACCGCCACGATGTTCTCGGCGATTTCGGGCTCTGATAGTTTGCTGTCCCCGACCTTCGCCATGACCCCGAGGGACCCCCTGCTCCTTACCCTTACCGCAGTGCGCATCCTGTTGATCATCGCTTCGATGGGCGAGTTCGGCGGGACCGGGGTAGGGATTTTGCCCTTGGGACCGAGGGCCTGGCCGAGAACCTTCCCTATCCTTGGCATCAGAGCTGTGTCTGCGAGGAAGAAGTCGTAGGACCGGGCGAGTTTCTTTGCATCCCTCTTGCTCCCTCCGTAGTTCTCAAGCTGAGACGGGTCCATGACAAGGTTGGCCTTGGCGTTCTTCGCTCTCACAGCGAGGTCCCCGGAACCGATGAAACAGAGCCGCGCCTGTTTTGAAACGGGGTGCGGGAGGTAGACTATCTCGTTGATGTTGAGGTCCGTTTTCTTTGGGTCGACCTCCTTCAGGCTTATCATTACTTCTACGGACTGGGTGAACTTTGTTTCCTTTGCCTGTTCCTTGCCCTTCTTGGCAAGCTCTGCGAGCTGCTGGTTCGAGAGCATTCTCCTTTCACGAATTCCTTGCCGAGCCTTGATACATCCGTTAAAAGCGTTGTGTCCTGATTGTCGACTTACTGAGAGTTAACGGGGCCTCTACTCAAACCTGGCGTCCCACTTGCCGGCGTCTATCTCTTTCATGAACTCCCTGGCGTCCTTCCCTTCGACCTTGACCCCCATGCTGATACAGCTCCCCACCACCTCCTTGGCGGCGGACTTGATGCTGGCGGCGTAGGAACCGGCAATCTTGCTCTTGGCGATGCTGACTACTTTGTCCACGGTCAGGTCACCGACGAGCTCTGTGTTGGGCTTGGCGGATCCTTTCGGTATGCCCGACTCCTTCGCTATCAGGGCCGAAGTGGTCGGCGTCCCGACCGAGACTACAAACTGCTTGGTCTCGGAGTCGACTTCGACCTTCACGGGGACGCGCATCCCCTTGAAGTCGGCTGTCTGCTTGTTGATCTCGTTGACTATACCTAGAACGTTGACACCGAGCGGACCCAGGGCTGGACCAAGAGGGGGGCCCGCGCTGGCTTCGCCCCCCGTGACCAGGGCGTTGATTGTCTTCTTTTCACCCATTCAGCATCACTTCGGCTGCTCCGGCTTTGCACGTTCCACGAGCTTCGTAAAGCTTGCATCAATCGTGATGGGCATGGCGAAGGCGGTGTCGAGAAGAGTGACAACGACTTCCTGCTTCTCCTTCTCCACTCTCGTTATCTTGGCCCTCATCGTCTTGAACGGGCCGGCAACTATCTCCACAGTGTCGCCCTCGTTCAGCTCGGCGACCATCGACTTCGTCACAAGATACTTCTCGATGTCCGAGTACTGCATCATGCCAGGAATCTTGCTTCTCACGTGCTTGAACCCCTGGATGCTTTCGTCGACCACTTGGCTGTTGGGGGCCTCAAACAGGACGTACCCTTTCCATGTGTCTAGGGCGAGCACCGAGAAGATGGGCTTCTTCTTCTGAATAGCCCTGTTGGCCACGAACGTGGCTACTGTCTTCTCCTGACCTCCCGTAGTCTTTACCGGGAAGATGGAGCTGCTTCTTTCTTGCTCGCTCAAAACGGACGCTTCGGAAACTGCCCGATTTTTGTTGGCCTAATAACCTTTCAGCCGGAACCGCCAAAGGCGAAGGTTCCGATCAGCTTGATAAGGAATCCTATGGTGCCGACCACGGCCACCCCCAGAGCCACCAGCTTGAGGTAGAGGGTGAATTCGTCCCTGTCGCTCTTGTGAGCCAGCTTGAATATCGCGTTCGCCGATTTGAAGAAGTCTCGGACTCCCATGGTCGAACCTTTGGAGCGACCCCGAGACTCGGCTTATATGTCTAGTGCCTTCCGAATTCAGCTGCTTCCTCTGGAACAAATCCAGCGTTAATACGCCGAAGAGAAGGGCCAGGGCGTCATGAACCCCCAGGGGGAGCCAGCGACGGTCATCGTCGCTTCCACCACCGACCTCGCTTCGCGGACTCTGTCAGAAGCCTTGGTTGAGGAGGAGGGTTTTCGGTCGACCGGCGTCAACCTGATGGGTCAGCCCGTCTTCCAAAAAGACTCCTTTCTTCTTGTTCGCTTCGAAGGGATGATCGTCCGCCCGCCGGCGCTCGACGAGTACTTCAACCCCCAGGCGTATATTTTCCTTTCACGCCACAGCGCCGAGTCAGGCATCGCCTCGCTCACTGCTCACACGACGGGAAACTTCTCAACCGATGCGAAGTTCGGAGGAGCGGGGAAGGAGCTGGGGCGGGCGGATCCTTCGCTGTTGAAGAACTACCTCATCGCTCTCTGGAGGCATAGAGGCGAAGTGAAGGAATACGAGATCACAATGGAAGCGACCCACCACGGGCCGACCGCTCTGCAGAAACCCGTCCTCTTCGTGGAGCTGGGATCGTCTGAAAAGTACTGGGGAGACAGGGGGGCGGCCTTCGTTGTCGGCAGGGCACTGATGGAGAGCTTGCAAGAGAAGATGATCTGGAGCAAAGCGGCAATCGGGTTCGGGGGGACCCATTACCCGGAGAAGTTCACAAAGCTCCTGATAGAGGGGGATATGGCGTTCGCTTTCGTCGCCCCGAAGTACGCCCTTGAGCACGTCGATGAGAAGATGTTTGGGCAGATGATACAGCGCTCCACTGCTCCGGTGAGATATGCAGTCCTAGACTGGAAAGGACTCGGGCCACACAAAGAGAGAATAGTCTCCCTCGTCAGGCAGTACGGTCTGGAAGAAATCAGGCTGTAAGGGCAGAGTATTCCTTCCTGGCCAGCATGAGGAAGCAGAGGAGGGCCTTCTCGGTGTGCAACCTGTTCTCTGCCTCGTCGAAGACCACCGAGTGAGGGCTGTCTATCACTTCGTCTGTGACCTCATCCCCTCTATGGGCCGGGAGACAGTGCATGAAGATGGCGTCTTTCTTCGCCCTGGCCATTAGGGCACCGTTGACCCGATACCGGGGAATGAACGCTCGCTCACGGCGGAGCCTCTCCTCCTCCTCGCCCATGGACACGAATGTGTCCGTTATCACGCAGTCTGCGCCTGACACTGCGGCACCTGGGGTGTTGATGATCTTGATGCTCCCCCGCGTGGCCGGGGCCAAGCGGGAAGCAAGGTTGACTATCGACTGCGGCGGCTCGTAGCCCTTGGGGGTCGCTGCGACGAACTCGATTCCTGCCAGGGCCGCACCGATCGTCCACGAATTGCAGACGTTGTCTCCGTCCCCCACCCACGCGACCTTCAGCCCTTTCAGCTTCCCCTTGTGCTCGCGCAGGGTAAGGAGGTCGGCAAGTATCTGTACCGGATGGTGCAGCTCGCTGAGTCCGTTGATAACGGGTACGCGGGCCGACCTCGCCAGGCGTTCGAGATCGGCGTGGTGGTTCACTCTCGCCATTATGCAGTGGACGTAGCGGGAGAGCACCTGGGCGGTGTCCTCCACCGTCTCCCCCCTCCCCAGCTGCATCTCGTTGGAGCTCAGGCTGATGGCGCCTCCCCCGAGCTCGCTAACCGCGACCTGGAAGCTGACCCTCGTCCTTGTGCTCGGCTTCTCGAAGATCAGGGCGACACTCTTGCCGACAAGGGCCTTTGTGCCGAGGCCCTCCTCCCGGTATAGCTTCAACCGTTCGGAGAGGTCCAGCACAGATGCTAGATCCTCGGGGGTGAACTCCGCGAGTGTGAGGAAATTCTTCTCGTTCATATCCCGCTACCTGCACTCAGGGTGTCCAGTTGTAGGATGGCCTCTTTCAATACTTCGATGCTGCCCAGGTAGTCCTTGATCTGCACCATTTCCCCGTCAGTATGGCTCGTCCGAGAAAGGCCGGGGCCGTAGGTGATGCAGGCAGCACTCTTCTTGTGGGCGAAGGTGTTCATGTCTCCCGTGCCGGTCTTCCGTACAAGGCTCGGTTTCGTCTTCAGCTTGAGGAGAATGGCCCTCTGGAACGCACGCACCAGGATCGAACCTGTGTCTGCCTCGTAGGCCTCGGTGGGCTCCCCCTCAGTAATTTCTATCATGGCGCCTTCGTCTGTCTGGCCAGCGAAGTAGCGGATCTCCTCGATGGCTCTAAAGGAAGGGATCGAAGGCGGGAGGCGGAGGTCGAGCGTGGCTTCACACGTGTTCGGGATGACGTTGTGGTAGGTTCCCGCCCTCACCATTGTGGGGGAGATCGAGATCGACTTGAAATGGTCTCCTGGGATCTCCTTCGAGCGTTCGTAGCGCTTTAGCCTGGAGAGGAGGAGGTTGAACTCGTCAAAGGCGCTCCTCTGGGCCCAGGGAGAGCCCGCGTGCCCGCCGGCGGTCCTTATCGTGACGTGGAGGCTGACCCTCCCCCGGTAGCCGATGGTTATCCTGTTGGCCCCGCTCGGCTCACCGAACACCGCATAATCGAACCTGTCGCCCGTCCGCATCAGCTGCTCGATGCCAGCGCCCTCCCCTTCCTCCTGGGTGACGCCGGCGAATGTTATGCCGATGCCCGAGTCGGCGGAGGCTGCTCCTGCCAGAAGAAGCGCACAGAGGGGGGACTTCGCGTCGGCAGCTCCCCTGCCGTAGACCCTTCCCTGTTTGTGGCTCACCGGCAGGTTGCCCGGGACCGTGTCCATGTGACCGCAGAGAAGGAGCTTCGTCTTCCCCTTACCGACCTCCCCTATAGCATTCCCCGCCCTGTCGATGTGGACGTTAGAGTATCCGAGCAGACCCATTCTGTCAGCGAGGAAGGAGGCGAGCTCTGCTTCCTGGGTGGTAGGAGAGTAGATCTTCAGAGAGTCGAGAAGCAGCTTCAGGGGGCTACTGGTGGCACTTGTCATCTCTTCTGCACAGAAATCAGATAATCAATAACCATTCCGGGGATGTCTATGCCTGTGGCCGGGACCGTGTTCTTGAACTCTGTCGTGTTATTTACCTCGTGGACCAGGAGCCCGTCTCCTCCCTCCATCAGATCCACTCCTACGAACTCACCGCCGACCGCCTTTGCAGCCCTTATGGACAGCTCGTCGAGCTCGGGAGTGATCTTGCAGGCTTCGGCCTTGCCCCCTCTGGCCGTGTTGGTCCTCCACTCGGTGCCGCCCGAATAGCGGTAGATGGCGGCGATGGTCCTGTCCCCAATCACGAAGGAGCGGATATCGCGTGGAGGCCGTTTGACGAACTCCTGAATGTAGTAGATCTGGTAGAGGGGGAACATCTGCTCCCTATCCTCGATCACCGCCTTGGCGGCGTCACCGTCTCTGATTAGGGCGGACAGCCTCCCCCAGCTCCCAACAACGGGCTTTACCACCATGGGGTATCCCATTTGCTCCATCGAACGCAGGGCCGAGCCTTCCGCCATTGCGAGGGTGGTTCTGGGGGTCGGGATATGATGCTTAACGAGCTCAAGCGAACCGAACAGCTTGTTGCCGCACGCCCAGGCGCAGGCGAACGAATTGACCACCGTATGACCCGCTGACTCGAGGGCAGCGGTGGAGTGGACGTTACGGAAATAACTCACGCACCGCTGGAGGACCACCCTGTCGGCAAGAGGCAACTCGCCGGAGTTCAGGGTGATCGAAAGGTCCTTGGAGTCCACGAGGTTGGCTCTGACCCCGCGCTTCTCCGCGGCGGCTACGATTGCTTTCTCTTCCCAGCGGACGGTATCGTAAATTAGCGAAAAAGACGCCAGCCGCTCACTCGCCCCAATCCTCTTCTTCCAGCTCCGCAGGCCGGAGCGTGAAGAGGCCCCCCGACTGTTCCCTCACCAGTTCGAAGGATGTCCCGCATTCTCTGCACGACACTATTTCGCCCTGAATGGCATCAGCCGGGATGGTGACCTGCGCGTCGCATTCGATGCAGTTCATTGTTCGCTGATTGCCCTCCTCCCCCAGCCTCCTGCGAGAATAGCTTTAACGATATTCGGCCGAAATTAGCGAATTACGCCGAAACTATGGATGTCTTTCGGCGCCGTGACCATTGGACGCAAAACAACACAGGAATAACAGGTCAGGCAACCACGAATATCGTACATCTGGATTCGAGTCTCAACGAAAGTGAGCTTATCGGATTGTGCGTAGCACCATGGTGGTGTTCGTGCCGGTCACGCCTCCCGCGCGCCGTATCCCTTCGATCGTCGCATTCACTTCGCCGATATTCGCACCTTTAATGACGACCGTTATATCGAACTGCCCTGCAGTCTCGTAAACGGCCTCCACCCCCTTGATGCCCCTGATCTTGTCGCTCACCTGACGGGTCGGGGTCGCCGGGTCGACGGATATCCAAGTAATCGCGCTACTCTGGTCTCTATCATCCACGTCAACAGTGAACCTTCGTATCCTCCCGCTCGCCTTCAGGTTGCCGATTCTGCGCCTTACTGCGGATTCGGAGAGCCCGAGTTTTGTGGCGATTCTTGTGTTTGACGTCCTGGCATCCTCCCCCAGGAGGCTCAGCAGAAGTTCGTCGATTTTCTCGGAGTCTACTCGTTTCCTCTTCACAGGCGCCCCGCTTGACAAGCCTAATACCGCGCCCTAAATGCTTGTCCTCGATCCTGCGAAACGAAAGAAGTCAGTTCCGCGATAAGGGCATCGACTGCGCTAGGCGAAGAGACCGGGGCAGCCTGTAGGCCCTCGGATCTATAGCACGTAGATCGGTTTGCGATTGTCTTCCGGATAGGGTTCCTTTGTCTGTACAGAGAGTCCGGGGTACTTTTTGACCTGACCGCACTTGAGGCATCGGCAAAGCATGGGCGTGTCGCCGTAGTCCAGGAGATAGTGTTCAGTGCTGAGTCTGCACCTGTCGCAGTCCATCTTCACGATTTGCTCCGTGAGCAAACAGTGCTACGCCCGCTGGGGTTACATGTCCAGCTTGCACAAAACCCCTTCCCCTAGCTCAAACCAGCTACTGGAACCTGTTCGCTTCATCTTCTCCAATTACCTGGCTGAGCACTTCGAGGCCTCTGGATATCTGGTTCTCCCCGATGACGAGAGCCGGGAGGAAGCGGAATGTGTCCCTTCCCGCGTACCCAAAGATTATCCCCTTATTCTCGGCCGAAAGCAGTTGGGAGTGGATGTCAACGCGGGTCTGCATTGCAAGCATTAGCCCCATACCACGGACCTCCCTGACGAGTTTGTGTTCGGACGCGATTTTGGAGAGACCGATCTTCATCTTCTCCCCCTTTTCCCTCGCCTGCCGCGGGAGGTCGTTCTGGGTGATGAAATCGAGCGTGGCTGATGCGGCAGCACAGGAGAGGGGGTTACCCGCGAAGGTGCTCGTGTGCTCCCCTCCCCTCAAGCTCGATGCTACCTCGTCCGTAGCGATGGCTGCTCCGATCGGGAGACCGCCGCCGAGCCCCTTGGAGACCGTCATGATGTCAGGGACTACGCCCCAGTGCTCCGAGGCCCACACCTTTCCAGTCCTACCGAGCCCGCTCTGAATCTCGTCAAGAATTAGCAGGGCGCCCTTCTGGTCGCAGATCTCCCTAACCTGCTTAAAGTAGTCGGACGGAGGTACGATGATTCCGCTCTCTCCCTGCACGGGCTCGGCCAAGACCGCAGCCGTGTCGGTGTCAACCAGCTGAGAGAGTGAGACAGGGTCGCCGTACTCCGCGAATTCGAATCCGTCCAGAAGGGGCCCAAATGGGTCCCTGTACTTGTTGCTCCATGTAGCCGAGAGGGAACCATAGGTCTTCCCGTGGAACGCCCCTTTCATTGATACGAACTTCTTCCTTGCCGTGTGTCTTCTCGCAAGCTTGATAGCAGCCTCGACCGATTCGGTGCCACTGTTTGTCAGGAGTGCCTTGCTCAGGCCCTTCGGCGCTATCTTGACGAGTCGCTCCATGAAGCCAGCCCTGGCGTCGTTGTAGAATGTGCCATGACAGGTGATAAGCCTGGCTGCCTGCTCGTTAATCGCCTTCAACACAGCGTCGTTTGAGTGGCCCACCAGTGCGACACCGATGCCAGTCATGAAATCGATGTACTCCTTGCCGTCAGCATCCCAGACGACAGACCCCTTCCCTCTGACAATTGAAAGGGGGAACTTCTTGAAGGCCTGAACGCCAAAGGTTTCCTCGGTCTCTTGGATGTGGTTCATCGCGCGCTGATCACCGTGCATTTTTCGTGAGCCAGAGCCCTGGTAAGGGGACCGGCCCTGGTTCCAGAGCAGATTATCGCCTCATTCACCCCGCCTTCGACCGATTCCGCGGCAGCCATCACCTTCTTCTGCATCCCGAAGCCGATCTTTGAGAGTCGGGCCGAGGCCTCTGAAGGAGTCATGTGACCGACTATTTTCTCGTCCAGCTCGAGCCCATCAACGTTGGTCAGGAACACGATCGTCTCGGCTCCCTCCGCGGTTGCTATCGCCGACGCGGCCCTGTCACCGTCGACGTTGAGCGGTTCCCATTCATCCCCCACAGCCACCGGAGACACAACGGGGACGTACCCCTGCGAAAGGAGGGAGTCAAGCAGAGGGGCATTGACACCTACTACCTTGCCCGTGTACCCCCCCTCTATTGCGACCTTCCTCCCCCTTTCGTCGATGATCACAAGCTTCGTCTTCCGTTTCCCCTGCAATAGCACTCCATCGGCTCCTGTCAGCGAGACACTCTTCACCCCGACCCTCCCGAGAGCGAGGACGAGCCGCTTTGCGAGCAGTCCGCTCATCACCATCTGGTAAATCTCGGCCGTCTCCCTATCGGTGTACCTGCTCCGGACCCCTTCCGGAGACACGATGAAACGCTGTTCTTTCCCGAGACGGGTCGCGTATTGTGTCACCAGGTCGGCGCCTCCATGGACAATCAGAAGCTGGTGAGATGGTGCGAGCCCCGCAACATCCTCAACCAGGTTCTGCGGAATCCCTTCCTTCATCAGGCTCCCGCCGATCTTGACCACGATTCTCATTCTCTACACCGGATGCAGGGGCGCCATGGCAATTCCCGTCTTCTCGTCGAAGCCCAGCATGAGGTTCATCGATTGAATCGCGTTCCCTGCCGCCCCCTTGATCAGGTTGTCAGTGGCAGAGAGGGCGACCACACGTCCAGTCCGCTCTTCAATCTCGAAACCGATGTCACAGAAGTTCGAACCCACCACCAGCTTGGGGTCGGGGAGCCGGAAGGGTCCTTGCTTGTCCCGGACCAGCCGGATAAAGTAACTCCCGGTGTACGTCGAGCGGTATGCTTTCCAGACATCCATTGGCTTGACCGCGCCTGATGTGAAGACGTGAGAAGTGACCAGAATCCCCCTGACCATGTTCACGGCATGGGCAGACATGGAAACCCTGACCTTCTCTCCGGCCACGGAGGCCAGGACCTGTTCAATCTCGGCCGAGTGTCTGTGGCCTGCTGGCTTGTATGGTCTGACGACACTGAACCTTTCGGAGAAATGGGTCGACAGAGACGGCTTCCCACCGGCACCCGAGGAGCCCACCTTTGCGTCGACCACTATGTGGTCCCTGTCTACGCCGAGAGATTTCTCCTTCAGCAGCGGCGCAAGCGCAAGAATCGCCGTGATAGCCATGCAGCCAGGGGATGAGACGAGGGTGGCACCCTTTACCTGATCCCTGTTGATTTCTGGGATGGAGAGGACGAACTTCTCGAGGAGATCGGGGCGCGGGTGGTCGTATCCGTACCAACTCGGGTACTGTTCCTTGTTGCTCAGTCGGAAGTCGGCGCTGAGGTCGACGATCTTGAGGCCAGCGTCGGCCAGCTGGGGGACGATTTTTACCGACTCCCCGTGCGGAAGTGCGGCGAACACGATGTCGCAGGAGCTTGTGAGCTTGGAGGTGTCGAGAGGGGCGAACTTCATCTCGGTTATGCCTCGGAGGTTCGGGTGCACCCTGAACACGTACTCCCCTGCGTACTTCCTGGCGGTGGCGGCCGCTATCTCGACCTCAGGGTGCTGAAGTAGGAGGCGCAAGAGCTCCCCTCCAATGTATCCGGAGGCGGCCAGAACTCCTACTCGGGCCATTCTACCTCTTTGCGACCTGTGATACGTACCTGATGAGTTGGGCAGGGATGTCCGTGTCTACCGCAGACTGCGCCCCCTTGAACTCCACGGTGTTGTTCACTTCATGAACGAGGTAACCCGACTCGGACTCCATGGCGTCCACGCCAAGGATGCCCCCGCCGACCGCCTCCGCTGCCTTCAGTATGACCTCTTTCAGCTGGCCGTCGGGTTTGAACGCCTTCGATACGGCGCCCCGGGCCACGTTCGTCCTCCATTCGCCCGGAGGGGCGATCCTGTGGACACAGGCGATGATCTTGTCCCCCGCTACTATCGCCCTGATGTCTCGAGGAGGCCTTCTGACGAACTCCTGGAGATAGTACATGTGCTGTTCCTGAGGGTTGGCAAGCTCTTCCTTGTACTCGATGAGTGATTGGAGGGTGTTTCTGTCCGGCACCACTGTCACCATCCTCCCCCAGCTGCCCGTGAACGGCTTTAGGACGAAGGGGTACCCCAGCCTGTCTGCGGCTTCCTCGGCGGCATCGGATGTCAACGCCAGGAAGGTGCGCGGTGTCGGCACCTTCGCGTTCGCCAGGGCAATGCTGGTTGCCAGTTTATTGCTGCATGTCTCGGCCACGTCGTAGCTGTTGATGACCTTAAGGCCCGCGCCCTCGAGCATCAAAGTCAGGGTGGATGACCTGTAGTGGCTGATGCAGCGCTGGAGGACAACGTCGCCGAGGTCGGGATGCCTTTTCGGGACCTCGAAGATGAGGCCCTTGGAATCGACCAGAGACGCCTCTAGTCCTGCCACCTCCGCTGCTTCGCTGAGGGCCTTCTCCTCCCACCTGAGCCTGTCGAAAGTGATGCTTACCTTCATTTACTCTCCCCAATCCTCTCCGACCTGCTCGGCTGGCTTCAGGAGCACGTTGCCATTGGAAATCCCGGCCACTTCATACTCCTGTGAGCAGTCCTTGCAGGAGACGAGCTCCCCCACTATTGCGTCGTTCGGTACGGCCAGTGTCGCTCCGCACTCTGTACAGCTAGTGTTCAATCTTCGATTTCACCTCCCGGGCCATGCCCGACGCGATCGCACTCAGTTTCCGTTCAGACGCCCTGAGAGACGTCGCACTCTCCCGGAGTGCCGAGTCTGTCAGCTTGAGTTCCTTCTGTCGGACCTTCAGACCCCGGGCAACGGACCTAGGGTTGCTCCCGCCTTCGGTCGCGATTGTTTCGAGGAAGCCCTCTGGGTCAAGTAGATCCTTTGCAATGCCGGGCTCAATGGTGATCCGCTTGCCGAACTTCGCCGACACGACTGCCATCCTGGATGCAGCGACCTCCCGGAGCGGTCTCCCCGTCTTGGCAGACGTCCTGGCCAGCTCGCCGACGATGGCATGGGCGTGCCTGAAGGAGATGCTTCGCTCCTTGACAAGGTAGTTGGCCAGGGCGACGGCGGTGGAATCATCATTGGCAATGGCACTGCGCAGTCTGTCAGGATTGATTGAAGCGGAAGAGACCATCCCTGCAAGCATGGTCAACGAATTGACGGTGTCGTCCAGGGCTCGCCATAGCTGGGGAGTGATCTCCTGCAGGTCCAAGTTGTAAGAGTAGGGGAGAGCCTTGAGGATTGCGCATGCCGCCATCAGGCCACCCATGACCGCTCCTGCCTTTGCCCTGACCATCTCGGCCACGACCGCGTTCTTCTTCTGGGGCATTATGCTGCTGGATGCCGCATAGGCGTCATCGAGTTCAATGAAGCCGAACTCTGACGTGCTCCAGAGAATCAACTCCTCTGCTAGCCTGCTGGCATCGACCATGGTCATGGTGGCGCAGGACATCGCCTCGATTGTGACGTCCCTGGACGAGACCGCGTCCATTGCGTTTCTAATCACCCCGTCAAAACCTAGTGACCGGGCAACCCCCCTCCTGTCGATCTTCACCGGGGTGCCGGCCATGGCGGCGCCGCCCATCGGTGAGAGGTTGACCCTGGCATACAGCTGGACGGTCCTCTCGGCGTCACGTTGGAAGGCGTCGAAGTAGGCGAACAGGTGGTGGGCAAAGGTGACAGGCTGGGCCCTCTGCAGGTGGGTGTACCCAGGAATCACTGTTTTCCCTTGTCTGCCTGCCTGCATCAATAGTGCACGCTGGAGCTCTGCCAGAGCGCCAAGGAGCGCGTTCAGCTGCACCCTCAGCTCCATCCTAATGGCCGTGGCTACCTGGTCGTTCCTGCTCTTGCCGAAGTTAAGGTACCCCGCCGTCTCTATGCCCAGGGCGTCAACCGCCTGCTGCTCGAGTTGTTGATGGAAGTCTTCGGCCCGAGCGTCAGGGGAGATTCTAGGAGAGGCGCCCAGGAGGAAATCTACGCACTTCGCCCCCACCTCCCTGTCGACCTCGTTTGCTTTCACGAGCGCGGCCATGTGGGCTATGTTCACAGCGATGACGTGGCGCGCGATGCGCCCGTCTGCCGCCATCGAGGATGTGAACGCGAGGGCCCCTTCACTCGGCTTCCTTAGCCTTGGTCCTCGGATGTCCATTCTCCTGTTTTTCCTCAACTTGGGAATTCAGGCTGGCAGCCACCCTCGACTGGAGCCCCCAGAGTTCGATGAAACCAACGGCGTTCCTCTGATCGAACTTCGAGCCCCGGCCGTAGGTTGCGAGCCCCAAGTCGTAGATCGAGTACTCGGAAGACCTGCCGACGACCCGGGCTGAGCCCTTGTAGAGCTTCATCCTTACCGTGCCTGTCACCCTGTGCTGTGTCGCCGAAATGAACCGGTCAAGGGCAAGCCTCAGCGGTTCGAGCCAGAGGCCGGAGTAGACGAGCCAAGTCCACTCCCTCTCCACCGTTGTCTTGAAATCAAGCTCGTGACGTGTTAGAACAAGCTTCTCCAAGTCCTGGTGGGCCTGAATTATCACCGACGCTGCCGGGCATTCGTAGACTTCTCGCGACTTGATGCCGACCAGCCTGTCCTCGATATGGTCGATCCTACCGACGCCGTGGGAGCCTGCGAACTGGTTGACGTAGCTGACCAGCTTCAGGGGTTCCATTGCCCTGCCGTTCACCCGCGTCGGGACGCCGTTCCTGAACACGATGTCCAGGTACCCCGGCTCGTCGGGAGCGTCCTCTGGAGAAACGGTCCATTCGAAGGCGTCAGGCGGCGGCTCATTGTTGGGGTTCTCCATAGGGCCGCTCTCGATGGAGCGCCCCCAGATATTCTGGTCGACACTATAAATCGACTTGGAGGGTTTGATCGGGATTCCCCGCTTCTGGGCGTAGATTATCTCCTCGTCCCTGCTCATGTTCCACTCGCGGACGGGCGCGATGACCTCAAGCGAGGGGTTCATCGCCCTGACAGTGACGTCAATCCTCACCTGGTCATTCCCCTTACCGGTGCATCCGTGGGCAACAGCGTCTGCTCCCTCCTTCTCGGCGACCTCAACCAGCTTTTTCCCGATGAGAGGCCTACCCAGCGCAGTGCTTAGGGGGTAAGCTCCTTCATACAGCGCGTTCGCGGTAATCGCCGGCCAGACGTAGCCTCGGAGGAACTCGTCCTTAGTGTCAATGGTGTAGTGGTTCTTCGCTCCAATCAGTCTAGAGCGTCTTTCGATCTGTTCCATGTCGTCCCTCTGGCCGAGATCGAGGGTCACGGTCACAACGTCCGCGTCGTACTTCTCCTGAAGCCACTTCACGCAGACTGACGTGTCCAGTCCACCGGAAAAAGCAAGGGCAACGGTGCGATGCAAATTCGAAAAGCGATTATCCGTGGAATATTTTTATAGGTTATGGACAGTAATTTTACAAATTGGCCAAGCATGACCAGAAACTGGCCAAAGCCGTTTCAGTTACCAAGGCGGTTAGGGACGAGGTAGGGTCAGACCTCTCGATTCAGGATGCGATAGCCCGCGACTACCTGAATCTCAGCGCGCTCGCTAGAATGCTCGTCCCGAAGGTCGCGGTACGGACGGGGAAGCGAGTCAAGGATGTCAGCGAGGTGGGGATTGCGACTGCTCTGAAGAGGCTGATGGGATCGTACTCGGCGAGCTCCCCTAAGATAAGCAGGGTGATAGCGAGAAGTGCTGTCAGCGTAAGGACCCACGTGTCCAGTCTTTCCGTGGAGAAGACAAAGAGGACGGTTCAGACGGTCAGCACCCTCCTTTCGACCTATCCCAACGACTTCATTCAGGTCTCCGAGTCCCTCTCCTCGATTACCTTGATCTTCGACCAGCGGCTTCATTCAAAGTTGAGGAAATCCCTGGCGGGCGCCGAAGTGCTGGAGGAGGGGGAGGAAGGAGCGGCAATCACCGTACACAGCCCCGAGGAGATAGCCACCACGCCGGGGTGTATCAGCGCCTTCTACAACCAGCTCTGGAGGAGGCGGGTGAACATCGAAGACACCGTCAGCTGTTATACAGACACCATCATGGTCGTGGACATGAAGGACGCCAGCAGGGCTTTCGAGGCGCTCACCGAGCTAGTCGGGGAGGAGCAGAGGAAGCTGTACGAGAGCTCAGCCTAGGGAATAGGATAAGAGGGTGGCACCACGGGTCGCCTCGTTGAAAATCACAATAACCCAGATGCCTGACGATCCTGCAAGGTTCGAGCAAGAATGGACCCGGCTGGAAAGGCATGTCAAAAGTCGCGAGAGCGATCTTGTGCTCTTACCGGAAATGCCGTTCTTCGACTGGTTCTGCGCTGGCCCGAAGTTCGTGCCTGAGACGTGGAGCGACGCGGTCCATGGACATGATGATTGGCTAGAGAGGCTCCCCGAACTCGGAGCTTCGGTGGTGCTGGCCTCGAGGCCGGTGGAGAGGGAAGGGAGGAGGCTCAATGAGGGGTTTGTCTGGAACAAGAGAGCGGGGGCGAAGGGTGTCCACCTCAAGAACTACCTGCCCAACGAGCCGGGGTACTACGAGGCACGCTGGTATCAGAGAGGAGGGGAGCCGTTCACCCCGTTCGAGGTTTCAAATTGGAAGGCAGGGTTCATGATCTGCAGCGACCTATGGTCCATGCCCGACGCAAGATCCTACGGGAGGCGCGGAGTCGAGCTCATAGTGGCACCGCGCTGCACCGGACTGAACATAGACAAGTGGCTATCCGGAGGAAAGACGGCCGCTGTGGTCGCTGGGGCATACTGTGCCTCCTCCAATAGATTGGGGAAGCATGGAGCGGCGACATTCGGAGGCAGAGGGTGGGTCGTGGGGCCCGACGCAGAGGTACTCGGGCTCACCTCCAGCGGCCGCCCGTTCGTCACTGTGGAAATCGATAGGGCCAGGGCTGACGGGGCGAAGAGCACCTATCCAAGGGACGCTCTTGGACCGGATTAGCCCTTCAGGAGCGAGTCGAGGAACTTCCTGCTGTCGAATGGGGCGAGGTCCCCATACCCCTGACCGACGCCTAGGAAGATTACAGGCTTACCCGTCGAGTAGACTATTGAGAGTGCCGCCCCTCCCCTGACGTCTGCGTCGGCCTTGGTCAGGATGGCACCGTCGAAACCCACGTGTTGGTTGAAGAGCTCGGCCTGCGAGACTGCGTCATTCCCTGTCAGAGCGTCGGCGACGAAGACGCGGAAATCGGGCTTCACCACCCTTACAATCTTGGCCATCTCCTCCATCAAGTTCTGATTGGTCTGCATCCTCCCGGCGGTGTCAATTAGGAGGCAGTCAGCGTGGTGAGCCTTGGCATAAAGGATCCCGTCCCTGCCGACGGCGGCTGGGTCGGCTCCGTAGCGCTGGGAGATAACCTTCAACTGCAGCCTCCCCGCGTGCTCCGTAAGCTGCTCGATGGCACCCGGCCTGTGGGTGTCCCCAGCTGCGCAAACAACCGACAACCCTTTCTTCTGGAGGTAGCTTCCGAGTTTTGCGACAGTCGTTGTCTTGCCTGTGCCGTTTATCCCAAGGAAGAGGATGACGTACGGCTCCCCGGTATTCCTCGTCTTGTCTTTGATGTTCGCCAAAAGATCAACCGACCCAGCCTTGGTAAAGGCGGCCTCCAGGGCGGCAGAGAGCCTTTCCCCAACTACTTCCGATGGGTCTGCGGACCTGTCGACCTTCGTGCCCGTCAGGGTCTTCTGGACCTCGTTGGTCAGCGCTTCAGCGACACTCTGCGCGACATCGCTCTCTATCAGAGCGATTTGGAAGTTGAAGACAACGTCGTCAAGATCTTTGTCGCTGAGTTGTTTCTCCTTTACTGCGCTCGTGACGGCTGAGAACGCTTGTTTCAGCCTGTCGAACATTTGCTACTCCTGGCTCTTGGCCACCAGGTTGTTCAGCAGGTCCCTGTCGGAGTTCAACCTGTCTGCAATCTCGTTCCTCTCCCCGACGAGAGATACGATTGTCTTCTCGACCTCCCTGCTCCGTTCTTCGAGCAATGCGATGGCCTCCTCCTTCGGCTTCTCAACCACCACGTTCGCGCCCACATTGATCAACACTCTGTCGGTGGACGGCGGTGGGGAGTGGAGCATGGCCCCGCCACCAATCTGGGTAAGGACTTCTGGGCTCTTTCCGTCCAGACCTTTAATCGATTCGAGAGCGGCGCGGCCTTCCAAGAGAGCTCTCTCCAAGAGGTTCTGCCTAGCCGTTAGTTCGTTGTAGGTTCCCTCGAGAACCCTGATTTCCACTACGAGTGCGTTCACCGTTTCCTCGGCAGTGGGCTGACGCTTGCTCAAGGTAGGAACTTCACACGCCCAGTGCCCGCGTTATAAAGACAAGCTCGGGTCCGGTTGTCTGGCTTCCCGCTATCGCATTCCTCGAGTTGGCGACGAGACCCGATGCCACGTAGGGGACGCCGCTGTTTACAGACGTGGGATAGGCGTCAGCACCGAATAGCGAGCTGATTCTTCTTACTTCTTTCTCGTCGAGACCGGGATAGACCGCGGCGCCATTGTTGGTGGCAACAACGAAGGAACCGACCTGGTGGTACTCTCCGATGGGCATCCTCTCGACTTCGGTGCCAAGAACGTCTTTAATCTGCGAAAGAGCCTTCGGGTCTAGAAAGGGGGACGCAAGGGCGCACTGGTCGTTCGCCACGACAAGGTTCCCCACAGCAGTGAGTTTGGAATCGAGCCTTGAGACGTTCATCCCGGTCGCGGCTCCAAGCTCTTGGATTTCGACGTCCTCCGCGATCCTCGACACGAGGATACCGTTGCTGTTCATCGATACCAGCGGCCCTAGCAGCCTCGACTCCCCAATTGATGCCGGAACCGCCGACACTTGCAAATCGGCACAGAGCTTGTCAGCTTTCGTTTGGGCGAGCCCCTTCGGAACAAGGAGGAACTTCTCATTACCTTTCAGAAAGACGCCTATGTTGGGGCTCCGGTAGATATCAATCAGATGCAGACCCATTCGGTCACACGCTTTCGGGCTTCGGAGGGAGTTTGACCTTGACGACGCCGTCTTCGTCGCGCTCCATCTCGACTGTTATGCGCCGAGGCGGGTGCCTTATGCCCCTCGCCCAGATCTGCTCGTTAACCTCCGCGTCGATGCTCACCTGCTTGGCCTTCATGTGCCGGGTTGCGAACTCCCTGATGACGATCACGGCTTTCTTGGCCCTCCTGTAGGGCGGCGCCTCGTAGACCACCCCCAGCGGGACCGTGTAGGTTCTGGTCAGCTCCTCCATCTTCTGCTCAGACATACTCTGCTACCTCAGCTTCAGCTTTCGCTGCCTCCAGCTCCTGTGCTTCGGGTTAGACCTGACCTTGCGGTTTGTCCGGACTATTACCCACGTGGGGACGGACTTGGCCTGCTTGCCGGCCTTCGCAAGCCTGTTCTTCTTGGACGTATCTTTGACCCTGGCCATTCTATGCTCGCCTGATTGTAATGTCCCTCTTCTTACCCTGCAGTGTAGCCAGCATCTGCTTTACCTGCTCGTCGTCTACCGCACGCCTCAATTTGCCTGACGACGCGAGCTGGATAACGTACTCTTCGACGGCGTTCGACAGGTCGGGCCTCACCATCCTGACGTTCGCCAGCCGCTGCCTCGCCTCTGAGGTGAGGGCCATTCTGAGGGCGGCTTCCCTCATCATCTTTCTCTCCTGTGTCTCCCTGTCGGGCTGCTTCTGCGGCTGTTCGGACATCATGCGTACCTCGCGAGGGCCTTGTTCTCTTTGCTTAGCGTAACGAAAATCTCCCTCGAGACCTTGTCGATCATTCCCCGTCCCTTGGACGACAGGACCCTCCCCTTGGGGGTCTTCGTCACGAGCTCGGCCTGCTCGAGCTGCTTGAGGATCTTCCTGATGGACGATCCGCCTGCGTCCCTGTGGTGCTTGGGGTAGTACTTCAGGGCCTTCGAGCCGCCGTAGGCGCGCTCCAGGTCGCCCAGCCCCACCGGACCGTGAAGGTAGAGCTTGCGCATCAGGGAGGCTGCGCGCGTGTACCACCACTCGGAATCTGCAGGGGGCCTTTCAGCGTGGGACCCTGTCTTGACGAAGCGGGACCATTCGGGCTGCTCGACGCCAGGGACCTCTTTCATCTGCACCGCTAGGGCGGTAATCAGCTTGGTCGACGGGACGTCGTGGACACTTACCATAACGTTTCACGAAGCGTTTTCCGAGCCTTTTCTGTTCGTATTTAAGTTTCAAGAGCTACTTTGCGGTTTATGTGACCGCACTCAGAGCAGGTGACCCGTATTATTGTCGGCTTGCCATGGCCCAGCCTGACCCGGGCGTTGACGCCCGGCACCAGAAGCCCCTTGCACCCCCTGCATGTGAACCGGGTCAGAGAGGGGTCGAGACGGACATTGAACTTGAGCTTGACCTTCCTTGCGAGTGCAGCCTGTTCTCTTGCGATGCTGGGGTTGGTGTGCGAAAGGCTGACGGCAGACTCGGTGAGGAGCCTGACGATGGCGGCTGCGTCCTCCTTTGGGGCCCTGCGGGGATTCGTAGCCTGAGCCAACAAGGCGAGAACTTAACCATGTGCCTCCCAGTCGGCCCCGCTATTGCTCTACTTCGTCCTCGCGGAGTCAGCCCTCGAGCTCGTGCCAGAGGGAATCAGGAAACGACCGGCAGTGGTGAGCGATGCCAAGAGGAGGCAGAAGGAAGCCTCCGCGATACTACTCGACAGGAGCTTTCACCACTCGGCGATGACGAAACTAAATGACTCAGAGAAGAGGGGGAGGCCCGACCTGGTGCATGTCACACTCCTAGACGTCACAGGGACGCCGCTGTACCTCGACGGGTCAGTCAGGATTCTCGTCCACACCTATGACGATGTGGTGCTCGAGATTGCCGAGAAGACCAGGATTCCGAAGAACTACATTCGTTTCAGAGGGTTGATGGAGGAGACGCTCGAGGAGCGGCCGAAGCAGGGGCTCATCAGGGTGCATTCGATGGACATCAAAGAGCTGATCAGGAAGATCTCGACGGACAAGGTGTATGGGTTGACGGTACAAGGGAAAATGACCCCGCTTGAAGAACTGGCGGAGATGATTACAGCGAACAAGAACCCATGCATCATGGTTGGCGGTTTCCCGCACGGGCATTTCTCAACAGAAACTCTCTCCGCGATGGACCAACTAGTGAGAATAAACGCCAGGCCCCTCGAAGCCCACGTTGTCGCTTCGAGAGTAATTTACGAGGTAGAGAACGCCGAGGTAGGTTCAACAATTAAAAGCGCTAGCTAAAGGCTCGAAGGTCGTGCGGTCGTCGTCCAGCCTGGTCTTGCGTCCATAGACGTGCCAAGAGGACACCAGCCCTCCAAGCTGGTAACCTGGGTCCAAATCCCAGCGACCGCACACTTTTCGCGCTCTCTCTCTCCTTCTGTAGGCTGCAAGGCTCAGCTCGATTGTGTGCGATTCTCTGACAACTCTGGACATTGACGACGTTCTCTCACCCTAATCGAGCTAACCTCAGGTTATATAGCGTCGTCATGTACTGCTCGATGGGGAAGGCGACCTCCCAAAGAGAGGATGAACATGTCTGTTCAAGGCGAGGTGAGCAGACGGTCAGTACTCAAGCGAATTAACGAAATAGCTTCTGTACTCGCGAAGTATGGTTTGCCTGTCGCAGAGCTATTTCCAGGTGTGCACGTACCCCTGCATCGAAGGGAATCCGATACTTTGAGTGCGAATAAACGATTACGGCTTGCCCTCCAGGAGCTAGGGCCCACATTTGTCAAGTTCGGCCAGATAATGAGCACACGTCCTGATCTCGTGTCGCCGGAACTGGCTGCGGAGCTGACGGCGCTTACCGACGACGTCAAAGCCATGCCATGGGAGACCTTTGAGCCGGTCATCAAGGAGTACTGCGACCCCCTGGGAGAGACGTTTGTCTCTCTTGAAAAGCGACCCCTGGCGAGCGCCAGCCTAAGCCAGGTCTATCTCGGAACTCTGAAGGACGGAACAGAAGTGGTTCTCAAGGTTCAGCGTCCAGGAATCAAGGATGTGATAGATGTAGACCTCTACATTCTCAAGGCAATCGCAAGAAGGACAACATCCTCTCCCGAACTGGAGCTATTCAACCTGCCTGGAGCGGTCGACGAGTTCTCTCGTCAGATCATGTCTGAACTGGACTTTACAAAGGACGGAAGGAATGCAGATCTTCTCGCCAGCAACATGCGTAGCATCGACGGCATACGGGTGCCGAAAGTGTACTGGAAATATTCTGGGCAGCGGCTGCTCGTCATGGAATACATCAAGGGAGTTCGCATAGACGATCTCGAAGGGATAAAGAAGATCCACGTTGATTTGAAGAAAATAGCGCTCCTGGGTATTCATGCTTATTGGAAGATGATTTTCGACGACGGCTTCTTCCACGGTGACCCGCATCCTGGGAACTTGCTCGTAACGCCCAAAGGAGAACTTGTTATTCTCGACTTTGGCCTATTTGGCGTAATCCGTCCAGAAAGGAGAGACGTTCTGCTCAAGATGTTTCTGGGCCTCGAGGAGAAAAATACCGAAATGGTGGTGGATGGCCTTGCATCGTTTGGACTAGTTGTAGAAGATTCCATGGTTGATTCTTTCAAGGATGACATCTACCTTTCCCTGATTGAAAACGCGTCAAGAACCATCGAGCCGAGTATCACCCTGTCGGATGATCTTATTGCGATTCTAAGGAAATACAGGCTTATGGTTCCAAGCACAGTGTTGCTGATGACCAAGTCCTTTGGCGAGGTTCAGGATATATGTTCCAAGCTCTACCCAGGATTTGTACCTCTCGAAGAAATAAGACCTCTGCTAGAGAAGTCTCTCCAAAGCAGGATCCAGGAGAAAGCGGATGTTCGTCAAGTTGGCCTTGGCATGTTGGAAAGATTCGATAGCCTGAAGGAGCTTCCAAGCAATGTTAATATGATGTTCAAGCAGTTATCAAAAGGCAGTTTTGTCCTAAGAATACCAGACGATAGCCTAGAAAGACTTGAACGAATTGCCGACAGAACGTCTTACAGGATCCTTCTAGGACTCGTGGTGGCCTCAATTGTTGTAGGCATGAGTCTCGTCTTGCTGGCGACCCAAAGGGTATTGACGCAAGAATCAGTCCAAGTCGCAGTACTGGTCTACGCTATTGCAATAGTGATTGTCGTTTTCACAGCGGTTCAGCTCGTGAAATCGAAGCATGCGCAATGAGCTACTTGCATTGATTTCCTTGGAGTCCCAGTAGCTTCTACAATTCCTTCACAATCCTTCTGAGACGTGCGGGGTCGGGGTGAGAGAAATCGCCTCTCTCGATCTGGTAAACGCTTTAGCCTGTATAGGGACAGCCGTGGCACTGTTCTGGGTTGTCAAGCGTCAGAACGAGAGCTACGCACTCGGCTTCGTCACTACACGCATTTTTGAAGCTGCAACAATCGTCATCGGCGTCGTGTGTCTCCTTGCGGTCGTGACCCTGCGACAGCCCAGTGCGGTGGGAACTGACGCAGCTGCGCTGGTTGCGGTCGGAAAGGCACTCGTCACAGTACGCAATTGGACGTTCACGATCGGTCCCAGTCTGATGCCGGGCCTGAATGCCGCTCTGCTGGGAACCCTAATGTACCAATCTCGGCTGGTTCCACGGGTAATTCCAACGGCAGGACTCATAGGTGCCCCTCTGCTCGTCTCCTCAGCCATTCTAACGATATTCGGCATCGATCCCATGATATGGGCAGCGATAGCGGTAGTCCCAATCCTCTTTTGGGAGGGATCACTAGGCCTCTGGATGGCCATCAAGGGCTTCAACCGGTCTGCCCCCATGTCGTAGCAATCGCCGCGGAGAAACAACCTGGAACAGGAGGCCCATGACGAAGCCAGAGGGAAAGTGTCATGGAAACGAGAGGATAGAATGTCTGACTACCAATTATTCCAGTGCAGCATACTACTGAGTGGTCTACGCAAGGCCGGTCTGAAGCTTGTCCCCTTCGCATAAGCGACCGGCACCAGCCCTGCCTGCATGACTTGCCTGTAGGGTATTCCGAGAATCTTGGCCGCGTCCTCCTCACAGTGGAGATGGAAGGTCGTGAAAACTGACCCGAGCCCCCTGGATCTCAGGGCGAGCATGAAACTCCAAGTGGCAGGAAGGATGGAAGCCCAGGTCCCGGCCTGCTGGTTTCCGGGGAGCCCGTCCGTGCGGCCCGATATGCACGGGATGACGTGGACGGGCACCTCGTGAATGTGCTCGACCAGATAGAAAGCGGATTCTGTCAGACGCAGGGTCGCATCTCCCGACATTCCCGTCGCGGCATCGTCTGTCACGGGAAGATGTTCGAAGTAATACTCCGCGCCCTTCTTGTAGAGGTCGGCGAGAGCGGCACGCTTGTCGGCGTCTGTGACCACCACGAAGTGCCACCGCTGAAGGTTTGAACCATTGGGGGCCTGCTGGGCGATTGCAGCGCACTCTTCTAACACGCCCCGCTCGACCGGGCGGGTCAGGTCAAGTCTCCTGCGCACGGCACGGGTAGTCGTGAGCAGCTCGTCTGGAGTCAGGTTGGGAACAGACACGAAGATTTCTCTCCTCCGTAACTATTATCCTTTGAGACTCCAACATCGTGGATACGGCAATACCTGCTTGTAACTTCAAGACACTTGTGGCCTCGGTATCGCCGGCGAGACTCGTCCAGACTCCTGATTTGCTAAATCGTCCACCAAGGAGGTGTCTGGTGATGCCGCTTCGAGCCGTACGCAGAAATCAAAGGGACGAACCTTGGGGTCCCAGACATGCTTGAATGAATCTGCCTGTTCGGGGGCGTCGATATTGTCTGGAGTTTACCGGATCTAGAGAAGTGAACTCACGGTGGGGCTTTTCCTACAAGCTCGTTCCTGCATAGTCCGAATACGACGTAGCCCTATATGGGACCCTTCTTTTTCCGCCCCGACTGCTCGAAGCTATCGAAAAGCTTCCGGCGATAGTCGAACAACACCAGCCGTGGTCTATCAGTGAACTGTAATACGGAGAGTGACCCGGGATTCGGGTGGAGGACGTAGTATCCAGCATGTCCATTTTTTCTTTCCACCACGTGCTGAAGGAGGGCGACGATCACGTCTCCGTGGCTAACCATGATGGCGTTGGTCTTCACCTCGGCCTGTATCTTGCTGACAGCCCTCAGTACCCTTTCTTGCAGCTCTTCGTAGGTCTCCTGGAACGCCTCAGGGGTCAGCAGGATGTGGTGTCTGCCGGGTTTGCCAACGAAGTTTGGCTTGAGTTTCGCCTCTACCAGGTCATTGAGGTGTATGGGCTCCAGTCGATGAGGTCGCCCTAGAATCTCGGCGGTCTGGACTGCCCGACGCACCGGGCTGCAGTAGACTCCGGCGATGCCGACGGGTGAGAGAGATTTCGCGATGAAAGCGGCTTCCTTTTTCCCTTTCGATGTGAGAGGGAAATCGAGAGAGCCTGCGTCAAGATCGTTTTCGTTCGCCTTCGTTTCTCCATGCCTGACCACGAAAAGGTAGTTCATTGAGAATCTAATGATGAACTCGAGCTGTAATATGCCTTAAGATTCTATCAAATGGCGAATTGAAATACTCTCCTGATGCGTAGGTGCCGAAGATGGAGCCAGCTGAGCCCAAGCCACCAAACAGGGCGCTAGGATGGCTATTAGCCCTGCCCCTCGGACTCGTGATTGCATTCGTGATCTTCTTGCTCCTTGTGGCAAACGGCCACTACTTCTTCGGTGAGTTCTTTGTGATTTTCCTCGCGGTCTTCGCGGTCTTGTTCCTCGTCAGGTTCCAGTACCGGCAGTCGAGGAGGAATTATTGGAGGGCGAGGATGCAGGCTAACGCACCGGCTCGCATCCTCCGCCAGAGATACGCGAGGGGCGAAATCACGAGAGAGCAGTTCCAGCAGATGATGAGGGACCTACGCGAGGGCCGTCAGCCTCCCCCGGATCGGCAACAGACCTGACAGGTGTGGAGCAGATAACCAGGCCTTTCCCTCAAACCCGCTCTGTTTTTCCCGTGACGATGGCAACTAACCGTTTTTTCCGGTTTCCGCGTCTGGGTGGTTATCCAATTCGTCTCCCAAGTTATCCCGTTGTCAGTGGAGGGGGTCTGTGGGATTTCCCGCTCGCAGTGTTAAGACGTACTATGTCGCGATGAAACACGGCCTATGGCCCTTCGACGTTGACTACGGGTGGGCCTTCTCCGAACATAATGTTCACGACCACCGCTTCCTTCTGCTGGTCAGGATTTACGTCCCTGTGGACTAAACCTACTGGAATGTGGAAGAAATCCCCTGCAGTAGCCTCCACCGAATCCTTTCCAGCTTCCCCGAAATCGAACCGGAGCCTTCCTGAGACCATAAAGCCGTAGACATCCCGCATTCCGTGATGATGCCAAGCTGATTGGACTCCGCCACATACTCGTGACCGTCCAATCACGATGTCCTCCTTCTCGAAAGCCTTGTCTCTAACGATACCCCGGGTCAAATCACCTTCCTTCGAATCGCCAACGTGAACGACTTCTATTCCTTCCATCGGAGGCTGAAGAACTGGCACCACGTATTAAATGAAATTCAGCTGGTTTCGGGGTTTGGGATAGACCTTGGAATTCCGATGCAGGGAAGTGCAAGAACCCGCAACCGCATATCTTTAGATTCAGGGCTCGCAGCCTGCCTTCGTGCTCTTCGTGGTGATTGAGCGCTTCAAGAATCGTGACGCGAAGGCGGTCTACAGCAGACTACGGGAGAAGGGACGGATGATGCCAGAGGGACTAAGATACGTGTCGAGCTGGACGGAGAAGAACTTCGAGAGGTGCTTCCAGTTGATGGAATGCGAAGATCCTTCCCTTTTCGACCTCTGGATAGGCAACTGGAAGGATTTGGTCGACTTCGAGGTCGTGCCTGTGATGACGAGCGCGGAGGCCTCGGCAGATGCGCTTCGCGGAACAACGCGCAAGGCTGAATGAGTCTGAGGCCTGACAGCTCCGTAACTGTCCCTGGAAGTTCTGGCAGCAGATTCTCATGTGTGAGATTTGTGCGCGATTGGATGTCTTGGCTCGTAGAGACCAAGGTCGATACCGCTTGGTAACGTAATCATCGCAACCTTCCCCCACCTCTCCTCGGCGACTACCTTGCACTTTACCTTCTTCCGACGGAGGAGATTCATGGTCGCATCGAGGTCATCACACATCAGGAATAGGCTATGGGAGCCTTCTTGTGCGGATTTCGCTGGATGTACTGCAACCTCAGACGGCGGGAGCGCAAAGATCAGCCAGCCGTCTCCCGCATCCACATGATCGAACCTGAGAACATTACGGAAGAACTTGCGGTCAGCTTCGGCGTCTGTGCTGTAGAGGACGACGTGAGCCCCAGAAATTGACATTCGATGCGCCGAGGAATTGACTTTTCGTGGTATTAACTGCTTCCATAGGTGCCCGATATAATTTGGCGTGACTGGGACCTTCGAAATTAATGAAACCCTTTATCAAAGCTGGACGATGCCGCCATGTGAGCGGCATCACAGACGATTACATGCGTAAGATGTTGCAGACCACCAAACGCTACACCGTAGTCATCTTGCACCGGACCTCCAAGAGAAGCGAACCGGGTGCGGACAAGATTGTTTGGGAACACGGCCGGAGGAACTTTGAACTACGACGAGATGGTTTCTTGTGCGTTGTGGGCCTTGTGGTCAGGGACAGAACCGACGTTACTGGCATCTGCATATTCTCCACAGATCTAAGGCGAACCAGAAGGATAATGAATGGAGATCCGGCGGTGAAAGCAGGCATCTTCACCTACGAGGTCCATGTGATTGAAGGTTTTCCAGGCGACGCTCTCGCCGGCTAAGGTCGTGCTGACTGGCGGGATGAACCACGTTGCCAGCGGCGCTTCAAACTTTTGGAAAGTGTGCGCTTGGTTTAATCTCCGGTGTACCCCTCAGGCGCTGGTTCGACGTCGACCTTTTCTCGAGTCTCCGTCCATTGGTGCCCACAGTGTTTGCAAACGTACATGTAGCTGAACTCTTCCTCATCGATGGTTACTGGCTCGTTCGACTCACCCAGGAGGAGAGGCATCAGTGCTCTTGCCTCCCTCGTGGCAGCGTCTGAACGTGGTACTTCAGAATCAAACGCGTAATCTTTACTCGTCTTTTTCCTCACCAACCTGATCTCGAAGCGCCTCCCGCAGGCAGGACAATGTCGGAAGAAGGTTTTGACCTCTGACATGACCACAATCCCCATGTAGGGGAGCGTGTTAAACTTAGAGCTAGTCTTCACTGTCATATTCGTGAGTAGGAACCTGGCCCTGGCTAACCCGAAGTCGCCATTACGCGTACGCGCTGGGCAATTTCGAGCCTGCCGTTCCGAAGGGTTACTCTAGCGCTTCTTTTTCGAAGACTTTGCTCGGGGCTTCTTTGGCGCGGCCCCCTTGACCTTTGCTGCGATCCTTGTGAGTGCGGCTTCCTGTCGCGCCCTGCTCTTTGCTGCATCCTTCGCGATTTGGATTCTAAACGAAGTCAACTCTTTGCGAAGTGTTGCCAGCTGCTTCTCTAGCCGCTGGGAGTCCGCCCGGTGGCTCTTGGCATGCTCGCCCAAATCCTTCGAGTGCGCATGTGCACCAAACTCCTTTCGGAGTTGTTTCATATGTGCCTCCAACTTCTTTGTATTTGCTTCGGTACTCTTTCTCAGGTTTCCAACGTCTTTCGAAAGGGATTCGACACCCTCTCTCACAATCTTGAGCTGAGTACGCCTTCCACCGGCCTGAGGGCGAGCTGTCGTGGCTTCACTCCTCATTTCTGGGGCTTGAGATTCTGGCGTTTCTTCCATTGGTTGTGTTGATGTCTCGTCTTGAGTGCTCATATTTTCTTCCTCCGAACTTCCTTCGCTCTCTGCTGATTCGTCGGTCATTTCAACGCAATCGGGCAACCATCCCACTTTTAACATTTCAAGAAAGAAGCAAAAAGCTAGACGGACGTTCGGAGCTCTGGGTAAAGAGAGAGTGAAGTGAAATCGGTTGCGCCCCGACTAGTCCATGTGGATTTCGCTGTGCACGGGTGATGGCCTTTGGATTTCTCCGGGTTGTAGACCTATGGGAGACGCGGTCGAGAGCGCTCACATGCATGAATCGGAGCCCCCGTAGAAGATGTATCACTTTCGTTTCACCATCCCCGAACAAGGGCGTTCGGGCGGATCACGGACGTTTCACAGAACCTACTTGTCCCGTCCATTCTATGCCTCCCTTAAGGTAAGAAGAAAATGACGCAGAACATATCGGCTGAATATCCACGGACCGCATCCATAATCGCCCTCGCTGGTGGCCTCATCATAACGCTGAGCGGCGTGCTCTTGCTGGCCGTCTCAGCTTTCGTCCTCCCGAACCTCACCTACGCGAGCACGAGCGTCCCACATGGACTGCCTGCCTCTGCAATACCAGGCCTCGTCTCCGGCTTCGTCGGACTCATGGGGATCTTCGGACTGGTGTCTGGTGCCATAGTCCTATTGTCCTCGGTGATGCTTCTGACCAACTCGGGCCAGCCAAGGACCTGGAGCGTACTCATCTTAGTCTTCTCGGTGCTGAGCTTCGTCGGCATGGGGGGCTTCGTAGTGGGAGCGGTTCTGGGTCTAGTCGGTGGTGCATTGGTACTGAAGTGGAAGCCACCTACACTGCAGGCGTAAAGGCAATGGAAGCTGCCCTGGTTGCGGCTCGTTAAAGGCCGTTTTCCGGGGCATCCCCCTGATTTCCATAGAGGAACATGCGCTCGGTATGTCGTTTCAAGGGCGGGAAACAGTATCATTTTCGTTTCAGCGAACCGATTTACTCCCAGCCGCCTGCACCCTGCCAATGGCAGTGGATGCAGGAGAAGCAGAGGGTTCGGCCTATCCCAAGACGGCCTCGATACTTGCGCTGGCGGGGGGCATGATCATAATTCTGGGAGGCGCGTTATTCATTGGAGTAGCTTCGTTCGTAATCCCTCACATCAATCTCTCCAATCTGACTATGCCGCAGGGTTTGAACAGGGCCAGCCTGCCTAGCCTCATTTCTGGGGTCCTGACCGTGATGGGGGGATTTGGGCTTGTGTGCGGATCCATTGTGCTAGTATCCGCGACCATGCTCCTAGCGAAGATCGGCATAAGAAGGACCTGGGGAATCCTGATTCTTGTCTTCTCGGTGCTGAGCTTCGTGGGTCTCGGGGGCTTCGTCGTGGGGGCCATCCTCGGCATTCTAGGTGGCGTGCTCACCCTCAGGTGGAAGCCGCCAGCCAAGTCCAGATGAGGGTCAGGGGAGAGGGATTAACTCCGGAGCAGGGATAGAGGAGGGAGATGGAGAAGCTCAAGGTCCTGCTGATAGTGCTTGTGACGGCGTCGGCAGGGCTTGCATTCTCCATGTTCATCCTTGCACTCAGCGTTGCCCCTAACGAGTCCCCACTCAATGTGATAGCCGAGCTAATGACAGGTGGCTTCGCGCCGAACCTAACAATCCTAATCCCCCTCTCGACCCTTCTGTTCCTTTTCACCCTGCTCGCAAGCGTGGTGGGGGTGATCTACTTCCTCGTACTCCCGGAGATGAAGAACTACGTCTCGTTGACGGGGAACGGGAAGGACGCTGCTTCAGTCGTCCTGAGGACCCTGAAGCCGGACGAGAGGAAGGTGGTTAGCGTCCTGGATGCCCACGGCGGGACTTACCTACAGAAGTACATCACGAAGGAGGCGGGCCTGTCGAGGCTGAAGACCCACAGGGTGATAGCCGCGCTCTCAGAGAGAGGAATCGTACGCGCTGAGAAGCGCGGGAACACCAACGAAGTCTCGTTGGTGGAATGGTTCCACGACGGAATGCATAGGTCGTAGTTCGGATTGGCCCGGGGAAGGTACCTTTGGGCCTAGGTGGCCCTCCGGAGGCTCGTCACGATCTCGTTGTGCCGGCGGCATGCGGAGCCATGGAAACCGCACTTTCCGGAAGGACCTAGACCGAGGGACTCGTACCTCGTGAAGCCGTCTGGGAACACGGTGACGACATTCTCGAACCGTTTCTTGAGCCCCTTCGCAGCCGCGAAGTTCGCTCCAGAAGACACGCCGACACAGAAACCGAAGTCCTTGGCTAGTCTCTTCGACTCGGAGATGGCTTCATTGCTCGTGACCCTGATAACCTCCTCGATGACGGGGCTGAGAGTCCCATCCTCGTCCTTGACCAGAGCCGGAACGAAGCCGTCCCCAATGCCCCCGATTTCGTGAGGGCCAGGTTCCCCGCCGCTCATGACTGCAGATTCAGCCGGCTCTACCGCCGCGACGAAGATGTTGGGGTTGACTTCGCGCAGCGCCTTGGCAATCCCCATGAGCGTTCCGCCGGTCCCGACGCCGGCCACAAAGGCGCGGGGGGACACCGACTCTGCGTTCAGCTGTTTGACCAACTCCTGCCCTGTGGTCCGGTAGTGGCATACTGTGTTCAGTTCGTTAGAGAACTGGTCGGTGGTGAAGCAATTCCCTTCCCTCACCAAGTTGTCCCTTATCCAGAGCGCCTTGAGGAACCCCTCCTTTGCCGGGGAGAGGATGAGCTCAGCTCCTAAGCCGCGTATGAGCTCCTTGCGCTCCTCTGTCATGTTGTCCGGCATGATGATCTTCACGTCGTACCCCTTCTGCCTACCGAAGTAGGCGAGCGCGATGCCAGTGTTTCCGCTGGTCGCCTCAGCGATGACCATTCCCTTTTTCAGCAGCCCGCGCTTCTCGCTTTCGTCGAGGATGAACTTGACTATTCGGTCCTTTATGCTGCCCGTCGGGTTGACGCATTCGAGTTTGGCGTAGATCCCGTCGACCCTGACCATCGGGGTGTTCCCCACCTCGACTTGGGCCTGTCGGCTCATCGACAGTCAGGAGATGGCCTTTCTTTTACGTTCGAGCCCTAATCATGGCTAGAGCTTCTTCAATTCATGGCGTACCCCCCATGCCAGTCCTATCGAGAGGGGGATGCTGAAAATCACAGCGACCCACTCCAGTGCCACAATCATCGAGTTAGCAGCTTTAGCTCTGCCACCAGTTTCTCTGCTTCAGGCCCCACGAGGCCCACACAGCTCCCATGATTGCCACAAAGGCAAGGAAGATTACGACTATTATGGCAAGGTTCTGATAGGCATTGTAGCTCCCGGCGTAGAAAAAGAGCCAAAGGATCACGGCGATTATGGCGGCGAAGAAGGAGAAAATAGAGACGCCAATCCTCCAGCCTATACCATCAGGTCTCATCATATGATCCACACCTCCTTCAGTCATAGCCCCTGCGATGATGAACCGACTACTTAGGTCGTTCTAAATGTCCTAGTTTACAATTTCGCACGGGGCCGCTTCGCCACGTTTCAGGGAAGTGCATCAAGGATCATGCCCCTTGGGGAACACAACCTAAGTCTTGAGCGCGGAGCTAGTCGGCTCTACTAACTCAGTCAGATATTACTACTAGCTTTAAATCCCTGCACTGCTAACTCCCCGTGTGAAACCAGCAATAACCGTCAGTACCTCTCAAGCGACATTATGGGAGAGGCTGCCTGACAAGGCGATTGCAGAGGAGACTGTCAGGGCACTGAACGCCCATGGATTCAAGGCAGAGCTTGTCTCGGACAGGAAGGCAGCTCTGGACAGGGTGCGTTCGCTCATCCCTGCAGGAGCGGAAGTGATGACGGGGAGCTCAGCGACGCTGGAAGAAATCGGGTTGACCCGCGCCCTTGCCACGGGAGACCACCCTTGGAAAAACCTGAAGGCGCAGATTCTGGTGGAGAAGGACAGAGAGAAGCAGATGGCGCTAAGGAGATTGGCGACGTTGGCGGACTACTTCCTCGGAAGCGTCCAAGCCATTACTACGAAGGGACAGCTGGTTGTAGGGAGCGCTAGCGGGAGCCAGCTCAGTGCCTACGCGTTCGGTGGCAAGAACCTGATCATAGTCGCAGGGACGAACAAGATAACTGAAGGCCTTGATGAGGCGCTGCTCAGGCTGCGGGAGCACTCCACTCCTCTTGAGGACCAGAGGATGAAGGGCCTAGGCTTCCCAGGCACCTATCTGTCCAAGATTCTCATTTACGAAGGGGAGAGGCAGCGAAACGTCCACGTGATACTCGTAAACGAGAAGCTCGGTTTCTGATAGAGGGGCTACCCCTTAGAGAGCGTAACCAGGGCGCTGGCCAGTTCCTTCGGCTTTGTGATCATCGGCCAGTGACCCGTTTCCATGATCTTGTATGGGCCCTGGAGCTTCCCCCACTTTCCGGCGACTATCTCGTCCACCGGGTCTCCCGTCAGGGTGCAGAAGACGTATGCCTCCTTTACCCCGTCGTAGTTCTTTGAAAGGACTACTGGATCCCTGGCCATCTTCATGGGCCAGGGGGTGGCCAGGGCCATCATCCGAGCCCTGACCTTCCCCTTGACGTCTTTCCCGATGCGGTCGACCGTATCCTCGCTCAGGGGGACCGCGAACGCGCCCGGGGGCTGAGCGCCGAATTCTTCTGCAGGGTCAAAGGAGCCCTGGGGCGTTCTCACCCTCTGTGGCCTGAACGAATCAAGATAGATGACCTTCTTCACTCTGTCGTGCGCCCGATCGGCAACAACGGCAGCGACCTTACCCGCAAAGCTGTGCCCCACGAGGACGAAATTGTCTATCTCGTTGTACTTGATTACATTCAGAACATCCTGAACCGCTGTCTCCAAGCCCACTTCTTTGGTGGCGAGATGTACTCTCTCCCCCATTCCAGTGAGCGTAACGGGATAGGCCGAATGACCGCTCACCTCGAGCTGCGGGACGACCTTCTTCCAAGCCCAGGCTCCGAGCCACGCTCCTGGAACCAATACGAATGTTGACATCGCTGCTCCTGTGATAGCGGCAGAGCGTATAAGTTTGGAGATATCAACCGAAGTAACCCAAGGTCAACCTAGTTTGCTCGAAGTGGGGGCGGGTTCGGATTCCGAGAGGAGCGAAGGCGCCTAGACACCGGGCTTTTGCGGCAGTGGGCCTGATCTCCTGTACCTGTACCGCTCGTAGATCAGCTCGACGCCGTACTTGTTGAACCTGAAGGTCACATCCATCTTCGCGCCCGCATCGAGAGTGTAGAACCTGGCCACGCCCTCCTCCTCTCCCTCTGGGACAAGGACGATGTCCTTCCCGATGTCCTCTCCGGAGAGCATTAGGAAGCTCCCGTTGACCTTGACCTCGGCGAAGATCGTGTCCTTGTAGGCCCTGTACTCCCCTTCCAGCTTCTTCAGGAGCGTCTCCAGCTTGACTGCGCGCAGCGCGCCTGGGTCCACCCCGGAAAGCATCGATTGGGCAACCATTGCGAGCCTCCCCATGTTGTATCCCGTGCCGTTGGCGAGCAGCACGACGCCAGACTTCAGGTCCCTGATGTACCTCATGCTGGCAGTGTAGCAGTCAACCGATCCCCCATGCCCGACAACCTTGTGGCCATGGAAGTTCGGGATTATGTGAAGTCCATAACCGTAGGAGTCTCCGCCGTAGTTTTCTGCGGGCCACTTTCCGTAGGGGGTCTCCATCTTGGCGAGTGTGTCTTTTCCGACGATTCTCTTCCCCTCGAACTCGCCGCCGTTGATGTACATCCTGACGTAGTTGGACAGGTCCATGGCATTGCTCATTATCCCCCCTGCGCTTCCGTCGCCGTAGGGGACGGCAGTCGGGGTCACATTCGCGCCCCGGATCAGATAGGGGGTGGCGACGTCTGCGTCCTGGTTGATGTCTGTTTTATCGAGGAACGTCCTGTTCATCCGCAGTGGCTTCAGTATCCCCTGTTTGACGTAATCGAACCAGGACATACCGCTGACCTTGGCGATGACGTCTCCGAGGAGGACGAAACCTTCGTTAAGGTAGAAGAGCTTCTCCCCTGGTCTGGCCTCGGTCCAGCCGTCGATGTCGCTAAGGAAAGACTGCATATCCCCAAGGTTGGACACAGGGAACCAGTGGTGGTACTCCCCGAAGGCGCTGTAGAGGTGCACCTCCAGCAGGCCCAGCCCGGGTATTCCGCTGGTGTGACTAAGCAGGTGGTGAATCTCCACGCCCTGGAATGCCTTCTGCTTCAGCGGGAGGAACTTGGTGACGGGGTCGTGGAAATCCATCTTCCCATCCTCAACCAACTTGGCGATGGAAAGGGCGACGAATGATTTGGTGATCGAGCCGATTCCATAGAGAGTGTGCTCAGTCGCGGGGAGCGCGGCCGAGATGTCCTTATACCCGAAGCCTCTCGCGTGTACAATCTCTCCTTCCTCGATTATCGAGACTGCGATGCTTGGGAGCTTGGTCTCGCTCAGTTTGGTGAAGGCTATGTCATCGAATCTTTCGGAGTCGAAGCCTGCCATTAGCCGCCCGCCGAAGTCGAGTTGTTAAAAACGCTCTTGACACCCCGGGTTCAGTCCCCTTTCGTTGTGTGGTGGTCTTCGAGACCCGAAATACAACCGTCTAGTAACCACTCTTGAGCAGCCCAGCATAGTCGAAAACCATGACTCCGCCGCTGTTGCTTAGCGCGTACTGGAACTGAGACTGGTAGTCGGCCAGACTGGAAGTGGCGAAGACGCCCACTGAGGCGATGATGCCTGGCCTGATGTACTGCTGGAGTGCTGGGCCGTAAGTTTCTAGGACCAAGAGGTCGGGCTTCAACGGAGAGCTCATGTCGGTTGTGGTAACAGCTGTCTGGCAGTGGCATGGAGCAAGGTCTGCGAGCAGGCCCTCCTGGGTCGAAAGGCTTAGCGTCGACACGTCCAGGCTTATCCCGTCTTCTCCCAGGCCGAAGATGGTATTCGGCATGGGCTGGGATGAGTTGGTGAAATAGAGGGCGAAGAAAATCTTCAAGCCCTCGGCGTGGGACTGGTTCACAAACGAACGCAAATCGTTGCTGCTGAAGAGGAGAGACCCTTCCCTGTAGACCTGGAAGAAGAGGGTGTTGAAACCGTGGGACGAAGCAAAGCTCAGCATCGTACCGAAGTTTGATTCGCCGACGACGCCGTTTCCCTGGTTGACGTAGAGTATGATGGGCTTCGACAGGGTGTTCTGGGATTCGCAGAACAAGAAGACAACAAGAGCGATTAGCACGATGGACGCGACGATGTAGATGACTGCTCTGCGAATCCCCCTGCGTCCTCTCCTTCGCATGGTCGGGCGCTCTACCATCGCTCGGATTGTTTCAGGATGAAGTTGTAGGCGTTGTCGTTCAGGATGCCATCAATCTGCCCAGACGACAGGCCAGTGGCCTTCAGCGCCTTCCTGAAGCGCCCGAGCCTGGAGAGGTCGTCGAGCCCCACGGGTGTGGTCTGCATCCCGAGATAGTCGGTGCCGAGGGCGGGGAGCGACCCATCGAGCTCAACAAGGTGCTTTGCGTGCACGGCCAGCTTCTCCGGAGTGTACGGCTCCCCGATGCAGCTCCTGATGAACGTCAGACCTACGACCCCCCCGAGCCTCGCCGTCCGCCTGATAAGTGAGTCCGAAACGTTCCTCTTGTTGTTCTGTATTGCCAGAGAGTTGGAGTGGCTGAAGAACGGTGGTGCCTCTGAGGCTTCCAGGGTGTCAGACGACGTCTTGGGCGAGGAGTGCGAGAGGTCCACCATGACCCCTAGCCTGTTCGCCAGGGCGACCAGCGCCTCCCCCTCCCCCGTTAGACCATAGTCCTTGGTGGACATGCAGGAAGCCGCGTACTTGTTGTCATAGTTCCAGGTGAGCCCAATTGAGCGGACGCCGAGGTTGTAGAAGATACGGAGGTCCTCGGGCTCGCCGAGTGCTTCACATCCTTCGATGTGCATGACGATGCCCGTCGCCTTCCCCAGGCGCTCAATTTCGTCTCTGGTCCTGATGATTTTCAGGGACTTCGGGTACAGGTCCTCCAGAGCGTAATAGATCTTGACTAGCTCGATGGCGATGTCTCTCGGGGAAGCCAGTGAAGAGGACGGGGACCAGACCCCGTACATTTCCTGCATGGCCTTGATCTTCCGGCGGTTGAGGCTCCCTACGAGTGGGAAGATAGACCCGAGGACGAGCTTCATACCGACTTCCCGGTACTTTGGTATGTCCGCCTGCCTCTCCTTCACCTCCTTGTCGAAGGGCTCTATCTCGGCGACGCCGCCCATGAGATAGTAGTAACCGATGTCCTCGTGGAGGTCCACTACCATGGTCGGGCGGCATCTGTCGACTTGATTTAACTGTCTCCCGGATGCACGTCTCGGCGCTCAGGGGGCGAATTCTGCCGTAGGTTTCCGAGGCAAAGTAACGCGCCGCAGGATGTGGTTTCTCAGCTGGCGCATGCCATGACCTTCGGTCGCCGAGATGTTTACGGAATCGAAATCCCTGAAGAGCGGGTCTTCTTCCAGATGAGAGTGTCCCCTGTCCGGGACCAGATCGATCTTGTTCAGCACGAGCAGGATTCTCCCCGGGTCTACCTCCAGCTCAGAAAGAGTCTCCCTGCAGCTGAGGAATTTCGTCCTTATGCTGTCAATGGGCTCGCTGGCATCCACCATCAGGAGGATCAGGTCAGTGTAGCGGAGCTCGTCCAGGGTCGACTTGAACGACTCCACCAGATAGGCTGGGAGCCTGGAGATGAAGCCGACGGTGTCCGAGAGCAGGATTCTGTTCTTGGAGTTCGGGAAGGTGACCATCCTGGTGGTAGTAGAAAGGGTCGTGAATAGGTTAGGAGATGCCTCTTTAGATTCCGACGTTAGGCGGTTGAAGAGGGTGGTCTTTCCACTGCTGGTGTACCCCGCCAGGGACACGAATGGGACGCCGAGTTTCCTTCTTTCGGCAGTGTGGAGGTCTCTAACCGTCCTGGTCTTTTCCAGCTTCTCCTTGATGAACGCCATCTGTTTCCTCAGTGCCCTGAACTTCACGTCGACCGCGTATTCGCCCATGCCCATGAAACCGGCCTGTTCTCCCTTTACGGAGTAGCGTACCTCGTCCCTTGCCCTGGGCAGGGAATAGCGGAGTTCCGCCAGCTGGACCTGGAGTTTGGCCTCGGTGGTCGTCGCTCTCCTTGCGAATATGTTGAGTATCAGTCGCTCCCTGTCTATGACCTGGGCGTGAGCCTTCGCTGAGAGCTTGTTCGCCTGGGCGGAGGTCACGCTCTCGTCTATGATTATCGTGTCGGAGTGGGTTTCCTCCACCATCCCTTCCAGCTCCTGCGCCTTGCCTACCCCCACGCCGTACTCCGACTTGATAATCTCCTTCTGTGTGACGACCTGGCTCACTTCGTATCCCGCTGCCCTGGCCAGCTCAGTAATCTCACGCTTGGCGAACTCGTCTGGATAGGTGACGAGGATCGCCCTGTTGTCCTTCGCTGCTGTCAACGGTGGCTTCCGAAGCGGCCGAGAAAAGGTCGCATGTAAAACGGTTGCCTTAACGGTGAATGCTTTAGCGTATCAGTACCTCCCTATCAGGCGGGAATGACCGAAGTCCCCATGAACTTGTCGCTGTACTTCTGTTGGTAACCCTTCGTGACCGCCAGGCCTACAATCACGTCCAGAAGAAGGAGCAGCCAGTAGATCTTACTGACGTTGCGAACGAAAGCCTCTGCGAGGTTTGGGCTAGAGCCCGCCCTTGATACCACCTTCAGGTGGAAGATACGCTTGCCAAAACTCGCTCCGTAAGTCGATTCCATCACCATGTTGTATAGGATGAAGATGAAGTACCAAAGGATCGAGACGGCTCCCCCGACTACGATTCCAAAGGGCGTGAAGCCGCTGACAGCCACAAAGATGGCGATTAACACCGTAATTATCAGCAACGGTATGAAAACTATCAGCCCATCAACTACGAGAGCAAGCAATCTGTTCACCCAGTAGCGCTGGGCCGTCGAGTCTTTCATCAATGCGTCGATGCCGCTCAACGGAGGGACTTGGGCTTGGGTCGTTGGTTGTGGGGGAGCCGCTGTTGAAGCACCCGCCTGCAGTGGAGTGCCGCAGCTGGGGCAGAAAGTCGCTCCGTCAGGAATCGGCTTGCCGCACTTGGGGCAGAACAAGTTAGCGACCCGGCACGGACCAAATGAGGGGGGTATTTATTGCGTAAGAGCAAATCTACCGTGATAGCTTGCAGTACAGAACCGGCTAGCCGGGCCAGAAGCCGGTGGAGTAACGCGAATCCACTACATGAGGGAAATGAGTACCCCTGCCGCTATGCCCGCTGCCGGAAAGATGATCCAGCTCAGGGCCACCAGAAGGAAAGACTTCGCTGAAAAGAACCTCGTCTTGTAGGATAGTCCCGCTCCAAATACCGCAGTGTTCTGGACCATCGTGTTCGACATGGGGATACCAGCCAGGGTAGAAGCTTCCACAAGTATCGCCGACGTCAGCATCGACGACATCGCATTTGAATACCCTAGCTCGAACAGATCCGACGTCACCCTCCTGATCTCTCCCGCGCTCAGGAAGAAGGTGCCGGCGACGACGCCACCGATTGCGAGCGGGACCGAGAGCCCTCCGAATCCCTCCACTGCCACTATGAGCCCTACCGTGTTCGCGCCAAGTGTGAAGGCGAACACGAAAGACACCAAGATTAGGAGGGCCTTGTACACCTCTATCTTGGCCCAGAAGTCGCTCTTCCCACTCCTGCCCGTCAGACGGGTTATCAGAGGGGTGGCAACAAGTGCCGCGACCGGAGCGGCCATCCACGTCAGTATGACTAGAAAGAAGTAGGACGTAAAGGCCAGGGCGACCCCCGCGAGCAGAGTCGGAAGGATGTGTGTCAGAGAAAGAGGGATTCTTGCAAAGTGCGCGACTACGAAGAGCGCCAGCGTAACCGTGAGTACGATCAGAACCGTCTGGGAGGACAACCCCTTGGCAAGATGTCCAGCCGCCGTCGTCATATTGGTCCCCTGGAGGAGCAGACCCAGGGAAACACCCACGACTTCGATCAGGAGGGCGGTTCTGGTCCTGAGAACCCGGGCACCAACTAGATTGCCTATGCTTGCCTGAGCATTGTTCCCTGAAACCAGAAGTATCAGGAGGGTCGCGACCGCCAGCAGGAGTGGCCCCGTGACGTCCAACTAATCACCTCGAGATCGTGTTCGCGATTGCCAGAACCAGGTCCGACATGTCCTCCACACCGTCTTGAATGTCATCAAGCTTCCTCAATACCTCCGTGTAATGCTGGAACGAGAAGTAGTCGATGAGTTTGTAGTTCTCGTACATGAGGTCGAAGCCTGAATCCTTGAGGTCGTCTCCCTCTTCCTCGAGCTTCTCGATCTCTTTCCTGTAGGATTTGACTTCGTCCATGTTGTTCGCCTCCAGGAGCCTCCCGAACTCCTCCAGCTGCCTGTCTGCCAGGCTGACCTGTGCAACGAACTTTTGCGTCATATCGCCGAGCATGGGAAGCTCAACCCCGCTGACGACCGTCCTGTTCACCTCGCGGGCGAGGAAGTAGTAGTCATCGAAGACGGTGTCCATCAGGTCGGTGACGTGGAGGAGGTCTCTGAGAACCGCTGGGTTGATGGCGCCGTTCATGATGTCTTCACTGAGCTTGAAGGTTAGCTCGTCGCTCTGCCTCTCGAGTGCCCTCATGCCCTCCAATGTGCTTACGTCGGAGAGGCGTTCCTGGAACAGCCTAGTGGCTAGAGGCGCCTCCTTGCGCGCCATGTCAGCGAGTGCTTTCAACCGCTCGAAGATGCCTTGCTCTCCAGCAACCAGGAACCTGATCTTCATTTTCCTCCACTCCTCAGGAATCGATATCTTGCAGTAAGTTTGAGCGAGTCCAAATCCACCAATACGTCAGCAAGGGTGACACTGACGTCCCTTATGTCTTCAGCAGCCCCTTCGCCACACTTCCCCACATGTTTAGCGTATCTGGACGACCCACTAGGGACTAGATTGTCAGAATTATGAGAATGATCAGGATGATTATTATGATGACTAGGATTGCAACGATATGGGCAAATGCATGCCTTCGCTTTCCGTGTCCCTGAGACACACTACCGAGAGATAGGGTGAGGAAAGCCAACAGGTTGGTAAGGGCCGCGGAGGCTCTACCTAGAACATTGGCCAAGGCGGCGACTTGTGGTGGCAGAGGAAAATTTAGGATTTTCCCTTGCGCCAGGGCCTCTGAAGGATTTGTGGTCTTTGAGCCCAAGTCCTGGGCACTAGGGTCCGAAGTCTAGAATTACAAGCAGCACTACGATGACGGCTAAGATAACCGTAGTGTAGGTGAGCAACCTCCCCAGGCGCTCCACCCTCTTCACGGTGGCCTCGTTTTGGTCTTCCATTCTAATTCACCACCTGCCACACCTCATATGAAAAGCAGAATTAGCGTAACAACGCCCAGAATTAGCAACACAGTGACCATCCGTTCCGCTCTCTTGAGTGCTCTTTCGTAGCGCTCGGCCAAGTTGGGGTTCAGGCTCCCGCCCACGCGGTAAGTCGTCTGGGAGGGCTGTGATCGAAAGGAGGAGGGAGCTGATGCCTGCTGAAGGCTCGACCCGCAGTACGAACAATAAGTCGCGTCAGCCTGAGGAGTTACTTTCCCGCAATTCGGGCAGGTCGGCATCTGATTCCCTCTACAAGCCTTCGGCGTCTGGATTAAAGAAGGTTGGGTAATGTCGTGAGAATCTCGAGGACACACTAATCGTCTTCCTGGGTGAGTATCGTTAAGCCGACGATGTCAGTGAGTATGGTTGCTAGAGCCTCCTTTCTGCGACCGCCAAGCGGGTGGGCAGGCGCGATTGGAACGAAATGAAGGCCCTGAGGGCATGTTCCATGCCCTGAAATCGACCAAGGAAATTCTTAATTTGGCAATAAATCGGGAGCGCCCTTGGTGCCGCGGTAGCTCAGACCTAGTACGCTAGGGAGAAGCCTGTCAAGAGCGACACTCTTGGGCGATGGAGAGAACGGAACCCAGGTGTTCTGTCTCTTTCATCCGGCTGATCGACTCGAGGAGCCGGGCCAAAGACCGGAGTGTCGTCGGCTCAAATCCGACCCGCGGCACATCCTAATCAACAGATAGTCCTACCCCCACCAAAACGGTAGGCGTTCTGCCATCTAGGCACATTTAGAAGCTGTTAGATAATCAGAAACCCATCATGAACCGCAAGGCCATCACAGTTTCTGCATTGGTCATCGTCGCCCTGTTTCTCGCCTTCTTCGTCTTTGTTCCCGTATAGTGGGTTGATACACGTCCTTCGACCCTTCCCCCGCAGCTTGCGCTTCTTCCAATACCAGCCCGTGAGTCCCTAAGTTGCGTTATCTTTGGTGTGGGTGCCTCCGACTGGCCCGTCTGGAATTCGACGACTTATCATTACTATACGTACGAATACCGTATGAGGTGTCCCGCGATGTGGACGAGCGTCTATTCGTATACAGTATCAACGTAAATCCAGCCAGCCTCCTTTTCACAGTCTGCGTCCTACCTTTCTAGGCACACATAAGCTCCGTGGGCAACACATCGCCCAGCTACAAGCTGAACCCCCGCATGGACCATTCGCGAAAAACATATCGAAGGATGAATTCCAACGCAGCCATTGGTAACCTGGATCTTCGTAGAATTTGATGAGGTCGATTCCACACAGACAATTGCAAAGCGCCTCGCAACCGATGATGCCCCCGAGGGAACCGTCGTTGTCGCCAAGTCCCAAACGTCTGGAAAAGGTCGCCTGGGGAGGGACTGGGTCTCCCCGGAGGGAGGTCTGTACATGTCATTGATCATTCGACCATACAACCTCTCTAGACCCGAGCTCGTTACCCTGGCATCTGCCGTTGCAGTGGCGCAGGGTATCAGGCGCACAACTGGCCTTTCAACGGCTATCAGGTGGCCCAATGACGTGATGGTCAATAACAGGAAGATCGCGGGCACGATTGCCGAAGCCGAATTCCACGGACACGATGTCACCCATATTATCGTGGGAATCGGAGTCAACTGCAACGCCGGATTTTCTGGAATGCGCGGATTACAAGAAGAGGCGACCAGCCTCGGCGAGGAATCAGGGAGGGAAGTCGATGTCTCCGAGCTAAGGCGTACGATCCTGGATTCTTTTTCTCAGGCCTATGGGGACTTGCAGTCGGGGGAGGACACCATGCTCCTTTGGAGGAAGCACGTAATGACCGTGGGTAAACGCGTGTTGGCCAAACTCAAGACATCTGAAGAGCCGTTGTCATGCATAGCCGTCAATATCGACCCCCGTGGGAACCTCATAGTGCAGAGAGACGAGGCGGCGACAATCATACACCCCGAAGACTTGGAGTGGTTAAGAGAAGAGACGTAACAGTTCGTCAATCAACTACGTCAGCCCCGGAAAACTTCCCCGGAGCCGACTCTTTTTATCGCCGGAACCCAGCGGCGAATCGATTGGGTTCAGGCGACTCCGAGACGGAGCTGAATGAAATGAACCGGGCCGCGGAGTTGGGAGGCGGCAAGGAGAGAATTGATGAACAGCACAGGAAGGGGAAGCTCACCGCACGTGAAAGGATAGCTCTGTTCTTAGATCCTGGCACCTTCAACGAATTCGACAAGTTCGTTACGCACAGATCCACTGACCTGGGAATGGACAGATCGAAGCCTCTAGGATACGGCGTGGTGACAGGATACGGAAACGTAAACGGGCGACTCGTTTACATTTATGCTCACGATTTCACGGTCTTCGGGGGCTCATTGGGCGAAGCCCTGATGAAGAAGGTTACCAAGGTAATGGACTTGGCAATGAAGAATGGAGCCCCTATAATAGGACTGAACGATTCCGGAGGCGCTCGCATTCAGGAGGGGGTCTCTAGCCTTGCAGGGGTAAGCGAGATGTTTTTCCGGAACACCCTCGCATCTGGCGTGATCCCCCAGATTAGCGCAATCCTGGGTCCATGTGCAGGAGCGGCAGTCTACTCACCCGCCATCACAGATTTTGTCTTTATTGTCAGAGGCATCGGTCAGATGTTCGTCACAGGTCCTGACGTAGTAAAAGCAGCCCTAGGGGAAACTACCACATTCGAGGAGTTGGGAGGAGCCAACATACACGCTACTCAAAGCGGCGTCGCACATTTCGTGTCTGAAACCGAGGAGGAGTGTTTCGCGACCATCAGGAAGCTCTTGTCCTTCATTCCGCAGAACAATTCCGATTCTACACCAATTGTCGAATCTGTAGATACCATGCCCAAAGAAGACCCCGAACTTAGCACCCTGGTACCCATCGAACCGTACAAGACCTACGACATGAAACTAATCATACACAGAATCGTCGACTCGGGTGATTATCTTGAGGTCCATGCGGGATGGGCACAGAACGTGACCGTTGGTTTTGCTCGCCTCTCCGGCATGAGCCTCGGAATCGTCGCCAACCAGCCGATGGTCCTATCGGGGGCCCTCGACGTCGACAGCTCCGACAAGGCAGCCAGATTCGTTCGCTTCTGCGACTCGTTCAATATCCCTGTTCTCACCATTGTCGACGTCCCAGGTTACATCCCGGGCGTCGACCAGGAGCACCGAGGACTCATACGCAACGGCTCAAAACTCCTCTATGCATACTGCGAGGCAACGGTTCCAAAGGTCACTCTGATTGTGAAGAAGGCATACGGGGGCGCCTATTGCGCTATGGGCTCGAAGTACAGCAGGGCCGACGTGAACTTCGCCTGGCCCGGAGCGGAAATTGCGGTCATGGGGCCGGAAGGAGCCATCAACATAGTCTACAGGAAGGAAATCGAAGCTTCTCCTGACCGGGAGAGTCTAAGGAGACGGCTGGCAGACGAATACAGGAAAAAGTTCGCCAACCCCTATGTCGCTGCCAGCCGAGGGATAATCGACGAAGTAATCACGCCGCAGTTGACCAGGTCCAAGCTTATCACCGCCTTCGCGTCGCTGAAGAACAAGAGCGAGTTCCGGCCCTCGAAAAAGCACGGCAACATTCAGCTATAGTTCGAATTGTTCAAGAGCGTCCTTGTAGCGAACCGAGGGGAAATCGCCGTCAGAATTATCAGGACATGCAAGTTACTCGAGGTCCGCACTGTCGCAGTCTACTCGGACGTGGACGTCGATGCACTCCATGTCAGGCTCGCAGACAGGGCAGTCAGGATAGGCACCGCTGACCCGGGCGACAGCTACCTGAATCCAGACAAACTCGTGCAAACTGCCCTCGACGCAGGGGTTGACGCACTGCACCCCGGCTACGGATTCGTCTCTGAGAACTGGAACCTCGCTGAGAAGTGCCGCCAGGCGGGAATCAGGTTCATCGGGCCAAAGCCCCAGACGATGGTCATAGCGGGAAACAAGGTCGACTGCAAGAGGCTGGCAAGGAGGGCAGGTGTCCCTGTCGTCGAAGGTGGAGAGACCGTCTTCTATACCCCTGAAGGAGCGGTGGAGGAAGCTCGGAAGCTTGGGTACCCCGTCCTACTCAAAGCTGCTTTTGGCGGGGGCGGAAGAGGGATAAGAGAAGCCTCGGATGATAGGCAGCTCCAGCAGGGTTTCAAGCTCGCCTCTATGGAGATGAAGCGCTCTCAGGGAAAGGTGGGCTTGTTCGTCGAGAAACTCATCAGGCCTGCCCGCCACATCGAAGTCCAGATAGTCTCTGATGGGAAGGGGAAGGTGATCCAACTCGGTGAAAGGGATTGCAGCGTCCAGCGGAGGCACCAGAAGCTCCTAGAGATAAGCCCGGCACCCGGGCTGGACGAGCTTGCCCGAATGCGGGTCGCTGACTATGCGGTGAATCTCTCGAGGGCGTTGGGTTATGAGAACATAGGCACCGTCGAGTTCCTGATGGATGGGAATCAGAACTTCCATTTCATTGAGGTCAACTCCCGCCTTCAGGTAGAGCACCCAATCACTGAGATGAGGGCAGGGCTTGACTTAGTGAAGGAACAACTGGAGATAGCTGCCGGAGAAGGTATCGACTACAACCAGAACGATGTCGAGCTGAAGGGCGCCGCCCTCCAGTGCAGAATAAACGCAGAGGACCCTTCAGCGGGGTTTGCGCCGTCCGCCGGGAGGGTTGAAAGACTGTTCTTTCCAGGCGGAGCGGGGGTCAGGATAGACACAGAGCTCTACCCTGGTTATGAGGTCCCCGAGTACTACGATTCCCTTGTAGCGAAGATCGCGGTCCATGGGAATGACCTGGAGGAAGCCAGGAAGAGGATGGTCCTTGCGCTGGATGAGTTCGACATAGAAGGGCCAATGACCACCATCCCCCTCCAGAGGTTCATCCTCGAGCACTCTGAGTTCAGAAAGTGGCACCTCGACGTTGAGTTCATCCATACAAACCGAGTCGTCGAGTCATTCAATGAGCAGCGCGCTCGCGAAAGGGCGCTGCTGTTAAGGCAAGGATCGGCCATAGCGGCCGTTATTTTGGAATCTGGCTTGGGGAAGGGGATTGCGAGGACCTCGATTTCAAAGCCCACTCCGCACCCCCAGCCCAGGGAGGCCCGTCAGTATGACGCGCTATGACCTGACTTGCGACGGCGAGTCCTTTGCGGTCGAGATAATCCCGACGGGAGGAGGTTTTCTGATCACAGTCGAAGGAACGACCTACACCCTCGACCTCAAGAAGCACCCGGCCCCGAACTTGGTCGTGGAACTGTCGGGCAAGCCGGTTACCATCACGCTGCACGAAGCCAATAGTCGTTCGGTTGAATTCACCATGAAAGGTGAGCGCCTCGCTTTTGAGCGTCAAGTCGTTTCGTCCGATCGAAGACCGCATGACTCCGCCCCCTTAGCCTTCCAACGGGACGTGGTCACCTCCCCCATGCCAGCCAAAGTCATAGCTACCCTGGTCAAGCCCGGGGAGAAGGTGAAGGCAGGAGACCCGCTTGTGATAATCGAGTCAATGAAGATGGAAATCGCAGTGAGGTCTGACCGGGAGGCAGAGGTACTAGAGATTCTTGTGGAAGTAGGGGCGTCGGTGAAGAAGGGACAGGGCCTGGTTAGGCTGGCCTAGCCGTGACGATCAGGTGACTTGAACTCGCACGCGTGAGCTCAAGAATCGGACCCGCGACATTGTTTACCGATTAGGGGACAAGGACTGCCCTCGCCTTCACTTCACCGTTCTTCAGGTTCTTCAGCATCTGATTGGCTTCCTCAAGCCTATGCGTCTCGGTCACGGCCCTGAC
>DASPVF010000015.1:0-34398 GCA_035622475.1 Nitrososphaerales archaeon
CGTATTGAGCAATTGCTGGAAAATCCACGATGCCTGTGTCCCATGCCCTATGGGGGCGCTCCCATCCATCACAAGAATCCTGTTGTACGTGAAATACACGGCTGAAGAGTTGAAGGGTTCGCCGTCCGCGAAAGTTATTCCACTTCTTAATGTCAAGCTCAGCGTATGACCATCAGACGACAGAGTGTAATTTTTCACCAGCCACGGCACCGTGTTCACCCCATTGGTCCCATTGTACGAGAACAGGGGTTCGTAGACGTTCATAGAAACGACAGACGACCCGTATATGTCGTACAATACCTGGGGATCCAAAAACTGTGCCGTCTCTGAAGTTTCATACGTGAGAGTCGAAGGGACTTGGGCACTGGATGTGGTCGTGGAAGTGCTGGGAGGTCCGGTGGTAGCGGTGGTGCTGGTAGAACTTGTGCTGGTGGTGCTCGTGCTTGTGGTACTCGTGCTCGGCGCGCTGGTCGCGAGGAAGTATGCAGCTCCAGCTGCAGCCACCAGAATCACAATCACGATAAGAACCGCCGCAATTCTGCCTATCCCCCGTTTCTGTCGTAGACGAAGTATTCCGCCCGAAAGCGGCAAGACCCTGTTGTAGGGCGCAACGCATTATTAAAGTTCTGACCCTAAGCTGTGACCCTAGCCAGTCCAACATACTCCCAAGAGAACGGGCGTCCTAGTGCGTTGCTGTCAACCATGGCCAGAGAACGTAGCCGGACGAGAATCCGATCGCTTCCATTTTTTCAGCAGTTACTCTCTCCTGCGATTGCGGGCAAGTGCCAGGAGTGAACGGTAGCGATTAACTTCTCACCGAGGCCTTCGATGGGCAGAACGCGCCGCCCGCTCCGTCAGTAATCAACGTTAAATATGAACATGCCCTACTCTCGGCGTCCATTTGAAGAGGGAGACCTTTGCGAGGGACGCAACTGGTCTGACGAAGCCGTTCAGCCTTAGAGACACGCTCATCATCCTGATAGGGGCAATCAACCTCGGCTCAGGGACGCTGCTTCTGTACTCGACCAGCCTCGCTTTCGCCCCCTCGTACAACTATGTCCTCTCTCTCTTTATCGCGATGATTCTGACGCTCTTTGTCGTTCTGACGTACACCTACATCACCACGATAATGCCGAGGTCGGGGGGCGACTACGTCTTCGTCTCCAGGTCCGTCAACCCGGTCCTTGGTTTCGGTGGATCGTTCTTCTGGACAGTCTTCGCGATTCTGGGCATCGCCTGGAACTGTCTCTTCATGGCGACGACTGCAATCTCCAACTCACTCGCCGTCGGCGGTTACGCAATGAACAACAGCGCCATGGTCAATGCCTCGGTGACGGCCACCGAGCCAGTCTGGGAGTTCGTCATCAGCCTCGTCACCATCCTTGTGATTATGGCACTGATGGTCTTCGACCCCAAGTGGCTGAAGACCTTCAACCTGATTGCGTTCGTCCTCGGAATGCTCGCGGTGATTGCCTGGCTGGTCGTCCTCGGGACGACCTCGCAGAGCACTTTCGCGAACTCATTCAACGCCTTCGCGCAGCCCTACATGAACACCACTAACAGCTACCAGGCGATAATTTCATCCGCTAGCTCCAACGGTCTCTCGATAAGCACCGGATGGGGCGCCATACTTGCCGCGACGTTCGCTTCCCTCCCAATCAGCTACTTCACCCTTGGAGGAGCGAACGTGGTTAACTTCTTCTCCGGGGAGGTCAAGCAGATTGGAAGGACGGCCCTGATAGCACCTCTCGTGGCACTCCTGTCAGTCACGCTTTTCGACATACTTATCGGCGCGGCGCTCTTCCACGCCACCGGCGCTAAGTTCCTCACATCTCTCAGCTACCTCGCCTTCACCGTGGGCGGAACGTCGTACACTCTGCCCACCGCCCCCTATCTCCCACTCCTGGTCGAGATAACTGCCCCGAACATCTTCATGGTCGTCCTGACGCTCGTGGGCATGATAAGCTGGCTCTACCTTCTCGCCATGTCTTTCTACCTCGTCGCCTCGCGTAACCTCTTCGCCTGGAGCTTCGACGGGGTGATTTCCAACTCCTTCTCACTTGTCAACCCGAGGACGCACACGCCTACGAGGTCAGTGCTCCTAATCTCTGTAGTCGCCATAATAGGCGTGGCTTTCTATTGCTTCTACTCCGTCGCGTTCTCGTACTCCAACTTCACCACGGGCTACAACACTGCCTGGCTGATCGCGTGCCTCGCGGCGATAGTGTTCCCGTTCATCAAGAAGGACATGTTCCAGGCCCAGTCGGGCTACATCCGCCGCAAAATCGCAGGAATTCCCGTGCTGTCCCTGATCGGCCTTGTGGGCGCCGTCTCCGTCCTCTTCATGGACTACGAGGTAGCCATTAACCCAGGCTACGCCGGGATACCGAACAACCTCTCCGAGACGTCTCTCCTGCTTGTCGGGGCGGTCTTCGTGGTGGGCGTCATTCTCTTCCTGGTTGCCCGGGCGTACCAGAAGCGGAGGGGACTCGATCTGAGTCTGGTATACAGGCAAGTTCCGCCCGAGTGAGCGCCTCGCTTCGTTCTAGTAAGCTACGGTGAAAGACTTAGAACAGGTCACGGTCCGACAACGATTGTGCTGACGAGGGTACTCTACTCGAGCGATGTCCATAGCTCAGAGACCGTCTTCATGAAGTTCCTAAACGCTGCGAAAACCTACCAAGTCAGCGCCCTCATAATGGGCGGCGACCTGACTGGCAAGATCATCGTCCCAATCATCAAAGGAGCCGACGGCACCTACACCGCCAAGCTGCTGGGAACCCAGGTGACCGCCCGCTCCCCCGAGGAGGTGACTAAGCTCGAGGCCAGCATCCGCTACAACGGTTTCTATCCGTACCATACCGACGCAAAGGGTGTCGAGGAACTCAACCTCGACAAGGCGAAGCTCGACTCCCTCTTCGATCAGCTAATGAAAGAGATGATGGAGAGGTGGGTGAGGATAGCGGGAGAGAGGCTGAAGGATGTCGACTGCAAGGCCTACATTATGCCGGGTAATGACGACCCAAAGTGGCTCGGCGACCTGATTGGTTCATCCTCCAAGGTGATTAACCCGGAGGGCCAGGTGGTTCAACTGGACGCCTCGCACGAGATGGTGAGTTGCGGTTTCAGCAACCCGACGCCCTGGAACAGTCCACGGGAACTGCCCGAAGAGAAGCTCGCCGAGATGCTAGACAACATGACCTCGAAGGTCAGCCGCATGTCGACCGCCGTCTTCAACTTCCATTGCCCTCCCTACAACTGCGGGCTGGACGAGGCACCTCAGCTGGACAAGGACCTCAAGCCGGTCGTGAAGGCAGGCTCGGGGATCCAGATGATACCCGTCGGAAGCACGGCGATAAGGACGTGCATCGAGAAGAACCAACCGATGATGGCCCTCCACGGACACATCCACGAGTCCCGGGGGGAGACGAGGATTGGCAGGACGACCTGCTTCAACCCTGGGAGCGAGTACAGTGAGGGGACCCTGCGTGGCCTCCTCGTGAACTTCGACGAGAAGGGGATTAAGAATCGCCTCTTCGTCTCCGGGTAGGCGGTTTCCTTAACACTGTGAGCTCTTCGTCCGGTTCTGGAGCTCGATCCCCTCGGAGGTAACTGGGTGCCTCGGAACCCGGCGTAGGGAGTCCTGCGGGACCAGCGCTTTCTCTACTCGCAGTACTTTGTGATCGCAGCGGCGAAGATTCGCGTTCCGAGCTCGACCTCTTCGAGGGAGACGTATTCATCCGCGGAGTGGGCCACCCTTATGTCGCCAGGGCCGAAGAGGACCGTGGGAATCTTGGCCCGGTTAGCGAGCAGCGCCGCGTCCGCCCAGTATGTCACGCCGACGTACTTGGGGAGCTTCCCGGTCACGTCCGAGTACGAGGAGGCGACGGCCTTTACGACCGCTTCCTTGCGTGAGATTTCCATCGGCTCCTGCTCGAAGAACTTCTTCACCGTCGCCCTGAACGTGGGATGCTTTTTCGAGATCTCTGCTATTGTCCTCTCGAGCTCCTCGACGAGAATGTCTCCCTCCTCCCCGGGAAGCGTCCTCCTCTCCACCCTCAGCCTGCATGACTCGGGCACCATTGCCCACTCCGTCCCTCCTTCTATCACGGAGGCGTGAATCTTCGGGTTGCCGAGGAGGGGGTGCTTAAGGCCCCTGTAGCCCTCCTGGAGCGAGGGGATCTCGGAGATTAGCCGCCCCATCTCAACTATGGCATCCACGCCCTTCTCCGGAACCGAGCCGTGGGACGCCTTCCCCTTCACTTCCACCTCTGCCCAGACGTAGCCTCTATGCGCAAGCCCTACGTTGAGGCTGGTGGGTTCCCCGACTATGGCCGCGTCGCTCCTGTACTTCCTTATGACCGCCGCCGTCCCTATGCTCAGGTACTCCTCGTCGATTACACCAGTGAAGATCAGGTCCCCTTTCAGCCTGACGCCCTCGTCGGCCAGGAGCTTAATCGCTGCCATCATAGATGCGACAGAACCCTTCATGTCGCTGGCACCTCTCCCATGAAGCTGCCCCTTGGAGTCCACCTTCGCCCCGAACGGGTCGATAACCATCGACTGCACGCCCACCGTATCGATATGGCCGTTGAGCATCAGAGATTTGCCCTCCCCGCTGCCCCTGAGGATACCAACGGCGTTGGCCCTCGTCCCCCTCACCTTCTGGAGCGTCGCCGCCATTCCGTACGAACTGAGCTTCTTCCTGATGAACTCTGCGATCTCACCCTCTCCCCCCGTCCTCTTCTCGAACGGGTTCACGCTGTCGATCTTGACGAGTTCGGCCAGCAACTTTGCGGCTTCTCCTTCCCGGTTGCTCGTGAACACGCGTCGCTCGGCCGAAAATTATAAAGTTGATGAAAAATACTGACATCGAGTGAAGTCTTTTTGCAATTCGGGTGCCAGAGAGGACCATGACCGTTGACCTTGTGCTAAAGGACGCGACGGTCGTGTCATCCGCGGGCCTCATCAATGCGAGCGTCGCCGTCGACGACGGGAAGGTCCTGCTGGTCGGGTCGGGCGTGGTCATGCCTCGGGCGGACAGGACCGTTGACTGCGCGGGGAAGCACATCATCCCCGGGGTGATAGACGAGCACGCGCACTTCGGAGACCCATGGGGGAAGAGCGGAGAGGAACCGTACTACATTGAGGACTTCGAGTCAGGGACGCGGGCGGCCGCGGCCGGTGGAGTGACGACGGTGATAGACATGCCGGACTCATGGCCAATCGTCACGGATGCCTCGATCCTGAAGTCCAAGGCAAGGGTAGCCCTCTCCAAAGCCGTCGTCGATTTCGGACTCCACGGTGCGTTCATTCCCGGAATGGACTTTCAGTCGGCGATTCCTGAGATGCTCCGCGCTGGCGCGTCCGGCCTGAAGACTTTCACATGCCAAGCCTATTACAACATGCCGAACATCGACGAGGGGGAGCTCTACGAGGCTTTCCTCCAGTTCGCAAAGGCCGACGGGGTCGCACTGATACACGCCGAGAGCGAGCACGTTATGTCCTACAACAAAGCACGGCTCGAAAGGCAGGGGAGGCGCGATCCTGCGGCGTACCTTGAGAACAGGACCGTCCTCTCCGAGCTTCTTGCCGACCGAACCGTCTCGTTCCTCGGCCGCCTCGCGGGGAACAGGTTCCTCATCGTGCACACGACAATCCCCGAAGGCGTAGAGGAGATTAGGGCCGCAGCAGCTCTGGGCGCGAGGGCCAGCGTCGAGACCTGCCCCCATTACCTCTATCTTACAGAGGAGGAACTAGTGAAGAAGGGGGCGTGGGCGAAGTGTGGCCCGCCCCTCCGGGACAAGGCCAGGGTAGCGCGCCTCTGGGAGCTTCTCGCGGCCGGCCGGATAGACAACATCGGGTCGGACCACTCCCCTCAGACAAACGAGGAGCGAGTTCGCTCATGGGGGGGAGACATCTGGAAGGCCGAACCCGGTTTCCCCGGGGTCCAGACTATGCTCCCATTGATGCTGAACGGGGTCTCCTCTGGCAGGCTGAGCATCGAGAGACTCGTTTCTGCGATGTCGGAGAACCCGGCTAGGCTCTTCGGATTCTATCCGTCCAAGGGCACGGTCTCGGTGGGCTCGGACGCAGACCTTGTCGTCGTCGACATGAAGGCCGAACACAGAATCACGTCCGACGAACAGGCCTCCCGTGTGGGGTGGACACCATTCGACGGAACAAGGATTAGGGGCTTTCCCATACTCACGGTCTCGCGAGGGGAAGTCGTGGCCGAGGATGGCGTTGTGGTGGGAAAGCCTGGAAGGGGCAGGTTCGTCAGACCGAAGGCACGCGCAAAGCCCTAGACAAAAAATCGCCGGCCGCGGATGTCCGACGAGCGCAAGCCCTGCGGGCCCGTTTCAGAAGCCGGTGAACCTGCCTACCAACGAATCGGGGACCAGGCCGTTCTGGACATCCTTAATCGACTGCTCTATCATGCTCGCGCCGCGCTCTACGGCTTCAGCAGTTATCGTCAGCGGCGGGGTTATCTCCATCACATTGGAATCCGCCCCCACGAAAACCGTCAGGAGCCCGAGCTGCCACGCCCTGTACACGATCTTGACAGTTTCCATCCTGGCCGGCTCCTTTGTCTCCCTGTCCTTCACGAATTCGATTCCAATCACGAGGCCCTTCCCCCTGACGTCACCTACGATCTCCTGACGCGATTGGATTTCTTGGAGTAGCCTCATTAGATGTGCTCCCACCTTCGCGGCGTTCTGGGGAAGCCTGTGCTTTTCGATGTAGTCTATGGTCGCAAGGCCGGCGGCCGCTCCCAGCGCATTACCGCTCAGGGTGGAGAGCGCGAACCCGGTGTCGATGAGGTCCCGTCTTGCGACGAAGGCTCCTACTGGTATGCCCGATGCTATTGACTTGCCGAGAGACACGCCGTCGGGGGCGACGTTCTTTGACAGCTGCGTCGCAAACATCTTCCCGGTCCTGCCGAACCCGACTTTCACCTCGTCGACCACAAAGAGGATGCCGTGCTTGTCGCAGGTCTCTTTGAGCTTCTCGAGGTACCCTGGCGGAGGGACGATGTCTCCCGAGTCGCTCTGGATAGGCTCGACCATTACGAAAGACGTGTCTTCGGGGGGATTGACGTACTTGAAAACATGGTCCTCGATGAAATCGCCCGCGCAGTAGATTCCGCAGCTTGGGAACTCAAGGCCGAATGGGCACCTGTAGCAGTAGGCGTACGGCACTTTTGTGACGAGGGTGGGGATTGGGTACTTGGAGGTAGCAGGGTGGCCAGCCATAGCCATTCCACCGACGTCAACGCCATGCATACTGCCGAAGAATGATAGCACCCTGGGTCGCTTCGTCGCCAGAGGGAGCATCTTGAAAGGAGCGTCGCAGGCGTCGGACCCTGAGTGGCCGAACCAAACCTTCTTCTCGAACTTCCCCGGCGTCAGCTCAATCAGCCGCTCGGCCAGTCGGGCCGTGAGTTCTCCTGGAAAAGTCGCTGCGGCCACGCCGCCGTTCCTGTCGAACTCGGTTCTGACAGCTTTCGCCACTTCGGGGTTGGAGTAGCCTGTCCCAGCCACCGTCCAGCTGGCGTTGAAGTCGAGGTACGACTTCCCTTCCACATCCGTGACCGTGCAGTCGTGGGCCTCCTTGACAACGATGGGATAGTACAGGGCCCTGACGCTGTTAGCCACCGACTTGTCCAGCCTTTCCAGAATCGCGTCCGACTTCTTTTGTTTCGCTCCCCGCTTCGAAGGCATCCGGCCTGAGAAGGCCACCCAGAGATATTAGCGTTTAGATGACGCAAATGTCCTATTGCGGATACTTGTCTGCCCACCACCTTGCGATGTCCATACGCCGAGCGAGCCAGACTCCCTCCTTTCCGCGGACATACTCGAAGAACCTCTCTAACGCCTTGACCCGGCCGGGCCTCCCGCTTATCCTGCCGTGCAGCCCCACGTTCATCATCTTGGGATTCCTCTCCCCCTCTTCGTAGAGGGTGTCGAAGGAGTCTTTCATGTACTGGTAGAAGTCGTCTGACGTGATGAACCGATTGGAGAAGTAGTGGAAGTCGTTGATGTCGGGGGTATAGGGCACAATCAGCATCTTCTTCTTCGTCTTGGGGATCTGCACATAATACGGGATGTCGTCGTTGTAGAAGTCTGAGTCGTAGAGGAATCCTCCCAACTTGTCCAGTAGCGTAAGTGTGTTCACGCTCGGCTCCCTGCAGTACCACCCGACTGGCCTGAAACCTGTGACCTCCTGGCAGGCCTTCACCATCGACTTCATCGAGTCAAGCTCCTGCTTGGGCGTGAGGGTATAGTGCTCGAGCCATCGGTAGCCATGGCCACAGATTTCATGCCCCCTCAGGACGATGTCCTTCCCCGCTGCCGGGTTCGCCCTCAAAGTCCCGCCTGCTGCGAAGAACGTAACCTTGACACCGAACCTGTCAAACAGGTTCAGCAGTCTCCAGACCCCCACCCGGGTCTCGTATTCGAAGACAGACTCGATGCCAAGGTCACGCTTCGGCGGCGGCCCGTACGATGCAAACTCCCCGTAAGTCTCTGGCCCGTCGTCTCCGTAGATCACAGATCGCTCCCCTCCCGCTTCGTAATTGACCACGAAGGTAAGCGCGAGCCTCGCGCCATCGGGCCAGTGCACTTGCGGTGGATTCTTGCCGTAGCCGACGAAGTCCCGAGGCACCCACCCCCCCGATTTGGACGACGTGCGTGCAGCCATGGGTCACCCGGCACAAGCCGTCCCTTATCAGTAGTCCCTAAGCAGCCGGCGTCGGCGTCGTTGCGGCTGTAACGGTGACGACTATCGTCTTGCCGAGGCTCTAAGGTAAGACAGTGCGCATATCGTCTTGGCATCCCGTATCTGCCCCGACCTAATCATGCGGAACGCCTTCTCGCCATCCACAGGCTCGACAGAGATTATCTCGTCCTCCTCAGGCCTCTGCTCCGTGGGTTTCAGGCCCCGGGCCAGGAACACGTGCATCAGCTCCATGCTGTATCCCGGTGCCGCGTAGCAGTCGAAGAGTGGCCTCAGGCTCCCCGCCCTGTACCCCGTCTCCTCCTCCAGCTCCCTCCCGGCGCACTCCCTGGGTGTCTCCCCCGGCTCCATCGTGCCCGCGGGTATCTCCCAGATGGTTCCGCCAACGGCGTGCCTGTACTGCCTGATCAGGAGGATCGTGTTCCCGGTCGGGAGCGGCAGGATGCCCACAGAACCTGGATGCTCGATTATCTCCCTCGAGGTCTCCCTTCCGCTCGGTAACTTGACCCTGTCAACCCTGAGCCTGACCGCCCTTCCGCTGTACAGGATGTTCGAGGAAAGGATATTCTCGCGGAAGTCGTTGGATTGTAGTTTGCGCCCCATAACAACCGAGACCCGCTCCCGGATACTTCAAGTTTGGCAAGCGAATCAACAAAGGCGTTTAAGCTGAGGGCCTTACGAAAGACAGGATATCGAGAAATAGACGCATCGGAGTCACGCTGTCATGAGCGAGAAGAACCGCCCGAAGTACAGCTTCTCCAGGAAGCTCGGAGGAGGCGAGTTCCTCAACGTGGCGGTGTGGCCTGGCAGGTCGAATCCCCAAGAGGAGGTCGTAAGCGTCCAGCTGAGGAAGTTCGATGGTGAATGGAAGACCCTTGGAAAAGTTGCGCTTTTCAGAACGATGGACGGGGTCTACTCCGAGCTTCCGGAAAGGACACCAACCAAAGCCGAAGGGGTCTGACGCAGGTCGAACCAGGGGTACTCGGGCTCGGGCTGCCTGGGTTCCCGTTGGAGAGGTTCTGGCATCAAGTGCTCCATGTATGCCTTTTTGCTGGCTCGGCTCTTAACCAATATGGACTTCGACTCTATCTGATGATTCGCCTTTGGGAAATTCAGTCATATCTGGACGGAGCCAACTATAGGGTGAGATGGAGGTGTTTCTCATGGCGCTCCTTGGAGCCGCTTTACTTGAAATGAGATCGACGCGTCGTTGTTGGCAAAAAGCGACGTGTCAAAAGAAGTATAACCTAAGAAGAAGAGCGTGTGGGTGAGGCTCATGCCCAGGTTTGTCCACGTGAGGGTATCAAGGTGCAACCTGACCGCGATCGGAGTTCACATCGCCTCGCAGAACAAGACAGTCAACGAGGACCTGAGATGGCTACAGAGCCATGGCGCCGAGGTCAAGGACGTCCGCTTCGAGATCCACAACGATCCTTCCTTTGCATCGCTGGCGGCGACCATCGTGTTCCTCATTACGTACGATGCCGCGTCTCCACTCGACGTACAGAAATGAACCTGGGAATGGTATCAGGCTGCGCTAACCACTTGGTCCTGCCCAAATCCGAGGACGATCCATCCTAGGCCCAGGTCCATGGCAGCGTTCTACACTGCTACTTGTTCGGTCCACTGAGTTTGGGACCCGTCAGCCTATCTTGTAGGATATGATTTTCCCGTCCCTGTCGTTCACGATAATCTCCTTCTTGTCTCTTGCCGGCAGCCCAATCTCTGCGATTACCTTCCATTCGGCCTCCCCCTCAATCGCCACCGCAGAGACTATTCTGACGCTATCAAGACCTGCGTCTTCGGTAAGGAACTTCTTGACAATTGTGATTACCTCAGAGACGGAAAAATTCAACGCGCCGCACGGCCTCCCAGTAGCGTCTAGGGTTGACACTGTTAACTCTTTCAGCCCGCCTTTCTTTCGATGCAACTATGTGGAAGACCGTATCTGCTCGTATCGAAGGGTTTTCTTCTTCTAGTCGAGCCCCCAGCTTACCACTTGCTCAGGCTCCATCTTCACGACAGGCGTTGAACCGTCGAGCATGGACCGATATTGCTCGTACTTGCCCTTGAGGAGCGAAAGACCCCTCTTCTGCTCCGGCCCAGTGTCGACGAAGCTGGGTTTCACGAAAATCAGAACCCCCTTGAGTTGAGACCAGTCGTCCGAGTACGAGTCTATCTCAACCGAGGCCGTCTCGTTCATCATGATGTTCCGCCACCTCTTCGTCTCCTTGCTCCTGGCATGAGCGTAAAGATTCCCCCCACCAAACGCGTAACAGATCGGAACACTGTGAATCTTTCCACTGGGCGTTAAAGAGTTGAACCTCATCACGCGCTGGGACTCGATGAACGACCTTTCCTTGCTGGAAAAGGCGACTGTCATCGGAGCGAAAAGGGAGGGGAGCGGATATTTCAATCGAGCGGGTCAGCAGCATCGCCAAGCCAAGGGGATCGACGACATCAATCGCCCGCTATCGCGGCGAAAATTGAATCAGGGGTCGCTGGAGCCAAGTCCACCTGCGCCCCTGGACGAACATTCGACAAAGCATCGTTTAGCGCATTCATCACCGCAGCGTATCCAACGATGGTTCCGCTCTCGCCTACCCCCTTCGCTCCGTTGAGGGTGTCCGCCGACGGGGTTGCCTCATGATATACTTCGACATCGGGGGTGTCTAGTGGAGTTGGGATGCAGTAGTCCATAAAAGTGGAAGTCAGCAGGTTCCCCTGGTCGTCGTATCCGAGCTTTTCAAGCAGCGCACCTCCGATGGCGTGAACCACGCCTCCGTGCAACTGCCCTTCGACCACTTTCTTGTTGATTATCCTTCCACAGTCTTCGACCACGACGTATTTGACGATCTTGGCTTTTCCTATGTCGACGTCCAGCGTCAGGGCGCAGAGGTGGATCCCGCTTGAGTAGCTCATCGATCCGACCTTGTAGATTGATTCGGCGGAGAGTTCGGCCAGACCACGCTTCTCCAATACCTCGGCGATAGTTGGTAGCTCAGACTGATTGGCAGAAGCGTCCACCAGAGTCCCTTTGCTGATATCGACGAGTTGAGCCTTGAGCTTGCGACAGGCATCTACGACAGCGCTCCCTCCTGTGACAGCTGACCTGCTCCCGAAAGTGCCAATCCCCATGGGGACCTGAACCGAATCCCCCCAGACCACGGACACCTTGTCAAGGGGGACATTGAGCTCCTCCGACGCGAGCTGGGCGAATGTGGTCTCGATTCCTTGGCCATGCGGCGACGAACCGGTGTAGACCGTCACATTCCCTTTTCTGTCCTGGGAAACTCTTGCGTATTCGGACTCGAAATCTAGCTCAGCGCCGCCATTCTCGTCTGCAGTTCCACGCCAGCTAGACGATCCGCCCTCGTTCTTCTCATCGGAGTTCCATCCTGAGTCTTGGCTGTCCTGTTGCCACTGGTCTGCACCTCCCTGTGACGACCAATCACTTGCTTGACCACCGGCGGACTCGCTGCTCCATCCCTCGTCCTGGTCCTCATCCCCGCCGAACCCGCTCCTTCCCCCAGATGACACCCCCAGTCCCGCTACGAGATTGGAATGAGAAGGTCCCTGCAGCCTGTATCTGGAGTTGATCTCGTTCTTCCACTTCACGAGCTCCTCGTACCCGGACCTGTCAATGAGGGCATCGATCAAACCAACGTGGTCCTCCTTCCCAGGTTTCTCTGCCATCAGGTTGCGCCTCCTCAGTTCAAGAGGGTCGACTCCTATCTTCCTCGCCATAATGTCCATGGCGCGCTCAATGAAGTAGCACCCTTCTGGAGCGCCAGCTCCCCTGACGGGCCCGATTGGCATCTTGTTCGTCGCATATGCGGCCATGTGTACCTCGACGTTCGGTATCCTGTAATGGCCCAGCATCGTCCACATGGACAACATTGACATGTGGTTTTGAGTCCCCGTGACCCCGACATCGCTCTCCAGATTTGCCTTGATGGCGACAATCTTCCCCTCCCCGTTGCAGGCTAGGGTAATGTCACAGTACTGGTCCCTACCTGACGCGGCCTCGAGGAATTCCTCTGTCCTTGTAGCCGTCCATTTCACCGGGAGATTCGTCATTCGGGAGAAGAGGCAGGCGAGCAATGGTTCGGGATAAGACTGAGCACCCTTGCTTCCAAATCCGCCCCCCATGTCCATCACCTTCACATGGAACTTCTTCTCTGGCATGCGAAGCTCCGAGGCCAGCCGCTCCCGCAAGCCGTGGACAGACTGGACGGTTGCATAGATTTCATAGACATCATCACCCTTCCTGTACCTTGCAAGGGTGGAATGCGGTTCCATTGGTGCGGCTTCCTGCCTTGTGATTCCTTCCTTCGCACTGATAACATGCGGCGCGGAAGCGATCACCTTTTCGGCACTTCCCCACTTCTCATCGCTGTTTTGTGATAGGTTGTTTCCCCAGTCTTCATAGACGAGGACAGTCCCCTTCTTCGACTCTTCGATGGTTGTAACCGCAGGGAGCGGATCGTAATCAACCTCTACCAGCTCAAGCAAGTCTTCCAGCGAGTTCTTGCGCTTCACCAAGATTGCAGCCACAGGCTCGCCGGTGAACCTTACCTTCCCCACAGCCAGGTGATACCTCTTTGCTGGTTTTTGGGGTGGCCACTGGTTCTGCATTACGGTCGTCACACCTTCCCTGACCAGGTCCTCTCCCGTCAAAGCGGCGATGAAGTCGGGAAATGATCGAGCCTTTGAAAAGTCAATTCCTTTGATCTTTGCGTGTGCGAATGGACTCCTGACGATCCCCATGTATGCCTGACCCTCGAAGTTCAGGTCGTCAACGTACCTCCCCTTCCCCATCAGGAGCCGAGGATCCTCAACCCTCCCTTCCGGCTCTTTCTTACTCAGCTCCAGGATGGTGCTCAAGTTATGGGTTGCCCTCCTTCCTCGCTTCTGACATTACTCTGGCAGCAGCCTTTACCGACTTCACCACGTTGACATAGCCCGTGCACCTGCAGAGGTTACCCTCGATTCCTCTGCGTATGTCTGCCTCGGTCGGATGCGGATTCTCTTTCAAAAGCGCAAGGGTGGACATCAATAGGCCAGGGGTGCAGAACCCGCATTGGAGACCGTGGTTCTCCGTGAATGCCTTCTGGATTGGATGGAGCTTGTTGCCGTCGGCTAGGCCCTCGACGGTCAGAATCTCGGCGCCATTCGCCTGAACGGCGAGGTACATGCAGGATTTCACGGCCTTGCCGTCCATAATGACAGTGCAAGCTCCGCAATGCCCGGTATCGCACCCGACGTGAGTTCCCGTGAGATTCACTCCGTCCCTGAGGAAGTAGACGAGCAGAGTCCTTGGTTCAACCTCTCCCCTGTACTCCCTGCCGTTTATTCTCACAGACACTACCGTCAACTCGTCGCCCTTGGCCACTCTGATGTTCTTCCCGCTCATCAATCCGCCCCACCCGTCAACCCAGCCCTGCTCAAAGCAAGCCCAAGCGACCTCTGCGTCATTATCTTGATCATCTTCAACCTGTACTCTCTGCTTCCGTGTACGTCGGACGACGGACTCGCACCTTCAATGGCTCTCTCCGCTGCTTCTGCCATGGTCGCCTCGTCCAACGGTCTCCCCCTGAGATACTGCTCAGCAGAGGCAGCCCTCAGAGGAGTCGGTCCCGCCGACCCAAACCCTATTCTTGCTTCTCTGCACGTTTTTCCACCTTCTTCCATGGTGACGATTGTGCCGACATTTGCGATTGCGAAATCAGCCTCTCGAAGGCTGTGCTTGATGTAGGCAGATCCTGATCTCCGCGGGAGGTGCGGAACTTGCAGTTCCGTCAGAATCTCGTCGTGACCCGCAGCCGTGGAGAAGAAATCGATGAAGAAATCCCGCGCGGGTACCGTTCTCTTGCCGCCTTCTCCTTCCAGGACAAAACGCGTGTCTGCAACCAAAAGGGCGGTTGGAAGATCCGCGGCCGGGTCTGCATGGCAAACCGACCCTCCGATTGTACCTAGGTTACGGACCTGCTGGTCCCCAATTCTGGCAACTGCATCACTTATGAGAGCAAATCTGTCCTTGATAGTTCCGTTGTGCTCGACCGCATCATGCGTGACGAGAGCGCCAATCGCGAGGTAGTCTCTATCATCTCGAATATAGGAGAGGCCTGGAAGCTTGGAGATATCGACGAGAGTCGTCGGTGCAGCTAGTCTCAACTTCATCAAGGGTAGGAGACTCTGACCTCCGGCAAGGATTTTGGCTTCCCCATTCTGCCGCAGGAGCCGGATTGCATCTTGGAGCGAACCCGGAGAGTAGTAGTCGAACTTCTTGGGAATCATTCGGGAAAACTCATGCGGTTTCCGAGATTCTTAAGGATGTATTTCATTACACAAACTGGCGAAGGAGCCCAATAGAGGAAGTTTTCTGGGGGGCTAGGAACCAAGTAGCCTTTCAGCATTCCCATGCGCAATTTTTTCTCTATCCGCCGGGCTGACCGGGAGGTGGTCGAGGAAGGCTCTTCCCTCAGTCATCGAAGCGTACGGATGGTCCGTGGAGAACATTATCCTATCGACGCCTACTTCCATCAACAGGTTGAGGAAAGGGGGCACGAAGTTGAATCCGCTGAAGGTATAGTGAATGTTCTCTCGAAGGTACGAGCTAAACGAACGATTGAGTTTCGTCATCTCTTTCGGCAGATTATGGTCGAGCCTCTGAAGCATGAAAGGGAGACCTTCTCCCAGGTGGCCGACTATCAGCTGCAGCTTCGGGTACTCGTCAAAGGCTCCGCTTGAGATTATGCGTATGGCGTGGACTGCGGTTTCAATGTGCCAACCCCAGGCCGCGATACTCAACTGCCTCGTCACCTCGCGCGGAAAATTTCCGACGAAGTAGGCTTGAACGACCTGCTCTGGGGGCATCGTTGGGTGAAGATAGATTGGGACTCCTAGTTCTTGGGCTCGCTCAAATATCGGCCAGAAGAATTTGTCATCCAGATAGCGACCGCGGCAATGACCGTTTATGAGCGCTCCTTTGAAACCGTAATTGCGTACAGCGCGTTCGAGTTCATCCGCTGCTGCATCAGGAACCGCTGTGGGTATCGCGGCAAAACCCGCCAGACGAGTGGGATTTCGTTCAATGCCCTTCGCAAGAAAATCATTGGAGCTTCGGGCGAGATTCACCGCTTCCTCACCGAGAAGCTGTTCTGTCCCAGGGGAGGTGAGCGAGAGCACCTGGACGTCGATCCCCGCGGCATCCATCTCTGCAATCCTCTTTTCGCCGACGTCGGTCAACCGTCCGGCGAGGTTTGCAAAACGAGCTGACAACTGCGGATTCAACCTTACGGCTGCAGAAATCGCCCGGAGATCCCGTCCGGGTCCGTCCATAAAATCAGAGGTGGCATAATGCTCCTCGAGGGTTATCGTTCTCAGTCGGTTACTCAAGATATCTCACCGGAGTTCATCGAGTATCAGGGCGAGCTTCTCGCACATAATATTTTCGAATGTGCACGAGTTGGGGAAGGCGCATGTGGTCTCGGCCAAACCCAATCGGCTGGACAGCCGGTACTCATCCAGACTGAGTCTGTCTTAAATGCGGACACTTCGCCAACCGAACCATGAGAAAGGGATGGCTCGTCTTCTTACTCGTTCTCATCATATCGGCACAATTGGTAGTTCTCTCTTCTTTCCATGATGCGGAGGCAGATGGATTCGCCAATGGCAACTCGGTAATTGCAATCGCAAAGTGGGATTACGTTCAGGCTGGGATTCGCATCTCTGTCACCCCACAGCCTATCTCTGTAACTCCACATCCTCTGAACGGAACTGGACCGGTGCAAGTGGTGTTCTCGAACGGGACCAGCATAAGCATCAACTCGACCTACACCATCACGCTCCAACTCCCAAGGACGGGAGACTTCTTCGGCAATGGTGCCATCAGTGGGACGCTCGCACTTTCTGAAGACCAGCCTTTGAACGCCGTTGTAGAGCAGAATGTCGGTAATGTTACATCCTATGTCAACCTCCTCAGGGAGAGTGAAACCAGCACCGCGATACCCATCGACCTGTATGTGCTCGAGGTGGTGGGTGCGGCCCAAATCTCAGTCGCGGCCTATGGGGTGTCGCTATGAGCGAAGAAGCCCTGATCGTGGCTAAGGTCGAGGAGCTCATGAAGGCACTGGATCAGGTGAAACGATACAGGGTGCTGTCAAAATTACTGATTGACTTCGCCCTCATCATGCTGGTGTCGGTCGTGCTCCTTTTGTCATGGGACCTTGCAATCAACTTCTACCGAATGCATACCGGGTTCTACTGCTACTACTCAGCACCGGTGTCGTACACGTGTACGGCGTCTTCGGCCACGGGGTCCCCCTTCCTCCAGTTCTTCGCGGGCCTTTCCCCGGTCGTGATTTCTACCGCTGGGGTGCTGATAGGCGTCTACTGGGTCGACCGGAAGCTGAAGTCAGTCAGGGTGGAGGAGTGGAAGGAGTCCCTGAAGGAGGGGTTTCCTGGTGCGGTCAAGCTGCTCCAGGACCTCAAGTGGGATTCTGTCCTCGAGGACATCAGAGCCTCCAAAATCGGATATTCGATTTATTTCGTCGTCAAGGTGATCGGGTACTGGTTGTTCGCCTTCATCCTGCTCTTCTTCCCATATGTGCTGGGAATCTCAGCACTCCATCAGGACGTCAACCTATTCATCCCTGCGTTCATTTCATTCGTACTTGTGCTGGTGCTAAGCAGGAATGATCTTCAGAAGAGGTATGGGCAGGTGGTCTCGTTGGACAACCTGATGTGGGAACTGCGGTGGTTCGGTAGTGAGTTCAAGTCAGCCAAGTTCGAAGCCTGACCTGTATGTCGTGGCCAGGGTAGTGAATGTGCTCCGAGAAAAGGGCCCGACAAAGAGGACGCAATTGGCGGTAATGACGCGGCTTTCCTATGACACACTTGTGAAGTATCTTGACTGGATGAATCAGAAGGGATTCGTTCGCTTCGATGAGGAAGAGAACGTGGTGCTTACACAGCAGGGGGAGGAGGTCTATGATAGGCTTGTGAAATGGATACTGGAATACGTTGGTAAGCTGCGGTTCCCAAGGTTTTGACCGAGTTATAGGTGCTTTACTTCCAAGCTTGCATTTGTAGAGGACACTGAACCAATCACATCTCTCCTTCCTCGGCCATATCTTCTCCCCTCTCTTACCAACAACAGATTTATCGCCGGCATGGCGTGGGCACACCAACAACTTGGCAGAGGGGCAGCGAAGACTCGCCGCAGTGATGTTCACCGACGTCGTCGGTTACACGACGCTTACTCAAAGAGACGAAGCGCTGGCGATGGAGCTCCTAGAGGAACAGCGGGCGCTAGTCCGGTCCCTCCTCCCCAGGCACGGCGGTAAAGAGGTCAAGACCATAGGTGACGCCTTCCTAGTAGAGTTCGAGAGCGCCCTTGAGGCAGTGAGGTGCGCCTTCGACATCCAGCAGTCTCTTCATGAGCAGAACTCCGGAAAGGAAATCGAGAGGAGGATGATGCTCCGCGTTGGGGTGCACCTCGGGGATGTCATCCACAGCCAGAACGACGTCTACGGGGACGCGGTCAACATCGCTTCGAGGATCGAGCCACTGGCGCCTCCAGGTGGTGTCTGCATTTCTGCCCAGGTCCACGATCACATCAAGAACAAGACGGACTTCCAGCTCACGAGCATGGGATACAAGGAGCTCAAGAACGTGGGAGAACCAATAGAGGTCTTCAGGGTGGTTTTCCCCTGGGAGAGAAAGGAGTCCACAGGGGTGATTTTGGACAAGAAGCGAATCGCCATCCTGCCGTTCACCAACCTCAGCTCCGACCCGGAGGAGGGGTATTTCGCCGATGGAGTGACAGAGGAGCTGATAACTTCAATCTCTGGAGTAAGACAGCTTACGGTAATCGCAAGAACCTCCGTCATGGGCTACAAGGGCACGACGAAGAAGGCCAAGGAGATTGGAAAGGAACTGGAAGTGGGGACGATTCTCGAAGGCAGCGTCAGGAAGGCAGGGAACAGGGTCAGGATAACAGCCCAGCTCATCGATGTGTGGACGGAGGGGCACCTCTGGGCCCAGAACTACGACAGACAGCTGGAAGACATCTTCGCGATTCAGTCAGAAATCGCGGAGAAGGTGGCGGGGGAGCTGAAGGTGAGGCTCGTGGAGGAAGAGAAACGAGTGATTGAGCAGAGGCCAACGGAGAGCACCGAGGCCTACACGCTCTATCTCCGCGGGAAGAGGTTAATCGGTGCGAGGACGGAACCAGCCTACAGGCAGGCTCTAGAGGTCTTGGAGAGGGCGATCGACTTGGACCCCTCTTTCGCGAAGGCCCATGCTGCCATGGCGGAATGTTATGTGTTTCTGGTGGCTGACGGCTACGAGGCCTACGAACGAGCCGCCCCCAGGGCTGAACTCTCGGCGAAAAAGGCGCTAACTCTGAACCCAGAGCTGGCAGAAGCCCACGCGACCCTCGCAAACGTTGACTTCCTCGAAGACAACGTTGCCGCCGGAGAGGCGGAGGCCCGCCGGGCCATCGAATTGAATCCAAGCCTCCCGGAGGCTCACGACGTCCTGTCCGACATGGCGTTGTTGAAGGGGAACATCGACGACGGAGTCAAAGCCATTGAGGCTGCCTACCGATTAGACCCCCTGGTACCTCGAGTGGTAGGACGGTTAGGCCGCATCTATTTCAACACGGGAAGAGAGGAAGACGCTCTCCGGCACTGGGAGAAGACTGCACGGTTGGCACCCGCGGACACCTACAGGAACATGACCGAGTACTATCTCAACAAGGGGGACATCGATCGGGCCAAAGAATACTATTCGAAAGCGGCGAATCTGGAGCCCACTAACCGCTGGGTCCTATGGATGAAGGGATTCATGGCAGCCCGGACAGGCGATGAGAACGGGGCACTCGCAGCCATCAAGGAGATCGAGGCGAAATGGCTCGGCGCCACCAACCTTAACGACATCGCTTTCGTTTATTATGCCATGGGCGATCTTGACTCGTATTTTGCTTACGTTAACAGGGCCACCGACCAGCACACGTTACGATACGCATATGTAATGTACAGTCCTCTTTTCGCCAAGGCGAGAGATGATCCTAGGTACCAGTCGTTCCTAACCAAGGCCAAGAAGATGTTCGAAGCGACATAGGAACAGAACTTCACCCGCGCACTTTGGCTATGCCGGGTGGCCGGACCAGCAGCTGAAGCTCAGCCACGTACAACCTAAAGGCACCCAGAAGACTAAAGTGTTCCGAGTCTCCCCAGAGATTCCATGACCGTCGACTTCGTAATGCGGAAGGCTCCCGAATACAGGGTTGCCACCCGGACACTCACTGGGGCGTGGCCAGGGGACAAGGCTCTCCGTGCCGAGTTTGAAAAGGTGGAAGCCTGGGCCAAGGGAAAGGGGTTCCGGACAGGGAAGTGGTTCTTCAGAGAGTTTGGCGACGACGAGACGCCAGATGCGAAGTGGCGATGGGAGATGGGAGTAGAGATTCGCGGTACGAGGTCCGTGCGGGGCGGGAAAGGAATCGTGATGAAGACTTTGCCGTCGTCCACAGTGGCAAGCATAACTTTCGATCCTGACAATGTCTCGCCGAGAGTGATTTACCACGGAATGTCGGACTGGTTAAGGCACCGCGACAAGGCAGGGGAGTACAAAGAGGCAGGCCCTTACAGGGAAGTCTATCTAGCAAACCCATGGACCAGCAAGATGGCCTGGTCGCACACTCAAGTACAAGTTCCCGTCAAGCGCCTCAAATCCTAAGCCTTTCTGGCAATCTCTCTTGCAACTGGACGCTGAAGGATGTCTGGTCGCGTCCGACCGAATCCGCTGAACCACCTTCCTAAATCTTAAACCGCACCTGAGAGAGCTGCTCTCAATGGAGTATCGCGAACTCGGTAAGACAGGAGAAAAGGTCCCGACCATAGGGATGGGTACTTGGGGGATTGGTTTCTACCCCACCCTCGAAGAAAGAGCACAGCAGGTGAGGGCGTTAAGGCGAGGCATGGAGCTCGGCATGACGCTGATTGATACCGCCGAAATGTACGCATCGGGGCGCTCTGAAGAGGTGGTGGGAGAAGCGGTTCAGGAAAACCGAAGCCGCGTCTTCATCGCCTCCAAGGTGTCTCCTGAGCATCTCCATCGGACCGACGTCATCAAGGCATGCAATGCGAGTCTGAGGCGTCTAGGGACATCTTACATCGACCTGTATCAGGTTCACTGGCCCAACCCGGCGATTCCCATCAATGAGACTATGGGTGCCATGGAGGAGCTAGTCCGGAAGGGCAAAATCAGGTATATCGGAGTTAGCAATTTCAGCCCGGCGGGCACAACTGATGCCCGGAATGCCCTCACGAAGAGCGAGATTGTTTCTAACCAAATCGTATACTCTTTGGCGAACCACACCATTGAGGCCGAGGTCCTCCCGTACTGCGTGAGAGAGAAAATCACTCTGATCGCCTACAGCCCGCTTGATCGTGGAAGAATCGACTCATCGGCGTTGCCAAGGGAGTTGCTTACGAAGTATAGGCTGACGCCTGCGCAGCTCATACTCAACTGGGTGACACGTAACAAGCAAGTAGTGGCGATTCCCAAGGCAACCAACATCGCCCATCTAGAGGAGAATGCTTCATCGGTCTCCGTAAGACTCGACTCATCCGAATACAGGCAGATAGCATGAGCTCAGTGCTGGCGTTCGCAGAACCGAACGTGCTCCGGGATTCGTGATACAGGAACTTACGCTTGAGGACACGGTACGGCATCCAATACCGCGCTAGAATTCCCTCTCAGAGGAGGCGCAGCGGACCTACAGGCCCGACTTTGATGTCATGGCGAAGCAGATTACGTCACGACGACTCTCAAGATAGGGGAGCGCTGACCATATTACTTCGACCTGTTGCGTCCTCCGCAGTTGGTAAGGATATTCAGCGAAATCCTTGGCAAGGAGGTCGAGGTACCTGACCGGCCTGAAAGGATCATCAGCCTTAGTCCTGCGATAACTGAAACTCTGTTCATGCTCGGTCTAGGCGACAGAGTAATTGGGGTGAGCGCCTTCTGCGCCAGACCAGAGGAGGCGAAGCGGAGGAGGAAGGTTGGAAGCTACAGCACGAGCAACACCGACCTGTTGAGGGAGATGAAGCCCGACCTGATACTCGTTGTAACCGGATACCAGAGAGGTTTGGCGCTCGAGTTATCCTCCGAGTTCCCTGTCTATCCTTTCGCCCTCCCGATTTCCGTTTCTGGCATAATTGATACCACGATTAAGGTTGGATTGGTGGCAAATTGCCCGGAGCGTGCCTGGCAACTATCGCACGATCTTAGCCGCAAGATGGGCGACATCAGGCCGTTAGACAGGAAACTGAGCGCCTATGTGGAGATAGACCTTGGCGGACCCACCTCATTCGGAGCTCACAGCTACATAACGGACGCATTCCACTTCATCGGCGCTTCCACCCTCTTCGATTACGTCAGGTCAGAATGGCTTACGCCTGACTTGGAAGCGGTGAAATTGGCAAATCCCAATGCAGTCTTCTACGAAGCAAAGATGTATTCGAAGTTCAGCCAGCAGGACCTGGAACGGATGCTGGACAGGAGACGATGGGGGGATATGAATGCGGTGAGGGGTGGGTCGTGCTTCCTGACGCCAGGCCCACTGGACTTCTTTGCACACCACGGTCCCAGTTTCATAACTGAAGTGCTTCCTTGGCTGTCGGAAAAGCTCACACTAGCATCGAAAGGCACGTGACAGACTCGACGAATCAAGAATTTCGGGGCAGGACCCGTCATAGAGCGCCATTGGCGGTGAAGACTCTCACCAAACGGATTTATCATTGACCCTCTTCCTGGCGGTGCAGGATTTGTCGCAGGGTGAAAGACGTCTAGCTGCCGTCATGTTCACCGACATGGTCGGCTACACTGCCCTTACGCAATCGAACGAATCACAGGCGCTACAGGTTCTTGACAGGCATAACCGGCTCCTCAGGCCTTTCTTTCACAAGTTTCACGGGAGGGAAGTGAAGACAATCGGGGATTCGTTCTTGGTCGAGTTCGACAGCGCCCTTGACGCCACGGACTGCGCCATCGAGATTCAACGCTATCTCCACGACTACAACCTCTCGTCAAGGGATGAATGGAGGATCACGCTCAGAATTGGAATCCACCTTGGGGACGTTGTGCGCTCAGGAGACGACATCTTGGGCGATGCGGTCAACATCGCATCGAGAATCCAGCCACTCGCTGATCCGGAGGGGATATGCGTCTCGGACCAGGTATGGGGCCAAGTGAGGAATAAGATCTCACAGGGTCTAGTGAAGCTTGCCCCACAGGATCTGAAGAACATCAGCTTTCCTGTGGACGTCTACAGAGTGGTAATGCCTTGGGAGAAACAGGACACCGAATCTCCGGCCCAGCTAGACTCGAAGAGGATTGCCGTCCTCCCATTCGTGAGCTTGAGCCCCGATCCCAACGACGAGTACTTCGCCGACGGACTGACGGAGGAACTCATCACGAGAGTCTCCCTGGTCAAGGGACTCGAGGTAATCGCTCGGACATCTGCAATGAACTACAAGAAGAAGGAGAAGAACGTGTCTCAGATAGGAAAGGAGCTGAAGGTCGGGACTGTTCTGGAAGGCAGCGTGAGGAAGGCGGGGAACAGAATCCGCGTCAGTGCTCAGCTGATTGATGCCAACACAGAAGGACACATGTGGGCCGAGAACTATGACAGGAACCTCGACGACGTGTTCGAAGTCCAAAGCTCGGTAGCAGAGAATGTGGCAGGCGCGTTGAAGGTCAAGTTACTCCAGGTGAAGGGCGATGATTTTGCTTCAACCGCCAACCCCGAGGCTTACACCCTGTACCTGAAAGCTATGCAGCTTTACCATGAGGGGACCGAATCGGATTATCGCGACGCCATCGCGTGGTTCGAAAAAGCTCTTGCCAAAGACCCTAACTTCGTCCGGGCTTATGCTGGGCTGGCCCACGCCTGGCGAGGCGTAGCATCTTTCGAAGACTACGTCGGTTCCAACATGAAGGGAGAGGCAGCAGCTCGCAGGGCGCTCGAACTCGCACCCGGTTCCGCCGAAGCCCATGCAGCCATGGCGAGCATCGACATGGCCCTGGATAGGTTCGAGGAAGGGAGGCAGGAGATGGAGAAGGCAGTTCAGCTCAACCCGAACCTATTTCAAGCGTATCTCCATCTGGGAGAGATCCACTGCACGTTCGGCAGATTCGATGAGGGGATCGCCAATTATCAGAAAGCGTTCAACCTTGACCCTCTTTCCGTCCATGCAGGATACTTCTTGGCCCATGCCCTGAGGGTTGCAGGTAGAGTGGACGATGCGCTAGACCTGCTCAGAAGGCTTGACGCGCTTCACCCTCGGAACCTGACCATCTACGACGGAATCGCTACCTGCTACTTTCAGACAAGAGAGTTCGATAAGTGCGCGGAATTGATCGAAGCGGGTCTCCGCGCCGATCCAGACAACCCGCTCCTAAGAGTCGACCGAGGATGCATGTACGCATTCATGGGAAAGAGAAAAGAAGCCGAAGACGACCTGCTTGAGCTGTCCCACGCCAAAGGGGATGCAACCCGGGATAACGCCCAATTCTTCATCAGGGTGGCTCTTGGGGACATAGACGAAGCAATCGAAGCGCTGATGCGACAGGCTGGTACCCACGCTTGGTACTTCATGATTAAGTACGATCCTCTCCTCGAAGCCCTGAGGAAGGACCCCCGCTTCGAGATTTTCTGCAAGAAGGTCGGAATCGCAGATTGATGGTTCTTCAGTCTTTGAGATAGACGTCTACTTGGATAGGTCCTTGGCCATCGCCTTCGCCAGGTTGCGCCACGCCGCCGAGTCCTCGGTGGCGAGCTGTTTCCCCATCGCGTCGAGTTTCCCCTTTCCAGGCTTTCTTCCAGAGAAGATCTGCGAACCGACGAAGTCCAGGCGGGAGCCCCCTCCTTCCTCTGCCACGATCTGGTAGAGGAACTGTGAGTGCCTCCCATCCTTGCTGACCCTTGTGTTGGTCCAGCTTAGCCGCTCGGGGTAAATCCTAACCAGCCTCTTCTTGACCACCTTCCCTTCCTTTGTCTTGTACTTGTCATTCAGGACAAAGGTGTCGTCATTAAGGCGCTTGACCTTCCTCCGCCCCTTTTCGCCCATCAGCTCTATGTCGTCCGGGGCGTAGTCTGTGCACCACCGGAACGCTTTCTCGGGAGGGAAGCCGAAGTGCTGGCTGAACCCGTAATGCACGGAATAGGTTTCCACGGAGCGTTCGACAGAGGTTCAGATTTGAATCTTGCTACCACCCAATAGTGGAACGAGGAAGAGTGGAAGATGGCATTAGCGAGAATCTAGATTGTATTCGCGGCCGCTGGAATCCTGTGCCCAACCCACTCGTACAGCAGAATCGCCGGGATACAAGGAATCGCAAGAATCACCCATACTGTCAGGGGGTTCGCAACCGACGATAGGACGATACCTCCCGCCAGGGGAGATAGACTGTTTCCTATGCCGTTGAAGAGTCCGAAGACACCGTTGTAGGAACCAATCTCAGTCGCGGGTGCCACGTTGGAAGGCAGAGTCATGGAAGGGATTGCGCCCAAATTCTCACCTATGGTGAGAAGGACGACAAAGGCGAACACAGCTGCTATGGCAGCTCCGCCGATGAGGCTGATGCCACCCAGCGCAAGGAAGGAGATCCCCATCATAACCACGGCGAGGACCGCGGAGAAGGTGTGCTTGCGTCCCGCCATCAGTCTGGTCATGGGGGTCTGGCCCAGGACGACTATCACGCCATTCAGCGCCAGGGCGATCCCCAGAATGGCGTATGGGATTAGCAGCACGGTGTTCGTGAAAAGGGGGAAGGTAGTCCCCCAGTTCCCGTACACCAACCCTGAGAACAGAGCTGCAACGCAGAGGACCAGGAACGTCTTGTCGCCGGCGAGTAGCCGGATACTCTGACCGAGCGACACTGGCTGGGCTGGAGCCCCGGTTGTCGTACGAGCGCCGACCACGCGAGATCGGGTAAGATCATAGGGGGAAGGGTCCAGGGTGACGAGAAGGAAGAGAGTGGAGACGGTGAGGATTCCCGCAGCGAGCAGGCCTGTGTTCGCGAACCCCAAGAAGCCTATCAAAACGCCCCCCAGCGCCACCCCGACCGTGAAACCTGCGTTGAACCCTATTCTCACCCACGTGTACGCCATCGACCTCTGGGCAACTTCTGTCATGTCTGCGACGTAGGCAGACACGGCGGGGCCCGCCGTAGACCCAGCAACCCCAGCCAGCCCTCCGCCTATGAGGACGCCGGCCACGGAACCACGCGCCATGCTTATGGCGATAAGGAGGACAGAAGCCGCCTCACCTCCCAGGGAGAGCAAGAAGACTCGGCGCCTTCCGACCCTGTCGGCGACCAGCCCTCCGAAGGGACTAACGGTCAGGGGGACGACGCTAACGAGAAGAATCAATATCCCGATTTCAGCGTAGCCGATGCCTGCCACGTTCTTCAGGTAGAGCGATAGGAAAGGATAGACCATAGCTGCACCAAAAAGCCGCACCCCTGCCCCGAAACCCAGGAGGCGAACGTTCTTGTTCAATTGGGGGACGGCCCTGGTTGGATTGTTTATACTTCACTCATGGCAGGCAATTGTCCGAAGAGAGCCTCCGCTACCGGTATTCACGCTGCTCTGTTCGAAAAATAAAATACAAGGTAGCCTCCATGCGTAAATCTCCTGAAATCGTTCGGTCAGAAGAACAAAAGAACTAGCGTGCCTTGCAATCTACGTTAGCATCCTCATCGAGCTGCCCTTGCCCACACGACCCCGACGTAGCTCCGGCAGCTGCACCCCCTTACCCCACAGTGGGCCCGCAACGGAAGGCGGCCTGACAGCGACGACTGATCCATTCCCCATTTTTGGTGGGCCTCCCTAGGATGATGGCAGGCTTCGCAGATGGTGAGGCTTTCAGTCCGCTGCATGTCGAGCGGACGAAAATAGAGAAGGCTCCATAAATCGATTATCGACTCTATGTTCAGTGTCGGACTCCATTTCTGTGGAATCTGGCCGGGGGAAATGCTATGGCGTCAGGCGCTCAGGAGACTCAAACTGGCCGGTGCCTCCTCACGGCTAGGCTCGTACGTTCAACTCCTTTTCCTTCCACGGCTTCATAACGACGTCCCAGGGGGTGACGACCTTCCCGTTGAAGACCAGGCACTGTCCGGGTTCGGCCTTCAGCAAAGCCGCCGCTTCTCCAAGCCGCATCGGCCCCTCCGCCTCCTTCGCGGTCGTTGTTCTAATGCCTGAAATCGGGGCCTCGAGAATCTCTTCCGACTCTCGCCGCGTTACCCGGGCGAGTACCGCCGGGCTGAACAAGTGTTCGATTATGCTCCTGTCCCAGATGAACTCTCGGGTTCCTGAAATGAAAACCCGCCTAATCCTCCTGTCGAACATTTCGACAAGGGCCTCCCTGGTGGTCGACACGCTCTGCATCGAGAAGGCAGAGGACCCGACATCTTCCAGAGTGAGCGAAGACCCAAGGGTGCCATCCTGGTACAGCCCTAGGACGTCCGGCAGAGTCAGGAGAGCGCCCGCCCCCTTGCTCTCCGTCACGCATGCGAAGCCGAATCGTCTTCGCAGGAAGACGTTCAAGAGGCCAGACAAAGGCATGTCAGCTCGAATCGCAGCAAGAGGCTCAGATACAACCTCGCACGGCCGTTCCAAGAAGGAGCCGACCCCCTCGGGCTGGATCTTCAACAGCATCGCAAGGCAGGAGAAACCGAAGACGCCCCTTCGTCTCCTTCCAGCGTCGAAAGACAGGGGCATAACGTCAATCTCGTGAAAGCGCAGCAGGGGAAGGACCGACAATATCGGGGTAGTCGGGTCAACGGCCGGGTACGCCCTCTCGAACATCTTTGGAAAGGCTTCCCTGATTTTCAACCATGTCTCGTAGCCATCCGGCGTAATTATTCGTTGCCCGAACGAAGTGGAGAAAGGGTCATTAGCAGCTTCCCTCCGACTCTGTGGTCTTACTCCTTTGATGCAGCTCCAGTTTCAGGCACGGGCCGACGACTGGATGAAGCAGCTGTGCGTCGGCCATTCAGCTCAGGTGAGGATCTTGGGGCTCAAGTTTGTAGGCCATGGCCAGGAGGTCGCCCACTTTGTCGACATCGCGCTGGGGACGGGAAGTCCAAGGGAGGTGCGCCAGCAGCTCGACTCCATCCCTTCGGTCATGAGCACGGAGCTGACCGACCTCTCCCAGCAGCGCCTAATGGGAGTGGTCGTGGCGAGCAAGTGCATGGCATGCCCCTCCATCCTGGGCGCGAACCTGGCTGTGTTCGTCTCTTCGGCCAGGACCGAAGACGACTGCACCGTGGGTTACAAGGTCTTCCTCGGCAACGATGGAGTACCTTTGCTTCTTAGCCGCCTCTCCAGGGAGAGAATCGGCTACGCAATCAAGGATATTGGGCCTGTTTCCAGTGACTTCAAGCTTACTACGAGGCAGATGGGTATCCTCAGGTCAGCCATGGAGATGGGCTTCTACGATTTCCCCAGGAGGATAAGTCTGACTGAGCTGGCGAAAAAGATTGGAATCAAGCCTAGCACCCTTAGCGAGATTCTCAGGTCAGCGGAGAAGAACATTCTTGGAGACTTCCTGAGCGAAGGCGATAAAATAGAACAATGAGGATGGAGCTGCCCGTTGGATTCCTAACAGGTTAGGGTCGAAACATATTCCTCTAACTCTGACGGTCTACACCTGACCGATCGTGCGGGTGCTAGAACCGTACCTCCAGGTGAACGCGCCAGTCGCAAGGAGCCATGAGGAGAGATCGCTGGAATGAACGGAAAAACGCCGAGGAGAAAGGCTTTGAAGGGTGACGTTGATCCCCTCGACCATCAGGTGGAGCTCACGACGAGACAGGAGGAGGTATTAGGGACGGCTCTGGCACAGGGGTATTTCGAGTTCCCTCGAAAGATAAGCCTCACCGGCCTGAGTGAATTGGTCGGGGTCAGGCCCTCGACCCTCAGCGAGATATTACGAGGCGCTGAAAGGAGGATCTTGGAAAGCACCGTCCAAGTGCGGACCTCTGAGCGGCAGAGGACATCGCGCTAGGCAACAGGTTTCCGTCGGATTCCGGCGGTCGTTTTCGCGAGGGGTGAGATGAGCCGCGTACACACAGAATGTTTATCGTCACACTCCGTCCTCTGTATGGTGGTTGAAGATCGCGATCATATCGGATATCCATGGTAATCTGGTCGCACTTCAGAGCATCCTGTCAGGTATCAAAGATGCCGACCACGTCATGTGCCTGGGTGATGTCGCAGCCTCCGGGCCTCAGCCGCACGAGACAGTTTCGTTCCTTCGAAGAACTAGCTGGCCTTGTGTCCTGGGGAACACGGACGAAACGCTGGTCAGACAGGAACGCGAGCACTTCGGCAATCTGAATATATCTGCGGATGAAAGACAGAAGATGGTTGCTTTACATGACTGGACTGCCTCAAGAATCAGTGCAACCGACAGGAAGTACATTACCAGTTTCAAACCTACGATAGGTGTCAAAAGCGGAAAACACTCCCTGTTGTGCTATCATGGCTCACCCCGCTCAAACACTGAACAGATTCTGCCCACTACTCCCGACGAGGAACTTGGCGAGATGTTCGAAGGCAAACACCTTGAGGCTTATGCGGGCGGACACACACACTCCCAGATGGTCCGCAGGTTCGGGGCCTCCCTGATAATCAATCCTGGGAGCGTAGGTCTTCCATTCTACAAAGCCGCCGATGGCAGGGTCATCAACCCAGTATGGGCCGAATATGCGGTGCTTGCCTTCTCCGGCGATGACCTAAAGGTGGAACTGCGCCGTGAGAGATACAGCAAACCCGATTTGAAGGGAGCGGTCATGATGAGCGGCATGCCCGACCCTCGATGGTGGCTAAGGGACTGGATTTAGGACGTCCGGTTCCGCTGGCCAGCCTTTAGGACCACCAATGCAACCAGGACCATCGCGGCCACCGCGAGAATCCCGACAATGGCAGTGGCCGCCCCGGAGAGTACCAGCGGAGGCGACAGGTTCACGCCGACCAGAGACAAAACTAGCGAACCCCCACCGGCACCCCCCAGCACAGAAGCGCGTCTCCGGAGCAGCTGTCTTCGTGCGGACTGCTGTTGATTGTCAACAGCCTCCCTCCTGCTCCGAGGGTTCAGCAGGGCGACAGAATGCTGGAAGTCTGCGAATACGACGACAGCGATTGCAGTGCACATCGTAAGCCAGTAGGAAGCAGCCGCGGATTTTGCTTCCGCTGCAAGTAGGGTCGTGCCGAGAATCAGCCAGCCCAGAACCTCGGCGTCTGGCCGTCTGATTATGATGCCGCCGAGCAGGGCGCCGTAGCCGAACAGAATCCCGAGCAGGAAGACGCCCGCCAAGCCCTCCTGCATTGCCGCTAGATAGACGAATGTTGACAGCAAGACAAAGGCGATTATTCCCAGTAAGCGGACTGGGAAAACGAGGTCTAACCTAGCCTTCTCACTCGCCACGATTCCCTCAGTCCTTCAAATGAGTCCACCAGCGGAAGCTTCGGGTTCCAGTCGATCACCCTTGCATGCCTCCTGAGAGACGAAATCTTCATGTCCCTTTCCAAGGTCGCAAGTTCCTTGGCGATTCGAATGGCCCTCGGGTCACCCTTCTCGGGAGTGTCCATTTCCAGTGGGGACGGGGAAATCACGAGTACCTCGTACCCCCTTCGCGCCAGCTCGGAGACCATGTACATTGGACTGTTGTCGACCAGCGGCGAGATCAGCACCAGCTGCACCATCCTCGAGTAGAATAGGGAAAGGTAGTAGGGCACGAGCTCCAGGTTCCATGCATCGACGCTGACCTTGGTCGAAATCAAGCCGACGAGTATCTTTTCGAACTGGCGACGACCGAAGCCGGGAGGAACCTTGATGATGCTCTGCCCCACTGAGAGAAGCCCTACCCTGTTCCTGTCTCTCAGAAGTCTGTGGGATAGCGCTGCGGCCGCCCTTACCGAATAATCCGCGCAGGTGTTGGGGGGTGTTCCTATCCGAGAGGTCGACCTCAGGTCTAACACCACCACTGTCTCACCTCCAGCCTCGTTCATGAACTGGTTCAGCATCAGGCGGCCGGCCCTGGCAGAAGCCCTCCAGTTGACGCGCCGGAGTGGGTCGCCGCTGTGGTGCTCTCCTATACCATAGAACTCCAGCCCCTGCCCAGGCCTTCGGACAGAAGTTTCGCCGGGCCAATTGCGAGGGCGCGTTTGTCTGAATTCCATCCTGCCAAGGTACTCGATCTCGGGATAGACCCTCAATGAATCGTATGCTTCAGAAACTATCTCCTCGTACCTAGCCGAAGCCGCGTCCGTCGATCTGATTTTGATAGGTCCGAAGCCGTAGGTGCCGAAGGCTTCAGGCGAGAATGTGTAGGCGAAGTCACGACATTCTCCCTCTCCCAGAACTGCAAAGACGTGGTTGCTCCCTTCGGAAACTGAGATTTCGGGCGGTACTCCGTCAATCATCTCGAAGTCGACTCGCGGCCCTTCGTTCTTCACCCTGAGGATGACTGTGGCCCGATCGCCCTCGTAGACTTGCCCCGGAGGAAGAAGTCTTGTTGCAGTGACGTTACGGTGGGGCTGGGGCCCGATCATGACGAATGCCAAATACAATGCGACAGGCACGGCAGCAAGCGCTAAGACCGGGCTCCCCAGCACTACGGCCAGAAGGAGGGTCCACAGCGCGAAGGCTGCGATAAGGCCTAGCTTCCGCGTCAGCAACAAATGTCAGTCTGCCTTTGGGACGGGCACAGACTGGAGTATCTCTTCAATCACTAATTCTGGTCGCTTTCCCTTCATCCACCCCTCCGCCTTGAGTATCAGCCTATGGCTGAGCGCGGGTATGGCCACGGCCTTCACGTCGTCAGGGACGACATAGCTCCTGCCTTCGAGGAACGCCCTCCCCCTCGAGAGCTTCATCAGAGCCAGAGACCCTCTGGGGCTAGCCCCTACATCGACGTCAGAGTGCTTGCGGGTGGCCCGGACTAGCTCAACAATGTAGTCTTCGACCGCTTCTTCGAGGTGGATGCGCTCTATCTCCCGCCTCATGATCTGCAGGTCCTCGGGGGTGGCCACAGCCGAGACGCTGACATCGTCAGTCATAGCTTCGGCCCTCCGTCTAAGGATCTCCCTTTCTTCGGAGGGGTCGGGGTAACCTACGCCAACCTTGGTCAGGAAACGGTCGAGTTGGGCCTCCGGGAGCGGGTACGTCCCCTCGTACTCGATGGGGTTCTGAGTGGCCATAACAACGAAAGGGTCGTGCATCTTCAGGGTCTCGCCTTCGAGTGTGACCTGCCTCTCCTGCATCGCTTCGAGAAGAGCCGCCTGGGTCTTAGGCGGGGCCCTGTTGATTTCGTCGGCCAGGAGAAGGTTGGTGAAGATCGGACCCTTCCTGAGTTCGAACGCCGATGTTCTTTGGTTGATTATGTAGCTTCCAGTCACGTCCCCCGGTAGCAGGTCGGGAGTGAACTGAACTCGTTTGAACTCGAGCCCCAGGGCAGAGGCCAGCGATTTCGCCATCAGCGTCTTGGCTAGTCCCGGATAATCCTCGATAAGGACGTGGCCGCCAGAAACTATCGAGAGCAGTAACAGATCCAAGACGTCTCTCTTGCCAACTATTACTTTCGAGACTTCGGCAAGTACTCGTTGATGGACATCGCTTCCCTTCGTCCGTGCCCCTTCAGCCGTCCTGAAGCACCTTGATTGCCGCTTCGAGCTCTGCCATGTATTCTTCGCCCTTCAGCCTCGGTCTCAGACCGGATGGCTCCAGAATATCCTTCGATATCGACTGCTTGGAAACGTCCGGCTTCACGGAACGAAGCATCCGGGCGATTTGGGATTGAGAGATGGGCGAACCGTGAGCCGCCTCCTTTACCGTCAGGACCAGCATAGAGACTGGGCCCTGCCCAGGTCGGGAGTCTTTTCGGAGCAGAGTCCATTGGCGGACGGGGCTCCCCGATAGGACAGAGCCCAGAGAAAGCACAAACCCAAGGGAAAAGAGCGCCGCGATCACTCCGCCATAGGACGAGCTCAGACCGGCTAATGCGGCAGCCAATGCACATGCGGCCGTGGAACATGCTAGAAGGGTTGCGGATCTCACTTCTTTCCCACGCCCCCCAACACCTCTGACTTTAGTTCGGAAAGGACAGACTCGGCTTCGACGGCTTCCCCCGGTTCTACTTCTTCAGCGCTGTATCTCGCCTTTTCGAATAGGGCGGTGAGCCTATGAATTGTTTCATGGTGTATCGAAAGCGCCTTTTCGCTCGCGACCTCGAATTCTCTGGCCGTTGCTGAGGGTGTCCCGGGGACTCCTCTTTCCTGCAGGATTTCGCAGAGTGCCCTGTAGCAACTGATTATGACGCTCCGGGGGTCTGTTCCGCTGCGCAGCGAATGGATGGCTCTGTCGAGCACACTTAGCGCGGTCTGCCTCACCGGAGACGGTGCTGTCGGGGTTGTCGTTGAGCTGGTGGGGCCAGGGCGCTGCGCTATCCACTTGACTCCCAGTGCTCCGGCTATCACAATTAAGACGAGGGGCAGATAAGACAACTCGTAGGCTATTGGGTTGAAGACTCCAAAATTGGGAAGCGGAACTGTCCCAAGAATGTTTAGGAGGCCGGAGAGGCCATAGACAAAGGCGAAGAGCAGGAAGACAGACAAGAGGCTCCAGACGCCCCTGCTTGTCTGCACCTTCCTCCGCCAGGCGATAACGCCTGAAACCACGAACAGAGACAGAACGACTGCCAGGGTGAACATGAGTACCAGCGCATTCCCAGTTGTCTGCTGAGGCACGACCTGCGATGTTGCGGGGCAGTTGGTAGAGCATGAAGGGGAAGGCAGGCCCGAGGCCCCAGAGGGAAGTAATTGCAGGTTTGCGGCGATAGAGGCTGCCAACCATGGGAACGCGACTACAATTGCAGCCAAGAGTCCAAGCTGTACCGCCTGCTTCATTGGCCAAGAGCGAACGGAGAGTTTTATAAAAACAGAAAGGGGCGTCCTTCAGTTCAGGAACTATCAGGTCTCACCTGCAGAAACGGTGTAGTACTGTTAAATCCTAGGTCCGAAGCCTCGAAGGATTGTTATGACGTGGGTGAGTAAGGCGACATGACCGAGATTGTGAAGGGTGTGCAGTACGTAGACGGCTCCAACGCCAACAGCTACTTGGTAGAAGAGGGTGACGGCACGCTGACGCTCGTCGACACGGGTATGCAGGCAGATGGCAAGAAAATACTGGATTTCATTACCTCAAAGATGAACCGGAAGCCATCCGAAGTAAAAGTGATCGTCGTTACCCACTGCCACGTCGACCATACGAGAGGGCTCGCCGCAATCAAGGCCGCGACGGGGGCAAGGGTCGCTGTTCACGAGGCTGATGCGGACTTCGTTTCAGGTAGAAAGAAGTATCCGTCGCCAGGAGGCGCTATGGGCTTCGCGTTCGGGGTGATATCCCCGTTCTTCAAGACGACTCCCGTCGAGCCTGACCTTCTGTTGAAAGAGGGGGACACCGTCGGGAGACTTGCAGTCTTTCACACACCCGGCCACACACCAGGGAGCATCTCCTTGTACGACAGGCAGGATAGGGTGCTCTTCGTCGGGGACACGGCAAGGTACGTAAAAGGGAA
>DASPVF010000016.1:0-34296 GCA_035622475.1 Nitrososphaerales archaeon
CATACTCGACTACCACTGCGCCGGCGATCAAGTAAGCGAAAGTAAGGGCAATGACAGTGATTACCGGGATTAGGGAGTTTCTTAGCGCGTGCAGGTATATGGCTCTTCTAGTTCCCACTCCCTTCATCACTGCCGTGCGCACATAGTCGGCCTTGAGGGATTCCAGCATGGATGATCTAATGATCCGAGTGATTAGCCCAAATGAAATGAAGGTGAGGGCTATGACAGGGAGGGCCATGTGAACGAGGTGCGATTCGACGTAGGGGAAGTCGCCAGCGAGAAGCCCGTCTATGAGCGGGAATCCGGTTACAAACGGAGGTGTGGTCAGGGCGGGGTTGGCCAGGAGGGAAGTGGGGAAGTAGTTCAGCCTGTACGCGAAAAACAGCTGCAGGAGGAGGGAGATAAGAAACGGAGGTGCGCACCAGCCTATCAGGTAGAAGAGTCTGACAGAGTAGTCACCCTTCTTGTTTCGGTGCGCTGCAGCGAACGCCCCAGTGAAAACGCCCAGGAGGATTGATATCGCCATGGCGAAGAACGTCAACTCGAGGGTCCTCGGGAAGTAGGTGGCGATCAGGCTCGCCACTGGCTGCTTGAAGTAGGGAGAAATGCCGAAGTTGAATGTGAGGGCGCCGGTGACGAAATAGTAGGCTTGGACGTAGAGTGGATCGTTAAAATGGTATTCGTTCACAATGGCCTGGACGACCGACTTGGCTGCGTGCGGTCCAGCCCAGACCGCCGCCGGGTTCGGGGACAGGAAGTGGGTCAGGAAAAAGACGAACAGCACTGAAAGGATGACAAGCAGAACCGAGTAAAGGGCTCTGCGAATGATGTAACCGACTAAGCCCATTCTAAGTCAAAATCCTCCTTGCCGTCCAAGTATTCCTGTATCAACCGAAGCTCCCCCTCGATGATAGAGGTATCAATCCGTGGGACCTGAACAGCTTAACACGCGGTAGAAGAGCATTTGCTTCTCAACTGTTTGGGACGAAACGAACTTTTTTTCATCGGCCCAAGTCTTAATAATTGCAATCGCCGATGAGACAACAAACGAGGTCGCCGAAGGCAATCAAACATGAACAAGAATCACTACAAGATAATGGTGGTCAACCCGATTCTTACCACTGTTTTCGACGAGTTCGACCAAAAGTTCCTGCAGGCCAGGGCTGGACCTCAGTTCACCGTGGAGATTAGGAGCCTTTCAAACGGGGTAGAGACGATAGAGGGCGATTACGATGACGTCCTGTGCGCGCCATTTGTCGTCGACAAGGTTCTAGAAGCAGAAAGGGACGGATATGACGCTGCCATCATAGACTGCTTTCTTGATCCAGGTCTCGGAGCGTCACGGGAAGCCAGCAACATAGTGGTCGTGGGACCCGGAGAAGCTTCAATGCTGTTCTCGATGACGTTGGGTGACTCGTTCAGCATACTCTCGACCTCTGCGAAAAGATACAAGAGTTACGTGCCCAACTCCAGGGTGAGGCACCTTGGGCTGTCAGATCGGTTCGTTTCCGAATGGGGCGCAGGGTTCACAGTCGCGAGCATTCCACAAAACCCAGAAAGGACCGTGGCGCAGCTCGTTCACGCGGCGAAACAGATACAGGAACAGGATGAACCGGATGTTCTGATTCTGGGCTGCACAGGCCTTTCCAGAGTCGTCGACCTGGTTGCGCCCAAGGTGGGGATACCCCTCATCGACCCATCCATCGCAGCCCTGAGCATGGCACAGGCCTTGCTGCTGTCGGGATTCAAGCAGAGCAGAAAGACCTATCCGCGTCCCGGAAAGAAGGAGAGGAAGGTTCCGGGGACCGGCCTGAAATAGCTCCGGCCGTTCTTATCCCGGGCTCGCTTATCGCCGCAGCTCCACGGCAAACTACGGAAAACAGTCGAGTGGAATCATCGTTCCGACGACCCAGTTGGGCTTGTCTACGACTTCGTGAACCCTGACGTCGGCGGCTACGCTGCAGAGGACGTAGGCGTCTTCTTTGCTCAAGCCATATTCACTTGTGAGGTACCCGATCATGTTCCTGACGGACTCCCTTGTCGCCTCCATCAACTCGTCTGCTATCCCGGTGGCCACGTAGTATCCCTTCTTGGCTCTCCCATCCCCCTTTGTGTAGAACCGTGGCCACTTCAGGTTCGCACCCTTCTTCAGAGAGAACCTCATCCTCGCGGTTCCTGCGCACTCAATGGCGCTGATGCACACCTCTCCGTCCCCCATGGCAGCGTGGAGGTCTCCGGTGGAGAAGAGCCCTCCATCAACCCAGACAGGCAGTTCGAGCTTGCTTCCGGCCGTTAGATGTCGTACGTCGAGATTGCCGCCGTGCTTTCCAGGAGGCGCGACCTCGAAGAATCCCTCCTCTGGCGGTGCAACTCCCATGACGCCGCAGAAGGGTTTGATCGGGATCCTGATGCCCTTCTCGAAACGCGCATACTTCGAACTGCCAAGGTGCCACTTGTACAGATAGTGCTCGTTGAACTCGTCGAGCAGGCCGTAGCCTGGAGAGATTGAAGTCCATCCAAAATCACCGTTCTTGACCTCAAGGACATCCACAACTAGGGAGTCCCCGGGTCTTGCTCCTTCGACGTAGACTGGCCCGGAAAGCGGGTAGAGTTTCGAATTATCGAATCTCGCCATATCCTCGGATTCCCAATCATCGGTTATTTGCCAGCTGCTGACTTCGTTTATTTCGAAGGCCACTGAGTCTCCGGGCCTGACTGACAGGACTGGTTTGTGAGACCTGCTCCACTTGTAATGGAATTGGTCCTTCCCAATATTGTAATCTGCCATGGCTCGCACCCACCGTCGTAGTGTTCTCTAATTCTTTTTGGAGGAGTTTTTCGCCTCGGCTAGCAAGTAGGCTACGATGCTTGCTGGCGCCTGTCTGATGCGGTCAGAGAGCTCGCGACATCCAAGAGGGACGGATGGGTGTATCTCCCCTTCTGGATTATCACTTCGCCATCTGCCTCCAGGGTGGGTTTCAGCGTTATTCCGTCAGAATGCGAGAGAGCCCTTGTGCTTCGCGCCTGAAACGTCTCGGTCTGGTTCCCCAGCCCCCATTCGAGAGCGCCCCACACCCTTTCGTCTTCCAAGACGTTCCCAGTCAACTTGGCCCCCGGGTTGCAACCGTAGGACAGGTGGGCGAGGACGTACATGTTTTCGTCGTTGAAGCTCCCTAGCCAGCGTCCGTAGATTCTGGCCGATCCGCTTCCATAGGTCCTCACGACTTTGCCGTTCCTGACTTCCAGTTTCACTGGTTCTTTCAACAGTCCTAATTCATCTGGAGGGTTCACGGACCCGTCGAAGACTATTGTCCCGTTTATCGTCTCCTCGACCGGCGCCCAATCGACCTGGCCGAGGAGCATGTACTCGCCCGGTCCCGAAACATCCCCTTCCACCATGACGGGCCTCTTTGGATCGTTCTCAAAAGATACGTCGGTGCCTGTGGGGGTCGAATAGTGCATTGAACGGGCCTTTTTGGTAATGCTCTGAAGGCGCCTCTGGAATTTCAGAACAGAAGGTACGTCGACGTTTCCAATGCATCTTACGGCCATGCCCCTGTTCATGCCCACCAAGCACACATACCTAGTCCGTCTGCGTCTCAGCGCTTCCTCGTACACCGAGGTATAGAGGAGCCATTTGGCGTTCAGCTCTATCCATACGTCCGATCCCGTAACGACACCTGTCAGACTTTCGACGGGCAGGAAGGGTTCTGCTGCTCGCCCGACGTGGGGTGGGGCCTTGTTCCGCACAAGAACTGGTTTGGCTTCCAGATTCACTGCCGCTTTCTCAACTTCAGTGGCAAAGAGCCAATCGCTCTCGGTGTCGCACGTGATCGCCACCGTTTCTCCTGCCTTCACCTTCATCAAGTTCCTGAGGAGTTTGTCGGCCGTGCGCGCAACCTCTGAATTAGATGCTTGAGATTTCAATGGTAGCTCGCCCCGCGCAAGTTCTCCACTTAATACAGCTTGCACCACCGACGCGGCGAACAAGCTTGTCTCAAAGATGGGATGACTCGACCCACTCCGGAAATTTCCTTTAGGCAAGGAATCAAAGTCTTTACGTAGCCTCAGCGTTGCAGGCAGGCGAGATGCGTCGCGAACCTCGAGCGAGGAAATCAGAGCTCGCTCTCTATGGAGGCTCTCCCGTAAGAACAAAGCCGCTCCCCGTTATGCACCCCGGAGGGACCTCAATCGGGAAGGAAGAAATCAGAGCCGTAACAGCCGTGCTCCGGAGCAAGTCACTTTACAGGTTCTATGGACCTGATTTCAGGGACGTCACCGGAGCCTTCGAATCAGACCTGGCGGAATACGAAGGGAGAAGGTATGCCCTCGGGCTGACCTCCGGAACCGCCGCTCTCCACACTGCGTTGGTGGCGCTTGGAATCGGTCACGGAGACGAGGTGATAATTCCGACCTACGCTTGGGTTGCATGCCCTGACGCCGTAGTGGCTGCGGGGGGGGTCCCCGTGCTCGCGGACATAGACGACTCCATGACAATTGATCCGATGGATGTGGAGAGAAGAATCACCAGAAAGACGAAGGCGATCATGGCTGTTCACGCACGCGGCGTCCCCTGCGACCTCAGGTCTCTGAGGGAGGTTGCCGATCGGAAGTCCGTGCCCTTGATTGAAGATGTGGCCCAGGGGGCGGGAGCCACGTACAGGGGCAAGAAGCTCGGAGGATATGGAGAGGTAGGAACATTCAGCTTTCAGCTCAACAAGATGATCACCGCAGGAGAGGGCGGAGCACTCGTGACCGACGACAGGAGGATCTATGAAAGGTGCGTGATGTTCCACGACATAGGGACCCCCTACAGACAGTTCTCCGGGCAGGGGGTGAAGTTCGAAATCGAGCCCTTCCCGGGAGTCAATTACAGAATGAACGAAATCGCGGCGGCCATCCTCAGGGAACAACTCAAGAAGATGGATGGCGTCGTACGTGAGATAAGGGAGAAGAACGCTCAGGTGCGGAAGGGAATTGAAAAAGTCGAAAGGATCCGGTTCAGGCGATCGAACGACGAGAAGGGAGAATCGGGGATATCCCTGGTCTTCTTCGTCAAGAGCCCTGCCAGGGCGAGGCTGTTCAAGGACGCGCTCGTCGCGGAGAACATTAGGACCACAAGTGGGGGTTACCCGACAGTCGTTTACGACCCGCGAGTCACGGATGGCCACACCTTCATGCACTGGGGACACATAATCAAGGACCTGAACATCAGAGAACACAAGAAGTCCCTTGACCTGATGACCAGGGCCGTTCACCTAGACATCAGCCCGTTGCTTACCGAAGAGGACGTCGGCGACATAATTGAAGCTGTGAGGAAGGTTTCCGCTGTTGTCCTCCAGTGAGATCGTCTGGAACTTAAAAGCCTCAGCCGTCTGGCCCAGTGATGGATGACATCTGAACTAGGCCTCGGGCTGATAGGCGCGGGAGCCATTGGGAAGGTCCACGCCAACAACATAGACAGGAGCATCAAGGGAGCCAGGCTCGCCGCAGTGGCAGACATCGACCAGAAGGCGGCGAAGTCCGTTGCCGGGGATGCCAAGGTGTATTCTGACTTCCACGAGATGATCAGGGATCCCTCAGTCGAGGGTATCATCGTCTGCACGCCGCCGTTTCTGAAGATGGAGATTACGAAGGAGGCAGCAGACGCGGGGAAGTCTGTCTTCTGTGAGAAGCCAATCTCGGTTACGCTCGCTGACGCGAACGAGATGGGGGAGTTTGTGAAGAAAGGCAGAATCAGGTTCCAAGTCGGTTACCAGCGAAGGTTCGACCCCTCATACCTAAAGGCGAAGCACGCCATGGAGACAGGAGAGTTGGGGGAGCTTCTGCTCCTGAAGGAGCATAACAGGGACCCGCCGGGACCCATACTTGGTTGGTCGACAATCCCGGCCAAGAGTGGGGGGATATTTCTGGACACCACGAGCCACGACTTCGACGCCGTGAGATGGCTTTCCGGGAGCGAAGTGGTCAGGGTCTATGCCGAGGGAGCCGCCCTCGTTTACGAGGACCTTCGCAAGAACGGAGACTTCGACACCACCACAGTTGTAATGAAGCTCGCCAGCGGCGCGCTCGCCTACGTTGACTCCTGCTACAACACGGTCTATGGTTTCGACGCTAGGCTCGAGATGCTCGGGACAAAGGCAGCCGTCTCGGTGGATATCGGGGAGAAGTCTTTCGCTCACGTCAGAACCTCGGCAGGGACCAGCAACGAATACTTCGAAGGCTTTGCCGCTAGGTGGGCTCAGGCCTACAGGGACGAGATAGCGGACTTCGTCGACTGCATCCGGACCGGGAGGGAAGTAAAGGTGAGCATTGCCGATGGGCGGGAGGCGCTAAGGATCGGCCTGGCCGCGAAAGCGTCCATAGCCGAAGGCAGGCCCATACCTCTGAATAGAGAGTAGGCCTACATCAGCGGTGTGAGGTAGTCGAAGTTCTTCTTTATGGACTCTTCAACGGTCGTCGTGTGGGCGAAGTCGACCTCGACCATCAGCCAGCCCTGATACTTGACCTTCTTCAGGGCGCCCATGATCGCCGGGAAGTCGCAGAGCCCTTCTCCAAGATCAACGAAATCGTTGTCGTAGTCTATGTCCTTCGGCGCCTTCCTCGTCTTTAGGTCCTTGAGGTGGACCAGGCATAGCCGGTCCTTGTATCGTTCGATGAATGCGGGGAGGTCCATGCCGAGAGCTTCCTGGTGCGCGGAATCGAAGCAGACGTCGAGGGAAGCCGGCTTGCAGGCGGCGATGAGCGCGTCGAGCTGCCGATTGGTTTCGACGCTGCTATTAACGTGGGGGTGAAGGCCCACCTTGAGACCTCTCTTCCCGAACTCTCTGACATGCATCCTTGTTACTTCCGCACCCGCGGCGTCTTTCTCGAATAGGCAGAGCCAACCTGATTCCGCTCCCATGCGATAGGCTGCTTCGGCCTGGTAGGCTGTGTTCTCGTTGATTGCCATTGACGGGACATCGAGCCCTGCCGCCTTCGCGATGTCCTTGACCATCTCCGGCTTCTTGGTCAGCTCTTCGGGGAGCAGGTTGTACTCTATGCCGATGCCGGTGTATCCTGCGTTGGAGACAGACTCAGCTATCCTGCGGAACGAGGGGGCGTCATTGATTTTTCCCCACGCAATAGCACTGCATGATAGTTTCAACTTGGACACCGGCAAGTGACGAAAAAGGGCCTCTTTAGCTGTTAAAGGTGACCGTGTTGAATATCGCCGTGGAAGACTGGCCGCTAAAGACCGGGTCCACGTAGAAGTTTTTGACGACACTCTTCTGCCAAACCAGAGAGCCCGATCCGAAGAACGGTTTGATAGTGCCTAGCCAGATGTAGGGCGCGTCGTTGTATACCTGAGTGTATGCCGGCGTGCAGAGGTTGAGTAGCTGGGTCGTGTTTGATATGCTTGTGAACCCGTTGACGCACTGCTGCACCGTTGGGTTCGAGTAGATGGCCCAGTTGTTAGAAGACGTGGCGTTGTTGACGAACAGGAGCCAGGCATCGGCGGGAGTGTCAGCCGCAGGGGCGAAGGTCCCGGTACCGAACCAGGTCAGCTGCGAAGTCTCGTTGGCGGTGCCCAGAGCCTGACTGTACGAGCAGGTCCCCCCTGTAAGTGGGCAGGCGTACTCAGCTGAAGGCGTAACGATTATGTTCACTTTGAGCCCGATCTGGGCCAGGTCGCTTTCAACTATCTGGGCGGTCGAATCGCAGTAGTCGCACCCCTGAACCACTCTGAAGTCCAGAGTAGGCAGATTCGCGGGATTGATCCCTGCGTTCGAGAGGATTGCCTCGGCGGCCGTGATGTTGTACTGATAGGGAGTGGCTCCCCCTAGTGCGTAGAACTGGCTGAACACGGGGTACTCCGGGCCTATCATGGGTCCGAGACCGCCGAAGAATACCTTGTCAGAGATGTCGGTGTAGTTAATCGCCCTCACGATCGCCTGTCTGACCGCAGTTATGTTGGTTGGCGCTCTCTGAGTGTTCATCGCGATTCCCACGAACACTGCAGACGAGTCTGGGAAGTTGAATGTGCCATAGGTAGATGGGTTGCTCAGCACCGTGGGGTAATCGGCGGTCAAAATTCCAGCTATCTGGGCCGCGCCAGTTGAAAGGTCTGTAAACCGAGCGGTGTCGGTAGGGATGGTCTGGACAACGACGTTCTTGGCATGCCCTGGGTCTAGATATGGATCTGCGGCGATCTGGGCCGCGGTAAGACTATCTCCCCAGTAGTTGGGGTTCTGAGCGAACTTCACGAATGAACCCTCGGACACCTGAGTCACGACATAGGGGCCAGTCCCTGGGATAGGGTTCTGATTGAAGTACGTGTTGTACCCCGACGCCGTGCCAAAACCTCCGTGGTCAAGTAGCCACTGGGTATCGAAGATTAGCCCGACGTAGACAACGAGAGTCCCGAGGAAGTAATTGAAAGGTGCCGCCAGATGGAATACGATGTCGGAAGAGTTGGTGACGTAGATGGGCCAGTTGGTGTTCTCCATCATCGATAGGGCCTGGGGGCTAGGGTTGATGAGCCCGCTCGAGTTGAGCAGGCTAATCTGAGTGGGCCCAAAGGTGACGTTCGAGAAGTTGAATACGTTGTACGACTCGAGGAACGAAGAACTGTTCCCTGAGAGGTAGTAGAAGCCATACATCTCAGCCCACACCTGGTAGGAGTTCAACGGGTTGCCGTCGGAGAAGTTGACATTGGGCCTGAGGTGGAAGGTGTACGTCCTCCCGTCGGACGACTGATTCCACCAGTTCGCGAGACCTGGGACGTAGACGATCTTGCCAGAGTTGTACAGAGCGTTGGGGTCCAGCGTCACCAGGGGCTGGTAAACCGTGTATGTCAGCCAGTTGGGATATGGAATCTCGCCCAGGGCGTTGAGTTGGTTCAGGTCCCCTGCCGGCCAGAAGACCTCGTCAATGGTCAGCGTGTTCCTTGTAACTCCGCTGACACTCGAAGTGTTGGTCGGTGTTGACGTTGTTGTGGTGGTGCTGCTTGTGGTCGTGGATGTGGTGGAAGTCGATGTTGAAGGTGCCACGAATTCCAGGTAGTACGCGGCTCCCGCCGCAAGGACAATCAGAACGACAACAATCACGGCAACTGCAGCTCTTCCTATACCCCGGGAATAAGACGAGGAAACTTGCAAATAATCGACTGCGTAGACTATTGAGGTTCGTTATTTAAGGGTCGCGATTCCGTGTCCGAAGCATCCTCTAGAAGAGCCTGGTCATGCAGTCTTCTCCACGAAATGGCATGCGGCCATGTGCCCTTCTGAGATTACGTTCAGCTGTGGGACCTCGACCGAACAAATCGATTCGGCGAAGGGGCATCTCGGGTGGAATTTGCACCCGCTCGGCGGGTTGATTGGGCTCGGGACCTCCCCGGTTACCTCGGTTTGTAGCAGAGTCCTATTCCAAGGATCCGGGGTCGGCGCAGACTTCATCAGGGCTATAGTGTAGGGATGCCTCGGCTTCTCGAGCACCTCGGAGCTGGGTCCGTACTCTACAACATTCCCTGCGTACATGACGGCCATAAGATCTGAGAGATAGGCAGCGACTGCGATGTTGTGGGTGATGAGCATGTACGAGAGTGAGAACTTCTTCTGCAGTTCAACGAGAAGCTTCAGAATCTGAGCCTGAACCGAGGCGTCAAGGGCACTCGTCGGCTCGTCCAGAATCACAAGCTTCGGCCGCGTCGAAAGGGCCCTCGCTATGGCGACCCGTTGTTTTTGTCCCCCGCTCAGCTGCTTGGGGAGACGCTCGGCAAAGTCATCGGAGAGGCCGACTGCATGGATGCTCTCGAAGGCCGCCGCCCTGACCTCCGAGTCCCTCATCTTCGTTAGCCCCCTCAGAGGTTCCGCGACCGTCTCCACCACGCTCATCCTAGGGTCAAGGGAGGAGTCGGGGTCCTGGAATACCATCTGGAGTTTCTGGTAGACTTCAGCATCCTTGGCCCTGCCGTCGTCAATTCTTCGGCCGTCGAAGTGTATCTCCCCGCTGGTAGGGGGGGTAAGAAGCGCCAGGGTCCTAGCGAGTGTGGTTTTGCCGCAGCCTGACTCACCCACCACGGCCAGGGTCTTTCCGAATGGGATCGTTATCGAGACGCCGTCCACGGCCTTTACGATCTTTTCTTTGGCCCTGGAAAACGGATTCATGCCTCTGGTGGACGTGTAATACTTTCGCAGTTCCACCGTCCTTAGCAGAAGCTCATTCGCCATACTTGAAGCACGCCGTCTTGTGGTCTTTTCCGACTTCCTTCAGCTTAGGCATTTTACTGGAGCACACCTCCATGGCGAAAGGACACCTAGGCTGGAATTGGCACCACTCTTTCCTCAGCGTCAAATCAGGTATGGTCCCTTTGATGGGAGTGAGCTCCTTGCCGTCCCTGCGACCAGAGGGAATGCAAGAGAGCAGTCCCTGAGTATAGGGGTGCTTTGGCTGTGAGAAGATTTCATGTACTTCTGCATCTTCCACGATTTTCCCCGCGTACATCACAATCACCCTGTCGGCGACTTGGCTCGCCACCGCGAGGTCATGGGTGACGAGCATTATGGTGGTCCCAAGTTTGTCCTTGATTTCCTTCATCAGTCTTAGGACTTGGGCCTGGGTAGTGACGTCGAGAGCGGTCGTTGGCTCATCGGCGATGAGCAACTCAGGCTGCTGGGAGAGAGCCATGGCGATCATAGCCCTCTGCCTCATCCCTCCCGAAAGCTCGAAGGGGTAGCGGTCTATGATGAGGTCGGGGTCGGGAATCCTGACGAGCGTCAGCATCTGCTCCACCTCCCTCTTGAGCTCAGGGGGGAACTTCCATTTCCTCCCTGGGAGCCTAGGAGCACCCTTCATCGGGGAACTTGAATTCTCCCTTTGGGTCCGCAGGACTACGGCTTCGGCGATCTGCTCCCCAATCCGCCTCAGAGGGTTGAGGCTCGTCAGAGGTTCCTGAAAGATCATCGCGATTTCTGAGCCCCGGTAATTTCTCATTTCGTTTGGGCTCAGTTTGGTCAGGTTCACTCCCTTGTAAGAAATCGTGCCTCCCTTTATCGCGGCCACCCTGGGGGGAAGGAGCCCGATGGCTGCCAGGCCAAGTGTGGACTTCCCACAACCCGACTCCCCCACGAGCGCGATGAATTCCCTGTCCTCGATCTTCAGATTGACCGAGTCGAGGGCCCTTATTTCGCCTCCAGAGGAATGATAGTGGACGCTGAAATCGACGAGCTCTAGGACGGTTGTCATGTCTATCTTATCCCCAGAGTATCCTTGATGCCGTCCCCGAGCAGGCTGAAGCCAATCACCCCCAATGAAATTATGAGCCCGGGAATGATTGCCAGCCAGGGGTCGGTCAGGACGTATCCGTTGTAGGCGGCCACCATCTGGCCCCAGTCAGGGGCAGGAGGGCGGTTCCCAAGGCCGAGGAAAGTCAGACCCGAATAGACCAGGATGACCGTCCCGATGTCGAGAGTTGCATAGACGAGCATCGTCCCGGAGATATTGGGGAGCACGTGGCGGAACAGTATTCTCCGAGGCTTCTGGCCAGAGAGCCGAGCGGCCTCAATGTAGTTCTGATGGGCAACCTTCAGTGATTCTCCCCTGGCCAGCCGGGCGTAGGGGGGCCACCACGTAATCGTGAGCGCTATGCTCATGTTGACGATCCCGCCGCCGAGGACAGCCCCAATGACGATGGCGACAAGCAACACGGGGAGAGCGAAGAAGACGTCGGTGAACCTCATCAGGAACTCGTCCATGAGCCCGCCTCTCAACCCCGCAAGGCCCCCCAGGAGGCCCCCGATGACCACCGCCGCCCCGACGACCACGAATCCTATCATGAAGTCATAGGGGGTCGCGACAAGAATCCTGCTGAGGACGTCTCTTCCGAGGTTGTCTGTCCCGAATGGGTGTGCCAGCGAAGGAGGGAGCAGTATGGCGCTCGCCTGGTTGGGGAGGGGATTGGCAGGATACGGAGTGAGCTGGATGTTGAGAAGGGCCGAGATCTCCATCAATATCGCCGTGACGACGAATATGATGATTATGCAGAAGCCGACCTTCGATTCGATGTTCTTGGTCATCAGTGCCAAAGTTCCCCTAATGCGACCTTCGACCGTCGGCTTACCCTGATTAGCCAAGTCTGACCTCCGGGTCCACATAGGCATAGAGGACGTCCGCCACCAGATTGGTTAGGACGATTATCGCTGCGAACACCAGGACAGTGGCCATGATGCCCGGATAGTCGTCACCCTGCAGGGCGACGAATGCGTAGCGTCCCATCCCGGGGTAACTGAAAAGATACTCCACGAACACTGAGCCTGTCAGGAGAAATGTCATCACGAGCGAAGAGATGGTGATCAGGGAGATAGCCGCGTTGGGGAGTCCGTGCCCGTAGAACACCGTTCCCTCGTCCAGCCCCTTCGACCTTGCTGTCCTGATGTAGTCCATCTGCATGACGTCCAGAAGGGAACTCCGGGCCACCCGCGTGATGACCCCGAAGGTCACCAAGCCCAGCGTCAGGGAAGGGAGAATGAGATGGAGGGATGCGTTCTCTACGAAGGAGAAGTTCCCCTGTATCAGGGCGTCGAGGATCGGGAATCCCGTGATGACGGAGGAGGGTGAGACCAGCAACGGGTTGTATGCCCCGCCAGTTGGAAGGATTCTGAGGTAAAGCGACATAATCACAAGCATTACGATTCCGACGAAATACGGCGGGGACGAGTACCCTCCAAGATAGAACACCCTGATGAGCGTATCGACGGGGGTGTTGTGATATCTCGCCGCCAAGACCCCAAGTCCGAGCCCAAGGACGATGCAGATTACGAAAGCTAGGAAGACTATCTGAAGTGTCAACGGGAGGGTTTGGGCGATCACGCTGGAGACTGGCGCGAAGTCCCTCGAAGGAGAAAGGCCGAGGTTCCCCTGTATCATCCCGCTGAGGTAATAGAAGTACTGGACGTAGATGGGGTCGTTGAGATGATACTTCGCGGCGTAGGCCTTGGCGACTGCTGGGTACAGTTCGGCTTCCTTTCCGAGCCACGCTTGTATGACGTTGCCCGGAATCAGGTGGGAGAGGGCAAAGGTGAGTGTCAGTACGCAGAATAGAACGAAGACAGCGAAAGCGAGGCGCCTAAGAAGGAACCTCAGCAGGTTCAAGAGCGATTGAATGACACAGGGCTCTAGAAAAGCGTTCTTCGGTGATGCCTAGCTCCAACGATTAAAATAGCGCTCCTCGGGTCGAAAGGACGATGCGATCCGCCCCCCGGGACGGGGCACAGTTCATTGCCGAGTTCCTGAAAAAATCAGGGGTCAGGTATCTTTTCGGGATTCCAGGTCATGGCAATGTCTCGATATTCGATGCAGCCAGGGACATGGCCCCAGATCTGAACGTAGTGGCGGTCAAGCATGAACAGTGGGGAGGCCACATGGCGGACGGTTACTTCAGGGCAAACAGGCGGAGACCCGCCGCCGTCACGACTTCGGTGGGTCCAGGGGCGACGAATCTTGCAACGGCGTTTGCGACGGCCTACGTGGACTCGTCCACGTTTCTGGCTTTCACGGGCCAGATCCAGACCTACCTGTTCGGCAGGGGCATCTTCCAGGAGGTGGAGAGGCGGCACTGGGTGGACTACGCCAACGCGATGGACCATCTGGTCAAAGGCTCCTGGACCGTCACCAGCGCTGCACAGCTCCCGAGGGTGATGACCGAATCTTTCAGGGTTGCGCTCGGGGGCAGGCCAGGCCCAGTATTGGTGGATGTCCCCATGGACGTGCAGGTCGAGAAAATCGACACCGCCGTGCCATCGGTGGACCGTCACCTCTTTGGGGGGAGGTTACGCCCCGATTCGGATAAGATAGTGGAGGCGGCGAAGCTCCTGCTCGCAGCCGAGAGGCCAGTGGTCCTTGTTGGAGGAGGGGTCGTGATGTCTGACGCGAGCGAAGAGGCAGTGGGCATTGCAGAATTTCTCGGAGCCCCCGCGCTCTGCACTTTCAGAGGGGATTCGAAGGGTGGTTTCCCCGAGGATCATGAGCTCTACGGCTTCCACCCTGGGAACATAGGGAACGCCGTCTCCAATGAAGTGGCGAGGAGCGCGGACGTGATCCTGGCTGTCGGAGTGACCTTCAGCGACGAGACGACGAGCTCCTATTCCCCCGGTGTCACATTCCAAATCCCGCCCTCGAAGCTTATCCACATCGACATCGACCAGCACGAACTCGGAAAGAATTACCCCACTGAGATAGGAATAGTCGCCGATGCCAAGGCGGCGCTCCAGGACCTGATGGAGGCGATGAAGAACCTCCGGCGGAGAGGGGGACCGAGGACATCCGCATGGTTGAAGCGGTTCAAGAAGCTCAAGGGGAATTGGGAGTCGGAGATGGAGAACATGAGAAAGGAGTCCCCGATGGGAATCCCGAACGTAGTCGCGGCCATGAGAGACAGGTTCCCCAAGAGCACCATAGTCACGGTCAGCGCAGGGCTCCCCCAGGAGATAATGTCGCAGCAATGGATTGCCTATGGTCCGAGGACCTTCATCAGTTCAGGGGGCTTCTCGACGATGGGCTTCGGACTCCCTGCTGCCATCGGTGCGAAACTGGCCAGGCCTGGCGTCCCGGTCGCAGCCGTCGAAGGGGACGGTTCGTTCATGATGAACAGCGTGGAGCTTGCCACCGCGGTGCAGCTCGAGATCCCACTCGCTGTGATTGTGCTGAACAACAGGGGGTGGGTGTCCATCCGAGATCTTCAGATAAGATCGTTCGAGAAAAGAACCGTGGGAACGGAATTCGCGAAGAGGGACGGCTCTTCTTATGAAGTAGACTTCGAGAAGCTGGTGAAGGCCTATGGCGCCGGCTACCTGCTGGCGTCCACGCCTGCCGAGTTGAAGAAGAGTCTCGACGAAGCCAGGAGCTCGTCTTCTCCGGTAGTGGTGGAAGTTGAGGTTGAGAAGAGGTTCCCTCGAAGTGGGACCAAGGCTTACGGATTCTGGGACATTCCCTCGAGGTACAGACGAACAGGCGCCCCGGCTGAGCCCCGCTAGCTGACCACGCCGCCTATAGTCTGGGGCTGCCCCACTGAATCTACGAGCTTGTTCTTGAAGCCGAGGTACGCTCCCTTGAATTCCCGCATCGTCTTCTGGACAGGTCCGTAGGAGTCCCACTGCTCGGGTCCCAGACCTTCCTTCTCAGCAGGGACTTCAATCCCTATCCTGCTCAGGTCCTCTGACAACCGTTCCGTGAGTTCGTAGGCCCTGCGGAAGTCCTCTATCGCCCGCAGCCTGCTGAGGACGCCGGGGTCAGGGGGAGCTGCCAGGGTGTTCTCGAAATCAGAGAGTTTGAAACCGGGTGTATGCGAATAGTTCCAGACCTTCAACTGCTGGTCAGGGAATTCTGTGTTGGTTAGATTCTCAGTGCGCTTTCCTCCGAGAACCTGATAGGTGTCAGCCTCTCTCCTCTTGGAGGCAGGGAGCAGGTCGACCTTGGACACTACCTCTCTCGCCTGATCTGCCGACAGCCCGAACTTCACCTGGAGGTGCTTCGACCAATTCTCGGCGGCCCTAGGCCCAAAAGCCAGACCATAGACTCGCCTCGTAACGAAGATGCCGGCCCATCTGATGTCCTTCTCCATCTGGCTGACATCGTAGTTCTTGGGAATCAGGTCGGCGAACCAGTTCTCACTTAACGTCTTTAGATTTCTCCGCGCACACAGCATGGCAACCTTCTCGTCGATGGTCCCCACCTTCTCGACTTCTTCTTGGACGCCCAGGCTCATGGCCAACTGCTTGATCAACGCCCCGGGCTCGCTCGCCCCTTCTAGACACTCTTTGAGCAGCGTTGCTGCCTCAGTCTCTCTGAGGTGATCTTCCAGCCTCCCTTCCATGTTGGTGACGTACACCCTTGTTATCGGCGTCCCCGAACGGTGTGCCTTGGCGAGGCCGTTCATGGCTGCCATGGCGAGTTCGATTTCCTGTGAAACCGTGAAAGTCACAGTGTTGTTGGTCCCTATCCCGAGACCGTCGAGAGCTTCGGTGATTTCGATGGCAACTGCGCTTGCGCTGGCTACCTTGAACACGACGTTGGGCCTCCCCCCGACTTTGGCTGCGCCCCCCCAGAGGTGGGCGTCATAAAGGACGAGGATTTCCTTGAGGATTGAATAGATCTTCTGAGCGTCGCGCAGGCTCCCCTCCTTGCTCTCCGCCCTGTAGGGGTTGAGCTGGATGCTAACCATCCCTTCCCTGAAGTCAGATAGCAGGGCGATGGGCCTGAAGTCGAGGAGGTTGGGCAGGAGCGCTGCAACGGTCGCAAACATCGCTATCTCGTCCCCGAACTTCTCAGAATTGTCGCGCCACTCGGCATGGCTGATCAGAATCGACGAGAACTTCTCCCAGAGCTCCGGAAGCTCCTCGTAGGCCCTGGCGGCGATTACCGGGTTGCTGGAGACTTGGACTGCCCCAAGGTGCCTGAGCCACCTCAGCCCCGTGGCCGAGTCGTTCCCGAGCTTGCTAAGCTCCTCATCGACGATTTTGTAGTAGACGTTGCCTTGGATCTCCCTACGGGAGGCCAGGACGAAGCTCTCTGCCAAGTTATTCGCGTCGAGGCTCCCCTCGATGGCCTCGCCCATCTTGGAAACCATCCCCTGCCCAAAGAGGACCTTCTTCATGCCTAGAATCTGGGACTGGACGACCTCCGCGACGCAGGGAGAACCCCCCTCCTTCCTCTCCTTTGCTTCCCATCCCCTCAGTGTTTCGATAAGCTGCCTGAGAACAACCTCGGTCTCCCCGTCGGAGAACAGTGCGCGTTTTCTCTCCAATCCTGTCAGGTTCAGGGCAGTTTCGATGAGAATCTCGTAGCACCCCTTTCTGGCCGACGGGGAGTCTACGAACCGGAGATTCAGTTGGCGGATGGCGTCCTTGACGACTGTCTCAAGTCTCCCCCCGACTCCCGGGCTGAGCAACGTATCGGCTGCAAGGCGTGGGTATCCGCCGAGCGCCAGCCAGACCATGCGCCCGGAATGGTCAAGATTGGAGGGCGGCGGAACAGTGGGACAGACATTCCAGGCATCCATTCAGGGCACCTAAGAATCTGCAGGAGGAACCCATCTGCACATAAGCTTTCGAGACATGGATTGGAGCAGAAAGCAAACCCGCGGACAGGACTCTGCCCTAGATTGGGAACTGTTTGGGTCCAGGTCCATCCCTAACTCTAAATATCTATGGACGGGATGGAACCAGAAAATCGAACTTGATGCACCGAGACGCAGGAGTCATCGACGAGTTCGAGCTTCTTTGTTCGATACCTGCGTTGAAGGTCCAGCGCCTACGCATGCGCAGGACAAGGCGGGTGTCCGACTTGGAAGCCCCGGGGAACGAGTCTGTGCTCATCACTCTTACAGGTTCGGTAGTCGTGGAGACGCCAGGGCGCGAGCCTGCGACCCTTGCCGAGAAGGACGTGTACTATCTCTCGAGAGGCGTGAAGTTCTCTCTGCAATCCCCCGAAAGGGCCGACTTTCTGTGGGCCCAGGCACCCGCGGAGCGTGAGTATCCCTCCTACGTCAAGCGTATCTCAGAGGTCAAACCCGTGGCCTCGGGGTCAGGGACGTACCGCAGGAGCATATACACGTCCATCGGGGAGAAAGATCCTGCGAACAGGTTCATCGTAGGATTTGTCGAAGGTGAGGAAGGCAACTGGACCAGCTTTCCCCCCCACAGGCACGACGGGAAGCCCGAGGTCTACGTCTACTACGGCATGGGGAAGAGGTTCGGCGTCCAAGTAGTTGCAGGGGAGGAGGACAGGGCGTACGTGGTGAGGGAAGGGGACGCGGTCCTGTTCGAGCGCGGTTACCACCCCAACGTAGCAACACCAGGGGTCGGAATGAAATTCGTCTGGATCATAAGTGCAGACCCCCGAGACCGCAACCTGTCGGTGGAGTTGCACCCAGAATACAGGGACATGCCCATGGGACAGACGCATCTGACGACGAAGTGAGAACCTACCGGCGCGAAATCGTAATCTTCAGGTCAGTGAAGAAATCCTATGGCTACATTGGGCCCATGGTTCGTGGACTCAAGATGTTTATAGCATCATAGCCGGCAATTCCGCTGGTGTCCCTTGCCTTCCCTCTCTCTGCAAAAAACGGAGGTTGTTGGTGCGAACGCCTTCATTCTCGAAAACGAGTTGGTCAGATCCGTTCTCGTCCCAGGGTTCGGAGCCCGGGTTCTAAGCCTAATCTACAAACCAACGGAAACAGAGTTCGCCTGGCACAGCCCCAACGTCTCAGCTGAACCAAGCGGAGAGCTTGAGAATGTCAGCGGCTTCTTTGATTGCATACCCACTTGCGATCCCTGTACTCTCAACGGTAAGAGCCTGCCAGGCTTCGGCGAGGTGTCATCCAAGCCATGGAAGGTGTCGAAGGCCGAAAGAACACCCGGCACTGTTAAAGTAAGCATGGAAGCGAGGTGCAAGATCTATCCTCTCCTCGTTCGGAAGGAAATTTCGCTCACAAAGAATCGTCCTGTCCTCGTCATCCGATATGAAGTTCACAACATGTCCGACGAGTCGCTTGCGTATCACTATAGTGGACACAATACGCTTCAGGTATCTCCACACCACCGAATAGTCCTGCCGCGCGAAGTGACGAAACTGAAGCTCGGATACACCGGCCGATTGGGTAGAATGGGGGACCACGTAACGTGGCCAATCGCAGCCGACGAGAAAGGGAACCAGTTAGACATCAGCAGGATTGGTGGCCCATGCGATGGAACCATGGAGAACCTGTACACGCCCAGATTGAATCAACGGTGGGGCGCTGTGGTGAACGAGGCCAGGATGGAAGCAATAGGATTCGCATGGGAGGGCGATGCGCTGCGGTATGTCAACGTCTGCACGAACAATGGGGGGTGGAAGGACTACTACTTCGCCGCCCTCGAACCGGTTACAGGCCGGCCTGACAACCTCGAAGTCGCAGTGAACCAATGGAAAGACTACGCGGTCCTCAAGCCTGACGAAAGAACTACTTGGACCCAGAGAATCATTCTGGCTCACAACATCAGACGAGTCGAAAGAATCGAGAACGATGAATTCGTTCAATAGGCGTGCCCGTCAGAGCGGTTGGCGAACCTAGGAGGAACGCAACGGATTAATCATCGGATGGAAGCATTTCACATTCGAGGAGTGCCCTAACGTGACAAAGAGACTCATGAATGACGCGAGCAGAATGGTCGATGAGGAACTCGAAGGACTTGTGTCGTTACACCGGAACACCCTCCGCCGCCTGGCAGGAACAAACGTCATAGTGAGGAAGGACGCTCCACAGATTGGGAAGGTGGGCGTGATCGGAGGCGGAGGGAGCGGCCATGAGCCAATGCAGGCCGGCTTCGTGGGAAGGGGGATGCTGGACGCCGCTGTCGCAGGAGAGATCTTTACGGCTCCTCCTCCGAATCAGATTCACCGCGCAATACGAGAGGTCGACGGGCACGAAGGAGTTCTTCTGGTGGTAAACAATTTTTCTGGCGACACCATGAACTTCGGGCTGGCGGAGGAGATGGGAAGGAAGGATGGAATCCAGGTCGAGCACGTCATTGTAAACGATGACGTGGCTGTCCCAGCAAAAGAGAGCAGGCGAGGCATAGCTGGGGGGATCCTCGTGGAGAAGATCGCTGGTGCGAAAGCGGAACTGGGAGGCAGCCTTACCGAAGTGCGGGAGCTCGCTCAAAGAGCGGTGGACAATACGCGGTCCATGGGCGTTGCGTTGACTTCTTGCACGCTCCCGAGCGTGGGGAAACCTATGTTCAACATCATGGATGACGAGATGGAGCTTGGCATCGGCGTGCATGGCGAGCGCGGAGTGCAGAGAACTAAGCTTGAGTCGGCGGATAAGGTCGCTAAAACACTCCTTGACAGAATATCGGGGGACCTCGAGCTCAAGCGCGGAGACAAAGTCGCCCTGTTGGTAAATGGGATGGGGGGCACGACCCTGATGGAGCTTCTGATTCTCCTGAAGAGGACGGTGCAACTACTGGACGGGGAGGGAGTAGTCGTCTCCAGACCGATGGCCGGAAACCTGGTTACCTCACTCGACATGTCGGGGGCATCCCTGACGCTTATTCGATTGGACGAAGAACTGAGTCAGATGCTCAACGCTCCAGACTCGACCCCGAGCTTTCCCAAGATGATTTAGGGAAGCTATCGGGTTTCCTTCCCTTCGTTCAGCCGTCGCAGGAAGGCGAGGGCTGACTCCAGAATTATGCAGAACGAAGCCGCCCCCACGTCGGGTGTCCCCAGTCCCCTCTCCCCCAGATACATCGCTCGACCTTTCTTTGCGACAAGGGTCTTCGTCGTCTCAAGGCCCGAATTGGCGGCCGCGACGATGTATTCGAAGGCTCTGACCAGATCGGGGTCCCCTTGCTCCAGCATCTTTCTCGCAGCCACTGCCGCCGGGTGGAGCGAATCAAGCACCGTCTTGTCACCCACCCTGGCTCCCCCAAGACGTGCGACGGCAGATTCTGCGGCTTCGAACATGGTCACGATTTCGACGATCCCGACTTCCGACTTCCCCTTCACGGCACGACCCGCGCTGCTGAACGCTGCTCCCAACAGCGGCCCTGACGCACCCCCCATGGACGAGACCAGCGTTTCGCCAATGGACTCGAGAATCACCCCGACATCAGCACCATTCGAATTTGTGAGCTCCCTGCGCACCTCGGCGAAGCCTCTATCCAAGTTCGTTCCATGATCCCCGTCCCCTAATTGCGAATCGAGTTTGGTAAGGTAATCCACGCTCAAGTGAACCTGGTCTGCTGTTTGCAGGATCGCCCCTATGACCTCGCCCGAGTCAACAGATGCTATCAGTCCTAATCGCTTGGCAAAGCTCGACGCGTCTTCGTTGATAAGCAATTGGGGAGGAGATCCACCTGGCGGCCCTTCAGGTGGGCGGTGTTCCCGGCTCGCCGTCCTTACGCCTACAAAATATTTGTAATCACAGCTTAATACGTTGTGTCCGACGGTGGAGCTCATGACAGAGTTTTTGGTCCTGACCAGCATAGTTGAATCGAGGGAAAAGTCGGCCCCGTTCCGGGAGGCGCACTTCAATTACATGGCGTCTCTAAAGAAAGATGGAAAGCTCGTGATAGCGGGCCGCTTTGCCGATGGCATGGGAGGTGGCTACATACTGAAGGCGAACAGTGCAGATGAGGCGAAAGCTCTCGCAGACCACGACCCCTATCACTCGAGCGGAGCAAGGAGCTACACCATCAGGGAGTGGGAGACCCGTTTCTGAGAATGCGGGGCGCCGCATCACTGCGGGGTCGACCGACTTTTGAAGGCTTAAGAAATCGGAAGGGCGACTGGAAGGCATGGCCGGGAAGTCGAAGGTTCCTGCAGGTATGCGGATTACGCAGGTCGCGGTAGTCGTCAAGGACCTGAAGGCGACGATGAAGAAGTATCACGAAGTGCTCGGATGGGGTCCCTGGTCCGTCTATGAGCACAAGCCCCCGGTCCTTCACCATACAGAATTGAGAGGGAAGCCGACTCACTACACCATGGTCGGCGCAGAGGCGCACTGCAATCCCATCGACTTCGAAATACTCCAGCCAATCGAGGGGCCGAGCATCTACAAGGAATTTCTGGAGGAGCACGGGGAGGGGCTGCACCACGTTTCTGTGGTCAACAGAATGGATGACGTTCACAGGGCGCTGTCAGATTTCAAAAAGCTGGGGGTCGAGGTCCTGATGAGCGGTAGGCTCGGCAAGGGTATCGAGTTCTATTATATGGACACCGAGCCAGTGCTGAAGATGGTGGCCGAGACCGTTAGCGGCCACGCCATATCGATGCACCCCAGCTACATTTACCCCTAGGCCCCGGCGGGCCACCAAAGAGGGTCCAACAGCCCGTCTTCCACCATGGCGAGAGAACGGGCATAGACCTTTGTCCAATTCCTGTTGAGCTCCTGGTAGAGCCTGTGGTTCCCCGATTTCGGATTCAGCGTCCGCTCAGTCTTGGAGAGTGCCTTCGAGCCCGAACGGAGGTCGCCATACCAGCCGGTACCTGTCCCGGCACAGATTGCACACCCCAGTGAGGTGCTCTCCTTGACAACCGGGATCTCCACCTGGACCCCAAGGACGTCCGCGAGTATTTGCGGCCAGACCTTCCCCTTCGACCCGCCCCCCGCGAACTTGATTCTCCCCAACTTCTTCCCCGTGATCGATTCTATGATTTTGACGTGCCCTAGGACGACATAGGCTGCGCTCTCTTCTATGGCTCGGATACACTCCTTCTTTCCTGAGTTGGCAGGGTCCCCGATTCGGAACTGGAGCAGGGAGGGGGACGCGTGGACCCAGCGCTTCGAGTCCATGACGTTGGCGAAGATGCCCAGGACTCCATTGGAGCCCGGCGGGACGCTGCTGGCCAGGGCCTCCATAAGGGCGTAGGGATCAACCCCCTGGCGCTTTGCCGCTTCCTTTTCGGCCTGACAGAATCCGTCCCTGAACCACCTCAATGTCAGCCCGGAGTAGAATCCGATGCCTTCCATCATCCATTTTTCCGGGAGCGCGTGGCACAAAGAACGTAACCTCATCCTTCTGTCAACCAGGGGATGGTCAAGCGAAACGGTCGTCTGCCAGAAACTCCCTCCTACCACTGCGGCTTCGCCGCTCTCGGAAGCACCTATACCGATGAGCCCGAGCTGGGTGTCGGCCCCTCCCAGCACCACAGGGGTTCCAGGTCTAAGTCCCGTCTCCTCGGCGGCTCGCTTGGTCGTCTCACCTACAGTGCTCCCCGGCTCCTCCACTTCAGGGAAGATTCCGGAGGTTAGTCCGCAGAGCCCTGCGGTGCGCTCCGACCACCTCCTCCTTCTAAGGTCGAACATCCCGGAGCTGGAACCGACGGAGGGGTCTGTGACGAACCTGCCGCTCAGCCTGTAGAGGATCCAGTCACTGATCATTCCCATGTGCCTGATCCTCTTGAATATGTCCGGCTGGTTCTTCCTGATCCACAGGAACCTAGGAGGGGCGGTTATGGAGACCCAATCTCCCCCCTCCCTGAAAATCTCCCTGGCCGCACCCGTCCTTATCAGGCTGGCTGCCTCGCGGACCGCCCTCGAGTCGACGTTGGGACAGGCCCAGATCTCCTTCCCCCCTTCGTCGTAAAGCACCATTCCCTCGCGCATGCTCGTCGCGCTTACCGCCTTGACATCGGACGGGTCGGCAGAGGCGCTGGAGATGGCTCCCCTGACACACTTGGAGATTAGACCCCAGTTCGTCGCGGTGTCGAAGACTTGGGAGCCCGGATACTTGGGAATCGACGGGTGTGACCATTCCTCCTGGGCGGTGGCCACCTGATTCCCCTCCCTGTCGAAGAGGATCGCCCTGCAGCTGCCTGTCCCTGCGTCTATGGCCACAACATACTGGTTAGGCAGTCCTCATCACTTCGGGGTTGATGAGGGTCTCGAGGTTCTCGCCTGCTAGATACCGCTTGACCTGCGCGGCGACTATGAATGCGCCTTTCGTTGTCGTTTCGAAGGTCGCGCCTCCGATGTGCGGTACCACAACGACATTGTCCAGACCGATGAACGGGCTCACCGGCCTGTCCGGGAGATACCTCACGATGTCCATGGCCGCCCCCGCGAGCTTCCCACTCTTGAGGGCTCGAAGGAGCGCGTCTTCGTTCACCATGCTGGGCCGGGCGGTGTTGATGAAGTACGCACCCTTCTTCATAAGCTGGAACTGCTTCTCCCCCATCAGGTTCTCGTTCTCCCTCGACTCCCTCGCATGCAGGGAGACGTAGTCAGAGGTTGCCAGCAGCGTGTCCAAGTCGGTCGTGCTTATGCCAGGGGCCTCAATGGCCGAGCTGGGGACGAATGGGTCGTAAACACGGACTGACATCCCGAATGCCACCGCCCTCTTGGCCACCCGCGAACCGACCCTTCCGTAACCCACGAGGCCAAGCGTCTTCCCTTCGAGCTCGTGCCCAAGGAATTGGGCGCCCTCGTAGTTGTCTTTGCTGACGATTCTTTCCTTCTCGACGTGGTTGGTGGCCTTCTTGATGTTCCGTGCGAGCATGACCATCATCATGATGGCGAGTTCAGCGACCGCAGTTGCGTTCTTCCCAGGCGCGGTGACCACCGGAATCCCCCTCTTGGTCGCAGCCTGGACGTCGACGTTGACAGGGCCCCCTCTGGCACAGCAGAGCAACTTGAGTCCCTTCGCTGAGGCGAGGACTTCTTCTGTTATGGGCGCGCCATGGACCACGACTATCTCTTCCCCCCGCAGCTCCGATATCACCTGCTTGGGGGTGCCGAGGAATTCCCTGATCCTCTTCTCAGAGTCTGTTGATGGCACAGCCTTCTGGCTTTCGTCCATCCTGACATATCTGACGTCGTGAAGCTTCGCTGCCTCAGCGAATGCCTGCTTGAAGTCGTCCACCGAGACGAAGGAGTCCCCGAAGACGAGTATCCTCAAAGCTTCTCCCCAAACCCTGCTTTGGATGGGCTTATGCGGTTATCGTCTTGGCCTTGTTCTGGTTGTATATGTCGCTGGCTTCCTTGACCGAGGCGCCCTCATGGACTATGGCCCTGATCCCCTTGATCATGCCAACTGGGTTGTCGTTCTGCCAGATGTTCCTCCCCATGTCCACCCCGATGGCTCCCGCCTGCATCGCGCCGTAGACCGTGTTGAAGACGTCCATCTCTGTGTTCATCTTCGGGCCGCCTGCTACCACGCAAGGGACAGGGCACCCTTCCACCACCTTGGAGAAGTTCTCGCAGTAGTATGTCTTGACGATGTGCGCTCCGATCTCCGCCGATATCCTGCATGCCAGGGCTAGGTACCTCGCCTCGCGCTTCTCCAGCTCCTTCCCGACGGCGGTGATGGCCACCACGGGCATGCCGTTGTCCTCGCCTTCGTCCACCAGCTGTGCCAGGTTGAGGAGGCTCTCCCTTTCGTGGGGCGAGCCGACGAACACCGACATGGCCACGGCGGAAACGTTCAGCCGAAGCGCCTCCTTCATCGAAGTCGTCAGGCCTTCGTTGCTAAGGTCATCGTGTAAGACGCTGGTCCCGCCCGAGACCCTTAGGAGTATAGGAACCTCCCACGACGGGTCCACCGAGGAGCGGAGGACCCCCCTCGTGACCGCGAGCGTATCCGCATACCCTACAAGCGGCTCGAAGGTCCGCCTCGGGTTTTCCAGCCTGGTCGTCGGACCCTGGAAGTAACCGTGGTCACAGGCCAGCATGACAGTGTGACCAGTCGACGGTTTCACCATCCTTGACATCCTGTTCTTCAGACCCCAATCCATTTTGCTATCCCTTGGTTTTCTGTTACCGGTCGTGTATATTTGGTTTGGCCCGAATATACACGGGCCCTAACCGGTGAGCCCCAGGCAATCATCGCGAAACGGGACATATTCTTATTACGAGTCCCCCTCGTCTGGCGCATTCCAAGATGGCGAGGCTCGCACCTGTCTCCCCGCTGGTAAGAGAAGCCCACGAAAGGGTCAGGGCCATCTACGGTTCATCGATGGGACTCGGGAGGGACGAGCTTGTCACACCGGCCCTTATCCTCGACCTAGAAGTACTCCAGAAGAACCTCGCCCTGATGGCAAGGCTGATGTCGAAGAAGAAGGCGAAGCTGAGGGCCCACATCAAGGTGCACAAGAGCCCCCATATCGCCAGGATGCAGATTGAGGAAGGGGCGATAGGGGTGGGGACCGCGACCATCTGGGAGGCCATCGTGATGGCCCGAGCTGGCATTGATGACGTCTTCGTGATCAACCAGGTGGTGGGGAAGGAGAAGGTCGAAACGGCGGCCCTCCTGGCCAAGGAGGCATCGCTGAAGGTGGCCGTGGACGACCCTTCGAACGTCGAAGCTCTGTCAAGGGCTGCAGCAAAGGCAAAGAGCGAGGTGGGCTGCCTTATCGAAGTCGACACGGGCATGAGGAGGTCCGGGACCGCCTCACCCGAGGAGACACTGAAGCTGGCCAGGATGATACGGGGGCTTCCGGGAGTGAAGTTCGAGGGGCTCACAGGATATGAGGGTCATTGCTCTCTGGAGCCGCACAGGGCGAAGAGAGAAGCCATGGCCCGAAAGGCGATGAAGTATTTCGTCGGGGTCGCCGACCTGCTAATCAAGGACGGTATTCCCTGCCCCATCCTTTCCGCTGCCGGGACGGCGACGTGGGAAATGACAGCGTCGAATCCCAGGATTACTGAGATTCAGCCCGGTTCATACGCGGTCAATGACGGCTATCACATCAGGCTGGAGCCGAGGTTCAAGCAGGCCACCACGGTCCTGGCCACCGTCATCAGCAGACGGGCAGACCACATCGTCACCGACGTGGGAAAGAAGACGGTCGGAGGATCCCTGGGCGTACTGAAGGGGTATGACTACCCTATCTCGCGCTACGACGAAGAGCATGGTATCTTCGACATTCACGAGCCATGTCCGCTGAAGGTCGGGGACAGGCTCGAGGTCTTCCCCGGGTACACGCCATTCGCTGTCAGCTACTTCGACGCCTATCATGTGGTAGAAGGAGGGAAAGTGGTCGACATCTGGCCTGTCATCCCGAGAGGCCCCGAGCATGGCGGCCTCCTGAACCTGTTCACAAGGTAGCTTGTTCTCTAGAAGGCGCTAAGCACGTTCTTTGCGATGGTCCGTATTTGCTTCCTGTCACACCCGGTGCCGATCGCGATTTCGTTGACACCGATATCCCCGTAGGCCTGTATCTCCTCGACAAGGTCCCCCCACCGTTTGCAAAGGAACGTGTTCCGGCGTACGTCTTCTGCCGTGACCTTCCTCCCCGCCTCTTCCACGGCGACTGGATCCGGGAGGCTCCAGGAGTCCTTGTTCATCACCCCCAGCGTCCTCCATGATGTCTTTACGATGCCAGCCGGGTCGTCGAAGGTGAAGGCCAGCTCGGAGGCGACCCTCCCAGGCCCAGCCTTCTTCGCTTCGGCCCTGCCCCTTCGGTAGGCGGGGATGATTTCGTCCTTCAACTTCTCCCGGTCGTTCCTGGGCGCAATCGTAATCAGCCCGTCTGCGTTCATCCCGGCTGCGTGGGCGGCCTTCTTCCCGATTGCCGACGCATAAATCGGAATCTTTGTCTTCGGCTTCGTGTAAAGAAAGTAGAAGTCCGAAGAGAAGTACTTGCCTTCGAAGGAGAACGGTTCCTTCGACTCCCACATCTTCCTCATCAGCCCAATCCCTTCGGTGAGCCTCTCCATCCTTTCCTCCCACTTGGGCCAGTTCCCGTTCCAGAACGGCCTCTCGTTCAGGGCCTCCCCCGACCCGACCCCCACCTGGATTCGGCCAGGGAACATGTTGTCGATGGTGGCTGCGGCCTGCGCGAGTATGGCAGGATGGTACCTCGCTCCAATGGGGACGGTCACCCACGGCCCGACCCTGATCTTGTCCGTCTTGGAGAGTGCGACAGGCATGGTGGACCAGATGAACTGCGACCTTCGGCCTGAGTGATACCACGGGAAGATGTGGTCCCCGAACCAAGCCACCTTGAATCCCATTTCTTCCGCGTAGACGGCCGCATCGACGAACTCTGCCGGGTCGAAGTCGACCTCTCCGAGGTTAGCTGTGATCTCGACCTTGGCCAACGTCCCTCCGCCCCGAACGATAGAGTTAAGGTTGCCTCACGGGGCGGAGGGCTTGCTTCGAGCCATGAAGATGGGCCTTGCCGTAAAAGGGAGGGCGAATCCCAAGACGGTAGAGAAGCTCGCGGTGAAGGCGGAAGAGCTTGGGTACGACTACTTTCTTCTGACCGACCACTACATGCAGCCCAACTGGAACGGACACCCCGAGGCGTGGACCTTCCTCGCCTATCTCGCCGCGAAGACAGACAGGATTCGACTGGGGACGTGCGTCAGCCCCCTCCCTCTGAGGAGCCCCGCCATCTTCGCGAAGACAATCGCGACCCTGGACAACCTGTCGAACGGAAGAGTGATACTCGGCGCAGGCTACGGCTGGTACAAGCCTGAGTTCGACGCGTTCTCGACCTGGCTTGAGAGCCCCGAGAGGATCGCCTACTCGAGGGAAGCGCTCGATCTGATGCTCAGCCTATGGAGCGGGAAGGAACCTCTGGACTCAACTGGACGCATAAAGGGGAGGGGAATTGTGGTCGAGCCGAAGCCCGTCCAGAAGCCTCACCCTCCGATCTGGTGGGGAGGACACCTCGGCCAGTCCCTCAAGACCGCCGGCAGGCGCGCCGACGGCTGGATGCCCATCGGACCCCGCTGGTTCGACGAGAGCTATCCAAAGCCGGAACAGTACGCGGAGATGCACGGCGTCATCGAGGCGCTCCTTGAGAAGAGAGGGTACCGCGAGAAGGACTTCGCGTTCACGATTCTGATCGGCATGGCGGACGTCCCAACTCTCAGGAAGGACATCGAGCATTACACTGAAGCGGGGATGAACTGCTTCACGCTCGGCCACAACGTGCCGGACGAAGGCGCTCTGAAGGATGTCGAACTAGTCATGAAGGAGATTGGAGGGTCCATAAGGTGAGGTCCCAGAACTGGAAAATCTCTTTCATCCCCTACTACATGGTCGCCCCAGCAGTCTGGAAGGCGCCTCCCCCCGCCGAGGCGATGGAAGTTCTGAAGCGGGCAGGCTACGACGGGGTCGAATGGATGCTCGGGCAGCACTTCAGGAGCACGGCCGAGATGAAACGTCTCGTCGACCAGACGAGAAAAAAGGGGCTGGGAATTTCCGACGTGATGTGCTGGCAGGACTTCGTAACCTCAGGCTCCGGCCAGAGGAAGGCCAGGGTCTCGGTCCTGAAGGAGATGATCGAAGCAGCCGGCTCCTCCTCGGTTCGTCTCTTGAACACCTTCACCGGACCTATGACGTGGGACCCAAAGGCGCTCAGGCTCGGGAAGGACATCTCCGAAGGAGCCGCGTGGTCGTCCGTCGTCGACGCGTTCTCTGACATAGCCGACTTCGCCGAAAAGATGGACGTCATGGTGACCCTCGAGCCAGTCTTCGGGATGCTAGTCCACGACTACTACACCGTCAAGGAATTCCTCTCCTACTTCAAGACCGACCACCTGGCCGTGAACCTAGACCCGTCGCACTTCGTCCTCTACGGGAACGACCCAGCCTGGGCTGTGAAGAAGCTGGGGAGGAGGGTAAGGCACGTGCACGTCAAGGACGCCTTCGGGAAGCCGGGGGGTTTTGGAGAGACGTTCAACTTCCCGTTTCTCGGCGAAGGGGCGGTGAACTGGAACGAATTCTTCGGCGAACTCCGCAGAGTTGGATACGATGGGTACCTCTCCCTGGAGTTCGAGAACGACAGCTACCTCAGAAACGTCTGCGGGGGGGACTGGAGGAAGGCGGCGGTGCAGCTGCTCGACAGGGCGAGGAGCATGCTCCCCGCAAATTAGACCCTTCTACCTCATCCCTCTGCCGCCGGACACCGTCAGGATTTCGCCTGTAATCCAGCTGGCCTCTTCTGACGCAAGAAAGACGCACGCGTAGGCCACTTCTTCCGGCTTCCCAAGCCTCTTGGCGAAAGATTCGTCCACCATCCCCTGAACTTCGCTCTTCGTAAGGAACTTCGTCATCTCCGTCTCCACCGTGCCGGGGGCGACGGCGTTGACGTTGACCTTCGGCCCCAGGTGTAACGCCATTGCCCTAGTGAGCCCGATGAGCCCCGCCTTGGAAGCCACGTAGCTGACCGAAGCCATCCCGGAGGGCTGAGCAAGACCGGAGATTGAGGCGATGTTGATTATCCGCCCTCCCTTCTTCAGCATCAGTGGGGCAACTGCCTGGGAGCAGAGGAAGGCACCCTTCATGTTCGTGTCGATGACGCGGTCCCAGTCGGACGATTTCGTTTTGAGAAACTCGCCGGGGATGAGGACTCCCGCGTTGTTAACGAGGACATCGATGGTTCCGTATTGGTCGAGCACCTTTGACACCATCCCGCTCACCTCGGATGGATCTGACACGTCCACCTTGACAGAAATCGCCTTCCCGCCACGTCTCCTGATGCCATTGACGACCCTGGCCGCATCTTTCTTTGATGTGTTGTAACCAACGACGACGCTCGCCCCCTCCCGGGCGAATACTTCGGCGATGGCGCGGCCGATTCCGCGAGCCGCGCCGGTGACTATCGCGACCTTTCCGTCAAGACGCTTGTCCAACGTTCAGCCTCCGAACAGAGACTACTCTGGAGGTATCTCTTTAAGCGACGCGGTGATATCGAGGCCCTTTCCCTTGAAGTAGTAGTATCTGGCCGCGTAGATTACCGCTGCGAGCGCAAAGATGCCACCGATGAAGGCCAGGGCCGTTGTGCCCACGGCGCCGATTGCGGGTATTGTCGCCGACCAGTAGAACGTCGCTCCCATTCCAAGGATAGTTAGGAAGCCGGCCACGGGTAGTACCACACGTCCCCCCGGAAGCCCCTGGGCCAAGCCCTTCTTCCAGAACGGAAGCAGGATTGCCGAAACGCCGACCATGATCCAAACGATGGTCCATATCGTGACTGTGTTAACAAGTTGCGAGAAGTAGCTTGTGTAGATCGTGATGTAAGTGAAAATCGCCGCAATCACCAGAGTCAAGACGGTTGCTTTCAGCGGGAAATGGAACCGCGGGTTTACATCGGCAAACGCTGTCGGGAAGATTCTATCGAAGGAAAACGCGAACACATACCTCGTGGCCGTCAGCAGGAGTCCCGCAGCCCACCAAATGTTGAAAATTAAGAACCCAATCGCCACGATGCTAACCAGATACGCGTTGTTTACGACCGCCTGTATGAACACAGGGGCCCAGGGCGTCACGCCTAGGGAGAATTTCCCTGAAGAAGCAAGGGCAAATGCAGCCTGAGCGAACGGGTAGGTTTGTGCCCGCATCACGGAGAATATTCCAACTATGTCCAATACTCCGCAAATTGCGAGGGCAATGAGGATGCCCCAAAGCTGGCTCCTCTTTGGATTCTTGACTTCGCCAGAAATATAGGCAGAATAGTTGAACCCGTTGAACAGCAAAACACCGAACGGTACGGCAAACAGGGTGGCGCCCCATGTGATGGGGATGTACGGAGATCCCGAGCTGGCAGCCGCGGAGATAGTGGCGTTCACGGTAGTCCCGCCACTTGTCATCGTGCTCAACCCGGCCGCGAAAGACGAAGGAGTAGCAGCAGCGTAGGCGCCAATGAATATGAATGTGGCCAGGAAGATGACGGCTGCCATCAAGATCATTATGCGGCTGTACACTCTCGGTCCGAAGCTTATGATCGCTACGCTAACAAGAATCGAGAGCATCGTGGTAACAAAGACAATTAGGTTGTTCGGAGGGAAATTCACTCCCCACGATACGAGGCCGGCGTTGTGCCAGGCGTAGCCCAGCGCGACAGCAACGTTTGGAATAACAACATAAGGCTCCGTTGTCATCGCACTCGCCAGAAGAAGGACAAAAGAGAGGAACATCGCCCATCCGCCTACAAAGCCCAATATGGGATGAAGACTCCTGCCTAGCCAGATGTAGTCTCCTCCCGAGCGCGGCATCTGAGTTGAATAGATGTAGTAGGTGATGCCGAGCGGAATCATGAAGAAGAACCCGATGACGGCAGAGAGCGTCAGGTCGGCGCCTATGCCGTTCGGGTAGACGTACCCTTCCTGGGACGAAATCCCGAACAGTGTCGGTCCTGTGACTGCAAGGCTAAGAATAAGCGCGTCGTACCAGCTGAATGTTCTGATAAGCCCGGTGGCTTCCCTCAGGAAGGTTGGAGCCTTCGCCAAGTGCCACAGCCATCCCACCTGAACTTTTAACCTTTGAGGCTGGGGCGTCCACGGCATCGTTTACATAACCAGAGGGTGAGCGAACCGGATTTGATGGGGTCCCGTCGAAGGAAAAGCATGGGTGCTAAGATGTCCCGGGAAGAATTCGACAAGCTGTTCGAAGAGGTCTGCAACTGGGGGCGCTGGGGAGCCGAGGACGAGAAGGGGACGCTGAACTACCTCACTCCTGCGATGGTAAAGAAGGGTGCGTCCAAGGTGAAAAGCGGGAGGACCATTTCGATGTCGAGGTCTATCGAGACGTCCGCAGCCTCGGACAACGCGACCCCCGCGGTCCATAGGATGACCCGGCTGTACCAGACACCAACAGACGGCACTGAAGAACCTCAATTCGTCTCCGACTTTCTGGGTGGCGACATGCACGGGAATGCCTACTCGCATTTCGACGCTCTGTGTCATGTCTCGTACCGCGGGAGGCTTTACAATGACAGACCAACCGAAGTCGTGACCCCCCGTGGGGCAAAGTCGATGGACGTCACGCAATATCGCCGCGGGATCGTCGGGAGAGGCGTCCTTCTCGACATACCGAGGCTACGGAAGGTCAAGTGGCTCGAGCCTGGCGAGTCGGTATCCGCTGAAGAGCTCGAAGAGGCGGAGAAGTCTGAAGGCGTTAGGCTGGGGCAGGGGGATGTTTTCGCCTTCAGGGTGGGGCATTCCCTCCGGAGGCTCGAGCTGGGGGCATGGGACGTCGAGGCGGAGGGGAGAGCCGGATTGGACCCTGCAGCGATGCGGTTGCTCCACAAGAGGAAGGTCTCGGCTTTCCTCCCAGACGCCGATGGAGAAACCGTCCCCAGCCCTGTTGAAGGCGTGAGATATCCGGTTCACGCCCTACAGATTGCGTCGATGGGGCTAGCGTGCGGCGACAGTTTCCAGTTGGAGGACCTGTCCAGGGCGTGCCAGGAGGAGAAGAGATGGGAATTCATGGTCGCCGTTTCCCCGCTGGTAATCCCTGGCGGCACAGGCTCGCTTGTGAACCCCATAGCAGTCTTCTGAGGTTACGGGTTCGGGCAGAACCCTATGACCTGGGAAAATCCATTATATCCCACAGGCCTCGCTTCAGTCCAATCCAAGATGGAACCTTCCGTACCGCCGTCAGGACCCCCTCCACATAGGGCCCCTGGTCGTCCGTCCCTTCATGCGTGATTGTCAGGCGCTCGCCGGCACTCCCGAAGATTACCTCCACTCGTGAGGCGAATCCGGGGAGTCTTATCGAATGGACCTGAGTCCCGCGGACATGGGCTCCTCGGCTCTCCTTCATACCCCACGTCGTTCCGATGGGGATGCCTACTTTCGGGGATTTGACCTCGGACAAGGAGTGGGCCAGCTCTCTGGCTGTCCCGCTCGGGGCATCTGGCTTACGATCGCTCGCGTATTCGATAATCTCCCAGCTGGGCATCACTTTCGCCGCAACCAGTGCGAAGTGCTGCATGAGCACGGCGGAGATCGCAAAGTTCCCTCCAGCAAGCACTCCGACCTTTTTTCTCCTAGCTGCCCTGTCGATCTCGTCGTGGTCATCGTCGGACAGCCCGGAAGTACCAATCACCACGTGGACCTTCTTGCTGATCGCTGTCAGCGTATTCAGCTTGACCACCCTGGGAGAGGTGAAGTCCACCATGACATCGGCATTATTCCGGAGCGCCTCCTCCACCGACCCGCTTATGACCAATGGCAGTTTGTCGATCCCAAGTACCTCGCCTAGGCTACGCCCCTTCTGGGACCTGGACACCGCCCCGACAAGACGCATGTCTTTCGATCCGTGAATTGCTGGGACAAGAACGCGACCCACTGAGCCAGTCGCACCGGCGAGGCAAACCCGAATCAATCGAACAGATCTCAGGAAGCGACTCAGTCTTCTACGCTGGCCCCTTTGCCGACCACGTGAAGCTCGACCTCATACTTCTTCACGCGCTCCTTCCCTTTCTTCACTGAGGCTAGCTGATCACCATACTTCCTATTCCTCGGGCTCTTCGCGTACGTCTCGGCGGCCTCCTCGTCGTCCCAGAGAGAGATTGCGACGAACTTGTCATTCTTCCCCACCGGACGAAGGAGGTAGAGCCTCCTCATGCCTTCGATTTCCCCAGCCGTGGACGCGACGCCTTCCCTGAACCTTTTCAGGAACTCGTTTCCCTTCCCTGCCTTCGCCTTCATCGTGATTATCCGTACGAACCTCGTCTTCGCCATGCGAACGGCAACCCCTATCCACAAGATAAGGGTAACGAGGGAGGCGTTGAACGAACGCCAGCCCGCAAGAGCCGCAAGGATATCGGTTTCATTTTCGGGATATTTTTTATTAATCCCTCGAGCGGTTCGGGCGCGTTTGTAGTTTGTCCGTCAGGGTAGCCATAGATGTCGGTGGTACCTTCACCGACCTATGTGGCCTCAACGAGGCAACGGGTGAGTACACGTTTGTGAAGGATTCCACCACCCCGGAGAACTATGCCGCGGGAGTGATCAACGTCGTCGTCAAGAGCGGGATAAATGGGGAGGAGATGAACAGGTTCATCGGGACGGGATCAACCATGGTGATAAACGCT
>DASPVF010000017.1:0-93680 GCA_035622475.1 Nitrososphaerales archaeon
CCAAGAGCCATGGTGAGTACGCTGACGCGGAGACGCAGTATGGAGCGGGCAAGATTCATCAGCAGCAGCAGGACCCCCGTCCCCATGGCGAAGACTGGGTGGTTGATGGTGGCTCCAAAGTCCCCCTTCAACCAGACAGCGACTATCCCGAACCAGATAAGAAATAGCCCCCAGAAAATGTTGGTCAGGGTCCCGTTCTGCACAGGCTTCTCGCCCGACTGCTTGGTCTTCGCTTTAAGGTTACCACCTGGCTCCTTCGTGACCGTTTCAAAGTGGGCCAGCGGACCTCCCCTGGAACGCTTTATACCGCATCTCAAAAAGCCGGCAGTCTAACGATGTCAAACTGGCTGCTTGGAGTGCTCCTCGGAATCGTCCAGGGGGTAAGCGAGTGGCTCCCCATAAGCAGCAAGACCCAGGTGATAATAGTGTCAAACTTCCTCTTCGGACTGTCCTTCACCCAGGGGTACGCCCTCGGACTCTTCCTGGAGGCGGGGACATTTATTGCAGCAGTCTACTACTTCAGGAAAGAGGTCTGGAAGGTAATCCGAGCCCTGGTCGGGAGAGGTGACGACGAGGGCAGGACCCTGCTGAAGTTTCTGATCGTCGTTACTGCGTTCACCGCAGTGATTGGGGTCGTCATTTACAAGGCCGTCTCCGAATCCTACTCAGGTCCCGTGCTTGGGATCCCCATGATAGGCTTGGGGTGTGTCTTGATCGGAGACGCGATCCTGATAAGCGTCGCACGCGCGAAGTACGAGCCTACAAAGGGACTCAACAACCTCTCGCTGAAGGAGCTCATCGCAATTGGAATTGTCCAAGGAATGGCCGCATTCCCCGGAGTGAGCCGGTCGGGGGTCACGGTCTCTTCCATGCTCTTGCTTGGCATCAACCCCAGGGACTCCTTCAGGCTCTCTTTCCTCGCCCTCATCCCTGCCTCAATCGGGGCGGCGGGGACCACCCTCGTTCTGTCGCCGCATCAGATAACCACAGCAATCGACGCGGTTGGACTCCCAGTCATACTCCTCTCGATAGCGGTGGCCGTAGTAGTGGGAGTAGCCCTTATTCGCGTGCTGCTCAGAGTAGCTGGGAGCAGGAGGATCGCCCTTCTCACGGCCTCGCTGGGAATCCTTGCAATCGTCAGTGGAGTGGCTAGCATCCTTGTGGGGGCCGGCTGAGCCGTGTCTGGGCCTGTTAAGACAGCGGGGGCTTCCCCCGCTGGCATCGCCGCGGTTATCTTAACACCCCCCCGACCACCCCGCGATGGTCGCAAGGCATATAATCAGTGGCCCGTGGCGGCACCATAGGCGTTAATGCCAATCAAGATGTTGACGCTGGAGGACCTCGAACTGGAGGGAAAGCGGGTCTTCCTTCGCGTTGACGTCAACACGCCGATTCACCCCAAGACAGGAAAGCTGATGGAACAGGCGCGCCTAGAAGAAGCAGCCATGACGATTCGGGATCTCCCGAAGTCGAAGGTGATTGTAGCTTCACACCAGGGGAGGGTGGGGCGCTCGGACTACGTCAGCCTTGAGGCTCACGCAAAGGCTCTTGGCGAGATAGTGGGGAAGCCCGTCGAATTCGTCCCGGATGTCTTCGGTCCGACTGCGCTCTCGGACATCGATTCCTTGAAGGATGGAGGAGTCCTGCTCCTCGACAACCTTCGTTTCACTGCGGAGGAGAACCAGGAATACAAGCCTTCGGAGGCAGAGAAGACAATCCTCGTCCAACGCCTTGGGGGGCATGTCGATGCCTGCGTTCTCGACGCATTTTCGACAGCGCATCGCGCCTCTCCTTCGATAGTGGGCTTCGCCGGACTTGTGCCGACTGCCGCTGGCAGGACCGTAGGGAGGGAGCTTCGGATGCTCGACAGGATCGTTTCCGTGGAGAAGGGGCCCTATGTCACGGTCCTCGGAGGGGCGAAGGTGAGCGACAGGCTGGAGGCGATCGACGCGCTGATAGCAAACAACAGGGCTGACAGGGTGCTCCTGTGCGGCGTAGTTGGTCTTGTGTTCCTCAAAGCGGCGGGAAAGCTCCGTGGTGACATGGGGATCGACGGAGAGGTGAAGCTCGTCCAGAAGGCAAGGCAGCTCCTCGACGAGGATCCGGAGAGGTTCGCGATGCCGGTTGACCTGGGCATAAGAGTCGACGATTCAAGGAAGGATGCGGAGCCGTCCGCGGTGAGCTCCCCGACTCAGGTCTGGGACATAGGCCCCAGGACCGTGGAGCACTATTCGAGGTTCATCAAGGGGGCGGGGACTGTCTTCATGAGCGGTCCTCCGGGGGCGTTCGAATGGGATGCCTTCAGTCTTGGGACGGAGGGCCTCCTGAGGGCCATGGCCTCGTCCCTGGCGACCACCATAATCAGCGGAGGGCACCTCTCTACGGCTCTCCGCAAGTACGGAATCCATGACCAGATAGACCACATAAGCACCGCAGGAGGGGCCCTTGTCCAGTATCTCGCGGGAAAGAGGCTCCCTCTGATAGACGCCCTGGAGAGATCTGAAGAGAAGTGGGGAGGGGACGCGAAATGAACGTGTCTATCCGCAGGTCGGAGCGCACATGGCAGCAATGATCAGGGTCGGAGTCAATGGCTACGGCACCATTGGACGCCGCGTCGCCGACGCGGTCAGGAAGCAGAAGGATATGGAGCTTGTGGGTGTCACGGCCGCGCACCCCCATTACAAGTATGCGGTGGCCAGGGACAAGGGCATCGACCTCTACGCACTGGACATGAAGAGCCTGGAGGCATTCAACGGAGCGGGGTATTCTGTCAGGGGGACACTCAACGACATGCTGCAGAGAGTGGACGTGGTGGTCGACGGCGCGCCCGATGACATGGGCCCCACCAACAAGGCGATTTACCAACAGGCCAGGGTGAGGGCGATATTCCAGGGAGGGGAGGAGCACGAACTCACGGGCACTTCGTTCGTGGCACAGTGCAACTACGAACGTGCCGCGGGGAAGGACATGATCAGGGTGGTCTCCTGTAACACCACCGGGCTCTGCAGGACCTTGGGAGCCGTTGACAAGGCGATAGGGGTGTCCAGGGCCAGGGCGGTCCTTGCGAGGAGAGCGACGGACCCGGACGACGTCAAGAAGGGACCGATCGACGCGGTGGTCCTCGACCCGACTACGCTCCCCTCTCACCATGGGCCAGATGTCCAGACGGTGCTCCCTCACATTCCAATTGTGACGATGGCTTTCAAGGTCCCTACCACGCACATGCATCTGCACAGCCTGATTCTGAGCCTGAAGAAGGAAGCGACGAAGGAGGAGGTCGTCAAGGCACTCCAGGCCGCGCCGAGGATCAACCTGGTGGACGGTAAGTCAGGGTTCAAATCGACGGCCAACATAATGGACTGGGCGCGGGAGAGGGGGAGGGACAGGAACGACGTCTACGAAGCTAGCGTCTGGAAGGACTCTGTCACGGTCGTCGACGGAGAGGCGTACATGTTCCTTGGAGTCCACCAAGAGGCGATAGTGGTGCCTGAGAACATAGACGCCATCAGGGCGCTCACCGGCGGCTACTCAAGGGAGGACTCGATGAAAATGACAGACGAGTCCCTTGGGATAAACCACCGCTGACTAGAACGGCTTGGGGATAGACTGCAGCACGAACCTCGGCTGCTGGAACTGCTTGACCAGGGTCTTTACCCGCTTCTGGACGAAGTCCAGGGGCTTCTTCCCTAGGACGACCATCGAAACAAGCTCTGCCACGGTCTCCATTTCCCCCGGTCCGTAGCCCATCCGGGTGAGCTCTGATGTTCCCAACCTTCCGCCGTTGTCCCCGATTATGTTCGCCTGCTCGAGTCTGGCAGCGAGAACCTGCAGCTTCGCTGGTTCGTAGTCGAGGAGGACCTGGTGGGACTTCGTGTACCCAACGGTGGAACCCCGAAGCATGACCCCTTCTGCCGCAAGCGCCTTCGCAAGTGCCTGAGCGTTCTTGACCACAGCCAGGGCATATGGGCGCCCGAACTGAATCATCTCGATGAGGGCGACCGCCAGGGCCGCCACCCGGTCCAGGTGTATGTTGTCCACTATCCCGGGGTGAATCTTCTCGACCACATTGGTGAAAGCCTCTTCTTTGTTGGAGAGAATCATCCCCCCCTGCGGCCCAGGCAGGCTCTTGTGAGTGGAACCTATCATGAGCGAGCACCCCTCCCTGAGGGGGTCCTGGAACTCGCCGCCAGCAATCAGCCCCAGGACGTGCGAGCCATCGTAGACGCACTCGCCCTCAGCCAGGGCCGAAATCTGCTTGGCAGGGTGTGGGAATGGTATGAAGCTGGCTCCGAAGAAGACCACATTCGGCTGCTCCTGCCTGATGAGGTTGGCAGCCCCTCCGGGCTCTATATTCACCGTCCTGTCGTCATAGGGAAAGTAGAGGTTCTTCAGTCTCAGAAGGTTCCCAAGGCCCAGGTGGGTGATCCCGGGGTAGCCGCCGTTGTCCGGGTGGACGGAAAGTATCTTGTCCCCGGGTTGTGTCAGTGCCAGGAGCACCGCCATGTCCGCCGTGTGCCCCGAGAGTGGCCTGACGTCTGCATACCTGGCATTGAAGGCCTTCCTTGCCAGCTCCTCGGTCATGGCCAGGAGCTCGTCTGCGTACTTGGTCCCCCTATAGAACCTGTCAGGGGCGTTGTACCTGTTCCCCAGGTCTGCCAGGAACATCGCACGCATTTGGGGGCTCCCGTGGTTCTCCGACGGTATCAGGTTGAGGCACTCCTTTGTCCTCCAGTCCTGGTGGAGCCTCACTATCCTGTCCAGCCTTTCGAAGTAGTTGTAGGACAAACCGATTTTCTCCCCCGCCGAGTCAGCCACCCAAGGCCGCCCCCTGAGGGTATTATTTCTTTGGAGGCGCCGCTTACTTCAGCCGAACTTGTACCTCACGCCGTGCCCGTCCCTTTCGTGGGTGAATGTCACCATCTCTGGAGGGCCTATGGCTCCGCAGGTGCCGCAGGCTACGCACGCGATGTGGTCGAACCGCAGCTGCGAGGACGCGACGTCCTCAAGGGTCTGGGCAAGCGCCTTCCTCCCATCGGCCTTCCCCGACTGGTTCTTCGTTGTCTCGACGTTGTGCTCGTAAAGGTCCTTGAAGGAAGCGAAGATCCCCTTTGAGGTGAATATGGTGTAGCAGTTTGTGGGGCACGCAGGAACCCAGGGTTTGGTGAGAGACTTGGAGGCCAGCTCCGTGTCCACCTTGATGTGGGAGTAGGCTTCGTCCTCGTCATAGGCAAGGAGCCCCGTCCCCTCCTGGACCCTGGCTATGGCGTCCTTCGCATCGCCTGGAGCGGGGCGGGGTTCGAATTCGTAGACACTGGAAGTCAGGCTGGTCGCGAACAGGAGCCTCGGGAGCGTGTGGTAGGTGAACGAGCTCTCTGAGATGAAGCTGTCCCTGCCTGACCGGCTAACGTCTTCGTATATCGGATTGAGGAGGTCCCGGTATCTAGAGAGGTTTCTTGCCCTGTACGAGCCCGAGCCAGTGGCATCCAGGTACGCGGCAGCGGCCATCATTCCTGTGGACACGGCCCTTCGCATCCCGTCTATCATGGGGCCTATCTTGACGAATGAACCAAGGGCGTCCCCTGTCACCATGTATCCGTCAGCGTAGGGGCGCTTCAGGATCGCCTTGAACCCCTTTGGTATGTTGTGAGCCGAGTACTCCAGAGGGCGGGCTCCCTCGAGCAGCTCTGCTACCATCGGGTGTGCCTCAAAGTCGTCAAGGACGTCGAGGAGCTTTCCGACCTCGTCAAAGTGCTCTGTCGTCCTCCTGATGAGGGAGTCCATAGACACCACCAGGCCGACTGAAAGAGTATCTCGGTTGGTGTAGATGAACGCCCCGCCGCCTATATCGTGCATGAACTCTCCCAGGAAGAAGATGGCCCTCCCCTCATGGGGCTTGACACTGAACCTCTTCTCGATGGTGTCGGAGTCGAGCCCGTAGATTCTCTTTATCCCGTGATAGAGCTGGCGGGGACTCAGCCTCTCCCTGAGCCCTGCCTCGGCTACCAGCGTTGAGGTGACGCCCGACGCGTCTATCACGAGCTTCGACCTTAGCTCTTCATTGGTAGTTCTGACACCAACTACGGCCTCCCCCTCCTTGATGAGTCCCTCCGCCGTGCTGTCGGTCGAGAGCATGGCACCGGCCTGTACGGCAAGGTTCGCGAACCACCTGTCGAATGGTCTCCGCAGGACGGAGTAGTCGTGCCCAGTGTCGAAGGACATCTGAACTAGTCCCACCCTTGCGGGGAGCGAGCCTTTCGAGAGCCTGTAGTACCTGCTTCTCCCGTGCTCATAGTCGGGGGCGTCGAGCACGACCACCTCGTGAGAGGTGATGCGCCTCTCCAGAGGCGCTGTCGACTCGAAATCGGGGACGAGGTTGATGAGCCCCCACCCGTCGGGGAAGTCACCATAGAGCACCCCTCCCGTCATGTTGCGCTCCCCCGGGACCCGGACTTTGTCGAGCATCAGGACGTTGACCCCCTTGCGCGCGAGTGAAAGCGCTGCGGCGGAGCCTGCCGGACCTGCCCCGACCACTATGACGTCGTATTCAGGCCGCACTGCCGTCTCCTCCTATGACCCTGGTCAGCTTTGGGAGCACCTCGTAAAGGTCCCCCACTATGGGATAGTGTGCGAACTTCAGTATCGGCGCGTCGGGGTCCGTGTTTATTGCAACTATCTTTGAGGAGAACTGCATACCCACCCTGTGCTGGAGCGCCCCGCTTATCCCAGCGGCGATGTAGATCTTCGGCCTTACCGTCGTACCCGTCTGCCCGACCTGGTTAGCCCTGCCGATCAATCCGTCTAGCTGCTTAATCTCGGCGTAGACAAGGGCGCGTGATGCCCCGATTTCCGTCTTCAGGTGGTATCGCTGCTCCAGAACCGACTTCAGCTCCTGGGCGTACTCGTAGGCTTCCCTCGGGTCGCGTGTGTGACCCGAACCGTCCTTGAGGATCCCGAGGCCTAGGCTGATTACCACGTCGGCGCCCTTTAGGTTCGGGACGGGGGGAGGAAGCTCGACTACACCCGTCACCCTGGCAGGATAGGTGGGGGGCGAGTAGTCCACCTTTTCCACCCTCCCTTTTCTATTCGGATCGGCGGGGAGGGGAGAGAAGCTCCCCGGCCTCACGGTGGCCATCTGCGGCCTGTGCTTCGGGGTGTAGATTCGTGCGAGCCTGGTGCCAAAGTCAGGCCTCACCTGGATGAGGAGGTTCTTGAACTGACCCAGCGCTGGGTTGTTGTAATCCTCTACGGCTAGCTGTACGTTGTCCGTGGCGAGGCCGGTGGGAACCTTGAACGCGACCCTCGCCGCTATGTCTTTGCCTACCTCGTTTGCAGCAAAGAGGAACACGTAGGGCCTCCTCTCCTTCACAAGCGAGTAGATGGCGTCTACGTATGCCAGGTTGAAGTATGGCTCGAAGACGGGGGAGTCGACGACAAGGACTCCGTCTGCCCCGTAGCTGACAGCCGTGCTGGCGAGTTCGTCCAGACCGCTCCCTAGCATGACGCCCACTACCCTCTGGCCAAGCTTATCCGCCACCTGCCTCCCGGCGGCGATAAGCTCAAGGGAGTCTGAGGTCAGCCCAGACCTTGTGTGCTGGAGGTAGACCCAGACGCCTGTCGATTCTTGGCTCACGAGAAGAGCTCCCCTGCCAGCATATCGTAGGTGAACACACCTACCGACCCGTCAGCCTTGAGAGTGGCCAACACCTCGGGGGGGAGGCCATTGGTCAGATCCCCCCTGGCGAAGGGGCCGTACTTCTTTCCACCGAGCTCGAACTGGTCTATCCCCTTCAGAAAAACAAAAGTTGAATCCAGAGCCTTCTGGACGGCCGGCTTTCCAACGTCGATGCCTGTGCCCACTATCGTTGGGGACCCTGCGAGCCCCAACCTCTTGGGGTCGGCGCCAAGGTCGTCGGCGGTCCATTTGAACGCCTGGAATATCTTCCCCCTGTAGCTGTTTGCCCTGACCTCGGCCTGGGACCCGGCGGGAGCGGACCTTGGGCGGTACTCTGTAGAAACTGTGAGGAGGGCTGGGAGCTGCATCTCCAGCCTTTGCGAGAGGTAACCTATCTTTCTCTCCGAGTTCACGGTAGAGCCTACTAGGTCGATGTCGAAGTCCTCGACGTACGTCGCATGCGGAAGCAGCCTCCCAAGGAGCTCGGACACCCCTTCAGCCACCTGTGGTCCTACGCTCCCCGTCTCCCCGTCCGTGGTCTTGATCCCTGCGACGACTATGAACTTCGAAATCCTGTCTCTTTCAGCGGCCAGCTCAGCAGTGGCCGCTTCTACCGTGATCCTCCCCAAAAGGAACCTCGCGACTATGCTGTCCTTAAAGGCGGGGAGCTCGCTGTAGATTCTGTTCGGGAGGAGGTTCATCCGATAGAGTTCGGCTGCCTTTGCACCGACAGCATCGGAGTAGCCCCACTTCTTTATGGCCTCAGCCACCTGTTCGACCGGCTGCAGGTGCCTTTCGACAACCTTCTTGACTCCTAGGGCGACGGCGTAAGACGTAGCTAGGGTGTCAGACCCTGCCATCTTCCTGTCGCTGAGGACGTACTCCTCATCCACCCCGAAGACCTCCGAGTCGTACAAGGGCTTCATGAGCGGGATGAGCTTCATGTCGGGGCCCATGCTGAGCGCCACCGTCTTGCCTCCGACCTTGCGCTTGAGATAGTCCGCTGCCTCCACCGCCTTGGCGTCGTGCGGGTTCAACACCAGGTCCATGGCTTCCCTGTTGAGCACACCACCGACTGTAACCGCCTGGGTCGTCCTCGCAGGGACGCCCTTCAACAGCACGACTATGAGCAAAACGGTGTGGAACGCCATGACGGTCGGTTCTTTAGCTTTCTTGTTGGAGCTAGAGCGTCAGGGACGGATACCCCCAAAAACGCTCCCTGGTTCTGTTCCTAGCGGTCTTCACTGACTGCGGCTACTGCATGTTGAGGCTGACAATCGCTTCTCTGAGCGTATCTACGCCCTTGTTGAACCAGTCTCTTTCCTTGTCAGAAAGTTTGACTTCATAGATCTTCTCGATGCCGCCCCGGCCGAGCTTTACAGGGACTCCGACGCAGAGCCCAGTCACACCGTATTCCCCCTCGAGATACGCCGAAGCTGCCATCACCTCCTTCGTGTCGTTGATTATAGCGTTGGCCATTCTGGCGACCGACCTCCCGGGGGCGAATATCGTCGCTCCCTTCTTGGCTATGACCTCGGCGGCCACCTTCCTGGTGTCGTCTATTGACTGCTGCACCTCCTCCTCGCTTAGAAGGGATGTCAGGGGCACACCGCTCACGTAGGTATGGCTTGCCACAGGTATCATGTTCTCCCCGTGCTCCCCCATCACCATCGAAGTTATGGAGCCCCTCGATACGCCGAGCTTCTTCGAGAGTACATACTTGAAACGAGAGTTGTCCAAGACTCCCCCCTGGCCGACCACGCGCGACCTTGGGAACCCCGATGCTTTCAGCGCGACATAGGTCATGGCGTCCATCGGGTTTGTGACCATCAGGATTATCGAGGAAGGAGCGTACTTCACTATGTTCTTCGTAACGTCAGCTATTATGCCCGAGTTCTTTGTGAGGAGGTCCATCCGTGTCATCCCTGGCTTCCTTGCGAGGCCTGCCGTGACGACGACCAGGTCCGCCCCCTGCAGTGCCGAAAAGTCGGCGGATCCTCTCACGTCGACATCGATGCCTGCGTCAGAGAGCCTGTGGCTGATGTCCAGGGCCTCCCCTTCGGCGAGACCTGGGATTATGTCTACGAGCGAGACATCATCTAGCCCCATGGAAGCCACCTCGAAGGCCGATGCGGCTCCGACCCTACCCGCTCCTGCGAACCCGATCAACGCGCCGGGGCAAAACGGTCCATAGTATAAATGAGACTCCCGCGGTAAATAGGGTTGAAGCGGCGTCCGAGACCGGGGGACTGGGGAGGGTTAGAGTCTAAGCCCGAAGGACTGTGCGAAGTCCTCGAAGGCGTAGTAGTGCGTGAGGAATTCGATCCCCTTCTGAGAGATCATGTACTTCGAAATCTTCTCCCCGTTAAGCTCCAGAAGGAGTCCCGAGCCGACGAGTTCTGAAAGCAGTTTCGCCATCCTGCCATAGGACATGTTTCCTCTGCGGAGAAGGGTTGTTACCCCCACGCCTGTCCCTTCTGTATTCTGGTCCCTCGCCGTGCTGAGGACGTCCGCGATTATCCTTACCTGGGTTCTATACTGCGTCATTTCCCCTCATTCCTCCTGCCGCGAAACTCAAAACGGGCGTGAACAACGTCACCAGCCCCATCACTTGGAGTATAATTTGCAATAGTGAAAGAACCCCAACATATTGGTACAATAGTGATAACCACTGGAAGAACGTTCCCACCCCTATTAGGGACAGTCCCATTGCGATCAGAAGCGTGTCCGGTTTCCTGGTACGGGCGTACGAGTACACCGTCTCCACCACTCCGTACAGCACGAAGTAGAAGGAGAGGATACTCAGAACGTCTGCAAGCTGGGTGCTGGTAAGGGTGATGACAGGGACTACGAGGAGTGCGGCACCGAGCTTCTTCGAGATGAGCACGTCGACGACGTGGGAGAACGCCAGGAAGAAGTACCCCGTCGTCTCTAAGAGAAGGCCTCCTACCACCACTTCAGTCGTCGAGATCGGAGCATTCGGGAATATCTGTCCAAGGCCAACCAGTCCCTCGGCAAGGAACCCGAAACCGAGGAAGATGAACGCGGTTGCCAATCTCAGGAGTGATGAGCTCTCTGTCTGCTTGACCCCCCTGTATGCCACGTACGCGACCGAAAACGACACGAAAACGCCGATGAACTGGAGTAGGTTCTGTATCAGCTCCATGCTCGACTCGGGCGCCATGGTACCATTCTCAGAACCCCGTTTGGGTATAAAAGTATGCTCTTCCGGGCAGTTGACCTACCGCCTTCTTTCAATTGAATCCGGATTACTAATTCACTTTCCCAGTGCACCTCGGTCCCTCTGCTATTTCGTCACGATGGTAAGGACATCCTGGTCCATCAACTGATGGGTCATGCCGACCCGCTGGCCCCCGAATTTTACGCTCCTCCCCCAGACCTGGGCATACCTGAACTCGTCCTTCATCCCCCTGTGGACCCTGTCGCAGATGTCTCCTATGGTCGCCCCTCCCCTGACCACCATCGGCTCGTCGAAATCTGTCTCTCCAGTCCTGCGCCGCATGTAGATACGGACGAAGTTGAGCCTTCGGTATATCTCCTCCCGTAGGGCTTGCATGTTGACATTTGCCTCGGCGGAGACGGGAACGAAGTCGTATGGCAGTTTACTGGACAGCTCTGTGGTGAAACCTGTGTTGACAAGATCTATTTTGTTCATCACGGTCAGGGAGGGCACGTATACCCTGTTTCCTGCGAGCACATCGACGAGCTCCCTGTCGTCTATGTCCTGCCGTATCACGACCCGGGCTGCATTGATGTCGTAGACCCTCAGAATGTCCTTGACCAGTGCTTCCGTTATCCTGGTCAACCTCACCTGGGACGTTACACTGATCCCTCCAGTGTCCGACTTCTCTATCACCACATTCGGGGGAGACTCGTCCACTCTGATGCCCGTCGATCCGAGCTCTCGCTCGAGCAGGTCCCTCGCCTCGGGGTGGAAGACGTCGACGACAAAGAGCACAAGGTCGGCACTGCGCGCCACCGCCAGGACCCGCCTCCCCAGCCCCTTGCCCGATGACGCCCCTTTGATTATGCCAGGGAGATCAAGCACCTGGATCCTCGCCCCACCGTGCTCCATCACCCCGGGGACGACCTCGAGGGTGGTGAACTGATAGGCGCCCACCTTCGACTTGGCGTTCGTTAGTCTGTTCAGCAGGGTGGACTTGCCGACACTCGGGAGCCCTATCAGAACCACAGTCGCGTCTCCCGACTTCTTGACATCGTAGCCGACGCGAGAGCCAGTTTTCCGGGTGTGCTGTTCCTCAAGCTCAGCCCTCAGCTTGGCGAGCTTCGCCCTGAGCAGGCCAATGTGATGCTCTGTCTTCTTGTTGACCTGGGTCCTGTGGATGTCGTCTTCTATCTTCTTGATCTTCTCTGGGAGGCCCACGGTTCACGCAACCTTGGCGTCCCGCACTTGCGTCTGGATAAGAATTTTGAAAGTCTTACTCCCTTATATCGGCCGGCAATCGCGGTCAATTCCGAAGTTGAAGTCAATCGTCCTGAGGCCACAGGCAGGGGCGGGGGGCCTGAAGACCGAGCTTGCGGAGGTTGAATTCCCCGTCCCAGGGCGGGGGGAGCTCGTGGTAAGGATGGAGGGGTGTGGCCTCTGCGGGACCGATCTGGAAAAGATGCGCGGCGAGTACACTGCCTCAATGCCTGTGCTCGGACACGAGGCCGCGGGTGTGGTTTCTCACGTGGGGGAGGGGGTCACCTCGTTCAAGGAGGGAGACAGAGTGTTTCCCCACCACCACGTCCCCTGCTACGAATGCTACGTCTGCAGGGCGGGAGACGAGACGATGTGCGACATGTACAGGAAGAGCAACATCATCCCGGGAGGGTTCTCCGAGTACTTCCTAGTGCCAGAATGGAACTTGGCGAAAGGGGGGGTCATCCCGCTCCCTAACGATGTCACCTTCGACGAGGGAACCCTGATCGAACCAGTCGCTTGCTGTCTGAGGGGCATCCGGAAGCATGCTAAAGCGGGGGAGACGGTCCTGGTGGTCGGCGCGGGGCCGGTTGGCTTGATGCACGCCCTCCTCCTAGAGCCCATGGAGGTCAGGGTGATAGTCAGTGACATCATCGGGCCAAGGCTCGACTTCGCAGAGCGCATGGGTCTCGGTCTGGTTGTCGACGCAGCAAGAGATGACGTCCCCGGAAGGCTCAGGGCGGAGACACAGGGGAGAGGGGCGGACCTTGCAATCGTCGCCTCGGGGAGCAAAGCGGCGATCATGCAGGCCCTTGGGTCGATACGCAAGGGAGGGAAGGTATGCATCTTCGGGGTGCCGTCCAAGGGCTCGGTCCTGGGTTACGACATCAGTGAGCTGTACAATTCAGGGCAGCAGATTGTGACCACCTATGGTGCCAGCGACGTCGACACAAAGGAGGCCCTTGGGATTATCGCATCCAACCCGGATTTCGCTCGTCTGGTGACACACAGACTCCCCCTCTCGAGGTTCGACGATGCGGTGGCCGCCGCGTCAAGGGGAGAAACGATGAAGGTAGTAGTAATCCCCTAGGGCCCCCGGGGGCCAAATTGGCCGACGTCAAGCAGTCAGTCACCTGGGCAGGCCTGAGACATCCTCGCAATCCAACAGAGCCCCGCATCTGGGGCACCTGAACTTGCACGTCTGGATTTCTACCATTTTTTCTCCACAGGCGTAGCAGTCTTCGAGGGGCAACTGAGAACAGATTTGGCGATGGAACGGTTTTAAGGACGCCGGGGTGGTCAGTCTCTCGTGCAGCCCCAGGACGAGCCGGAAGACAGGCAACCGACGTTGGCTAGGCGGAGCCCGTTCGCCCCTGCGCGAAAACTCTGCCCGAAATGTCTGTCTCCCCTGCAGGGGGGCGGCGGTCTAGGTGGCTGGCTGATACCCATGAACTACTACTGCCAGAAGTGCGGGTACTCCGGAATCGTCTTCGTCGAGCAGGAGCGGCTACCGGAGAAAGGGAAAAGCTGACCTTGGAAGCGCCGTCCGAAAGCACCATGAATCGAGGGACGGTCATCATGGTGCTGGGTTTCTTAGCCCTCCTTGGGTTCACAATCGTACTCGTCACATTTTCGTTCCCAGCAGGAGTCTATTCAGTTTTTTCCGGAAGGCTTTCCCAGAACGTGACGTACAGCACGGCAATCCAACCTTACTTTTGGATCGGCCCGGCAATAGCATACGCCCCCTTCAGCGTCAGCGCGGGGGTCATGTTCGCCGTATTCACGTCCATTTACGCTCTGTTCCTTCTCTACGCCCTCCGGCAGAAGGAGCACATCTGGAGCGCATCAAGGGCGGCTTTCAGGACGGGTTTCGACACCCTTCTGTCGAGTCCCTTCATAATCGTAATTGTCTCGATTGGGTTCCTGAACTTCACGTCCAGCATCATTGATGTCCTTGTAACATCGACCGGGGCCCCCATAGGGGGACCCTCTGGCGACCCGCTCGCTCTGCTCCTTGGATTCACCTACGCCCCGCTCGTCGAAGAGCTAGGCTTCAGGATGCTCCTCATCGGCACAGTAGCGTTCATACTGATGTACGGCCGCCCCTGGAAGACGGCTCTCTCGGCGTTCTGGAGGCCCTCGAAGGCCATGGAGGGAATTGCCGTCGGAAGCGGAGCGTCTGTGATAATCTGGGCGGCGACCAGCTTCAGCGCGGTGACCTTCGGTGCCTGCCACGTCCTCTGCGGTAACACGTGGGACATTGGCAAGCTCCCAGAGGCCGTATACGGCGGTTTCGTGCTCGGCTATCTTTACGTCAGGTACGGATTCCACGTGGCTGTCCTGGCGCACTGGGGGGTCGACTTCTTCGGGAGCGTCTACGCATTTTTTGGCCAGGCTGCTTACGGGATTCCATGGGATTCTTCGACCAAGGAGTACCTGGGCCAGTATCTCGTTGACATCGACCTGCTCTTCCTCTTTGGAGTAGCGAGCTTCCTTCTGGTGATATACCTCGGCCTGAAGAGACTGACCGCTTCGCGTTCACGTGGGATCTCTGGCGACTTTAAAGGACAGCAGGGAGGGGGAGGGGCGGAACCTTGACGGTCCTCGGGGCCCCTATTCTCAGAGAACTGGTGGCCAAGTACAACGTGATCTACCCTTCGAACGAGGCGGCCTTTGACGGCGATGGATATGTCCTGACGGTGAGGGAGGACAGGACCCTACACTACCTTGAGCACAGGAACATGATCTCGAGGGAGATAATTTTCGCCCCGCCCGACTGCGTTGCACACCTGACATCGAAAAGCAAATTCGGGAGACTCGGGCTCTCTTTCTTGAATTCAGTGAAGGTCCATAGCGGATTCGTCGGGAGGCTGGCTCTGGAGCTGGTCAATCTGAGCAACGAGAGGGCCCCCATAACAATCAGGCAGGGGGACCCGTTGATCCACATCGAATTTTTGCGTCGGGAGGGACCTCCCGAACCTTACAAGGGGAGATACATGTTTCAGTTCATGGACGCCAAGGAGACGGCGATGTATGTCGACATGCTGTCGAAGACCTTCCCTGAACTGTATCCCAGGCAAAAGCTAGAAGCGGTAAGCAGGGAAAGACTGGTAAACGAAGAGTAGTTCAGGCCCGAAGTCTCGGACAGAAGCTCTAGATTCCTAGAGCCGACCTCAGTCCCTTGTACCTGTTTCTGATTGTGACCTCGGTGACCCCTGCAGCTTCGGCCACGTCCTTCTGCGTCTTATCCTCCCCTTCAAGGGTGCACGCGACGTAGAGTGCCGCGGCCGCCAGGCCCATAGGGTCCTTTCCCGCGGATATCCTAGTCTCCTCGGCCCTCTTCAAAATCTCAAGCGCCCTCCTCTTAGTCTTCTCCGACAGCCCCGCCTTTGAAGCGATGCGCGATATGCACTTCGTAGGGTCCACGACGGGCATCTTGATGTCCATCTCTTTCAACAGGAGCCTGTAGCATCGCGCAATGTCCTTCTTCTTCACGTTGCTTACGGCCGCAAGGTCTTTGAGCGTCCTAGGAGTTTGGGTGTCCCTGCAGGCAGCGTAAAGTGATGCTGCGATTATAGCGGAAATGGACCTTCCCCGGACCAGCCCCCTTTCGAGGGCCTTCCTGTAGATGTAAGCTGCCTTTTCAACGACGGCGTCCGAAACAGAAAGTTTGTCCGAGAGCCTGTCGAGCTCGCTGAACGCCTGCCTAAGGTTCCTATCAACCGGTTCGTGTACCTGGCTCCGAGAATCCCACGTCCTCAGCCTCTCGACAGTCGCCTTCATCGAAGCGGAAAGTGACTTGCCGGATGCGTCTTTGTTCAGCCCCCCTATCACTGTCGCGAGCCCCATGTCGTGCATGGCGATTGAAGTCGGGATGCCTCCCCTGCTCCTGTCGTCTTTCTCTTCCTTCGAGAATGCTCTCCACTCAGGTCCCACCTCTTCGATCTTCTCTTTTACAACGAAACCGCACGACCCGCAAAAGAGTTCTCCGCCGGCTGAGTCGACAATCATTGGCCCCTTCCCGCATCTGGGGCATTTGTCCATCGCCTTCTGCAGCCGCATCAGTCTCGAGAAGTCTTTGTCCCCAAACATAACAATCCCTAGCGAAATACTTACAAGCAACTCTCTCCCTACCCGATATATATGTCTTGTGGCCGATTCATGAATATTCTAAATAGCCATGGATATCTTGCATACTACGATGTAGGAGTTACAAAGGAAGAGCGGCGCAGATCCTCCTACCATCGAACCCCCTTCCCTAACATTGGGCGTGCGCAGTCGAAATGAAAACAAGACCTGGTCCCGCAGCTGTCGTCCTCAGACCAATCCTAGACATGTACATGGACTCTGCAGTGGCTGTGGTCGGATGCAACTCACAGGGCATAGGTAGATACTCCTGCGAGCTCGACGTCCTCGTCGTCACAGGTGAGCGACGTCCCTCGACCTCTCTAAGAATCGGAGATGTCTTCATAGACCTGAGATTCACATCGGAAAAGGACGTCCTGAGACCCACCAACCCCGAGCACGGCATGTCAATGGCAATGGCCAAGCCTGTCAGGGACGCTTCCCTGGTGCTCTCTACGAGTTCGGCCGCAAACTTCGCGATGATTGCAGAGTCCGCCAGGAAGGCTAGCGGCATCCGCCTTGCATCGGCTCTGAAGATAGTGGGAAGGGCTGAGTCTGCCCTCGCAAAAGGGACCCTCGTCGACGCTGACTTTTGGCTCCTCGCCGCTTCATACGAATTCGCGTATGCGCTTCTACTCTCGAAGGAGGTCATACCTTCTCCCAGCCACCTGCTGGCTCAACTGCGCGAGGGTTCGAAAGGGAACCCTAGGGGTTTCGAGGGGATGTCGATAGGGGCAGGGCTCGAGTCTGCCGGGCGCGCGGGGTGCGGCGCGAGGCTCGAGGGGGTGACCGTCCTCCATGACGTACTCCGAGAAGGATCTACCGAGGCCACGATGGATTCGGAATGGCCGAAGGCGCGGACGGAGATTGTTCTTGCCAAGGCAGACGAGCTCATGACCAGGGCTGAGCTCGCAGAGTGCTATTCCTTCCTCGGCCAGGAGCTGGTGGATGGCATGACCACGCTCTTGAGGACAAACCCAAAGCGGACGCTTATGTCCCTTACAGAGGGGAAAGACAGGCTGCTTGGAGAGAGACTCGTCCGCCAGCTTGGTCTGGCGAGGAGCGAGATGGCCGTGAAGTTAGGCCTTGACGTCCTTAGGCAACAGGTCTCCCTTCTCTCCCGTAAGAGCTGAGCGTGTCGCCCGCGATACTTCGTCTAAAGGCTTATACATCATCTACAATCGCCTAACTGCGATGGAAGAGAGGACCAACGACGCTTTGGCCAAGATCGCCGGTAACGTTGTGGCAGCCCCTGACGCTGGGAGGGCGATGAGGGCGTGGAGAGAGAAGCTCTCTGTCAAACAAGTGACCCTCGCAGAAGCACTCGGCATCTCTGCATCGGTTCTGAGCGACTACGAGAGCGGGAGGAGGCCCTCCCCAGGTGTCCAGTTCGTCAAGAAGTACATCGAAGCACTTGTCAGGATCGACGAGGGGAAGGGGAGGCTCGTCTCCCGCCTCCTGTCGAGCGAGAAGGACGAAGCGATACTTTCCATAGGGGAGTTCACCTCTCCCGTCAGTGCGCCTAGGATACTGGAGGCCCTTGCTGCGGCAGTACTCGTCGGGGACCCAGACGCCGTGAAACTCTATGGGTACACCGTGGTAGACAGCATCAAGACTATCTACGCGCTGTCTGGGTACGATTTCTACAGGATCTTCGGTGCGACGACCGAGCGAGCCCTGGTCTTCACCAAGGTAGGGATGGGGAGGAGCCCTCTGGTCGCCATAAGGGTGTCTCAGCTGAAGCCGAGGGTGGTGGTCATCCACGGGCCAAAGGAAGTTGACCCCCTCGCCGTGGATCTTGCCCGCAGAGAGGGCCTGGTTCTCGCATTGTCTGCCGCTCCCAGCGAAGAGTCCATAATCGAGTCCCTCAACGGGGTACACCCCTAAACTTCCGTTGCGCTGCTCCGCTGTCCTACAGATAGGATCGCCCTAGACGCCTCAACTTCGCCATTGAAACTCCTCTGCGGCTGCCTCTTCCCGAACATATCCCTGACGAGCTCGGGGAGCCTTGAGACGTCCGCGCTCGTGTATCCCAGGGCTGCCGCGTTCCTTTCCTGCTCGGCGTGGTGGCGGATGGGTATGACTATGATGGGTGTCCCGGCTGCGGCGGCCTCGTCGATTGTGCTCTTGCCAGCTGTGGAGACAACCAGGTCGGCCGCCGCGACCAGGTTCTGGTTGTCTGGTACGACCCCGAGATCGTAGACCGTCTCTCCCCTGATCTTAGGACCACGGTTGCCTGTCATCACAAGGCTGACCCCGGCCAGACCGGCGTTCGCGACGGCGTCTTTTACCCGAAGCGCAAGCTCTCTCCACAGCCCGCTTCCGCTGGTTGCGAAGAGAACCATTCCTCCCACGGGGAGGCCGTAGAAGGCTTTGGAGTCGGCGGGGGACTTTGTAATCGCCCTCACGATGGGACCCACGAACCTCCTGTTTCCCCCGCTCTCCCCGGGCTCAGGGACTATGAGAAGGTCAACCGAGTCCTGCAGCCCCCTGTACCATCTGTCCACCCTTGTTTCTATCCTGCGAGACGCCCAAGTCCGAGCGAACCCGAGCGCCAGCTCGTCAGCGACGAACACTCGTTTCACCCCCCGTTCCGCCGCAACGGCCATCCCGGAGAACTCTTCGTCACAGACCACTAGGTCGGGAGAGTAGGCGTCCAGTAGCCGGCGCGTCCGCGGAATCGTCCTCCGGTTCGCAATCCAAGACCTTACGTACCACAGAGCCACCCTGGTCATTTCCCCGTCGGAGACGTGAGGCACAGGGTCCTCTACGATATCGTCGACCCTGAAGCCGCTGCCTTGGATGAACTCGGCGGCCTTACCTCCTGAGAAGAGCCTGACCTCGGCCCCCCTCCGCTCGAGTTCTTCCGCTAGGACCAATGAGCGCGTTGCGTGCCCCAGCCCGATGGGGCTGACGCCATAGAGGACCTTCGGCACGGTTGCAGGGGACACTATTGCGTATTTAATTGACTCCGGGGACTAGAGAGACCATTTAATTCCATCAAGTCGGCGGCGCCCTCGACTTTGACGGGAAAGAGTAGGGAGACGTGTGCTCGGTGACCCTGGTAACCGTCGTTGTGGTTGTACAGTTCTTCGTAGTGCTTGCGTTCGCACTCGCAGCAGTATTGCTGAACACGATCGACGCCCGGGGGTTCCTCGCAAGCACGACGGTCGGTTTCGCCGTCATGTACGGGGGAGGGATTTCCTGGTTCGTCATAGTCGCCGTCTTCTTTAGTCTTGGCGTGGTCTTTACCCTCTACAAGTACGGCTACAAGAGGCGTCTTGGGAGCGCCCAGGGGAAGGGGGGCGCCAGAAATTGGCCCCACATCCTCGCCAATGGGGGCCTCGCGTCCATCGCCGCCATTTGGAACTTGGGGAATCCAGGCATCGTTCCTGCCGCGATCTTCCTGGGAGCCGTGTCCACCTCAGCTGCTGACACCGTCGCCACAGAACTCGGGCTACTCAGCCACAGCCAACCCATGCTGATTAGCCATCCGTCCCGGGCAGTGCCTCCTGGGACATCGGGAGGCGTCACGGCGCTTGGATTCGTGGGAGCGACCTTCGCATCCATCGTCATAGGGATAATGGCACTTGCGCTCGGGATACTCCCCCACCCCTACCTTATCCTCCCCGTCTGCGTCGTCGGGGGTGTCTTCGGGGCAACCTTTGACAGCCTTGTGGGAGCGACTGTGCAGAGGAAGGGGTACTGCGTGGTCTGCTTGAAACCCACCGAGGCGCTGAAGCACTGCGGGGAGAGGACGAAGGCCACGCAGGGCAAGTGGTACATAGAGAACAACATAGTGAACGTGGTATCGACCATTGCGGGGGCAGCAGCCGCCTACGCTACACTTCTGGTGCTGACCCCTCTAATCTAGGGAACCTTGTGATGGCTCCGAGCCTTGCGGACAGGTCGGACACAGCCACGCGCTCCTGCTTCCTGGTGTCCCGGTCCCGAAGAGTCACCGTGCTGTCCTTCAGTGTGTCGTAGTCCACAGTGAAGCACACAGGCACTCCTGATTCGTCTGCCCGGGCGTACCTCCTCCCGATTGAGCCAGATTCATCATAAAATACGTCGAAGCCATCGCGGAGCTCCTCCACGATGGCCCGGGCTGCATCCTGGAGCCCGTCCCTGTTCACAAGCGGGAAGACGCAGGCCTGGATGGGCGCCAGGTACGGCCTCAATGCCATGGTCCTCCTGTCCCCTTCTCCCTTCATCGAGAGCTCCATTACAACGTAGGTGCTTCTGTCAACTCCTAGCGATAGCTCGAACACGTGGGGTAGGACCTTCTCCCCGGCGTCCTCGACAGTGAAGTCCGTCCCGCTCCCCCTCGCGTGCCCTCCCAGATCGTAGTCTCCTCTGTAATTGCAGGCGACGAGCTCGAGCCACCCGGTGCCTATTTTGACCTCCAGATCGAAGGCGGCCTTCGAGTAGAAAGCCCTGTCCTCGTCTGCAAGTACCCTAAGGCGCTGGGAGTTCCTTGGCACTCCTGCCGCTATGTAGAACCTGGTAATCAGCGCGAGGTAGTGTCCTACTAGCATGTTTGGGATGACGCCATCTTGCAGAGCCTCCCCCACGCTCGGCTGGACGTCCCTGCCGTCAGGCATCCTGAAGGAGAGGACATCCCCCTTCGCCCACTCAAACGCTGGAGAGTCCGTTTTCTTCGGGCTGAAGAACACTTCCACTTCCGCCTGGTTGAGTTCTCTAAGCCTCAGCAACCCTTGGCGTGGGGCTATCTCGTTCCTGAAGCTCCTCCCCACCTGGGCCATTCCTATTGGTAGTTTCACCCTCTGGGTCTTGAAGAGAAGCGGAAAGTCGACGAAGATGCTCTGGCACGTCTCGGGACGGAGGTATGCCTCCTCCCCGTTCGGTCCAATCCCCACTCTGAACATCATGTTGAACCGCGTGGTCCCCGAGAGGCTCGAGCCGCACTTGGAGCACTTCACCCCCGCCTTTGCCATCAACGAGTCATATTCGGCGTCGCTCAGCTTCTCGGGGACGGCCTTCCCTGTCTTCTCCTCGAGAAGCTTGTCAGGCCGGTAGACAGATCCGCACTTCGAACATCTTACGAAGGGATCTGTGAAGCTGGAGAGGTGGCCGGAGGCTTGGAAGACTGCCCTGGGGAGTATCTGGGCCCCATCTATCTCCAGCATTGCATCCCGCTTAACAATCATCCTCCGCCAGAGCTCGACGATCCTGGCCTTCAGGGCAACGCCAAGGGGCCCGTAGTCGAGAAAACCGGCCGGTGCATTCGGGTAACTGGGCGCGGTCTTGAAGAAGAAGCCGCGTTGCTGTGCAATCCGCACGAGTTCCTCTGACGACATCCTCGTCAAGGCTGTCAAGGTTAGGATATATGCTATGCCTGAAATTTCCTCTCTGGGTCAAGGAGGAGGGTTCTCCGCGGGCTCAAACTGGACGCCAAGCGTTCGAGCTGCTGGGTCGGCTCGGCAGCTTGATGCCAGTCCAGAGGAGGCAGATCAGCGAAGACGGCTCGTGACCCGCCTCTGCAGAATCGATTTAAGGTGGGTCCAGGCCTCATCAGACCGAAGTGCAGAGCCGATTTCTCACCAATCCCTCCCTTGCCGTTGGCGCGCTCCTGTTCGCCATTGGTTGCGCGTGGGTGGCATTCGAGTCAGCGGCATGGTATTTTGGCCAGAACCTCTACGGTATCTACGACCAGGTGTCGGTCATTACACTTGTGCAGAAGTACTACGCGGCCGAGGTCCTCGCCATCTGCGTCGTGGTCACTGGGGCGTTCCTGACATATCGGGGGCTGAGGGCCTGGAAGGCCATTGGCACCCCTGACTCGATCAGGTTCATGCTTGCGGATGCGCTTTCCTCCCAGAGGGACCTCCGGATAGGGGTCGCCGCAGCCGTCGCGTACGCCATTGTCTACCTGTTCGTTTCGAGCATCGTCGTCTTTCAGCCAGGGTTCAACTCAGGGGCCTGGGTCGGGTTGTCTCCCCTAACCTGGGGTGTGGCCGCCTGCTGCGGCTCGGTGGGGACCGTACCTGCTCTGATCTTTTATCTGGCGCCCCAGGCTCACCTCGCCCTGCAGATTCTCCCACTCGACGTTCTCTTCGCGGTGGTTGTCCCCATACTTGTCGGCTTCAATGTGACCATTGCGGTTCACGCGGTGAGGAACAAAGACGTGAGGTCTAACGTTGGGTGGGTCGGCACCCTCGGAATCCTGACCGGGCTCTTCACCGGTTGCCCAACCTGCGCTGGACTTTTTCTCGCGAGCGCGTTCGGGGGCCTCGGTGCAACCTCACTCGCTGTGGCCCTTGCGCCGTACCAGATGCTTTTCGTAGTGGTCAGCATCCCCCTGCTCGCCGTCAGCCCACCTCTGATTGCCATTAACGCGAGAAAGGCAGTCCGGGCTGCGTGCCCTATACCCGGTCCAGCCGTGCGAACGCCATAGGGGGTCGCCTCGTAGAAACGGACAAGGTGGAACGTCTCTTCCCCTGGGCCCCCTTCGAGGTCTTACGTGTAGCCTAGGTTACAATGAACTTGAACCCGGTTACTGGCTCAATTGAGACAGTCTAATGCCCCCCGCATTAAACTGTAAAAGCACCGACGAGGAAAACCTTGAAAGCGAGGAATCAGTCACTCTAATGGGTCACATGCCGGAATCCAGCCGACGAGTTTTTGCTTCGCATCATGCCGAGGTCACGAAAACCATCAAGGCGCCGATCAAATACGTGTACGAATGGTGCACCGACTTTCGGAATGACGACGGGAGATTCTCGAAGACGCGTCACAAGGTGATTCATGTCGGGTCGGATCGCGTGGTCCGAATCATTGAGAGGGTCACTCCTATCGAGAGCCCCAGGGTAGCCGTGGAACTCGTCCGATTGAATCCACCTGACGCCTGGCACAAGGATCAGATAGGCGTGACGGACCTTGACGCGGTGGATTACAAGCTTGCACGCCTCGGTTCTGGACGAACGCGAGTGACCCTATCTATCACGGAACGGTGGATGACGCGAAAACATCCCACCCGGAGTCAGTGGGTCAGCAACGCAAACAAGTACTGGGATATTTTAGTGGCTGCGCTGGAAGAGGATTACCGGAAGGGGATACCCGCCAAGGGGTAGCGACCCCAGCCCAACCCAGGAAAAGGCGAGAATAGCAAGGGGCAATATATCCGGTTAGGATTGTTGCGCCGGTTTAGAGAAGGGCACTTTGATTGCCTGGATTAATGACTGGCACATGGGCTGATTGTGCAGCCAGGACATATCCGACCAGTTCCATGTGTGTTTGAATCTGCATTTCTCTGACCAACCCTACTGCATGGGAACAGACCGTTAGCTGGTTACAATAAATTTGTAGCCGTAGATGATCTGGCCGGAGTCGCCGTCGACCATCGCCCTTCTGATGGTCGCCCGCACCTTCGACCCGGTTTTCACCGAATCCTCGGGGGAGTCGACTATCTGGGTGAGTATCCGCGCGCCGTTATCGAGCCTTACGACTGCAAGGTATAGGGGGGCCTGCGCCTCGAACCCGGGCAGGGGCTCGTGCAGCACAGTGTAGGTCATGATCTTCCCCGTCTTTGGCATCTCTTTGTCCTCGATGTGCTCAGAACCGCACCCTTTGCACCTGTAGACCGGGGGGAAGAATTCGTCCCCGCAGTCCGAACACCTGCTCCCTATGAGGCGGTAGTACCTGTCCCTTATGCGCCAATACTGGATCGACATTCAGGACGCCCTCCCGAAGACGTGCACCGCGGCGGTAGTATCCACGCCCCCGATGTTCTGGGTTAACCCATAGTCCGCACCTTCCACCTGGTTCTTCCCCGCCTGATCCGTAAGCTGGAGGTAGACCTCGGCTATCTGGTAGACTCCGGTCGCGCCGACGGGGTGCCCCCGGGCCTTTAGTCCCCCGAAAGTATTGATGGGGAGCTCAGACCCCCTGTCGTACTTTCCTGCCTTCGCGTCCTTCGGGGCATGCCCCCGCTTCGAGTATCCCATGGCCTCCAACGACAGGGCCCCGACGACAGAGAAGGCGTCGTGCAACTCCGCAAGACCGATTCTTGCAGGCGCAAGCCCCGCTTCCGCCAACGCGCCCCTGAAGGCCAACCGGGTGGACTTGAAGTCGAGCATGTCCTCCCTCTCGTAGAGGCTGAAGTCGTTGGTCGCAATCTTTCCCCCAAGGACTTCGGCCATCTTCCCCTTGTTCCCTGACGCTCCCCTGTCGTTCACAAGGAGAATGGCTGCGGCCCCGTCTCCCACCGGCGCGCAGTCGAAGAGTCTCAGTGGATCGGAGATCATGGCCGATCTGCTGACGACTTCAGGCGTTATTGCCTTCCTGAACTGAGCGTGGGCGGCCGTAACGGCGTTTGCATGGTCGATGACAGGGATCGAGCTTAGTTCGTCCCTCGATACGTCCATCTGTTCCATGTAGTACCTCGCCAGAAGACCGTTAAGAGCGGCAAAGGTAGCACCTACGAACTGGGTGTACTCCGCTGACTCCGCCATGGCGAGCGCCTGGGACACGTCCTCCGGTTCAAGGTCCCTCATCTTCTCCACCCCTACCACCAGGGCCGAATCGATGGCGCCAGACCTTACGAGATTGTAACCGACGTTGAACGCTGAGCCACCGGAGGAGCAGGCCGACTCTACCTTGAAGGCCGGGACCCCACTGAGCCCGAGGCCATCGGCGAGCATCGCTCCGAGGTGCTCCTGATGCGCCCCCACGGCGCTGAACATGTTACCAACTATGATCTGGTCGGGGCTTTTCTTTCCGAATCCTTTGAGCGCGCTCCTGGAAGCTTCGACCGCAAGGTCCAGAATAGAAGACTCCCAGTGGTCTGCGATGGTGGTCATTCCGACCGAGTTGACGTAGACCTTTGACCTGGGCACGCGACCGCCTACTTCTCCAGCTTGTCCCTGAACTTCGAATATGTGGAGTAGTCGATCTTTGTGTTCCTCTCCAGCATCGACTTCACCGTGGGATTCATGCCTCTGGTTCTGGCTATCCCCCCGAGTACGTCGATACAGAACGCATCGGACCCCGCGCCTGACCCAAAGCTCGCCAGGAGGATCTTGTCACCGGGCTTCGCTTCGTCAAGTACCGCCGCGAGTCCGATGGGGGAGCTCCCGGCATAGGTGTTCCCGATCATGGGGTTGAGGAGCCCCGTCTTTATTTGCTCCATGGTGAAACCGAGACGAGTCGCAACTTCTACAGGGAAGCGAGGGTTCGGCTGGTGAAAGACCGCATACCTGAAGTCTGACGGCTTGTGTCCCGTCTCCTTGAAGAGGATGGTGACAGAGCTCTCGATGTGGTGGAAGTATGCCGGCTCTCCCGTAAACCTCGATAGGTGCCTCGGGTACCGCTCATGGGCTCTGCGCCAGAAGTCTCCCGTGTCGGATACGTAAGATGTGCTGCAGTCGATAACTGCTATGGCATCCTTCGATCTCTTCCCGATAACAAAGGCCGCGCCTCCGCTCGCCGCAGTGTACTCTAGGTCGTCCCCCGGCCTCCCCTGGGCTGTGTCCATACCTATGGCCAGTCCCGCATTGATCATACCAGATCCGACGAGTCCCGTGATGACCTGCATCGCCTCGGTGCCAGCTTTGCAGGCGAACTCCAGGTCAGCCGCCAGCGTGTTATGCTGGCCGAGCGCTTGTGCGACTATGGTGCTGGTGGGCTTCACGGCATACGGTTTGGATTCAGTCCCTACGAACACAGCCCCAAGCGAATCCACTCTCGCCATGTTCATGGCCTGCCTCGCCGCTTCTATGGCCATTGTCACAGTGTCTTCGTCTGCCGCAGCGACCGCCTTCTCCAGGTTAGGCCCGGACCCGCCCCCCTTCCAGACCCTCGCAATCTCTGTCGTAGGGAGTCTATAGAAGGGGATGTACGCCCCGTAGCCTAGAATGGCTGCTCGTTCTTTGCTCTGCATGAGATGCATGAGAAGTCAGGCTGGCCGATTTGACCGTGTAATTAAATCATTGGCCGAAATTAGCCAATCGACGAAGACAGCTTAGTTGGGGTTCAAACGGCCTTTATCTGCTTGACGACGGCCGGCCTGGCCTTCTTGAATACCCTGTATCCGCAAATGCACTTGACCTCGGGGAGCTTGGCCAGCTCCTCCTGGGTGGTCCTGGTCCCGCACCTTACGCACTCATAGACCGCCCCTGCGAAAACCTTCGCCGGCTGCTCCTTGAGCGCGGGAGCTGGGGTAGGAATCTCTGCTGACAAATCTGGAGACGCGACTTTCCACACGTATTTCTATCTTTCCGCGGGGTGCCGGGCAAAACCGCGGGATGGTATCATTTCGGTCCCGACCGCGAATCATCGGAAAGCGGCTTCCAGTAGCCTCAACTGATAGTGCCTCGTTCGCTTCGACTCGGCTTCATCGTTAGCTTCAGAAACATAGCCGTATTGTACGAGCCGTGCCCCAGTTTTCAGCGCGTACTTCAGAATCTCGATGTGCACCGTCATGTCTGCGGCCTTGAGGGGGGGAAGGGACTTCATCAGCTCCAGGGATAACCTACAGAGGCCACTCGTCGCATCCTTGATTCGTCTTCTTTCCAAGACCGAGAAGAACAGTGAATACGCCTTCGACTGTAGACCTAGATTCAACCGGTAGGGGAGCACCAGGGATGGTCCCTCTCCGAAATCGTCTACCGCGAGCTTCACGATTTCAGCGGGAGGATGATAGCCGTCTGAGTCAGCTGTGACAAGGTCCATGCTCCCAGAAACGGCCCTGGTTATGGCGGCCCTGTAGGCCTCGGCGTAGTTTGGGGTGCGATTGATGAAAAGCTCGAACCTTGGGTCAGGGGGGACAACGATTTTCGGGTTTCTTTCAGGGTGACACATCAGAGAGAGGAGAGTCTTCATGCTGCCCAGTTTCCATCTGCCAACGCTTTACAGGTACTCGCGCACGGCTGAAAGGAAGGTGTCTGCCACCTTCTGCAGTTCTTCAGGGGTGAGTCCTGGGTGCACGGGGAGCGAAATTACGTGTCGCGCGGCATCTTCCGTCCGCCTGAGGGGCTTCTTGCCATAGCCGAGCTTAGTGTACAAGGGAGTCCTGTGGACGGGTATCTTCCAATAGACAGCCGCCCCAATGCCGGACGCGTTGAGGGCCTTCACCACCTCCTCTCTCTTCCTACTGAGGTGGAGGGTGTAGAGATAGAAAACATGCGTCCTGTCCTCTGCGCGTTGGGTGAACTCGACGCCCGGGGCTGAGCCTACCCGTTCGGTGAGATACCCAGCGTTCCTAGCCCTCGCACGGAGGAAACCCGGGAGTTTGTCCATCTGCACCGAAGCGATGGCAGCGCTGATTTCAGGGAGTCTGTAGTTGAAACCGAGGACACGTGTGTCGTAGCCGTGGACCATCCCGTGATTCCTGACGAGTCTGAGTTTCTCAGCTAGGTCGTTGTCGTCGGTCGAAACCGCGCCCCCCTCACCTGAGGTGACGACCTTTGTGGCGTACATGCTAAAGCACCCTGCGTCAGACAGTTTACCCGTCTGTATTCCCTTGTATGTTGCGCCCAGTGACTCGGCGGCGTCCTCGACCACAGCGACACCCCTTGACGAGGCGATTTCTCTAATCTCGTCCATATCTGCCGGATAGCCGTAGACGTGAACAGGGATCACAACCCTCGTTTTCGGAGTGAGCGCCCTCCTGAAGGAGACCGGGTCCAAGTTGTAGTCTTTCTTGATATCGGCGAAAACTGGTTTCGCCCCGCAGGCCAGCACCACATTGGCCGTGGCGACAAATGTTAGGGATGGTACGACTACCTCGTCACCAGGCTTGACCCCCAGCGCCATCAGTGTGGCGTGGAGAGCGGCGGTCCCCGAGTTCACGGCGATTACGTGTCTGGTCCCGACCAAGTTCCTGACCTTTCCTTCGAACCGCTGTACCTGCTTCCCCCCTTCCAACGAGGCATCCACCAACCTACCAGTCAAGAGGACCTGCCGGACCGCTTCCTGCTCTTCCTCCCCCAGCAGGGGTTTGTTGATTGGAATGAATGACAACCGAATCTGATTGGCCGCCTCCGAGGGGGTTTATTTGAGGGCTCCTTTGGCCGACATTGACGCTTTTAGTGTCCTGAGGGCCTTACTCGGATGCTGCCTTGGCGATGGCGGGTTTCGAAGTCGCCGTGTAAAGCAGGAGCACGTGCAGGAATGCGAGCAGAGCGAAGCCTATGATTGAAACCACGGCCAGGGTCGAGAAGGCCCCTCCTAGGAAAGAAAGCCAGGCGTATACCTGGTAGGCCGACAGGAGGAAACCCATCGCCGCAGTTGCAACGGCCCAGGGCCAGGTCAACCTCCCGGAGGGCCACTCCCTGAGCATGATGCCCCCCGCGATACAGGCGACCACAGGCCAGCCCAGAAGTGCCGAATCAGAAAGTACCGCGATGGCGAGCCAGATGACACCGACTGCCATGAAACCATAGGCGGCGTTGGCGACCAGTGTATCCAGAAACTTCGGCATCTGAGGTGCCGAGCGGGAAAGCCGTTATAAATCGTCCGACTCGGCGCGCCCATGAGCTCGGTAGGCTTATTTGTCGAAGCCTCAGCCGTGGCTCGACCCTGACTTGGCTCAATCTTCGGTCCAGAGTACCAGACTCGCTGAAAAGCTGGCCGATCTCACAAAGCCTGCTACCGAAGTCGGCGAATCATTATTGGCATCAGCCTCCTACGACGGGGACAGGAGGCGGGCGCTCCTCAAGTTCTACGATCAGAAGGGAGGGAGATTCTGGATCTGGGAGGACAACACAGGTCATCGACCATATTGCCTCACGCGCCTTCCTTTGGCCGAGCTGGGCCAGGTCAAGGCAAGAAAGGACGTCATAGACATAGTCGAGGAGGAGAGGCTCGACCTTCTTAACGATACCAAGGCGACCCTGAGGAAGATCGTCACCACAGATCCTCTTGCCATCGGGGGCGGGAATAACAGCATAAGGGACACGATCAGGGCATGGGAAGCGGACATCAAGTACTACGAGAACTTCGCATACGACCGGCGACTGCGGATGGGGACGTACTATCGTGTCTCCAAGGGGGAGGTGGTACAAGTTAGGCACCCAATGCCCGAGAGGGTTTCGAGCTCGCTGGAGGAGATACTGAGGGGGAATCCCCCGGAGTTTACCCCCTACATCAAGGAGTGGGCGGAGCTGCTGGGGGAACCCCTGGCCGATTTCAAGAGAATTGCGATGGATATCGAGGTCGACAACGAGGCGGGGAGGCTCCCGGACCCCGAGAACCCGAACCAAGAAGTGATCGCAGTCTCGTTCTTCAACGAGGACCAGAAGCTCGTCTATCTCCTGAAGGGCAGAAGGGAAGAAACAGGACTTGAAGAAGTTCCTTTCATTCATCGGGTGTTCGAGAAGGAAGTGGACCTTCTCAGGGAGGTTTTCTCAAAGATGATGGACTACCCCGTTATCGTGACCTTCAACGGCGATGATTTCGACTTGCGTTATCTTCAGCACAGGGCAGAGAGGCTCGGAATTAGGGAGGAAGAGGACCCGATTCAGCTTGAAAGGGTGGCGGCCTCCGTCAAGCATGGGATTCACATCGACCTCTACCAATTCTTCCGGAGCAGGTCGATACAGGTGTATGCCTTCGGGAACAGGTACTCTGAGCATACGCTGGGGGGTATATCCGAATCTCTGCTCAACAAGTCGAAGATAGCCTTCGATGGGGCGATTGGGGACCTCCCCCTCTCCAAACTGGCCGAGTACTGCCTGAACGATTCCCAACTGACCTATGAGCTGACCAGCATGCATGATTCTCTCGTAATGAAACTCCTGCTGATGATTTCGAGAATCGGAAAGATGCCGATGAACGATGTCTCGAGGCTTGGGATTTCCAACTGGATAAGAAGCATGCTATTCTACGAGCACAGGAGGATTGGAGCGCTGATTCCAAGGCAGGACGAGCTCGCCGAAAAGGGGGGCGCTTCGTCCAAGTCGATCATAAAGGGGAAGAAGTACAAGGGAGGATTGGTGATAGATCCTACCCCCGGCGTTTTCTTCGACGTCTCCGTCCTAGACTTTGCCAGTCTGTATCCTTCGCTAATGAAAGTCCACAACCTGTCATACGAGACTGTCAACTGTCCGCACCCTGAGTGCCGCTCGAACAGAATACCGGACACGGATTCCTGGGAATGCACCAAGAGGAAAGGAATCACGAGTCTGGCCATCGGATCCCTCCGCGACTTGAGGGTCGGGCATTACAAACATCTCGCAAGGGACCCCACGCTGTCGAGCCAGGACAGGGAGCTCTACAGCGTGGTATCGCAGAGTCTCAAAGTCTACCTCAACGGTGCCTATGGCTCGTTCGGCTTCGAGTCGTTTGCATTCTACTGTCTTCCCGTCGCCGAGGCGACGGCGGCGCTGGGGAGGGATGCGATCACGAGGACCATTGCGAAGTGCAGAAATCTTGGGATAGATGTCCTCTATGGAGACAGTGTAACAGGGGACAGATGTGTCACTCTGCTCGATCCCGAAGGACACCTTAGGGTGATGCCGGTTGAAAAGCTCTACGAGTCAGTATCCGAGGCTATTGCAAGGCCGGATGGAAAGGAAGAGGTTCAGGCGGCGGGCTGGAAAGCCCTCAGTGTCAACCCAATGACCGGAAGGGTTGATTTCAAACCAATCAAGGCTGTTATCAGGCACAAGAATTCAAAGAGAATTTTCCGCGTCAGAGAAAAATGGGGCGAGACCAAGGTCACGGAAGACCACTCGCTGCTGGTCGCCGACAACCGGGGCTCAAGGTTCGCGAGCCCCCTTTCGCTCGGGGACGCGCATATGGTCAGGGCGTATGAAGTGCCTAGGACCGCCGAGATCGAACTAATTGACGTTTACCAGGTAATGAAGCACCTCAGTTATCCGACACTATACAAAGGGCGTATCAGGGTCAAGGGCGTTCACGCGGATAACCAGTGGGTCTGGTTTGGATGGACGAATAGGAAATTCCGGGTCAGGGTCAAACGTTATGTTAAGGTTGGTACCCCTGAGTTCAGAGCGCTCGTAGAGCTGCTTGGGGCCTACGTCCCGGAGGGGAGCTCCAGCACTCCCGATACAACGAGGTCTCGACTTGGAGCGTCGATCGCGAACGGAGACGTCGACTGGCTTTACCGGCTCAGGGACGCGTACCTGACCCTGTTTAGCGGCGCTGAGGCGAGCATTTTAAGATCAACAAAGGGGGAGAGGCAGCTCGCGTACCGTACATCAAGCGGAATGTCGAACGTGACCTATGTAGATAACACTCACAAGCTCCAAATGATGAATGGGACAGCGGCGACCTTCTTCAAGGCCTTTGCCGGGCAAGGAAGCGCGGGTAAGAAGGTCCCTGATTTTATCTTCCAGGTGCCGGAGAGCTACCAGAGGCTTTTCATCGAGAGACTTGTCAAGGGGGACGGCTCGCAGAAGTATGGGGATAGATACTCCGAGGAATACACAGCGAAGAACTTCCGCTACGAAACGGCCTCCATTCAACTCGTGTCCGGTCTGTCAACGCTGCTCAACATCTTGAGAGTCAAGCATACGATTGAATTCAGGCCATCCAAACGAACCTACAGAATATCTACGACCAGTTCTTACAACAAGCGCGAGAATCGGCCAAAAGTTACCGAGGAACGATACGATGGGTACGTCTATGACCTCTCGGTAGAGGAGTACCACACTTTCGTTGATAGTTGTGGCAGCATAGTACTCAAGAACACAGACAGTCTCTTCCTACGGAGCCCCTCAAAGGAGCAGGTAACAACCGTCACCCGGTGGGCCGACAAAGACCTGGGGATCGAGCTAGACCTCGATAAAGTATACCGATATGTCGCTTTCAGCAATAGAAAGAAGAATTACTTTGGCGTCTTCCCTGACGGGACCGTCGACATAAAGGGGTTGACGGGTCGAAAAAGTCAGACCCCCGAATATCTGAAGAAAACGTTCTACGCGACGCTTGGAATCCTAAGTTCAGTCAAGACGCCACAAGACTTCGAGCGGGCAAGGGTGGACACAAAGAACCTCCTGACCAGAATGATAACGGACATCAAGACGAAGAAAGTCGCTGTCCAGGAACTCGCGTTCACAGTGATGATGGGGAAACCCACAGACAAATACAACGGGACAACTCCCCAGCACGTTCGGGCGGCCATGCAGCTTGAAGAAAAGGGGAAGGAGACCAAGGCGGGTGAGATAATCGCCTACGTCAAGACGAAGAACCCCCCATACGTGAAGCCCGCCGAACTCGCAAAGCCGGAAGAGATAGATGCTGACAAGTACATCGAGTACGCCCATTCGATGTTCGACCAACTGCTAGACGCCCTCGACTTTAGCTTCGACGAAATCATGGGTGCAACGACCCTCGACCTTTTCTGGTCGGGCTAATCAATTCGCGACGAGACCTGCATGGAATCCCACCGAAATCTCGCCAGGGGATCTACGGAACTCGATCAGATGAGCAGAAACTACGCAATCGCAATTTCATGCCCGACGCCACTCGTCCCCGCCAACGTACAGATTGTTCAGAAGGCTTTCAAGCCGGGAGGTCTTGTCGAGCGGGAATGCGGGATGTACGCTAACTATGATCATGAAGCCAGTCAACGGAAAGAGAAGGTCGACGATCTTTTCTCGCCTGACAATGATTGTTTTCATTCCTCCAAGAAACTTGTCAGAACCAGCCAAATACTCCCTCGCGGCGGCCCACCTCTCGACACTCTTTCGAGTTTCTTCTGGTGGTTCCAGGGGGTTCAATCCAGCACGCTTGGCGGAGTCCAAGAGCGTACCATCTTCGCTCACTACGGTGACAAAATGTACACTGGGGTGGAATGCAAAAATCGACGAGATCTGTTCATTTGAGAGGGGACCTTTCATGCCTTGTCCGGAACAAGGGAAACCTATAAGCTGTTCATCAGGTTCCCAACCACTGCTCCATTGCCCGAGCTTCTAGACTAGAAACTCCACTATTGCCTCTGACCGATGAGGGTCTGCCACGACTTTCCGTTATCTTTCCCACCCTAACAGTTCTCTAGCACCCAGATATCTAATTCGACTGCCGGCGTCGCAATCCACCGCCGGGGACTCCCAGGACGCCTCGCCACGTTTTTATGGGCCGACACCCGCACACAAACCGAGAAATGGTTTCCGAAAAGATACTGCATTTCCAAAACAAAGGAAAAGACCCGTCCCAGGTCGCCCAACAGATCGAACAGCAACTCCAGTCGGAGGGCTACAAGACCCAGTCGAAGACGGCTCCACTTGGCAATATCATTCAGGCCCAGAAGGCCGGCATTCTTCGCGACATAATCACAGCCGACAGGTGTTTCACCATAGTAGTGAGTGGGCAGCCCAACGATTTCACCGTCCACATCGGAATAGGCAAGTGGGTCCAGAACCTTGCCGTCGCGGCGGTAGAGGTACTTCTGCTGTCTGTCCTGTTCCTTGCGGTGGACGTTCCGGAAGTGCTCTGGACTCGACACGTGGAAGGTCAGATAGTAAAGGAAATCCAAACAATAGTGGGCTAGGGACTGCCCACTACCTTCTCTTTTCGCGTCCAGTCTAGAATGATCTCAACGGGAGAGCATCTAAATTTGTCGGGCGAGGCCATTGATTAGGGGAGCAGACTCCCCACCGTGGCACTGTTCTCTCTCTGTTCCCTTCAGCACGCCCCATCATTTTGAGCAGAATCTAATGGCTCGGACCAACTCAACCGCCAAGCTTCTTCTCGAGCCTTGCCGTGGCCGAAAAATTCAGGATTGGGCCCGAAGACAGGTTGCTGTTCCCTATTACGGCTATGTGCCCATCTGACGTCTTTATCCAGGTGGTTCTCAGGGAGAGCCGTACCACCTCTCCTCTCAGGCCGCCTGGACCGCCATACTGTATGTCGTCTCCGACGTGTACGGTTCCGTCGCGGAGCATCAGGATGCCGGATATGATGTTCGATAGCGTAGTTTGCAGCGCCAGGGAGGCGGCCAGCCCGGCAACACCTGAAATAGTCAGGGCGGTAAAATAGGAAGACAGCCCCGACACCGTCGAGATGACCCCGAGCGCAACCAGCAGCGCTATCACCCCCATCAGGTCCCTGACTGAAGATTCGGTCTGTTTGGATGCGCCGGCCCTTCGTGCGATGCGAGTTATGAACCTGGTAAATAGCGACCCTAAGACCGCGATGACGGCAAGGGAAACAGCGAGTTCAGTGAGGGTTGTGACCAAGGATGTGCCCCCGGCGACCCCCGTGGTGGTCGTGGTCGAATTGGTGCTGGTTATCTGTAGGAGCAACACCTGGAGCCAGGGCATCGGCCCTGCGGACTGAAGGAGGTCGGGAAAAACGTTTGCGGCGAGTGGGATCTTGTGAGATGAGTTTGAAAACCCCCGCCACAAGGGCATGAATGTTGCGCGCCAGAATCGTGAAGCTGGGAATCGTCCAGATGTCCATGTCCGACGACCGTCAGGATAACGTTGGTAGGGCCATCTCACGAGTTGGCGAGGCTGCCAGAAGGGGGGCGCAGATCGTTTGTCTCCCTGAGCTTTTCGCTTCGCGTTATTTCCCCACGGCGAGGAATTCGCCCGAGCGCCCAGAGCCGATTCCCGGCCCCACTAGTCAGGCTCTTTCGAAAGCGGCACAGAACAACAGGGTGACACTGGTGGGTGGGTCGATCTTCGAGAAGGCAGGCGGACGCAAGTACAACACTTGCATGGTATTTGATGAAAACGGGAGGACGATCTCGAAGTACAGGAAAATACACATCCCTCAGGACGAGCACTATTTTGAGCAGGACTACTTCGAACCGGGGGACAGGTATACCGTGGCCAAGACTTCGTGGGGGAAAGCCGGGACTCTGGTGTGCTTCGATCAGTGGTATCCAGAGGCCGCCCGGGTCGAGAGACTGATGGGGGCGGAGTTGCTCTTCTATCCCACAGCCATCGGATGGGTGAAGGGGATCGACCAGGTCGAGGGGGACTGGCAGAAGGCCTGGGAAGGAGTCCAGGTGGGGCACGCCATATCGAATTCGGTCGTCGTCTGCGCAGTAAACAGGGTGGGAACCGAAGGGGACACAACGTTCTGGGGAGGCTCATTCGTCTGCGACCAGTTTGGCAGAGTCCTCTTCAGGGCGGCGGACGCCCCGGGTGTTTTCGTTGTGGACTGCGACCTTGGTCTGGGAAAGACCATAGAGGAGGGGTGGGGATTCATGAAGAACAGAAAGCCAGGCTCCTACTCCAGGATCACAAGGTAGAGCGTAGGGTGGCTCGGAGCAGAGTTACGGGGTTCAGGATGCCGGCCGAGTGGGAACCTCACGAGGGGACATGGATCTCGTGGCCGAAAGACCCGGACACCTTCCCCTCTGGGATACTCCCTGCCGTGGAGCGGACATACGCGAAGCTGGTGAAGGCACTCGGCAAGGGAGAGGAGGTACGCATACTTGTGAATGACTCAAGGGCAGAGTCGAGGGTGAGGACACTTGTAGGAGACGCAAATGTATCGTTCCGCCAAATCAAGACCGTTGACGTCTGGGTAAGAGACTATGGGCCGACCTACGTGGGAGGCAGGAAAGGCGCGGCAGTCAAGTGGATCTTCAACGCCTGGGGGAACAAGTACGAGGACCTGAAGCCTGACAACGACGCCGGAGAGGAGATCGCTGTCAGTTCGGGCCTGACCGTCATCAGGCCGGGGATAGTGCTTGAGGGGGGTTCGATAGACGTGAACGGTGCCGGGAGCCTGCTGACGACTGAACAGTGTCTGCTAAACCCCAACAGGAACCCGGGAATGGGGCGGAGGAAGCTCGAAGAGGTCCTGGGAGCTACCCTTGGGGTCACGAAGATCGTCTGGCTGGGGGGAGGGATTGAGGGAGACGACACGGATGGCCACGTTGACGACGTCGCCCGCTTCGTCGATGGTCGAAACGTGGTAGCCGCAGCGGAACCCGAGCGTAGTGACAGCAATCACGGTGCCCTGAAAGAAAACCTGAGAAGGTTGGAAGAATCGCAAGACCAGGACGGCAGGCCCTTGGAAGTCGTTGAAATTCCGATGCCACGGAGGATCGTCGCTTCAGACGGGAGGCTGCCCGCGAGCCACCTCAACTTCTACGTCGGGAACGACGTCGTAGTAGTTCCCACATTCGGGGGGGAAAGCGACAGGCTCGCCGTCGAGCGCCTGCAGGAAGCATTCCCCAAGAGGGAGGTCATAGGAATAGACTGCAGGGCTTTGGTCTATGGGCTGGGCACCCTCCACTGCGTGACTCAGCAGATCCCCGTCTATGCGTAGTCGGCCTACCTATGGGCAGCGACCTCAGCCCTAACCTGGGCGACGAAGTCATCGACCTTCACTCCGAACTTCTGGTCCCCTGACCTGCTCCTGACTGCCACGGTTCCTGAGTCCTCCTCCTTCTTGCCGACAACGAGCATGTACGGTATCTTCTGGAGCTGGGCGTCACGTATCTTCGAGCCCATGGTGCCGGCGGCATAGTCCCCCTCTGCCCTCACCCCACCTTTCGTAATCGCGGAAAGGACCTCCTTGGCATATTCCATGTGCTCATCAGAGAGCGGTATCACCTTGGCCTGGACCGGGGACAACCACACCGGGAGCGCACCTTTGTAGTGCTCGAGCATGACTCCCATGAAACGTTCCAGCGAGCCTAGTATGGTCCTATGGAGAACAACAGGGGTATGTTCCCTGCCATCGGAACCTGTGTACGCCAGCTTGAATCGCTTGGGCATCTGAAGGTCGAGTTGAAACGTTCCGCACTGCCACTCCCTCCCAAGGGAGTCACGGATATCGACGTCTATCTTCGGTGAGTAGAAGTTCCCCTCCTTTTCCTTGATTTCGTACTTCCACCCCCTCGATTTCACGACCTGAATCAGAATGTCCGTCGCCCTCTTCCACTCCTCGTCGCTCCCCATGTAGTCGTCCGGGCGCGTCGAGATTTTCACCTTGAACTCGAGCCCGAAGACCCCGTACACTTTCTCCATGAGGTCGAGCATCTTTGAGAGCTCTGCCTCTGACTGTTCCTCTGTCGCTATGATGTGGGCATCGTCCTGCATCAGTGACTTCACCCTGAAAAGCCCGCTCGCCACCCCGCTGAGCTCGTTCCTGTACAGGGGGTCGAAGGTCGCGTACCTTACCGGGAGCTCGCGGAAACTCCATTTTCTAGACCTGTAAATCAGGAATGTCGACGGGCAGTTCATCGGCTTCAGCCCCATCTCTTCATCCCCAAGCATTGTAAGAAACATGTTGTCCTTGTAGTGTTCGGAGTGGCCGCTTACCATCCAGAGGGCTGTGTTTGCCAGAGTTGGGGTACTCACCTCCTGGTAACCCTGCGCCTTCAGCTCCGATCGGAGGAAATCTATCAGTACGTTCCTAACAGTTAGACCCTTGTCGTGCCAGTACACCATCCCAGGGGAAACTTCCTGGAAGCTGAAGAGGTCGAGCTTTTCCCCTATCACCCTGTGATCTGTGTCGGGGAGGTTGACGAAGTCGCTCCTCTTCAGCCTGGCCATGGCGGACTCCGTTGTGAGCTCCCGTCTACGCTTCGGAGGGAGTGCCTGAGGAGTAGGAGGGCCGTGCGAATAGCTTCTCGACATTTCCGCGAGGGGATGCCCCTTTACCTTGATCTGCAAAGCTTTGGTCCACCCGAAGGGGGCTCTACTGACCTCCAGGCCGGCGTCCTTTGTCTCCTTCTCCATCTCGATGAGAAGTGAGAGGGCGTCCGAAGGGGATGCAAGTGACTGGCTGAGGTGTGCAAATGGATAGAGGAGGACCCTCTTGGTCCCGAGCTTCTCGAGGAAGTCCCGAGACTCGGCCACGGCCTTCTTCACGAGTTCGCCGTCGTCACCCTGCTCGAATGCCGTAAAGAGGACAACAATATCCTCCTCTCGTACTTTGCGGGGTTCGATGTTCTCCGCTGACTCGATCTCCTTCTTTACGGGGGTGAACTCAATAAAATCGACGTGCATCTGAAGAATCTTCATGCTAGGATACCCCTACCACCTGGACCGTTCCAAGCTCCTTGACTTCTTGGTCGCCTTCTTCCAAACCTTGTAGTGGTCTCTGCAGAGGTAGACTCGGCGCCCTTCCCCACCTAGGCTGAGCCCACTCCCTCCAGTTTCATCCCTGCTAATAGACCTCTCCGCCTGGTTCGCACATCCGGTCACGCTGCACCCTATCCCCTTGTCGACCTTCCCCAAGGATACCGCGCGCTCCTCTCGTGACTGTATATAAAAACGGCCGGACGAGGGTGCGCGTGCTCGACAGGCTCAGGGCACGGCTGGAGTCCAACCTCCAGTCCGTCGGGAAATGGTTCGCCCGTCTCGAGTCTTCGCCCACTGCTTGGACCGTGGTCGGGCTTCTGATATCCATCCTAGCGGGGGCTGCATACTCAACTTCGGGTTTCAGGGGCGAGGTCATCGGAGGGGTACTCGTGCTGGTGGCGGGCTGGTTCGACATAGTGGACGGCGCGGTCGCCCGTGTGACAGGGAGAACCTCAAGACAGGGGGCTTTCCTTGACTCCACCCTTGACAGGGTTGCTGAGGTGGCCGTCTTCGCGGGGATGCTGCTCGGAGGTTACTCCCCTGCAATACTTGTGCTCCTGGCCTTATCCTTCAGCCTACTGGTCAGTTACACGCGGGCTAAGGGGGACGCGCTGGGGGTGGCTCTTTCGGGAGTGGGAATCGGAGAAAGGAGCGAGCGGCTCCTTATCCTCGCGGTCCTTTCGATAGTTGGGTTGGCATACTGGGGGGTCCTGGTCGTCATAATAGTCGCCCTGTACACCTTCCTCGAAAGGACGATGAGGGCTGTCATGACTTTGAAAGGGTCGGATAGTGGAACAACGACTGACCAGTCCCACGCTCTCCACCCCTGAGTTGACGCGTCTACAGCTCGTAGGTTCAGCGTGTAGTGACCTTTACCGGAGAAGAATAGGCTCTCAGCGCCTGGATAAGCCCCATTGACGTGCCGGAGTCCGCTTGAGCCACCTCGGGACCCGCCCGCCGGATAACGGCCGTCGGCACGCCTGGCCTGCGTAATCTGATGGTGATTGCCCTGGTCAGGTTCATCGACTTCAGCGTGAATAAGCCGAAGCCGAACATCGAAAGGGCGAGGAACCAGACGCCGTGTATGAAGACGAACCATGCAAAGATTATGCCCGAGACACCAAGGATCATCTCGACTATCGAGTTCCGGTCATTCCTAAGGTGCTGGAAATAGCTCGTCTTGGTCATCTCCTTGGCAGAGCCCGACTTTGGCGTCCTGTACAGGAAGAAGCCCATGCGGTCGAAAACGCCATAGAAGAAGCCTATGGAACCGAGGACAAGCATCCCTCCCGTGGCGTAACCAAGCATTGGGATCAGGATCACGTTCCTCCAGGTCATTAGGCCCTGGACTTTAAGGGCCCAGGCACCCGAAGCCAACGAGACAGCAAAAGGCACCGCAACTATTCCGACGTAGGCAGGATTGTTGAATATCGAAGTAGCGGGGGGAATGAGGTTGAAGACAACGGCAATGGTGGACAGGAAGGTAACCACAATCCAACTGAGGCTCGAGAACGGGGACATGAGCATCAGCATCAAACCAGCTTTCTTTCTCACCGATACCCCCTTCGCCGTGATGATGGCCGTCCAGTAATGCGCGATACACCTCCACCACCCCTGGGATGTCCTGCCGACCTGCTTCTTCCAAGCCTCAAGGGTCGACGGATCTTCGCTCATTACCTTCACGTTGCTGAGATAGATTCCCCTCTTCCCCGCGAGGTACATTTTGATCGAGATGTCTGTGTCGTCCGCTATCCTCTGGTTCGTCCACCCTCCCACGTCCCTGAGATCCTGGGTCCTGACGAGCGTCTGTCCTCCCTGGGCGGAGAAGGGAGCGTCGACCTGGTAGGACCCCATTTTCGAGATGGTGTCCCCGATGTCCTGGGTCAGGGCGAAGAGCTTGGTAACCATGTTGTAGTCCCTGTTGTAGTGCCCATAGCGGTAGGACACAAAGGACGCCCTCGGATGGGTCTCAATGGTGTCGATACCCCTGGTGAGAACGTCGGGTGATACCAGAGAATCTGCATCCAGAAGAAGCACGTATTCCCCGTCCACAAGTTGTAGCGCTTTGTTGAGGGCGCCGCACTTGAAGAAATCCCTCGATGGCCTCCTCGACACGAGTGTCCGTATCCCTGATTTGTTGAGGTCTTCCACTTTAGCGTCGATTATGGAGGTGGTCTGATCGTTGGAATCGTCGGCGACGACCACCTGGATCTTGTCCTTGGGATAGTCCAAGTTCTTTACGGCCTCCAGAGATCTCTCAATCACGAACTTCTCGTTGAAGGTTGCTATGAGTACAGACACGACGGGGTAACGGCTAAGCTTGACGTCACTCTTCCCCAGGTTCCTCGGATATTTCATCGAGCTCGCCAGGAGGAACACCCAATAGTACTCGAGGGCTAGGACAGGGATTCCAATACCCAACGTAACGATTTCAAGAAGAAGCCAGATTTCTAATACCATGAATCTAACTCCTCCGCTGGACTACCCTAGAAGCAGACTCAGTTATGTGTGTTTCGAAAGTCAATCCGGCTTCACAGAGGGGTGGAAAGTGCGTGCGCCCTCCAAGTGCGGGGGGCAGTGCCTGCGACCAAGACACTAATAGTATACCCGAAACTGCCTTCGGCCACTTCACGAGTGGGAGTGGGGGAGATTGGCTTTACGGAAGGTCTACTTCGCCGTTTTCGGCTCCGGGCTGGGGCACGTAACACGGATTCTTGAGATCGCCAAGCTGCTCCCTTCGGACGAGTTCCAGTTGCGATATTCGTCGTCGGGACAGGGCTTCAGCTTCCTCAGGGTCAAGGGCCTGGAAGCTATTTCTGAGAACTGTCCCCCGCTTGACGTCGAGTGGGCAAGCGGAGGGGGCTTCTCGTCAGACCGGGTCCTTCCTGGCTTTCCCTTCATGCTCAACAATTTCCTCAAACAGCTGGCGTTCGAGAGAAAGGCAATCAGAGAATTCGCCCCGACGCTTGTTGTCTCCGACTCTCGGCTGTCCGCCCTCCTCGCGGCCAGGTCCATGGGATATCCCATTGTTACAATGCTCAACCAGTTCAAGATTCTGTTCCCCCCAAGGTTCAGAGGAAGGACGGGTAGGTTCTACGAACACGTCGCCGGGGACGCCCTTGGTCTGATGTGGTCGCTCAGCGAGAGGGTACTTATGACAGACCTCCCTCCCCCGTACACCATAGGCGAGGAGAACCTGGCCGGTTCGGAGGTCTCCGATATAGTCGAATTCGTCGGATTCACGGCTCCCATTGTGGAGGTGTCCCCCGCCAAGGTGATGAGGGCAAAAGAGAGCCTGGGACTGGACGACAGGCCCCTTGCCTTCTGCCAGATAAGCGGCCCAGATGCTACAAAGGGTAAATTTGCGGAGGCGTTCCTGAAGTCCGCTGACCTGATGGCACGGAACTACAATATCGTGATCTCTATGGGCTATTCGGGGGGGTCCCCTGAGCCCCGAAGGCTCTCCAACGGCGGATGGTTATTCGACTGGTGCCCCATCAAGGATGAACTCTTCGAACTCTCCAACGTAATCGTGGCGAGGGCGGGGCACAGCACCATCGGCCAGTGCATTGACCACGTCAAGCCGGCCGTACTTGTTCCCATACATAACCACCCCGAGCAGATAAGCAACGGGACAAAATTCGAGAAACTCGGCCTGGGAGTTAGCATAAGAACGGACCAATTGACACCCCAGAACCTCGTGAAATCAATCGAGCAGTGCGCCACAGACAGGTCCTACATCAAGAGCTTGGAAGAAGTCTGCGCAGTCTCCAAGAGATACAGGGGAGTCGAGAGGTGCGCAGAAATCATTCGCAGCATGGCCTAGGCACATCGGCGAGGCTAGGTAGGCACACGGCCCTTCGTCTGCCTCTCAATGTAAGCTTCAAATTCGGACAGAGACTCGGTCGTCCCGATTTCGTAGAAGCGCTCTCTTACCTCGAACGCACGAAGCTCCTTGCGCTTAATCAATGACCCGTAGAAGGCCTCCTCGTCGCAGAACTCCCCTTTCGGTATGAGATGCAGCGCCTCCTTCCTAAGGGCGGTTACTCCATAGTTAATCCAATCCATCCCTTGGACTCTGTCCTTCTTGTCGTACCGGACGACCGCGCCCCCCTCGACAATGATGTCGCTTTTTCCATACCTATTCTCGTTCCTGTAGACAGACATAACGGCGAGCTTCCCTGAAGAACGAAGGGCCTCCATCACGTCGCCGTATGGCGCTCGCAGGTAGGCGTCCCCGTAGGTGACGAAGAACTGATTCCGAAGGAGACCTTCTGCGCGCTTCAGAGCCCCAGCAGGGCCCAGGAGACTGGGGCCGTCGAAGCTGTAACGTATGCTGCACCCATAGGCTCTCCCGTCCCCGAGGTGCCTCTGAATCTTCTCGCCCAGGTAACCCACGCAGAAGACGAAGTCGTCAATTTTGCTCTTCGTCAACAGGTCCAGCTGGTAATCCACGAACGGTCTCCCCGCCACTGGAATCAGGGCCTTCGGAATCGTCTCGGTCAGGGGCAGTAGCCTTGTCCCCAGGCCACCAGCGAGTATCACAGCCTGCATAAGCGCACGCCCTCTGTCGTCAGATGTTGTAGATTACCTTGCTTCCCTCAAAGTCGAACCTGAACTTCATCTCAACAAGCCCCTCCTTTGCCAGGGCCGCTCTGACAGCTTGCCTCCCTTCCTCGCAGTAGAGCATAAGGAACCCTCCACCGCCTGCACCGACGACCTTCCCCCCAATGGCACCCCCCTTCCTCGCGAGGGCGTACCAGCGGTCGATGCCTTCCGTGGTCATGGCGTCGGTGACGCCTCTCTTCACCCTCCAGTGCTCGTCGAGGAGCTCTCCGAAGCGTTTGAGGTCTCCTGACTCGAGGGCTTTCGTGCTCTCGTACCCGATCGACTTTATGGCATGCATCTTCTCGACCGCGCCGTCCTTGTCGGAGGACAGCTTGTCCCGCTGACCCCCCAGGATGTCGTTTGCGTCCCTCTTTATGCCGGTGTAGAACATCATTATCCCGTGCTCAAGCTCGTCCAGGGTCTCGGGGGAGATGTCCAGCTCTCTTGGGGTGACCTTCCCTTCCCTGTCGACCTCGTAGGAACGGATGCCACCTAGGCTGGCAGCATACTCGTCCTGCTTCCCAGAAGGTTCGTGGAGGCGGGCCATGGCGATGTGGCACGCCTCCTCGGCCACTTCCTTGGGCGTCCTGGTCACCTTCTTGTGGGCGTAAAGCGCGTTGAGCAGCCCTACAGAAAAGCTCCCTGACGAACCCAAACCGGTGGCGGCTGGGACGTCGGCCAGCGAAACTATCTCGATCCTGTCTTTGAAGTCCAGGTACCTGAGGGTCTCCCGGACGATGGGATGGCGTATTGCATCTGCGGATTGTACTATTTCCGTCTGAGAGTAGCTCACCCTGATGCCGGGCTCAAATCTGTCGTTTACGATTATGTGCATGTACCTGTTCACCGCCCCGGACACGAAGAATCCCCCGAACCTGGTGTAGTAAGCCGGGAGGTCGGTCCCCCCGCCGCCGAGGGACAGGCGGAACGGTGTCCTCGAGACTATCAACTGAGATTTGTCTGCCCCGATGGCAGCCCGCTTAGGCCAGGATATAACCCGTAAGCAAAGGCAAATCTTAGGCCGGACCACCGCGGTTTCTCGAGAGACCATAAACCTAATAGGCGAATCCTAAAGCGCCCGTGCAATTGGCGCGAACAGACGAGTACCTCTCGGAAGTCTCGAAGATAGCCTCAGACCTGGACAGGGGAGACATAGACAAAGCGATCTCAATACTTTACGATGCCTGGAGGAGTGACAATCAGGTTTTTGTGGCAGGAAACGGGGGCAGTGCTTCGACCAGCACCCACTTCGCCTGCGACCTGAACAAGTGGGTTTCCGACGAGGCGGAGAGAAAGTTCAGGGCCTTCGCACTCGTCGATAACATCCCGATGGTGAGTGCACTCACGAACGACAATGGTTGGGGGGAGATCTACGTGGAACAGCTAAAGAACTTCTTCAGGAAAGGGGACGTTCTTGTGGCGATAAGCGTACACGGCGGGTCAGGGAGCGACAAGGCGGGGCTCTGGTCACAGAATCTCCTGAAGGCGGTGAAGTACGCAAAGGACAACGGAGGAAAAGTTGTTGGCCTATCGGGTTTTGACGGAGGAGTGCTCAAGACGGCAGCCGATGCCTGTGTTGTTGTGCCTGCGGAGTCTACACCCCACGTGGAAGGGATGCATCTGGTGCTGACCCACCTGATGAGCGAACAGCTCCGGGCGCTGATATCAAAGAAGAAAGTCACTGCTGCTCATTCCTGAGATTCGAGCCTCGAGACCAGCGCGGGCACGTCCTTCAGCGTGTGGACCATGTAATCCGGTGTAGCCTTCCACTTCTCCATCATCTTCGAGAGGAACGTCGTCATGTGCCCGACGAGGATTGTCTTACATCCCGCACTCTTACCGGCCTGCACATCGATGAGGCCATCACCCACGAAGTATGACTTCGCCAGGTCGATGCCCCTCTCCTTGGCCGCCTTCAGTAGGAGCCCAGGCTTGGGCTTCCTGCAATCACAGGATACCCTGAGCTCTTTCACCAGACCGTCGGGGCTGTGGAGGCAATAATACTCACCATCGAGAGATGTCCCCTTTGAGGCGAGGTCCCTTCTGATCTTGGCATCCATCCTCTTGAGCTCTGACTGGGTGAACTGGCGCTTTGCAACCCCTGGCTGGTTCGAGATCACTATGACGAGGAAACCCATATCCTTGAGCCTCTTTACAGAATCTGCGACGAAGGGGAAGACACGGAGCTCCCGAGCAGAAATGGGGCTGGACGACCTCCCCTCACTCCTGTCATATACCAGGTCATTGAGTACCCCGTCCCTGTCGAGGAAGACGGCTCTTTTGCGCTTCATGTCGGGCTGCGGAAATGGGCTGTAGGGGCGCAACCTTAACTCCTTCCCCCAAAACTGGGCTCTGTCCTTATATGCAGGCCCAGGGACAGGTTCTCCATTAAGTACCAGCAGGTAACATGACAATGCCACAGATATTCCTGGACACCGCATCTCTCGACGAGTGCGTGGAACTGTCCAAGTGGGGACTGGCTGACGGAGTGACTACAAACCAGAAGATCTTCCTTTCGGAGGGGGGCGTTGATTTCAAGAAGCGCGTGATAGACATTTGCAGGGTGGTCGATGGCCCGGTAAGCGTGGAGACGACCACCAGCACCGAGGCTGAACTACTTACGGAGGCGCGGGAGTACGCCTCATGGCACAAGAGGGTGGTTGTGAAGGTGGCCATGACGGCCGATGGGAAGGGGCTGAAGGTGGTGCACCAGCTCTGGAAGGAGGGGATCAGGACCAACATGACCCTCATGATGACATACAATCAGCTCGTCCTCGCAGCCAAGGCGGGAGCGACTTTCGTCTCGCTCTTCTACAACAGGTCAAAGGAGGCAGGAGAGGACCCGGTAAGGATAATCAGGGACTATGTCGCGACAGCGAAGGAGTCGAACCTCAAGGCTAGGCTCATAGTCGGGAGCATCAGGACCCCCGAGGATGTCGCCTCTGCGTTCGCGGCCGGTGCGCACATCGTGACAATCCCCACAAAGATTCTGAGACAGATGCCGTTCAACCAGCGGACAGAAGAGACGCGGGAGGAGTTCGACAAGGCGTGGCAGGAGTTTCTGGCCATGCACGGCGGGGGAACCTCTGTCAAAGTGGCTCCGAGGCAGAGACGCTCCACTCGAAAGTAGCAGCACTTTCCTCGAATCTCAGAAGATCCGACGAGAATGCGAGACCTTTAATCACGGTTTCAGGCGCGGCCCCATTCGATGAGGAAAGCCCTGGTAACGGGCGGCCTCGGTTTCATAGGTAGCCACCTGGTCGACCGCCTGCTCGCAGATGACTGGAACGTTGTGGTGATTGACAACCTCTTGACAGGCCGACGCTCGAACCTTCAACAGCATAGAGGAGACAAGCGGCTTCGAGTGGTGGAGGGAGACATCCGCCACCCGAATACCCTGGCCAAGGTTTCGAAGAACTGCGACGCGATATTCCACTTCGCTGCCCATGCTCTCATGAGGGTCTCCGCTGATGACCCGACGGCTGACCTGAACTACAACCTGATGGGCACCATCAATGCCCTGCGGAGTGCTGCTGACCATGGCGTCCCCGACTTCATCTTCGCCTCAACCTCTGCCCTCTACGGCGAGGCTGAGGTCACCCCCACGCCCGAAGAATACTCGGGTATCCAGACCTCCTTCTACGGCGCGTCAAAGCTGGCGGGCGAGGCTTTCGCGTCTGTCTTCGCCCAATTCAATCCGATGAAGTTCTGGGCGTTCAGGTTCGGGACAGTACTCGGGAAGAGGTGCAGGAGAGGCGCTGTATGGGACTTCGAGCACAAGCTGATGGAAAACCCAAGGGAACTGGAGATACTAGGGGACGGGAAGCAGATCAAGGACTACCTTTCGGTGAAAGACTGCGTTGACGGGGTGATGCTCGGGTACGAGAGGAGCACCTCCCCAGTCAACATATTCAACCTCGGCCTGAGAGAGAGGACTTCTGTTGACGAGGTAGCCGACATTGTTATCGACGTGATGGGCCTCCGGGGTGTGAAGAGAAAGTACACCGGCGGGCCACGCGGATGGAAGGGAGACAATCCCGTCGTTCAGCTTTACGTTGAGAAAATGAAGAGGCTGGGATGGACACCCAAGACACCCCCAAAGGAGGCAATCCGGACGACGGCTGAGTGGACCATGAAGGAACTGGCCAGGAAGGGCGCCTAGCTAGACATGGGAAAGGTAGCGGTTACGGGGGGCGCAGGGTTCCTAGGAAGTCACATCGTCAAGAGGCTCGCCGACGAAGGGCGTGAGATATCCGTCGTGGATGACCTGTCAGCGGGAAGCATCAGGAACCTCAGGGACGTCGGAGCAAGGCAGAAGGTCACTATCGGAGACCTGAAGGACTACGGATTTGCGAAGCGCTCACTGAAAGGGGCGGAAACCGTGTTTCATTTCGCGGCTGAGGTGGGGAGCGTGGAGTATCTGCACGGATCTCAGTCAAGGGAGCTCGCGGCTCTGCTGGCAAATGTCACCATAGATGCAAATGTCTTCCGGGCGTGCGCGGAGAACGGCGTCAAGAGCATCATCTACGCTTCGAGCGTCTCGGTGTACCCCTTCGACAGGCAGCTGGGGGAACACGTGAAATTCAAAGAGGAAGATGCGGCGACGAAAGTGAACCCCGAAGGAGGATACGGGTGGTCGAAGTACCTTGCCGAGAAGGAACTCTCATACATGTCCGGCATGCGTGTGGGGGTCGCACGAATATTCCACGCCTACGGGAAGAACATCTACATCAAGCCCGACAGGAGCCAAGTGATCGCGTCTCTGATTAGGAAGGCAATCAGGTACCCTAGGGAAGATTTTGTGGTCTGGGGGAACGGTACCCAACGGCGCTGCTTCGTTTATGTCGACGACGTTATGGACGCGCTCTTTATGTTGCTCAGACATGTGGAGAAGAGGGGTAACCTCACGGTCAACATCGGGAGCACGGAAGAGATAACTGTCCTCGAACTCGCTAAGAGAATCATCGGCCTTTCTGGAAAGGAAATACAGCCGAAGTTGGACCCCTCCAAACCGTCGGGGGCGCTAAACAGGATGCCCGACCTTGCACGTGTCAAGAGAACCCTCGGTTGGGAACCGGAAACCTCCTTCTCAGAGGGACTTTCGAAGACCTTCGACTGGGCACTTACAAGGGTTTAGCTGGGCTGCCATTAGTTCAGGCTCGGTCGAAGGCAAAAACCGCTACTGGAGGGCCACCATGTCCCCATCATGCCCTAGAAGGCGGGTTCAGGTTACGTGCGTCCGCCCTGGGAGGGTTCGAAGAGTGGCGACGGGAACGTTTCGTACACACTTGGTATCATGGTCTAGGAATTTCCGAAGCCGCCTGCCTTTCTTCGGCGCCTTGGCACTACAAATACGATTCCAGCAATGACCGCGACCAACACCAAGCCCGCTGCCACACCGTAAAACAGCAACGAAACACCTCCAGATGAAGTGGTTGAGCCGGTTGAAGTAGTGAACGCCGAAGTAGTAGTTACGGTCGTAGGCGGTGTATTCGAGCTCGATGCACTTGTAGTCGCGGTAATGGTCGGGGACGTGGTGTAGGTCGTGGTTTGAGTCACAGTCGAAGTTGGAGTGGTAGATTTCGAACCCGAAGTTGTGGTAATGGTCTGGGTAGAGCTGCTAGTCGGCTGTGTCGAGGACGTCGAAGTCGTGGAAACGGTAGTTGTTGAAGTCGCAACGCTTGCAGAGTCGGAGATGACGGTAACGGCGTTGGCCACCTCATCGGTCACGAAGACTTCCCCCCTGCCGGAGTCGTAGGCGACGGAGTTAGGATATGTTCCTACGTCTACCGTAGCGACAACTGAGTTGTTGGTGTCCGAGACGACCGAAACGGTGCTGTCGTCTTCGTTCGCCACGAATACCTCCCCCCTGCCAGAGTCGTAGGCGACGCCGGTGGGGCCATATCCCACCTTCACCGTCGCCAGCAGGGCGTAAGTTGTATCGGAGAAGATGGAGACGGTATTGTCGAAACCGTTGGTCACGAAGATTTCCCCCTTCGGAGGGTCATAGGCGATTCCGAGGGGGCCGTACCCCACGTTCACCGTCGCGACAACCGTGTTGTTTGCGTCTGAGATAACAGAGAGGGTGCCGTCGTCTTCATTTGCCACGAAGACCTCACTCCTCCCGGAGTCGTAGGCGACGGCGACTGGGTTCCTTCCCACGCTCACATTGGCCACTACGGTGTTGGTTGAATCCGAAATGACGGAGACGGTGTTGAAGACTTCATTGGCCACAAAAACCTCACCCTTCGAGGAATCGTAGGCAATAGGGTCCGCCCCGAATTCTAAGCTCACATTGGCGACCACAACGTTGGTCGCGTCCGAGATCACGGATATGGTGCCGCTCCCCTCGTTGGTCACAAAGACCTCCCCCCTGCCAGAGTCGTAGGCGACGCCGGTGGGATCGTGCCCGACGTTTACCGTCGCGACCACAGTGTTGGCTGCGTCCGAGATCACGGAGACGGTGGCGTCGTTATCGTTAGCCACGTAGACTTCACCCTTGCTGGGGTCATATGCGACGCCAAGGGGATAGTGTCCGACGCCTATCGTCGCGGCCACTGTCTGGGCATGAACAGACGGCACAAGGGGAACCGATGCCAGAACGAAGCTCGCAAGAAGGAGGATAGCTGTCACACCAAGTCGGAAACGCGAGTCACCGATCCTAGATCGCAACAAGCTTCTCACCTCATTCGCTCGGCTTGCGCTTTGGATGCAACGACCACGTAGCGATACCCCCGCCCACGAGTATTACCACCGAGCCGAGACCGACTAACAACCAGTTTATCGAATAATCTGTCCCTGCCTGCGTCGAGGTCAGCGTAAGTTGGCCCACCGTTGACCCCGAGGCGTCCTGATTCAGGTAATCTGCCCATGTCGGACCGACGGAGTTGTCAAGCACAAAGTAGTATGTCGCATTTGATGGCACTACGAATAGCGCCATATATGGCGACGAAGGAGAAACTGTAGCGTTCACCAGAGTGGGTGTCTTTTCGTTAGCTTGCTCATAGTAGGTACCATTCCCGCCTAGGAGCGGCTGGTGGCACCTGGGGGCACAGCTGTACCAGATGTCGTACTGCGTCTGGTTCATGATGTCGAAGGTGAAAATCGTTTGGTTTTCAATCCTCAGTGCGACCTGAGCTGACTGTCCAGCCGTCATGATGAGACTCTGAGTCGCATAGTCATTTGGGTCCACGGTTATCGCTGCGTTGATGAGCGTGGCGGGCTGTTGCGAGGCCGTAGCAAGAGGTGTAGCTACCCCTACGGCCCCGATTACGACGCCCACAACGAAAACAGCCAGGCCGATAACCGCAATTCTCGAAAACATTCAGGAGGGACCCCCGACGGAGGACTCCGGCCTGCCAGCCACGGAGAACTGAGGCACCGTGATCTGCGCAGCCGCGCTGGCAATGGAACCTCCTGAACCTGTCATCCATGCTGGGACCCAAGATTGGATATTGGCAGAGAAAGTCGGATTGACCCAGGACTCGTTCGGGTACGCGTAGGGTCCGATCTCCTCAAGGGCCTTGAGTTCGAAATACTTGTTTATCATGCCATATGGCTGCACAGAGTCATTCACCAGCGGACTGGAGATGACACCCGCGGTCATGAAGAAGTCGCTTGTCGTGTTAAGCTTCGCTGCTAGGCTCTGACTGCCTTGAAGATTGTAGAGGCCGTAGGGCCAGTAGGTGAAGTGGCCAGGGTAGAACGTCGAGGCGAATTCGATCTCCGTCGGGGACGTCAACGGTAGTTGCTGCTCCGCAAAAGTGACGAACGCGCCTGGGTTGGAGATGTAGTAACGCTGAGCCTCGTAAAGCGCCGAGAGGAATCTCACCAGCAGCGCCTGGTTCGCCGGGGTGCTCAGCCAGTTATCCGCCACTACATAGCAGGTGTCGAAGACATCGTCAGGGGAGTAGAAGAGAACATGGTATGGGCCCCCGTGGGCGGTGTTGTTCACAGCGGGGCTCGAGAAGTCGGCCAGAATGAAGTCGTCTACCACAATCATCTGGGCGGCACCGCTCATCAGGTCGTTCACCCTCTCGATGTTCTCGCCGCCGTTCTTGAGGTAGACTGAGTTCGGACTAGGCCCGTTCGTGTTCACGGACATACCCGCCTCCTTGAACCAGTAGTAGTCATCGTACCGCATGATGGTCCCGGGACCGAAGTCTTCTGCGGTCTTGCCCAGCATTTGGGATGGGCTCGTGATCCCACCTCCGGCTATTGCGAGAAAGGTCCCAGACAGCATGTAGCCTCCAATGCACGTTGTCTGCTGCCCGGAGAAGAAGGTGCCACCACTCTCATCATATGCGATATCCTGCTGCCCCGATACCAGCGCCTTGTACGCCAGGGGGGGCGAATCGTAGTACGTCGGGACCACATGGATTCCTTCGTTGGCCAGAATCTGGAAGGCGTAAAGATCCATGACGTCGCTTTCGTCGAGCGAATCAGGATAGCCGACCCTAAGGGTGACGTTGTTCCCTCCAGTGGGGGCGGGCAAAGCGAGTTGGGCCGTAGACACTATGGCCACCACTAGAAGGCAGGCCACTATGATAGGCGCATACCTCTTCATAGCCACGTGAGTCAAAAAATGAAACATTCCTATTTATTCAGAATGTAGTTTGGACATAGATTTCGACTCGTTTCAGCTTAAATTTGGATTGCGGGCTCTAGTAATACAACGGGACAGCAGTTGAGCTCATTGAAACCGTCCCTGATCTCGGTACAAGAAGTCACCAAGTCGTTCATGAAGAAGGGCGCGATCGGCGGGAAGGACGAGAGATTCGTCGTGCTGGGCGGTGTGACTTTCGAGCTGAAAAGAGGCTCGTTCACGAGCGTCATCGGACCTTCAGGGTGCGGCAAGACGACACTCTTTCGGATAATCGACGGGCTGATCAGACCAGACTCAGGCAGAGTACTCTTCAACGGGGAGCCCGTGAGCGCTCCGCCGCCAAAAATGGGGTTCGTTTTTCAGCAGTTTGGGCTTCTCCCTTGGCGGACGGTACTGAAGAACGTGGAATTCGGACTCGAGCTACGCGGCGTGGATTCGGGAGAAAGGGAGGGAGTTGCAAGAAAATACATCGGGATAGTCGGGCTCAAGGGATTCGAGAATCATTACGTGCACGAGATATCCGCTGGAATGCAGCAACGAGTAGGCCTGGCGAGGGCCCTGACGATCGACCCCGATGTGCTCCTGATGGACGAACCTTTTGCTTCCGTCGATGAGCAGACGCGTCAGATCTTGCAAAAACAGCTTCTGCAGATTGTGAAGGGGACGGTTCAGAAGACGACCCTGTTCGTGACTCACAACGTAGACGAGGCAATCGCCCTATCGGACGAAATCGTGCTCCTTGGCAACCGCCCTGCGAGGGTAAAGGAGGTGGTCAGCGTGAATCTCCCGCCTGAACGCTGGACATACGACATTCGATCCGACCCTGAATACGGAAGATTGTGGCAGAAAATCTGGAAGTTTCTGGAGGACGAAATCATGAAGACCGGGGGTTTCGGTTCGGTCCCGTCACAGTCCACTCCCCTCCGAATTGCTCCGGCGGCGACAAGCCATCCCTCCCTACCGGGGAGGGCTAGCGAGCCTCAATCCAATGACATCCAGAAAAGGGTGTAATCGGGGTTGAAGTCTTCCCGCACTACTCCGTTTTCGGTAAGGATTGTGATATTCTGCGCAAGTCTGGGCTTGTTCTTTGTCCTCTGGGAGGTCGCAGCCCTAATCGCAGGGAACTCGCTCATCCTTGTGGGACCGATTCCCGCAACCCAGGCCCTGATCGCCCTGCTTCAGAACCATCTTCCACGCGGGACCTTCGGGATTCAGGGCGCGGATGCCGCGATGCTTCAGACCCTGGTCACCATCTTGTTTGGTTTTGTCCTCGCCTGCGTCGTGGGCATCCCCGTCGGACTCATCATGGGGCGCTGGAAGACGGCCGAGGCCCTGATCGACCCTTGGTTAAGCGCAGCCTATTCGATCCCCATAGTGGTTCTCATACCGATGCTCTATTTTGCCATCGGCGCGGACCTCTTCGCCGAAATCTTCGTCACGTTTCTCATTACCGTCTTTACGATCATAGTGAACACCCACCACGGCGTAAAGTACGTGAGCAACGCACTCGCCGAGGTCGGCAAGAGTTATGGCGCATCAGAAAGTCAATTTTTGGCGAAAATCATACTCCCAGCCGCCATGCCTGACATCATATCAGGGATGAGGATCGGGATGGGCCGGGCCATCCTCGCCGCCGTGTTGGCGGAGGTGCTGATGAGCGGGAATGGACTCGGGGGAATGATGATGACCTTTCAAGATGTTCTCAACACGCCGTACATGATGGCCGTCGTCCTGCTGATTGCATCGATGGGAATCGCAGTCCTACAGCTCCCCAAGATCCTGGAGCGTCGGTTGTTCAGGTGGAAGGAAACGGAAAGCATCCCCAGGGAGTTGGGAAGATGAAAGCATCCTACTCGAGATACATCATTCTTACTGGAACGCTGATTGTCTTTGTGACAGCCTGGTGGGTGATAGCCGCGCTCGTGAATAACTCTAGGGAGATAGTGGGGCCAGTCCAGACGGGGACGGCGTTCATCAGCCTCTTTACCGACCCCCCTCTGACAAGGCTCTTGGCTTCCGGACTGCAGGTCACGATCACGTCAATCTTGCTTGGATTCGCCCTGGCAGTCGTGGTTGGAGTCCCCGTTGGGGTTCTTATGGGGAGGTACCTGGTCGTGGATCTTTTCTGCGACCCTTGGGTCAACATCTGGTACTCCATCCCAGCGATAGCATTCGTCCCCCTGGCGATGAACTGGACGGGAATCTCGGCAACGAGCTCTATAATCATCGCCTTTCTGATTACAGTATTCACAATAATTATCAACGTGTATAGCGGGGTGAAGAATATCAGCGGGTCGCTCGTCGATTGCGGGCTGGCATACGGAGCTACACAGACTCAGGTCATGACCAAGATCATTCTTCCAGCGACCTTGCCGAACATAATGGTGGGTCTGAGATTGGGTATCTCGAGAGCGATTGAAGGGGTGATCATCGCTGAAATGGTCTTCACGGTGGTCGGACTCGGAGGGTTGATGGACGATGCGGCAGACAACTTGCAGTTGGCTTTCTCAGGTGCTCTTATCATCGTCTTGGCAATAATTAGCTTGGCTTTCGCTGAGACCATGAATTACGTCGCCAGGAGAGCGGTGGCGTGGAAGGAGTCTCAGGCAATGGTTCGTGAATAATGCCGACAAAGGGTTCGGGATCGTGAGAAATGCGGCTGCAGAGGTCAGACGAATGTCCTCCTTCCTGGACTTCATCCCTGTTGCAATCAATCTCTACACATCGCGGTTATGTAGCACACCGAAGCGTATTTCTACGAATCCCGCAGAGCATCGACTGGCCGTAGATGGTCGACAAGCCAGGGCGCCGGAAGAGGAAGAAGTCCCCGTGGGGGAAGATTATCGCGGTGGTAATCGCCATAATAATCGTGGGCGCGGCGGGGTGGTATGTATACGAAAATTACATCTACTCCCCGCCCCCCGTGTATGCTCAGCTCGGAACGAGCGACGGTTACATCTACGCCGAACTATACCCGGCGTGCGCGCCGAACACGGTCACCAACTTTGAGAGCCTAGCCAACTCGGGCTTCTATAATGACCTTGTGTGGCACAGGATCATCCCAGGTTTTGTCATCCAAACGGGGGACAACAACACGAGGGGGGGATTGAACAGCACCAGATCGACCTGGGGGAGTGGAGGGTCGAAGGTCACTGTCCCGTTCGAATGGTGCGGTTGGCTCCACAACTACGCTGGATACATAGGCATGGCCAGCACGGCAGCCAAGGGGCCTTCGACGTCTCAGTTCTACATCGTTCTCGCCAACAGCACCACCAACCTCAGCCTGGACGGCAATTACACTGTATTCGGCAAGGTGATTTCAGGGATGAGTGCCGTGTGCGATTTGGCCAACAACAAAACAGACCCCGTGTATCCCTCCACGGCCACTTATCCCACCCAACCGATCAATCCCACGAAGGCCATGCTGGACAACGTCACTATAATCCCACAATCACAGATCCCGGTCCCGCAGAGAATTACGCAGTGCAGCTCTTAGGGGCTAGCTGAGGCCACAACCTCCTTGCCAAACAGTTACTGAAATTGGCGCTTGAACCTATAAAGCAAGGGGCCCAAACTGAACTTTTGTTATGAGGTGAAAGTGGAATACGTCAGGCAGTCAAGTACTCTACCGGGAATTTGACACTAGTAGACTTACCACGAGCGCCTTTCCGACTTGGCCCTGACTTTGACTACACCATAATGGACTGCGCAAGAAACACAATAAAAGCGATTCACTGTAGGCGCCGCTATGTACGCTCCCGCGGCCCTGAGTTCTCTCGCCAAAGTTGGTTCTACTAGGTTCAGGCGAGTCGTTACCCTCTTCGCCTTGTCCCTGGGCACGCTGGCTCCGCAGTTGCTACAGTAAACAACGTCGCTTCTCCCCTTCCCTCCCTTGGAGCGCCCCCTGCTCTTTCTCTTCTTAGACAAACTTGGATTGGCTCGTTTTTTTGTCTCCCTTTAAACCTATATCGTCAAATGATAGGCTTTCTCATAGGGATCACGCGACAATTGACCGAAATCGACGAGCTTCGATTCTTCCTCGTCTTAAGCCAGATCATTGGATTTAGCTTCGCAGTATTGCCTCCCGGTGGTGCTGCCTGAGCGATTCCTTGTCCCCCACTGCTGTGAATGAGCCGTCCAAGGAGCTCCGCATCATGCCCGCCGGGCCTAGTCCCTGGGTCGCGAATGGGGCCCGGAGCCCCGCGTCGGCTAAATAGGCACGCCGGAATCCCTGCCAGGCCTTGAAGGCGGTGGTGTTCGACGGTAGCATCACATGCAGGGATGTGCCCGAACCAGACGCGGGCGGAGGCGTCGTCCTCTCCGTCAAGAAAGCAGGGATCTGTGGCACCGACCTGGCAATAGCTTCGGGGGACTATAGGGTGAAGACGCCCCTAGTACTTGGTCACGAAATCTTCGGGACAGCTTGGAAGGTTCCTGGTGGTAGATCTGACCTCTTGCGAAAGCGATGCGTCACTGAGATCAACGTGGGATGCGGGAGGTGCGAATTCTGCAGAGTGGGGGTGAAATCCCACTGTCTTAGAGGAGAAGCGCTGGGAATACATCGCAACGGCGGATTCGCGGAATATGTCTCGACGCCTCTTGACAATGTCCATGTGGTCCCCGATTCGATTTCTGACGAAGAAGCCGTATTCATCGAGCCTCTCGCAGCATGCGTGCAGCTCACCAAGATGGCAGGGATCCCCGCGGGCTCCGCTTGTGCCGTAGTTGGGTCTGGGAGGATGGGTCTGTTGGTGATCCAAGTGCTCCAGCAGTTGCACCCTCAGCGACTCGTCGTCGTGGGCCACCCAGGGGCAAGACTCGAAATGGCCCGCCGTTTCGGCGCAGAAGTTTTCGATGCCACCGAAGTCGACTTGGCCCTAGCCCTTGGTGATGCGAAGTTCGACAACGTCGTTGAAGCGACTGGGAGCCCCAGAGGACTCGAGTTCGCATTGAAGCTCGTAAAGCCTAGAGGCACACTGCACGTTAAGAGCACCCACGGTCTACCAGCGACCTTGGACATCACCAAAGTAGTCGTCGATGAGGTCCGAATCCAGGGGTCAAGGTGCGGGCCATTTGATGAAGCCATGGGGCTGCTGGACAACGGGTCCATCAAAGTGAGAGATCTCGTGACCGGTAGGTTCCCATTGGAAGGTTGCAAGGACGCATTCAAGATTGCTTCCTCGAGAGACACGATCAAAGCTATATTCGAGCTCTGAAGCAAGGAATCTGACCTGAATCAACGTGCAGCGAGGCGCGCTCACTTCAGCTTCAACTAAGCGGCTGCCAAGATTCCGAGGGTCGTGACGTCGAGAGTGACGAAATCACTTCGAGACATCGGGAAAAACTACGATGTTTGTCCTGACTGTGCTAAGCCGCTGTGCTCACGCTTATATCACAAGGTTTGGCACCGCACGTCGCCTCTTGTCTAAACCATCGGTTTGGATTAGGGAAGCCACAGGGGTCGTGAAGAATGTCAACCCCCTGACCATGTTCTGGGCGAACATGGGGGAAATCGGTTTCGGGGGAGGGTTCCTTTTCCTCAACATCATATTCGCGGCGGCGGCCAGCTCCATCCCTGGAGGCTCGAACCCCGAAGAACTAATCCCGGCCGTTGGGATCTTTACAGTGGTGGTCCTTTTCGAGGCGTTCATCTTCTATCACGTCACCCACTCCGTGGGGAGGACGGCCGGGGACTACGTCTGGCTTAGCAGGACCATAAGCCCCAGTTTCGCTAGCTTCCTCATGCTCGGCTTTGTCTTCACCGGGATCCCGTTCATAGCAGTCGACTTCTGGTTCCTCTTCCTGACCATGGCCCCGTCGTTCACGGTTGTGGGGCAGCTGACCAGCAGTTCCTGGGTCACTTCTGCCGCGAACGCCCTCTACTTCTATTCCGGTAGTTTCAGTGCACCCGAGGCTGTGGCCATAGCCATCATAGTGATCGCGGTATTAACCGCCATCGACATTGTGCGGCCGTCGTTCGGGTTCAAACTCCTGGCAGGGCTTGTGGCCATCGGCTTCCTGGCTTCCATCATTATGGTCGTGGTCTTCCTCTCCGCAGGACCCTCGGGGGTCCAACATGCCATCAACTCTTACCTGAACCAGTACGGGTCGAGCCTGTATCCCTCCGTTTCCAACTACACGGCGCTCACCACCGCCCCTTCATTTGGAGGGGGCTTGCCGTCCTTTACGTGGCTCGGGGTCTTCCTGCTTTTCCCGTTCGTGGCGGTCTACATGCCTTGGATCAACAACGTGGCCGCGTTTGGAGGCGAACTGAGGAACATCAAGAGGTCAGCCCTTTACGCAACCTTCATGGCCGTGTTGGTGAGCGGAGTCCTGCTGATTGTGCTCTCGCAGATGTACATATCGTATGTCGGGGGTGCGGCCGCCGCCTATGGGCTAGCACAGCCGTTCCAGACAATGCTCAGCGTGGCCACCATGGTGGCTGGGAACAATCCTGCGCTTGACTGGTTCATGAACATCGGGTTCTCCCTCTGGTTCATAGCATCCGTCTGCCAGACGATTCTCGTCATATCGAGGTACCTGCTTGGGATGGGCTTCGACAGATTCATCCCCACCTGGTTTGCGAACGTGAGCGACAGGTTCCATTCTCCGGTCACCGGCCTCGTATTCCCTGCAGTCCTCGCCTCCTTGGTGGCGGTCTTCGTGTTCTACTACTCGTGGATCTCCGCGTTCTCGACCACGGCGCTGGGGACGATGTACTTCGCGTGCATGGGTCTCACGGCCGTGATCTACGGGTACAGGAAGAGGGCAGACCTGAAGAGGACGGCGTCCGCCCTGATGGTGTCAGGGGTTGTAGTGTTCGTCTTCTTCATCGTTCTCACCGGGGAGTACTTCGTCTATCCATACTTCGGCATCAGCCTCAACAACCTGAGCGTGGCGATTTCCGCAGGGGCTGGGTATATGGCACAGGGGTTGGTCAACCAGCCCTGGGGAGGGCTGCCGTGGCTGATAGTGATATTCGGGTTCTGGGTTGTCGGCGCCATCTGGTATTCCGTTAGAAAGAATTACCTCGGGCGGAGAGGGATCGACCTGTCCGCGTCATTCAAAGAGATACCGCCAGAGTAAGAACAGCTCCCTGCATCTTAGGTCACAGAAGTCTTCTTAAGCAGTCGTGGTCCCGCGTTCGGGCTTTGAAGGTTCTGGTGGCAGGGTTTCTTACCATCGACACAATACAACTCCCGACGCGCCGCATCACGTCCGTCGGCGGCCCTCCTGCCTATGCTGGACTGGTCTGCTCGAGGTTCGGCTATGACGTCACTCCACTTACCAAGGTCGGGAACGACTTCCCGGATGAGCAGGCGGTCTGGCTGGCCAGGAATGGAGTCGTGCTTAGGGTCTCGGACAGGAGCCTGACCAAGGCCACGACCCGGTTTACCATCGCTCAGAACTCGGGAGAACGGTCGCTGACCCTTACGAGCAGGTGCGAGGACCTTTCGTCGGGCCAGATAACTCCTGACACGAAGTTCAGCGCCTCCCTCGTGAGCCCCCTCGCGGGGGAGGTTTCTTCGGCTCTTCTTACCGAGATATCCGCCCGTTGCGATTTCACGTTCCTCGACCCCCAGGGATTTGTGCGCAGATTTGACCCGGAGGGGAGGGTCTCCTTTGTTCCCCTTAAGGACAGAAGCGTGCTCTCAAAGGTGGACGCGATAAAGATGGACTGGACGGAGGCGGAGATGCTAACTGGTAAGAGCGACCCGCGTCAGGCCCTTGAGAAAGTGGCCTCCATCGGGTTACGAAAGGCGATAGTGACCCATGGGGCAGATGTCTGCCACGTACTAGACGGCGCCAGGATCTATCGGGTGGAGGTCCCCAAGGGCCCCGTGGTCGACACAACAGGGGCAGGCGATATACTCGGGGGTGCCACCCTGTCGTGGTACCTAAAGACGAGGGACTTCCTCCGGAGTGCCTGTTTCGGGATTGCAGCATCTTCGCTATCTCTTTACATGATAGCCCTCGCAAAAATTGACCTGCCGATGAGCGTGGACGAAAGTGCGGCAAGATTGTTCGCTCTGGCGAGCCCAGTTGCGGCTGTTTGAAGTTCTAGTACGACTTCCCGAAGTAAGCGATTGAGGCGGCATCGGCTCCGCATGCGATGCATTTCGCCTTCGGCGCCTTCTGGCCGATGGGGAAGTTGAGGATCTTCCCCCCCGTCTCCTCCTTCATTTTTGCTTCGCATTCAGCCCTGCCGCACCATGGCACCCTGGCGATGCCCCCGTGCTCTGATAGGATCCGCTTCAGCTCAGCCAGGGTCGCCGCGTCGCGGGTTTCCTCCGCAAGGGCCTTAGCCGCCCTCTGAAGCAGGCTCGCCTGGATTGCCCGCAGTTCCTTGGCCACTTCCCTCTCCATACTGGCAAGCTTCGCTACCCTTTTGCCCCCCGTGTCCCTGCGAACCAGCACTGCCTGCCTATCCTTCATATCGCGGGGCCCGAATTCTATCCTGAGCGGGACGCCCTTCAGTTCCCACTCGTTGAACTTCCGCCCAGGAGTCAGGTGGTCCCTGTCGTCAAGCTTTACCCTGAACTTCCTTCTGAGCCGTTCGAATAGTTTCCTTGACTCCGCCAGAACGGCCTTCTTGCTTTCGTCATTCACTATTGGCACCAGTACTACCTGGGTTTCAGAGAGCATCGGAGGGACGACCGCCCCCTTATCGTCACTGTGGATAGCGAGCATGACCCCGATCTCCCTTGTGCTGATGGCCCAGGTGTTCTGCCATGCGTACTGCTTATCCCCGTCCTGGTCGACGAACACTATCTCGAAAGCTTTGGAAAAGTTCTGGCCGTCAGAATGCCAGTCTGGCCCCTGAATGGCCTTCCCGTCCGGCAGCAGGTGCTCAATGCTGAAGGTGGCTTCGGCGCCGGCAAAAGTTTCCGTTTTCGACTTACGGCCGAGGTACCCCGGCAGCGCCATGAATTCTTCCGTTATCTTCCGATAGATCCCAAGTATCTCGTCCCTCTCCGCATCCGCCTCCGCCCTTGTCGCGAACAGCGTGTGCCCCTCATTCCAGAGGAACTCCCTCGAACGAAGGAAGGGTGTCGGGTGCTTGAACTCCCAGCGCACAACATTGTTCCATTGGTTGAGCCTCATTGGCAGGTCCCTCCAGGACCTGATCCACTTCGAGACGACCTCGTACATGAGCGTCTCCGATGTCGGGCGAATAGCCAGCCTCTCGTCCAGCTCCGAGCTCCCTGCCTGGGTGACCCACGCGACTTCAGGGGCGAACCCCTGGACATGTTCCGCCTCCTTTTTCAAAAGCCTCTCCGGGATAAATATCGGGAAGTAGCTGTTCGCAATCCCCGCCTTCTTGAACTCGATGTCCGTAGCCCTCTGTATGTTCTCCCAGATGGCGTAGCCTGCTGGTCTGAAGACCATGCAACCGGAGACGGGGCTGTAGTCGGCGAGCTCTGCCTTTAGGATGACCTGGGTGTACCAATCGTCGAAGTTATCCTTCTTCTTGGCAGTCATCCCTTCCTGGCTGGCCTTGGACAACGGGGCTGTGAGCCCTTGAAGTGCGCCTAATGAAGGTGCCTCCGGTCTGGGCCCTCACCATATGCCGCCGAGGAGAATTATTGCCACCCCGAGCAGAACAAAAATGACAGCCGACCCGATCTGGAGCCTTCTAGCCGTGATAAATTTGCCTAACCTGTTCCCGAGGGCAGTTTCTACACCCACCGCCGAGATCAAGCCCAGGCAAGCAGCAGAAAACACGAAAAGGGGAGCACTGTACTGCGCGACTAGAACCACCGTCAGGACCTCCGTTGCGTCACCTGCAAGGTCCAGCAGAGCTAGGGAGGCAACAAGGGCAAAAAAGACCCTCCACGCGCTCCCTGTGCGGGCGATCCAAGACTCCTGCCGCCCCACAGCCTCCTTTCCAATCAGACCGCGTGCCTCCCAAAGGCCATAGCCAATCATCACTACCCCGCCGGCGAACCTGATCCATTCGACGGGGACAACGGTCACAACGAGCGATCCTGCCCCTACTATAATCGTCGTGGTGATTACGAAGGCTGTGGCGCCCGCAGAAAAGGCTAGCCGCGCCTTTACCTTGGTTGAAACGGCGAGGAGAAGGAGCGCATCCTTGTCCGTGAGTTCGGTGACGAGAAGGGTGACCGCGATCGTCGCGAACGAAAGGATTGATAGCTCAGCCATGGGCCGCCAGCTCCTCTGGCCCTGGGGCACTACCCCTTTTTCGGGAGCGGGGGCTTCTTCTCGGAAATCAGGTAAAGCGCGAGGCCAGCAACCAAGAGCACGAATGAAACGCCGACTCCTAGCGCGGTCTGCCTTTTGCCAATCTCGTAGAGCGAGGCTGGAACCAGGAGCAGCGCGACCGCCGCCAAAATCTGGGTTTTGGTAACGCCAGGGAGCTTGAACTGGACAGTCATGAGGTAACTCAAAAGCACGAGCGCAGCGGGAAAGACGATTCCGTACCTACCTACTATGAAATCCGTAGCGGCACCGGTTATGTCTGTGAACCCGTTTGCGTAGAGCGCGCTTAACACAACTATTACAAGCGAAGCCACGGCAACAGACTGCAGAGTGCCCCCGAGTGAGGCGAGCTTGCCGGCGCGTGCTGCCGGCTCCGTCCCATTGACTTCAATCATGACCCCCAGCATCACGGCGAGTGATGTTCCGATGAAGAGTATGGGATCCCTGGTGACAGTAAGATAGACGGATGCGGGGAGGAACGGTGATATCCCACTCTGCAACCAGAGGATCAGAGCATAAAGGATTGGAACCACGATAGGGACAAGGTACAGCAGCGTAGAGATGTCTTCGTAGCGTCCCCTGATGCTCATTAATTCGCCTGCGCGACGGATTTGAGCTTAAAACCGTTCCGGATGCAACCCGGATGGGATTCGCCCCAAGCATAGGGTTGTACTGGACGGTGAACCACGCCGAAACACGTAGCCGGAGAACCTTCAGGCCACAGGATACCGGTTGAACCCGACTTGCCATACCAGTCTACTTGAAATAGGCATACGAATGAGATTGAGAAGATGAAGACTTACTCGGCCGAAGGGATCGGAATGTCAGAAAGCCAATGCAGAAGCTTCCTGACCCGTAGCAGGTCGACCCTTCTACTTGGGACCATCGATGCCGACGGTACCCCCATGATACATCCTGTCTGGTATCACTTCGACTCGGCCAAGACAAAGCTGTACTTCTACACGGGGCCAACTCTGAGAAAGGCAAACAACATCAAGAAAAGAAGTCAGGTCTACTTTGACGTGGACAGCGACAAGTGGCCCTACAAGGGTGTCAAGGGAAAGGGACGCGCCAAGCTCATCACAAAGAAGAAGGAGTCACTCTCTTACGCCGCAAAGATACTGGCGAAGTACGTGAGGAAGGGAAACCCATTGAGAGGTTCAGCGTTGGAAAAGGTAAGAAATGGCGGGTACGTGGTTTTCGAAATAACGCCTTCATATTTCACTTCATGGGACTACGGCAAACTGGTGGCACAGGAGCCGGGTTTTAGGCAGGCAGTCATTTCCTGACGCGATACGGGAACGCAGCTGTGGTGATTTGATTCGCGGGCGTCAAGGCTGTCAACAACTAGTCAAACCTAATTGGCATTGATCGCACTGAACTACTCCCTGATAGAATTCTAACCTGCCCTCAACGCCGCCCTTCAGTGTGCCCAAACATCCCCGTAACACCGCTAAGATTGTTGAGAGGGAGCCGAGGTTCTGCGGCCAAAGGTCAGGTACGCTGTGTGACCCACCATGAAGTTTGACGGCCTCGTCATCCCCACCCGCGCCTCGAGGTGCCTCAATAGCAGTTCGACCGTCTCGAGCCCGACAAATCCTTCCTCTTTCATCTTCGCAACGAGTTTCTCGGCCTGGTTGGTCGTCGGCGTTATTGCGGCCATGGGAGCCGAAGGCTTCAGGCTCACCCTCATTCTCCCGATGACCTCCCACGGATCGCCGACATCCAGGACTCCTGCGTCCATTTCGCTTTCTTCGAATCCGAGCCGCGAGTCACCGACCCTGAAGGTGACGAACTGTGATAGCCCTAGCTTTTCGATGTTCTTCTTTGCCACCTCTTGAAACTCGGGGTTGAGATCGTAGGTGTAGACCATGCCAGTGGGTTGCACCAGGTACGCCAACAGGGCGGTGGTCGCCCCACTCCCCGTTCCTGTTTCGACCACCCTCGATCCCGCGTGGACACCGAGCTTGACCATGATCAGCCCGAGATCCTTCGGGTAAATCACCTGTGTCTTCCGCGCCAGTTTCATCACCATGTCCTCGATGGTCGGCTTCAGCACGACAAGCTCGTCCCCAAGAGTCGTGGTGGCGGTTACCCCGTACTCCTTTCCCACCAGGGCAGAAACGTCGAGGATACCAAGGTGCGTGTGCAACTTGGGGGTGTCCCTGGGCCTTATCAGCCACCGTCTTCTCCTGTCCCGGTAGACGAGAATGTAGGAGTCCTCACCTATTACATCCATGGTTTGCGGTACCCTGAGGAGTTCTATATCCTTGTGTCCTGCAGCCGTGCCGCTACACTTCCGACCAAATGGGGGTGTCCCCCTCCATTGTTATCTTCCCGGGACGCATGTGTCCTGGGAGGACTAGTGCCGATTCCTTTGAAGCACGTTCGGCAAAGGCTTTCCTGCTCCTTGTTAGGATTGCTGCGTCAGCCCAGGTCGCCGCGAGTTCAGGATGCTCCACCTCTTCTTTCAGGTGATACAGATCACCAACGCAGTAGCAGCTCTCGCCTCCTGACGTGACGCCTACGATTTGGTGGCCGGGACTCTCGCCTGGGGATGGGGAGATGGTTACTCCGCCCCACAGGTCCATTGGGCCATCAAGGAAGTCCAACAGTCCCGCTTCTTCGACGACGCCAAGCGTTTCAGCAACCTCCTTGTCACCCTTCTTTCTTGCTTCCATGATTTCCGGCATGTCCCAATCCCGTTTGGGGATGATGTGTTTGGCTTTCGGAAAGGATGGGACTGTCTTCCCGGCGGCTTTGTGTGTCAGTCCCGCAAAGTGGTCGTAGTGGAGGTGGGTGACGACGACCGTGCCGACTTCAGGGGGGTTCACTCCGGCGGCCACCAGTTGCTCGGTCAGGGACGGGGGAGACGGCGGACCACCCGGGGGCTGTGTGCCGTAAGCCGAAAGGAGCCGATCCCTATCCCCCGGGTCGACGAGAACTATGTTGCCGGCTGTCTCGATAAGCGTCGTGTTGCTTGGATAGAAGGGGGTGGCAATGAGGTCCCGAGGACCGAAGTAAGGTGTAAGGTCAGCGTCTTTTCCAAAAATGTCGCCGAGGCTCATCGCGAGGTCCCCCACTTTGAGGACCGTGACCCTGGCGTCACCAATCCTGAAATCTTGCACTTTCAGCCTAGGCGCGCCACCAGTCGTACCTGAGGAAATCGATTGACTTTTTCTCCCTGTCGGAGATCGCTATTATGAACTGCTTCCTAACAGTCGTGGCTAGCCTCCCGGACCTTACCATCGAAGTGGCTGTCATCCTTGAATCGGGGGAGACCACCTGGACGATGTAAGGGGCGTGGTCTATCCCCGGCCCGTGCTCATAGACGGCGAAGTCAGACCCGAACTTGATCCCTGGCGTCACCACGAAGCCGTCCTCTCTGAGCTTCTTGTATACCAGGAACTTCTCTTCAAAGTCGGGATACGAGACCTCGCATACACCATGGAGCTGCTTTGGAGTGAGCTCCTTGCCTGACTGGTCCTCCACCTCCAGGACCTTCTTGGTGGCCAGGTAGTACCCCTCCATGAGGTCGAGGATTAACGGGGCGTCGAAATCGAAATCTTTGGGCTTCGGTATTCCGAGCGGCTTCCCATAATACCCTTCTTTGAAAAGCCTCCTCGAAGCGTCTATGTCCCAGACGACTATCCTGTTCTCGAAGAGTCTCCCCTTCGCCCTCTGCTTCGGCATGATTACATGCCCAGGGCTAGGATTGTGCTCGCGTCGGAGGCGTCAAGCATGGCGTCAGCGCAATCCTCAATTGCCTCGACGACTTCTTTTACCGTTATCAGTTCTTTGACGTTCGTGGCGGTCCTCATGACTGTGGCTACCAGATCCCTGTAATCGTTGTCTACTGATCGTTCTATCTGCTGCACCTGGGACGCCATCTGGATGGATTGTTCAGGATTCAGAGATAGCGCTCGAATGCTCTCGTTCAGCTTTGATATTCCATCTATCAGGAGACCAAGCAGGGATGTAATCGAGTCCCTGTACTTCTTGTTCCTTACCGATGACTTTTGGAGCTGGGACATCTTGAAGGCCACGCCATTGATGTACCCGAAGATGTCCTCTACGGCGAAGGCTGCTCTTAGGAGGTCCTCCCGGTTGACGAGAAGTGTCCCGACCTGCGAAAGCTCTCGGATAAGCGCCGACCTCAGAGTTATGACGTCCTCCTCTGCCCTGCGGACCCTTTCGATGGCAGCGGAGACCTGGGTCTTGTCTCCCTTGACGAGTCCGTTGAACTCCTCGAGGAGTACTCTACTGGCATCCAGGACACGTCGCATTTCGTCCTGAAGAACCACAACTGTCCGACGTCTTGCTTGGGTTTCCCCTTCTTGACCCGACACTGGAGCCGCTCGCTCCAACCCTTGAAATAATTTGGATTTAAAACCGAGGCAATATTGATGACAGTTCTTGCAAATTATTCATTTACTCATAGGATTCTTCATCATTCTTCCCATTTTCTGTGGCACGTCCTTCTTTCGGGCCATTGCGTTGGGGGTAACTACGATGGCTGCAACTCGATCAGTCCAGAGTATAAACTGGGGTTTGGGCCCCGGCCTAGTCATTCGATGTTGTGTGGACCGTTATGCCGCCTAGGTACCCTTGTCATCAGTCGATTCTTGTGACTGTCTGATCTGGTCTTTCATTGATGATGCGAAGATCGACGTAAACTCCATGGGGAAGATGTACTTCGTAGACGGCGAGGCGCCGAGCGCTTTCAGCGTATCGAGGTACTGCAGGGTCATAGTCTTTGAGTCGATCGTCCTTGCGGCCTGGAAGATCTGGTTGAGCGCGCCTGCATACCCTTCAGCTCTCAGCACGGCGGCTTGCTTGTCGCCCTCTGCCCGGAGGATGTTGGATTTCTTCTCACCCTCCGCGACCAGGATGGAAGCTTCCCTCTTGCCGTCCGCCTCGGTGACGGTGGCCCTCCTGGTCCTTTCGGCAGACATCTGTCGGACCATCGCCTCCTGAACGTCCTGCGGGGGCCTGATCTCCCTTATCTCGACGTTTGTGACCTTTATTCCCCACCTTTCAGTGACCTCGTCTAGTTTCGTCCTAAGGACCTGGTTGATCTGTTCTCTCTTCGCGAGCAGTTCGTCCAGGGGGATGTCGCCCACAACCGCCCTGAGGGTCGTGGTCGCGATGCCTATGGAAGCACCCTCGAAGTTCTGAACTTGGACGATGCTCTGGGTAGCTTCGATGACCTTGTAATAGATCAGGAAATCGATGTCTGTGGGGGCGTTGTCCTTCGTGATGCACGTCTGGTGAGGAACCTCCAAGAACCGTTCCCTGAGGTCCACCTTGTTGACCCTGTTGATGAACGGAATGATGAAGACGACTCCTGGGCCCCTGGCGCCTATCAGCCTCCCGAGCCTGAAGACCACTAATCTTTCGTATTCACGGATTATCTTGATGGTAGCGGCGATGAGTCCGATTACGATGATAGCGACCACCGCGTAGATGACGTAGTTGATTATGTCACCGGTGGTCTGTAGCGCGACGGGACCGAGGAGGCTCATTGTTCTACCTTCTCTACCGCGAGAGTCTGCCCTGTCACTCCTTTTACCCTTATCGAATCCCCCCGCAGCAGGTCCTGGGAGGAGGTTACGCTCCACTCCTCTGATGCGACCATGGCCACCCCCCTTTCCCCTGCCCTTAGGTCGGACTCCATCCTCCCCTCCCTTCCAATCAGTACAGTGGGCTCGTTCACCTTTGGTCTCTTCTTGAGCGCGTCGCGTATGGATCTGAGGTAGATGCTTCCAATCACAATTGTTATGCCCAGTGCGGCAATAAGGCCGTATGTGATGTCGGGTATTCCTTGGAATGTGCCTGTGGGCGGAGGCGTCGAGGTGGGAGATGACCCCGTGGCAGCAGGCGGAAACTGGTAGACCAACAGGAAACCTATTATGAAAATCACCACGCCCACCGTCGCACTGATCCCGTGCGCAGTCTTCACTTCTAAGAAGATGAAGGCTGCCCCTATGATCATCAGTATTACTGCCAGTGGGGATGCGCCGAAGACTCCAAACCCAAACAGAGCCGCCACTATCACGGCGACGCCTACGACGGAAAGGATTATGGTAGGGTGATAGATGTCGAAGAGTACCGCGAAAACGCCAAGCAAGAAGAGGAGGCTAGAAACGTTGGGATTGCTGAGGACGGAGATAAGCGACGACCGGATTCCTGGGGTATTGATTGGCGTATTGGCCGGCACACCCAGGTAGTCAAGTGCACCTTGCACAGTGGTCGAGTTAATCACCCCATTGATGACATTCTCTCCGAGCGCCTGGTCGTCCGGGTAGGACACGCCGTTAGTGACCATCAAACCGGTAGCGGTCGCGTTTCTGCCGTTGGACTGTGTGAGGGTCATCATGTATGAAGCGAAGGCGTTGATGTCCTTCGTCATCGTCGTGTTCTCCTCTCCCGTCGGAATTCCCGAAACTATGGGAGTGGCAGAGCCGATGGTGGTGCCCGGCTCCATGTAGATATCGTTGGAAGACTCGGCGATGTACGATCCCGCAGAGAAGGCATAGCCTCCCTGTGGAGCGATGACGGTTGAGAAGTTCCCACCCCACTCCTGGTAGCTTTCAATCGAGGAAATCATTGACTCCATGCTAGCTCCGTCGCCACCGTTTGTGACGAGAACGAAGACGATGTGGCCCGCGCAGAGTGACTCCGCGTTGCTAACCGTGCTGGCCATGAAGTCGGCAGTACCAGGATCGATGTCGGCGTTGAGGGAGGCCACGTAGTAACTGCTCTTGTTTGGACAGCCCTGGTTCTGCGCATTGGTGGCAACCATCGGTATAGCTAATGCAATTAGGACAGCGATGAGCAGGAGCCCGCTTAATCTCCTCATTCCACTGAGAGCACCGTTCCACTCTCTGATAAACAGTATCTCGGGCCGAACCAGAGTATGCAGTCGATGAAAAATCCGTTAGGATCGGGACCGCCAAGAACGGGTTTGGTTCCCGACGCCCACTTGGAAAAGAAGCAGATGTCACGCTTACATAGTGTTCACCCTTACCCGCCAACGGTCGGGATGGTTAAGCCCAAAGTCATAGTCATGGACCACCCGATGGTCATGGAACAGCTCTCCCTCGTCCGCGACAAGCGAACCTCCCAGATCGCATTCAGGAAAGCGATCTACCGGCTCGGCAGGTTCATGGCTTATGAGTTCCTTAGGACGATGGAGATCCAGGAATTCACAGTTGAAACTCCGCTTGGCCCTGCAAGGGGAGGGCAAATCAAGGGGAGAGAGAGGATAGTAATCATACTTGTCCTGAGAGCAGCGATACCTTTCGTGGAAGGCATGTACAAGAACTTCCCCATGGCCAGGACAGGTGTAGTGAGCGCCTGGAGAGGAAAGCCTCCAGACTTCCCCATCGAAGTGAACTACACGAAGATCCCGGAGGTGGGAAAGAATGATGTCGTGGTGATAGCAGATCCGATGCTTGCTACGGGACACACCCTAAAGGAGGTGGCCAAGAGGGTGGTAAAACAGGGGCACCCGAAAAGGCTGGTCTTCTTCTCTGTCATTGCGACGAAGCAGGGGATAGATTATGTAGCAAAGGATTTTCCAAGGGCCGAATTCTATACCTGCGCCATCGATCCGACGCTGAATGACCACGGGTACATTGTGCCAGGGCTCGGGGACGCGGGTGACAGGTCCTTCGGGGCCCCTCACTAAAACAAATCAATCTTCATCAATCACCTCTTAACGAAGGGCCAGAGCGTTGCTGGATGGCCAGGACCCTAGGCGTCTGTGACTTCCGTCCTGAGTTCCGCCCATTCATGGCCACAATGCTTGCACCTGTAGTGGTATCGGTACCTCGAGAACTCTTTCCTCACAAGATATGGCTGCCAGGCGTTCGCTTTGGTCGCCCCCTCCAACGCTGAGGGTTCGCCTGGTACCATTGCGAAATCGTGGTTGACAAACTCCTTCTCCTCTAGTTCCTTGGAAAAAAGCCTATGACACTGCGGGCACAATATTTCGAGCGGCAAGGACTCGTGGAGGCTGCCCGGCCCAGAGATATACACGTATTCGCAGGCATCACCCCTTAAAGACCTCGAATTTCCGACTCAATTTGCGTTCCAAGGGAATGGAAATAGTTTCAGACTTCGACGGGACAATAGTGAACATCGACACGGTTGAATACCTGTTGGATCGGTTTGCGAACGGGGACTGGCGGAGATACGACGACCTATACGAGAGATCGGAGATACCCCTAGAGGAATGTCTGCTCCGGCAATATGAGATGATAAAAGAGCCCGAGCGGAAGCTGATTGATGCCCTCGATAATGTGGTCTCCTTCAGGGACGGGTTCGACGAACTGGTCTCATTCACCAAGAAAGAAGGAATAGCATTTACCATTGCCAGTGCGGGGCTGGACTTCGTCATAAGACACCTGCTGAGCTGCAAGAAAGTGCAGGACCAGTTCACCATATTTGTGCCCAAATCCAAATTTACTTCACGAGGCATCGTGTTGGATTTTTCAATGCTCCCTGTGGCAGCATCGTCGAACTTCAAGGGCAACGTTGTCCAAACAATCAAAGCCAGGAGTACGGGTGTCGCCTACATTGGGGATGGATTCTCCGATTTCGAAGCCATCAAAGAAGCCAACGTCAGGTTCGTGATCAAAGGGTCGCGGCTTGACAAGAAGTGTGCTAAATATGGCGTAATGTGCCACGAGATCAACGGCTTGGAAGAGGTAATTCGTTACCTGGTTGGTTCAGGCACTACGGCATGAGAGAGCCAACTTCCAACCAAGAAAGGTAAACCATAGGCTCGGTGCTTGAATCATTCTATGCGCTTGATTTGCTTCTGATACATGCTGACAATTTCATCCACGGTGGTGGCATCTTCCGGCCCTTTGTCGTCTCTGATCCTCCCCGTGAACTTGGGAAAACGCAAGGATATGCCGGCGCCGGGGCGTATGCGCCCTACTGCTGCGGTGTGAATAGGCGAGAGAGTCAACTCGGCGGCGATTGTCTCGATGACGGTGTGAGGTCTGAACCACATATCGGGCAACATGCTCGACTCCACGTTTGCGGGCTTGACATGGCTTTCGTACGGCTTAAGGAGCTTAGGGATCCGCTCGAGATCTGCGTCTGAGAACCCTGTGCCTATCTTAGCCACACTTGTGTACAACGCGCGCCTCTCGTCGTACGCCCCCAGCAGATAGGTCCCGTAGTTGCCTGCCCTGCGCCCACGGCCGTGAAAGGCCCCAATGATGACCAGGTCGATGGTATCGGTCAATTCGCTCCTATATTCGCGCTTCAGCTTGATCCAGGCGAACTCCCTTGCCCCCGCCCTGTAGGCGGAAGCCAGATCTTTGACAACGAGACCCTCGCATCCATCCTCTATGGCCTCCTCCATGAAGGTCTCGATTTTAGTGGGGTCGGAGCTCCTCATGGCGGGCACAAGCCTTGTTCTGTCAGTCTGCACGACCGTGTCTTCCAGTTTCTTCCGCCGGAAGGTGTAAGGCTTGCCCGTGATGTCGGCGTTGGAATAAAGGATATCGAAGAAATTCAGAGCAATCGGATAATCCTGGATTGCCTGCTCGACTCCGTATTTGCGCCTCCTGTGCATCAGCTCCTGGAACGGCAGGTACTCCCCCGTGTCTTCATTGATGGCGACAACCTCGGCCTCTAAAATCGCGTGGCCTGCCCTGACATGGTCCTTGACCAGCTCAACAGCGTCAGGGTAGTTGCCTGTAATCGACTCAAGCCTTCGAGAAAAGAGTCTGACCACTTTCCCAGCCTTGTGTATCTGGAGCCTTTCTCCGTCGAGCTTGTACTCCGCAGCCACCTCCTTGTTCCCCATCTTGTTGACGATGGCCGCAGCGGAGCTCAGCCTCTCCGCCAGCATGGGCCTGATGGGAATCCCCACTTCGACCTTGATCGCCTCTACCCCCCTCAGCCCCCTGGTTGCGACGGTCGCGACCACCAACCCCAGGTCGGGGTGGACGTTGTACGCCCTTTCGATCGCTCCTCTCTTTCCCTTGCCCCCGAGGAACGCGCTCGCTGCCGCATCTAGGACGGTGTAATCTGCTACTCCGAGCCTTAGCTCCCCCGTAACAGTGCGCATGATGAACTTCGCTTCCCGGGGTGTGGCGTCGTTGAGGAGTGAGCCGAGTTCCTTCAGCTTGAGCTCGATGGATCCCGAACCGCTCTGCTTCGCAATCCTGAGAAGTGTGTCATACACCCTCCCAAGGGAGAGCCTCTCGCTGAAAAGCGTCCCCTGACCCTTTGTCTTTAGGAGCTCCTGTGCCGCCGTCCCGATATCGCCGTGCTTGATATAGGTTGAATAGACCTTTTCGGGCGAGAGCCCAGTGGCCGAAGTGACTGCTCGGAGGGCCAACTTCTCCGCCAGTCCGAGCTCAACTCCTTCGTAGTCAGGACGCAACTTTCCCTGGGTAAGGTATACTAGGAGCGGAAGCTCATCCGTTGAGGTCAGCTTTAGAAGCTCTGCGAGGACCCGCGTCATCTCGTTCCTGCCGGAGATGCCCTCGAGTTCCTCATACTTCTCGGCGACTTCTGAATACTCCAAACGCACGAACGCCTCCCGGCCGTTTAATCTCCTTTTCTGGGGAAGCCGGCACCGGCCGAGCCTTTTGGACACTAGCATTCCCTAAGGCTACCTTGTTCAACCTCCGAAAGCAACGAGTCTCATGCGAACTAATGGTGGTCGACCTTGAAAGTACCGACTGCTGACTTTGTCAGCCCTGGGAGCAAGCCGAACGCCCACTGACACCTTTCATACCTTGAAAGCGGGAGCAATCTGGGCAGCGATAGAGGTCATTCAGTACGTCCCGGGCCTCGGAGCGAGCAGGTGTGGACACAGTAAGCTGGGAAACCCTTAATTGCCGACTCCAGTGCACAATCTTGGAAAGCCTTGGGCGGAGTCAAGAAGAAGTCTCTGGCTTCGATGGAGAAGTCGCAGGAGTCAACTGAGACAGCTCAGGGGCAGGAGGCCCCATCGAAGGGAAAGAAGGGAAAGGAGCAGAAGTCAGCCCCCCAGCAAAAGCGGCAGCTAGCTTTCCTCCCTCCGAAGATGAGTGACGCCGACATGATAAAGAGCCTCGGTCCCTTGAAGGCGATTACAGTCTACAGCGCGTCGAAGGCGCTGGGCGTAAACGCCTCTGTTGCCACCACCCTGCTCAAGGAACTTGAAGCGAAGTCAATGATCACCAGATCAGGGGGTTTTAGCGGACATGGCGTCTGGGCTGTTCGGCAATCCTGACCCTTTTCTTACCCTTCAGGCGTGCGCTTTAGCGTTCCGACACAAAATTCAGTTCTGGAGCAGGGTTATCTCGTCATGGCGTTCCCAAAATCAAACGAATTAGCACCTTCGATGGGCTGACCTTGGGTGATACTGACAGGAGAGGGAGCCCCGACCGCTGCACACCTGCGGCAGCGAGCACAATGATGATCGCGACGGCGAGAACTCCCGATACACCGTACAACGCTCGGTGATCCGGTGTCTTCACCCGTTGTCCTTCCGTTTAGTGGTTAGCCTCCCGACCCGCGAAAAGCCCTGTTCCTCTCTCGTTGATACCAAACCGGGTATCAAGTGTCGAGTCTCTCATACAAGACAAGGGCAGAGATTCACTTACAGCGTCTGACTCGTGAGGAGCTAGCCTGATATTTCAGCCCGGCGGCGACCCAATCAGGGCGAGGTGGACCACGTCACCCCGCGCTATCGACTCGAACACTTCCATGCCCGATTCCACCTTCCCGACAGGGTTGAGCGGACGGTCGCTCTTCGCGTCCCCCAGGAACACGCAGATCAGCCCCCCGGACGCAAGGTAGGCGACGTCCCCCCTTGCGAACTGTGTCCTAGGCTTCTCAACTCCGACTCTCAGGTCAGTGAAGAGACAGACCATCGACGGCTGCAGGTTTACCCTGCTATCACTCGGAAGGCCCCTCAAGATAGCGTTGACCGTAACGGGTGCGAGATGGCGGTAGAGGGCCAGAGTCCCGTTCCCCTTACCCCCAACTGTTGCCAAGCACTCGACCTTGGAGACGGATCCCGCGGCAGGGGGTGTCCGAGCGGTCATCTCGTTGCCCCTCAGGCCCAATCCTTAATCTGTTTTTGCAGGGCCTGGGGAAAAAGACTTATCTTCCAATTCAGTCGGGCGATGCTAACCCCGAGGCTCCCTGTTGTCCCCTGCAAAGACTGTGAAAAAGGCCAAGCAGCCGTCATTAGCCGACTTTGAGACCAAGATCGGGCCTCCTAAGCTTACCCGATTCGAAAGGGCGCGGATAGTCGGCGCGAGATCTCTCCAGATTGCCATGGGGGCTCCCGCTTTCGTTCCGATGGAAGGGCCATACAGGGGACCCATTGAAACTGCTATGTTGGAGCTGGAGGCAGATGCCCTCCCAATATCCATCAGAAGATCTCTCCCGAACGGCGTTACCCAAGACATACCGATCAGGGCCCTCGCGAAATAGCGCAGGTCCTAAACAATGGCGGCACCCAAGGTGCTCGTAACTGACCGGTTACCTGAGGATGCCAAGAAGGTCCTTTCGGGGTTCGACGTGTTTGAGAAGGACGCAGACGACAAGGTCCTCGCCGATTGTCGGGCCCTGATCTGTTGGCCCTCCCGGGCGAAGCCGGAGCTCCTGCAGAAAATGAAAACACTGAAAATGATACAGACGATATCTGCGGGTGTAGATGGCCTCGATTTCGGTTCCCTTACTCCAGGAGTGCTAGTATTCTCGAACGCGGGTGCCTTCAGTGACACTGTTGCCGAGCACGCCTGGGGGCTGTTACTCGGCATCGCTAAGGGCATCCATCTTCGGAGTGCAAAATCGACACCAAGGGCACTGAGAGGAAAGACTCTGCTCATAGTTGGCGCAGGAGGCATTGGAACAGAAGTCGCCAGACTTGCGAAGTCGCTGGGGATGCGCACCATCGGCGTATCGAGGTCATTCAAGGCGCGCAACACTTTCGACGAAGCTCATTCCATCTCCTCATTGGGGGACGCCGTTTCGGTCGCGGACGCTCTAGTCATCACGCTGCCGCTCACCAGGGCAACCGAGGGAATCATCAATTACGGATTGCTCTCAAGAGCAAAAGAGAACGCCATTGTGGTGAACGTAGGAAGGGGAGAGACAGTTGACGAAAGCGGGCTGGTGCGGTGGCTCCGTGAAAGACCAGAGAGTAGGTTTGCGACAGATGTTTTCTGGAAGCAGGGAGGAAGGGAGGTCTTCTCCACCAAGGCCTGGGACCTGCCCAACTTTGCGGGTACTCTCCACGTCTCGGGAACTCCCATAGGCGAGGACCTGCAGGGACCAAAAATCGCAGCTGCGACGAACGTCAGGCGTTTCTTTGAATCTGGAAACGCGCTTAACCGTGTAGAAATCAGCGAATATCTCCAAAAACCAAGAAGGCCCCACAGGGGTTAAATACGCGGTGGGGTGGCCGTGCCGAACAAGGTCAGACATATGCCAAGAAAGAAATCCGACACAAACGAGTCAGAGGGACAAAAGGCCGTGGAACAGGCCACAGCACCGGCACAACAAAGCGCACCATCCCAGAGGTCAGCGCCCTACAACCACATTTTCGTGGGCCAGAAGCCAGTGATGAACTACGCGATGAGCGCACTCATCCAGCTCACTCAGGCCGGCGAGGTGGTCGTGAAGGCCAGAGGGATGGCAATCAGCAGAGCCGTCGACGTGGCAGAGATCGTCACAAAGAGGCTGGGCAATGGCCAGTTCAAGGTCAAGGACATCGCCATAAACACCGAGGTCGTTGGCGAGGGCCCAGAAACACGGAACATCTCCTCGATCGAAATAGTCGTCGGTAAATAGCATCGAGAATCTGCAATCCCTTTAACACAGGAGGGTCAATCTGCCTAGCGGAGGCTATGGCCGGGAGGATCTAGCGGCCGCCATGCCGAGCATTTCATGCTTAGAAGGACCGATCGGCGTGGAGCTCGGGGTCCCGCTCTCGTTCAGAGGGCACGCTGCTACACTGGAAATCAATGCAGGTTCTTCGGCCAACGGTGCTAACCTTGTTCGCCCGGGAAGCGGTGAGAACCTTGCAAACCCCGGCAGACGAGCCGATTGAACCCTTCAGACCGCGCTCTGCCCTTCGTCTCCGTCGCTACTGCTACCGCCCAAGCCACACTTATGATCGGTGTGGTGGCACTGCCGAAACTTGTTTGGCTAATGCAGGCTCGACGGCGTATTGACTTGGTCTCTGTTCTTTCATGATTTCAGCACAGACACTGCAGAGTGGGATAGGCGGGTAGCCGCTCACGAGCACCGCCGAAACGCCTCTCTTCGGCTTGCTGTTGATTTCCTTTCTCCTAGCCATGTCGAGCAGCTGGGCCTGTACGTCATAGTACAGCGCGCTTAGTGCTATCATGAACTCTAGCCCGTCGAAAAGCTTCTGCTCGTCGAAGCCCTGCTTGTATCCGCTGCGGTCGACTCCTTTACTCCCGTCGTTCCCGATACGCCTGTGCCACTTCGCCTCGACTTGTTCGACCATCGCTCTCAGCATTTCCCGGTCTCCCTTTTCGAAAGGCGACAGGGGGCCGAAGCCGGGTACCTCCCCCTCTCCCTTTCGGAGGACCATGGCTACGTTTTCGAGCCAATCAACCGTCAGCTTCTTCGCGTCGGCGATTTCTGCCAGAAGTTTGTTGGGAGCGTTGATCTCTCCCAGGAGTCCGTTTGCGATCCGTATGGACTTGAACTGGTCAGCGTTAGACGTCACGAACTTGAAGTCAAATTCCTTGAGTTCCTTGGGGACCCCCTTCCTCCATGCATCAGCCGATTGGATGAAATCAGCCCTGAAGCGGGTGATCTGGGACATCTGCTGCCGAATCTCAGTTTCCCGAGGCGTCTCCATGTCCGCGAAGGCAGAGACCTCGGCCTCGGACCTGCGGCAGACCCAACAACGTGACGGTTCTTCCATGGACTGTACGTTCCCTCCGAATTGATTAAAGCATAATTTCCGTTTTGGTGGGGAAAAGCACATTGCTTTCTTCCATATCGGCGATACCTATTGCACTTCACGAACTCTAATGGTTAGTTGTCGGTAAGTAGGAACAGGAGCAGGAATACCAATCCGTGTGTCTGGCGAGGCTAGCGCTAACTGTTTCTCGGTACTGTTGCAAACCCCCTGCAGAGGAGGAGCTTCGCTCTCCGGCTCATCCTTTTTATCTCATTTTCCCGTTTCAACGCTCGGCTTCTCCCTTGTGCCTCCTCGACAAAACCAATCCGGATAGGCAGCCTCGACCTGGTGTACTTTGAACCCCGACCCGCGTTGTGTGTGTCAATCCTCTTCCGAACGTCCACCGCAATCCCGGTGTACAATGAGCCATCCGAGCAAATGGCAATGTAGACCCAGTAGGGCTTCACAGACCCGACTCCGAGAAGACCTCGTTAGAACACTTTCGCAGGACGCTTAGCATCGTCCATGACCTTCTTCTTATAAAACGGAACGACTTCTTCCCGGTAAACATCTTCTTATCCGGCGTCAACTTCGTCACGGCCGAGGCGCCGTTCCCTATCCAGCGACTCGACTAAGTTTCCAGACGCTCTGATAACCCCGCAACGGGGTGTTACTGCAAACCAAAGGGCTGGTCGCCCGCCTATGCCTTTCCACAGCCAGCCAAAACCGTATGTGCTGATGCGGAGCGGGCAGGGGGGTTTCTCCGCAGCCCGAAGAGGACAGGACATGAGCCGCCTGTTCCCAGACGAAGGTGGAGACTGCCTGCCCCCCTAGAAATGTCCAAGAACTGATAGCTTGAGGCTAGCTGCCAATGCGGGCAACCGGCATCGGTTTTCGAGCCAGGGATGGCCGTCGGATTACCATACGAACGCTCAAGAGGAATGATATCCTCGCGCTGACGAATTTCGCCAACACTCTGTCTCGGGAGAAAGAAACGAACCCCAATCTTGGCATTGTCTCCCTGGACAAGAGGGTGACACAAAAGGAGGAACTGGAATTCCTCGACCGTATCATCTCCGGGAGAAGAGCGAAGGAGGAAATCAGCCTCGCAGCCTTCGATGGAAAGAGGATGGTCGGTCACTGCCACCTGTCCAGACGGAAACAGCGGGACGTGAGGCATACAGGAGTCTTCGGAATCTCCGTAATAGAGGGATACAGGGAAGTCGGGATTGGGAGCAGACTTGCGGCAGAAGTCCTCGGCCAAGCCCCCAAGATGGGAGTATGGCTCGTCGAACTCGAAGTCATGGACATAAACGACGTTGCCATCCGGCTTTATGAGAAGATTGGATTCAGAAGGGCTGGTATCATCCCGAATAAGATACTGAGAAAACGAAGGCACATAGACATCGTGGTCATGTACGCTGACCTCAGGGGAAGCGATAAATTCCTCCAGCCACCCCGCGGGGAAAGTTGACCCTCGAGGTAATTATCGGTCCGATGTTCTCTGGAAAGACGTCGGAACTAATCAGGCTCGTCGAAAGAGAAGTCTACGCCAAAAAGAAAGGTGCGGTCTTCAAGATTGCGTTCGACAGGCGTTACAGCGCAAAGCAGTTGGTCACCCACAACGGACTAAAGTACGACGCCTACACAGTCGCATCCTCGACGGAAGGATTACATGAAATCGAAGACATTGCCTTTTCTCAGGGGCTCGACGCCATAGGGGTTGACGAGGTTAATTTCTTTCCTGAGGCACTTGTGAGCACCCTCGACAGGCTCGCAGACACCCGGAGGGTGATAGCGTGCGGACTTAATCTCAACTTCAGGGCAGAGCCATTCCCCACCACGATGGAGCTCGCTGCCAGGGCGGACAAGGTGAGGTATCTGAGTGCGGTTTGTGTAGTTTGCGGCCAGGAGGCAACGCGCACCCAGAGGTTGATTGCGGGGAAGCCAGCTCCAAAGGATTCACCCACCATCGTCGTGGGTGGGAAGGAACTGTATGAGCCTCGCTGCAGGAGATGCTACGTTCCCCCCGTATAGGTGGCGTTGGAACCCTTGTTAACCACCCAGATGGAGATGGTTAGGGGGGTGCTCCGGTAGTTGGCAGAGGAACCCAAAGACCTGGGCGGGAGGCCCTATCACATCAGGCTGGCGAAGAGAGACGTGGGCCGCATCGCGCTCCTTCCGGGGGACCCGGGACGGGTACCCAGGATAGCGGAAAGGTTCCAGGAGCCGAGGGACCTGGGCTCCCACCGCGAGTACCGGGCATATGCCGGCAGGGTTGGGAACGAGAAGGTTGTGGCACTGAACACTGGAATAGGCGGGCCGGCCGCCGCAATAGCCATCGAGGAGCTGGCGCGCCTCGGAGTGAAGGTCATGATCAGGGTTGGAACCTGCGGCGCCATTACACCTGAGATTAGTATGGGTTCGGTCATCATCGCAGACGCAGCGGTCAGGATGGATGGCACTAGCTCGCAGTATGTCCCGCCTGGCTACCCCGCTGCGGCTACGCCCGGGGTGGTGATGGCCCTCAGCGAGGCGGCCGCCTCCGGGAAAAAGAGGTATACCGTGGGCATCACAGCGTCCACGGACTCCTTCTACGTGGGCCAAGGGAGGGAGTCGTTCGGCGGCTACTTCCCCTCAGGCAGCGCGCAGCTCCTTGACGACATGAGGGCAGCGAGGGTCCTCTGCTTCGAAATGGAAGCGGCCACGCTCTTCACCCTTGGGAGGGTGTTCGGGCTCAAGACTGGAGCAGTCTTCGCTGTGGTGGCCAACAGGGCCACCAACCATCTTAGGCTCGAGGCAGGTGTGGACGATGCGATCGACACTGCAGTAGACGCCGTCAGGCTTCTGAAGAAGTACGCGGTCTGAAGTCCCCTCTTACTATCTTCCCCAACACATCGCGCCCCCTCAGGTGGCCCAGAGATCCAAACGATGCGTTCGCCTCGTTGAACCTCTTGCCATCGCCCTGACCTCTTCCGCTTACGAGCAGAGGGACGGGATCCGCAGAATGCATCTTCAGCGTGCAGGGGGTGGCGTGGTCGCAGGAGACGGCAATGGTCGAGTCGTTGATCTGTTCGAGCGCCGCCGGGAAGAATTCCCTGTCTATCGACTCAATGTTCATCTTCTTGCCCTTTGCGTCTCCGTCGTGGCCGAACTCGTCCGGGCCCTTAATATGGACGTAGACGACGACACCATCGCCCAGCGCAGCTGAAAAGAGCTTCGCCTTCTCCGATATGTCCTTCCTGTCTTTAATGGGGACCATCTTCATCCCAATGAGCTTCGCAATGCCTACCTCCGCGGGCATCTCGACCAGGGCAGTCCCGACCATCCCGTACCTCTTTTGGAAAGGTGTGAGATCGGGCACGTGGTCCCCAGCATCTCTCAGCAGGACCACGTTGGCGGGGAGCTTCCCCTCGCGAACCCGTTCCTTGTTCACCTCGCTGGAGTCGAGAACTTCCTGCGCCTTTCGGGTGAACTCGTTGACTAGGTTCGCCGCGCGTATGGCGCCCTTCTCCCTGGACTCGGGCTTGCAAAGCATTACACTATCGGTCCCGGAGGCTTCCTTGGCAGCGCCGAATCCGCCCACCCTGGAGTAGGCTGGGTCTGTGTTTGAAATTGCAGCGCTGAGGGGCTCGTCCCCCCTTATCACAAGCACCCCCCTATAGGAGATGGTAGCCTTGAAGGCGAAACGCGCCCCTCCGAGGGTGATGCTGTTCAGGTCCCTCGCCAGGAGCTCCGCCTCCTCCTGGGTGAGGTTCCTGCCTGCCCGCCTGTCGACGATTCTTCTTCCTTGTGCGGAGGCGAGGTTGGCGCGAAGGGCCAGGTCACCTTCCCTCACTTCTAGCCCGGAACCGACGGCCTCGATTACCCCTCTCCCGGGGTACCCCTTTTCAAAGGAGTATCCCAGCATGTTGAACACCGCTATGTCCGACTCCGGCGCGATGCCCCTTCCTACGGTAGTGACTCGACCCAGCCTCGACCTCGTTGCAATCCCGTCTAGGTTGGGGGTGTAGGCGGCCTCCAGGGGGGTAGTGTAGTTGAGGCTTGGGACAGGCCTGTCCCCGCAGCCATCGAGAAGCACGTAACCTATCTTCATTGTTTGGCGGCAGTGTTGGCATCCCTCTCCATTTGTTTCTTTCGTGTGAACGTTAATCAGACCAACTAGTTTCTCTGGTTTAGGGTCACTTTCACGAATCTCCCTATCTACAAAGTATCGACAGCTCTTAGCCATTTATAGAGGCAAGGCCAGAACACTCCAATTGCCTTCACCCATTGCAAACGCGATCCCGAAGGCGTTGGTTACCGCCACAAGTCTCGTTTCAATATTCCTCGTCCGCCGAGCTACTCTCACTTTTCGAGGTCTTTCGTCGCATGTGTAATGAAGCAATTGAAGTAGCCTCCCAACAGAAACCGAAGAACAGGTTCAAGCTGATTGAGCTCGCTTATCCCCACCTGAAGAGTCATGGGTTGCACACGCACTATGTGCTCACCGCATGCGAAGTCGCTTTTTCTGTCTACCGGAACAGGAGGAGGAAATCAATTCCAATCATCAGGAGGGCCTTTCTGAAGCTCGATAACCAATCGTACCAACTCAACCACTTATTACTTAGGATACCGACGACCCCAAGGAAATTCATATTCCTGACCCTCCGAGGGTCAAGCTATCATCAGCACTTCATTGATAATCTCAAACTGAAAAGAGGGTCGGTTACCATTACCCCCAAATCTGTTTCCATTGCCTTTTCCAAGATAGTGGAGCAGTTTGAGCCCGTAGGATTCGCCGGCATCGACATCAACGAGAGGAACGCCACCGTGTCTGCAACAGACGGCTGGAGCATCAAGTTTGAAGAATTGAGTGAGGTGGTAGAGATCAAGGAAAGATATCGGGAGCTCAGAGCGAAATTGTCGGAGAAGACAAGTGGAGACAGGAGAATCTCCCAGCAGCTTCTATCGAAGTTCGGAAAACGAGAAAAGAACCGCACCCTACGACGTCTCCACATTGTCAGCAGTCAGATAATGAACTACGCCAAGGTACACGGGCTTGGCATCAAGATGGAAAAGCTTACAGGAATTAGGAAGCTCTACAGGAAAGGGAACGGGCAAAGCAAATCATACAGAGGGAGGATGAACTCCTGGGTCTTCGGGGAGACCCAGAGACAGATCGACTACAAGACGAAATGGGAAGGGATACCAACCTATTTCGTCAACCCCCGAGGCACGTCCTCATACTGCCTTTGTGGCTCCCGCGTCGTACGTTTGGCAGGCAGGAAGCTGTACTGTCCGAAGTGCGACAAGACATGGGATAGAGACGACCTGGCAAGCAAGCGGATAATGGCCTGCGCGGTTCCGCAGGATCGGCCCTCCAAGGGAAGCGATGAAGAGGAACGAGACGGCGATGGCTCTAATCCTCCGAGCAGATGGAGGGAAGGGAAACTTAGTGGTTGATAACAACCAAAAAGGATCTCGGAACCCTTTCGCGGAATTGGCTCAGTCTCGCAAACGCTTATGTGGAGATTGCGTAGCGATGGCGCGCCCATGGTCGAGATTAGGAAAGACTATTTCTCGGAGAAGCTCTCGATCATACTCCCAGACAGGGGGCTTAAGCCAGGGCAGGTCATCCCCCAGAAGGCAGAGAAGTGCAACTATTGCGCGGGCAATGAGGAAATGACGCCACCTGCTGACCTGGTGCTTGTTAAGAGGGGAGACACCCTACTCAAGCAGACTGATTCGGAAGGAGACGTGGTAAAGAACTGGGCCGTCCGTATATTCCCCGCGAAGTACCCTGTTGTCACCCCCAATGCGCCGCCGTCATACGGGGAGTCCCCGCACTACAGCGAGCCAGCTGTGGGTTACCACTACGTGCTGGTCGCCACCCCTAAGCACGACCAACCCTTTGCGAAGATTGACATTGAGCAGTGGACCAACATTCTAGCCTCTCTGCAGGACAAGGTAAGGTGGCTTTACTCGCAGAAAGGAGTGAGCTACGTCCTTGTCTACGCCAACAGCGAGAAAGAAGGGACCCCGACAGCCGTCCATCCGAGCATACAGATGGTCACCACCCCCAGGGTGCCACCGGCGGTGGAAGAGGAGGCCGAGACCGTTCAGACGTCACTGAACGAACTTGGAGTCTGCCCCATGTGCCAGGTGGTGGGGACTGAGACGGGTGGACCGAGGCAGATTCTGGCCACAGACTTCTTTCTCGCGTTTGCTCCATGGGTCTCCACCCACCCCTTTGAGTTCTGGGTCTATCCGAAGAGACACATGACGAGCATACTGAAACTCTCGCAGAAGGAAATGATGGACCTTGCTCTGATGCTGAGGTCGACCCTGGGAGGAATGTCCAAGGCTCTAGACGCACCCAGTTTTACCATGGTATTCCATAGCTCTTCGGAGAAGAAGACGACCAAGCAGATTCACTGGCACATTGAAGTCTACCCCAAGAGGACCCAGTGGACGGGCCTAGAGCTCGGCGGAGGTATCTACGTGGGGGAGGTGTCCCCCGAAGGAGCCTCCCAAGTCCTAGGGGCGAGCGCCAGAAAGGAGCTTGCCCAGCTTGTAGGCATCCGGTAACCGGTTCCCTCCCCTTGAGAGCGTCAGGCAGCCTTGGGAGGAATGCGTACCTTTCCAACGTCTTTCACAGTGGTGTCTGTGGGGTCGAGTCTTTGCGAGCCCCTTTCTAACAGGTGAGGGGATACTTTTGGACGGGACGCGTCTTATTGCATCGGCTGTGAGGCCGAAAATGGAGAGACCCTCACACTAGACGGCCCTTCTTGACGCCGGCCCTCCTCCTCTCTTCGGCCGTTGATGCGAACACTCTCCTGATGAGCCCTTCTTCGGCCCGCCCCAGAGCCATCCCTCTCCTCTCCATCATCCTTCTCTGTGTCTCGATGACCGACTCGAGGAGAAGTTCGACTTCCCTCCCGGGCTCCGAATCGTGAAAAGTGAAGCTTGGCACGTTCCTCGCCGCAAGGCCCGACACGTGGGAACCCGCCCCGATGGCTATGCCTGCGTACACCAAGGCGCCGATGGAAAGTTTGGACATGTCCCCCACGGCCGGCCCTAGCTTAATCATCCCGCTGTCCACTCTCTTACCCTCCAAATCCATCCTAACGCTCCCGTAGGTGTTCTTCAGGTTGCTGAAGGTGCACCCGGCGCCAAGGTTGACCCAGGACCCGACGTAGGAGTCCCCCACGTAGCCATGATGGGCCTTGTTGGTGTACGGGAGTATGACCGAGTTCTCTACCTGGCCGCCTATCTTGCAAGAGTCGAAGATCGCTGTCCCCCCACCGATCTGAGCCGAAAGGATCCTCGATTTGGGACCTATGTAGCAGGGGCCCATCACCCTGCTGAAGCTCTCAATCAACGCCCCGCTGTCGACAATGATGGGACCCAGTCTGGCGTCCAGCGTGACATGCGCTTCGATTTCACCTCCCGTGTTAACCATCACGTTCGCCGCCGGACCCTTGACCTCGACCCCCCTAGGCACGGGGAGGTTTTCTTCGAAGTGCTTCGCCTGCTCGGCGATGGCGAGTCCGTTAGATTCCACCAGGTCCCAGTACCCCTCGAAAAGGGGCTCTGAGGGGGTGGCCACTCTTTTCACTCTCTTCACCAGCGAGGCGACCTCCTTCTTCGTAATGACACCGGGCTTCAGAGGGACCGAGTCGAACCTGGCTGCCACGAGTCTCCCCTTGGCTGTGGCAACGAAGGGTTCGGAATAGGAGGCGGGAAGGAGTAGCCCTTCGCTCGGCTTGGCTCTCGCGTTGACGAGTACAGCCGAGCCGTAGACCTTCTCGTTGTATGTGAATCGGGTTTCATCCTTGGAGACAGCCGCGAGTTCGGGCCTTCCCCAGAGACTCACGTCTGTCGCATCAGGAATCTTCTCCACCAGAGCGTCAATCAGCCTCTTCGTCCCACAGCGCAGGAGGCTCGCGTGCTTCAGGAGGATGAGAGGGCCGAAACCTGCAAGCCCGTCATCTTCGAATACAATGACCCTCATGGCGGGGAGAATCGGTTAGAGCAGCCTTCCCATCTTCTTGGTGAACTCATCGTTGGCCTCCCTGTATGACTTCGTATCCCCTATATCGGTGAAGCGTCCACCCATCCGCAGGCCGTACACCCTCCCGTGCTTCATCGCTTCCTCGAAAGCCTCTCGCATCCCATACATCTGGTTTGGCGGTATGAACCTCAGGAAGGGTTTCTCCATCACGTAACAGCCGATATTGATGTACCCCGATATGGCTGGCTTTTCTCTCCACTCGGTGATAAGGCCGCTCTTGTCAGTTTCCAGAAAACCGTACTTCAGATTGGTGCTGTATTTCATCAGGGCAATGGTGGCGAGCGCCGAATGGGTCGAGTGGAACTGTATCAGCTTCTTCAGGTCCATCTCCAGGATTGCATCTCCGTATACACAAACAAACCTGCCGCGGAGTTTGCTTTCAGCAGACTTCAGCTGCCCGGCTATGCCGAGTGGGTGGGGCGAGGCCGCGTACTGGATTTTTACGCCCCAGTCCTTGCCGGTACCGAAGTACTCCTGAATCGTCTTTCCGAGATACCCGGTAGTGATTATCACATCAGCCATGCCGTTCTCCTTCAGCCAGAGGATTATGTGTTCGAGAATCGGGCGCGGCCCTACGGGGAGCATCGGCTTTGGGAGGAGGAGGGTGTAGGGCCTCAACCTTGTGCCCAGCCCCCCGGCGAGAATGACTGCCTGGATACTACCGCTCTTCTGCAAGCCCTACCCTTGGGCTCAGGCTCGCTATTTCCGCTTTATACGCTTCTTCAGTCCCGGAAAGGACGCAAGGGTCGACCACAAGTCCTTTCACGCCGAGAGCCATTACGTTGGTGACGTCTTCCCTGGTCAGTTTTTTCTGCGTCCTCAACAGTACTGGCTTTACGGACAGCTTGGCGATGACCCCGAGGGTTGCGTAGTCCAGTACGCTGAATGGGGCTCCGCGTGACTGATGTGGGACAGTGGCGACATCCACTGCCTCGATCCCTGCCATCTCTGAGAGCTGCTTGACCTGTTCGAGAATATATCCGGTGGAAATGGCTGTCATTTTCCTCACCCTCTGGTCGGAGAGGACGAACGTCGGCATTTGGTGGGCGTACATCTCAACGAAACTGAAGGCGCTCGACATTATTCTCTCCCAATATTCTTCGGTGAGGAGCCTCGCCCCTCCTATGAAGAGGCCGCACGGCACGGAAACTGTAGAGATGACATCGTTGATGTAAGCGTCGTGGAGGTCGTAGCTCCCGAAGTGGCTGGGAGACGAGCTCTCATCACCGTCTATGTTAAGCATGACAGCATCGGCACCCCCATCGACCGCCTGGAGTGCTAAGGACGTGCTGTTTTTGGGGAGACTCGCAATAAGGGTGTAATTTTCCTTCGTCACCGGCAGTAGCTCGAATGGCCTCCTCATCTGGCCAACGGATTCCATTATACCTGACGTGAAGTAGCCGTGGTGCCTTAGAAGAGAACTGCTCATAATCCGTATACCCATAGGTGAAATCTACGTCTAGACAGGTGCTCCTGCACGACTGCTGCCTCGTCTTCATCTTCTCGCTCTCTGTACAATTGTGCTCCGATTGGGAGTAGGCGTAGCTATGAGGTTTGGTTACCTCTCGCCGCAGCAAGAGAGCGTCAGCGTCAGCAACAGCCGGAAGGTGGTCTCAATCCTCATCGAGCGCAATTCTGTAGCAGGAGTCCACAATTGATTAAGAGCCGAACAGCGCAGTTCGGCCAATGTCTTCTGCTTCCCCTGAAGGGGGTGGGAGCGCGGTATACACCCCGCCACCTGTCCCTTCCCATAGAAACCGCACCCTCGCAATCGTCGTGGTTGCCATAATCGCCATTGCTGCTGTTGCAGGTGTCTACTTCCTTGGGGTTTTTGGCTCTCCCAATAAGCAACCATGGCTGTTCGACGGTGCCTACGGCACGTACTCAGGAGAGACCACGTATCTAACCGCTACCATCAACTTCACTATCAGGGTCCAGGTGATCAATTTCAACAGCACGGCTGTCGACACCCTGAGTTACTACACACTCAGGGACGGAGCTCGGAACGATGTCAACCAGTCGACGCGATGGCACCAGCTGAATTCCACCGGAGGGATCGATTTCACCCAGCCTTCAGGATACACTTTGTCCCGGACCTATAGCACAACAAGGTATGTCTCTGGCAACACGTATGGTTGCACTGCCTATGAATACACCAAAGGAAGGACTACCCTTACTGCCTACGTGAGCAACTCAGTCGACTTCCCTGTCGAGTTCACGTATTCGGTAGTGCCGGCCGCTGGGGCCTCCCTCTCTCTCGATCTCCCGCTCGTCCAGACGAACATCAGCGGACTCTAGGGAAGGAAAGCTCACAAACACCCGAAGGTTGCATCCCGCGAGTTGATGTGAAGGTCAGGATGTGACGCCTATGGTCAACCCAAGGACCAAGAATATGACCGCCAGGTATGGGCTAGTAAGCTTGAACAGGGTCCAGGCCGTTTTGTTGCTCTGGGTAAGAGCAAGCTTCGCACTGTAAAGCAGGACGATCCCCCCGAGAACCAACGCCGTAAGGATGTAGATGATGCTTACAGGCGTGACAACGAATATGGCGACGGAGAAGACTGTAAGCAGGGCGCTCGTCCCAGCTATGCATATTGACGCGATTCTGTCACCGAAGACTATGGGGAGCATCGGGACCTTGGCCGCTTCGTAGTCCTTTCTGTTGAAGATGGCCAGGCTCCAGATGTGGGTCGGGATCCAGACGATTACGAGCGCAGACATGTATAGTGCGATGGGGGTAACTGTCCCAGCAACGGCAGAATATCCCACGAGCACAGGCATGCCCCCCGAGATCCCGCCGAGGATTATGTTTAGCCAGCTCCTCCGCTTGAGCAACAGGGAGTATACCACAATGTTGTCGAGGAGCCCGAGGAGCATGAACGCGGCAGAGGTAGTGTTGATCAGGGTGAGTGGAAGGAGTATCGAGAACGTGGCCATCACGAGTCCGAAGAAAAGCGCGTTTCTGGGTTTTACTCGCCCCGCTGGCAGCGCCCTTTTCATTGTTCTCTTCATCATGCCGTCTATGTCCCTGTCGTGATAGTTGGTCAGGACCTCGGCCGACGCGCTCCCGAGCACTAGCGCCGCCGTCCCGATGACAAAGAGACTTGGAGAAAGGGTTGAGCCAGGTGTTTCCCTGAAGGCGACCACCATCGCGACAACGCCAGTGAACACGAGCAAGCCCCAAATGCGCGGCTTGGTGAGCCTCCAGTAGTCCTCTACGCGAGCCATCATACCCTTAGAGCCAGCCGGGCGCGAGCTGGATAAAACATTAGCGTAGGGCTCCCACCGCGGGGCGCTGACGACACGCTGGCAGGATGGCCCTTTTTAGCAATAAGACGTATAAGGGGCGGACGTCTCCCTTTCTAATAATGGCGTTCGATGACCCGCTCCAGTGGATTGTGATAGGGGTAATAGTGATCGTAATATTCCTCTGGGGCCCCCAGAAGATACCTGAACTCGCCCGGGGACTCGGCAGGGCGAAACGCGAGTTCGACCAGGCGACGAAGGAGTTCCAGAGCTCGGTTACTGAGGCGACCAGCTCCCCTCCAGTGCCCAAGTCGGCTGACCAGGTTCTCATAGAGACTGCGAGGCAGCTAGGCATCAGCACTGAGGGTAAAACGAGGGAGCAAATATCGCAGGAAATCGTCGCCAAAGCGAACTCCTAAGCGTAAAATAGGATGCCGGACGGCTTACAGCGTCGTTGCTTCCCAGTCGTTTTCAGTTCACTGAGCACATCGACGAGCTCCGGAAGAGGCTCAGGGTCGTTGCCATCAGTTTCTTAGTAATACTTCTCATTCTGATATTTTTCCCAGCGAATCCGCTCAATGCCATCCAGAACCCTGGGCAGTACGTCTCCCTCCAGTTCCTCCAGAACACTGTCATCGCCGCCTTCCTTGGAAGTGTGAAGGCCGACCTCCTGCCGGCCGGTTGGACTTTGATCGCAGCAAAGGGCATTGGTGAGCCGATGGAAATATACTTCGTGGCCGCAGTCATCTTGACCGCAGCCATAGACATGCCTGTGATTGCCTACGAGACCTACAAGTTCATCGACCCTGCCCTGAACGAGAAAGAGAGGGCGCTCATCTACCCGTTCGTCACCTCGACCTCGGTCCTTTTCGTAGTGGGGCTCCTCTTCGGCTACTACGCCCTCGCCAAGTTCCTGATCATTGCCCTCGCGCCCTTCTTCGTTTCTACCCAGACGGCGTTCCTGATTGACGCGGGAGCGTTCTATTACGTGATCTTCCTGATCATAGTTGCGACTGCGGCTTCGTTTACAAGCCCCGTCTTCGTCTACACGCTCATCCGCCTCAGGGTCGTGTCGGCCGACTTCTTCTCCAAGAACAGGCTGATCATTTGGTTCATAATTTGGGTGGTAACGGGGCTCTTCCTGACACCGGACGGCGGGCCGCTGCTAGACATAATCGTGTTTATCCCTATAGTTGCGATGGTGGAGATAGCTGTCGCCCTCGGACGGAGGAGCGTCAAGGATCTACCGCCGAAGGACCAGAGCCAAACCAGGAGGGGAGGGGGAATAGTCTGCCCGCACTGCGGCGCCCAACTTGCTACGCCCATGCTCTTCTGCGAAAAGTGCGGCAGATCGATAGCGTAGTGGTGCTACTGCTTCTTGTCTTTGGCCTTCCTAATCGTGACTTCCCCTTCGGACACGTAGAGTATGATTTCGTCTCCCTCTTTCCACTCGAATCCTTCGACGATAGGTCTTGGGAGGGTTATCCTGAGGCTGTTCCCTGTTTTCCCAAGGATGACCCGGAAGACCACTGGCACAGTGGTGGTTGGTTATTACGCAAATAAAAACCTAGGTTTGTCAACTTAGAAGACAGCCTGGGTCAACTCGGTTCTCTCAAAGCCGATATATTAGCCGAGTTATTACACAGGTGATAACGTGGTAGTCCAGGCTCAGATTGAATCGCCGCGCTCGCGTCCGTTCCGCTGGGAAGAGCTCGGCATCGACCTGACAGATATCGAGGCGCTAGCTGAAAGGGTCTAGTCTCGTAGTTCGGATTTAATTCTGAGGACTTAGTTTAATTACAGCCTTCTCCATTTACTTCCGTGACAGTCATCGACAACAGAAGGGCTCTGTCATCCGCCGAAGGGTTTGACCTGATCTTCGAGATGGTGAAGGTTGCCACCGAACGGACGATTGGGAAGCACCGTGCGGGGCTGACTCTGGTGCTCGGGGACATCCCCAACGACGTGGGTGCCTATCACGAAATGGGCTCAAATGCAATCGTGATGAACAGGAACCTGCTGAGAATCGTCGAAAAGCTTTCGAAGACAAGATCTAAGAGAAACGCCTACGTTTTCATGATACTTCTTCACGAGTACCTCCACACCCTGGGGTACACCAGTGATAGGCAGGTGAGAACCCTAGGGAGGAGAATAGCAGACGAGTATCTGGGAAGAAGGCACCTGGCTGGGGAGATGGCGGTGCGTCCGCTAGACCAATTCTTCCCCGGCCTGTCAACGTTCTCGGTGTTCAGGGATAAGGGAGAATACCAGACCATAAGCCGTTTCGATTCTTCCAGCACCCCCTACATCGCGTGACGCGATAAGCTGTAAATACCGCGCTCGGTCGCGCCAAACTTCGAAGGGACATAGTAGCGCTTCAATTCGGCCTCGTGGCCCTCGATATCGCAGTCTCTTGGGTCAGGATGATTTTGGCCCTTGGCCTGAGCATTCTCTTTGCCCTAGCCGTGGGGATATGGGCGGCAAGGAGCAGAAGGGCAGAGGCGGTCATCCTACCGCTGCTCGACATATTCCAGTCGATTCCGATACTCGGCTTCTTCCCGTTCGTCATAGGCGCGATTTATGGCGCAATCCCCAATACCATAGGGGCAAACCTCGCAGTTATCGTCCTCATTTTCACCAGCATGTCGTGGAACATCGCGTTCGGGGTGTACGAGTCGGTGAGGGCGATCCCCCAGGACTACTACGACCTCCTAGACGTAGCCCATGCGAGTACCTGGCAGCGGATTCGCACCCTGTACATCCCGGCGTCGATGAGCAGGATAGCCTACAACACCCAGATTTCGTGGGCGGTCGGACTTTTCTTCCTTGTGGCAAGCGAAATCATCAGCGTCGGTTCGACAACCATACCGGTCAATTACGGGATAGGGATTGCAGTAACTAGCTTCAGTAATTCAAGTCCTCCTGATTATCCGGACTACGCTCTTCTTATCGTCTTTATCATCGTCGCAGTCGTGGTGTGGAGGTTCCTCTTCCTAAGAGAGTTCGCCCTTTGGTCCGAGAGGTTCAAGATGATGGAGGAGCCAAGGGAGGTGCACCGGGACCCCATAATGCGGTTCTACTCCTGGGTCAATCACAGGAGCATTTCGAAACTCTTCCTGATGACACACGACAGCGGGGTCACCAAGTTCACCTCATCCCTCGCCCGCTTCAGACGGGGTTTCAAGTACGCGTTACTCATCTTTCTTGGCATCGTCTTCGTGCTGATAGCGGTGACGGTTATGCAGTCGGGCCACCTTAGCATCAGTAATCTGCCGTCTCCCTACACGCTGGCCTCGAATGAGGTCGGGATACTCTACGCCCTCGCCGTGTCGTTTGTGAGGGTCTGGTACGTTGTGGCAATTTGCATCGCTATCGGCCTCCCGATGGGAGTGGTCATCTCCCTCAATTTCAGGCTGTACGACACTGCGTCGCCTATCCTGGAGGTGATCTCGTCCATCCCAGCCCCCATACTTCTCCCCGCGATAGTACTGATCCCGCTGATAGGACATAATTCCGAAATTGTCGCGGCAATTGTAATTTTCCTGTCGGTCTTCTGGTACATCGTTTTCAACGTCATGGCCGGGGTAAGAACCCTCCCCGCAGACATTAAGGATCTCCCACATGTCTTCAAGGTCAGCAGGTGGGCTTCCTGGAGGAACGTGTACATCCCCAGCGCCCTCACTGCGTTGGTTACCGGCGCCATCACCGCCGTCGGAGGAGCGTGGAACGCCCTTATCATTGCGGAGTACTTCCAGACAGATCCATCCAAGCCTCCGCTGACGCAGGTCGCATCGGGAGTCGGGAAGGCGATTACAGTCGCGACCAACAAAGGAGACTACCTGACCTTGGCGCTGGCCGTCATATCAATGACAGCTCTTATCGTCGCCTTCAACCTGACGGTCTGGAGGCGGTTGTATCACAGGGTCACCAAACGCTACACCTACAACAGGTGACCAGGGCGGAGGGGGCGAATCGCTGAGCCTTGATGGCAACCGTCCCTTATGATTCGCCTCCAGAAGGGATAGCCTTGACCCTTTCAGGAGAAAATGGCGGTCTCCGCCAATCTCGGCCAGGACCTCGAATAAGTTTCGAGAGCCTCCCTGTTTATGGATACGTCCGCTAGGAGACCAGAATAGTTCGCCATAGCGTTTTCAATCGTGTTAGCAAGGGAAATTGCATGGCGGTCCTTGGGTACCAAAGGTCTGAGCCCATACAGTTTTTTCAGTTCGGCGTTCTGATCGGTGTCCAGCGCTATTATCGGGAGGCCGAGGTCGGCAGCCGCAAGGAGAGAAGACTGCGCGCCCTCGTCTGGAGAACAGCGAACGTAGATGGTAGAACTCCGAAGCACGCGATGCATCCCCATCGATGACAGGCAGCCGAGAAATGAAACTTGACTCCGGCCGTGTCGTCTACTGAGTTCCGTCAGATACTGTCTTTGCGGGCCCTCCCCCACGACTGCGATCCTGACGGAGGGGTCGAGGTACGCACTTGCCTCTACCAGCAGGTTCTGCTTGGCGAAATCAGCCAAATCACCAACAGTGATGACGTCGAATTCTTTCTTCGTCTCGACCCCGGGGTCGAGCGGGAAGAATGGAGCGGGCAGGACCTTAGTGGCCTGTCCACCTAGACTGCGGACCTCCGCCTCTATCCTACCGTTCCCGCACAACACCATGTCCGCATTCCTGACTGTCCACCTGAGGAATGATGTCCTGTCGATCCTCTTCTCCGCTAGAACATCAGCACTGATGGCGTAAAACAGCACTTTGCAATCCGTGATCTTCCTGACTGCAAACGCAAGAATCGCGTCGAGCCCGATCGAGTGAACGATTATGACCTGCGGCCTGGCATTTGGAGCCGACCGGCACAGCCTGAAGAGTAGAAAGAACTCTCGTAGTAGGCGCAGCGGGAACCTGAAGGGGCTGGTCCTGAACTCTGACTTCCTCGCAATCCACTTGACCGTGCAAACACTCTGCAGGGCTCCGTAAAGTGTCTCGCCATGGGTCGACAGTCTGCTGAGCAGGACCACCTGAGGGCGGTTACCCAACGCTCTCTTCCATTCCCTTCCTGGTTTCCAGAGATAAGCGGAATGGGTTCATGGCATGAATTCAGACTCTGTGTTGCGAAGAGGTTCAGGCATGAGCTCCCCTGAAATACAGGGGCCTGTCTATGTGTCAAAAATGGGAAGGAATCAATCTGGAGTGGCATTACGAGCAACCGTCGGCGATGTTAACTTTCTGTCTAGTGCGACCTCGATACACGTATAACCGATAGAGGTTGGGGGAGCGAAGAGTTGGCTGAGGGTTCAGTCCAGGTCTCCGCCGGTACAACCATTGTAACCGTTGACCACGTCAGCCTGGACTATTACAAAGAGAAAGAGCCACTTCCCGTATTGGTGGACGTCTCGCTGTCAGCTGCGAAGGATGAGCTGGTGGCTGTCACCGGGCCGTCGGGGTGCGGGAAATCGACCCTGCTCCGCATCATTTCAGGTCTAATCAAACCCACATCGGGGAATGTGAAGGTGATGGACTCGGATGTGACAGGGCCAAGAAGCGACATTTCGATGGTTTTCCAGAACTTCGTCCTTCTGCCCTGGCGAACCGCCCTGGAGAACGTCCTTTTCGGACTCAGCTCACGCACCGATCTCACAGAGGACCAGAAAGAATCGAAAGCCGAGAACGCCCTAGAGATCGCCGGCTTACAGGGGTTCGAGAGTGTCTATCCCGGCGAGCTCTCGGGTGGAATGAAACAGAGAGTAGGCGTGGCGAGGGCACTGGCAACGGACCCTCGGGTGATGCTCCTCGACGAACCTTTCAGT
>DASPVF010000018.1:0-2791 GCA_035622475.1 Nitrososphaerales archaeon
CAAGCTTCCAGGCGACTTCTATGACGTCGTCCACTATGCCCAGGACCTTCCACCCCTGGCTTGGTATTTCGACCGAAAACCACCTAAGTTCCTTGCCAAGCTTCCAGTTGTCGACTATTCTGCCGCTCTCCTCTGCGAGGGGCATCAGGAAGCCGAGGTACCGCCTGTCTAGCTGAGCGACGAACTCCTCCCACCTTGAGGAAGCGTGAGCCCACAGTTGCTCCTCCATCGACTCGGCGGCGGCATCGCATCCCCAACGCACATGGAAAACTTCCTTACCCTGAGTTGTCGATCTGTCGAGGAAGAGTTGAGTGGCAGCCTGCACGACGTTCAGGTCGTATTTGTTAATGATGTCCTCGGCCAGGATCCCTCCCCTGTCAGGCGAAGCTGAATCCTGTACGGCATGGACATGGACCAGGCAGCGCAGGGCCTCGTCCACCTTGTTCTCATTGAAGCCGCGCAGATGCAGCTCGGACATTAGTGATGGAAGATCCACGAGGGGCAATTGTACCTGAGTTTCTCACATAAGCGTTGACGAGCTTGAAATCCGATTCGCCATATGGAATTGCAGGGTGAGATGATGACCAAATCGAGAGGCTTTGCCCCGAGCCCTGGAGTTACCAGAAGATCATTATTGTCAGGATTGCCAATAGGCTCATGCCTACTGCCAGAAGCCCTATTATCACAGCCTCTTCGGTCTCCATCAGGTTGGCAAAACAACGCCTCCCCGTCGTTAAGGATTGTGAACTCGCAATATGTATTGCCTAGGTCCTAACAACCATTTCAGACGCAGGTAATCCCTCGGACGGGTATCCGCCTACTCCGTCCTCCAGAAATAGAGGCAGTGCCTGCAGAAATACTCTCCCATGTAACGGTATTTCTTGTCAACGTTGGACGAGGAGCAGTGAGGGCAAGCCAATTCCGCCCGGTAGCGGAAAATCTCTAACGGAAACACCACCTGAATTGCATCGCCTGAATAATAATCGCTTGTGGAGCCGTAATCCGGAAAGCCGATGAAAGAACATGGTGTCGTTTGAGCACGCAGGATAGTCCCACAGACACGCTTCCTTCCTTTCAGCCAGAGTGGTCGATGATATCCACGGTCCAGATTCCCGCTCGACAAGCGGTTTATCGGTTTGCCAGGGCCGATTCTGTGTGCGGAAACTGGCCTGGCTGTCAATCCCGTTGCTGCCTGCGTGCCTTTTCGCCCTTGGGGGTTCCCCGAGTGTGTTCAACGCCCCTCTTAACTATGTATTGAGCCACTGGTGGATCTTCCCTTTCTCGTCTTCCATCGCTTCGGTCTCCCTCCTTATCGCTGGTCTTCTTGTGCGGAAGAGGGTTCCAGTCTGCCTCCCACGGAGGCTCCTATCTGGAGCGTACCTGATGGTTGGCCCTTCGCTCGCATCTCTGAGTTTCTCGGCTTACCTCGGAGTCGCTTCCCCGCAGTGGTTAAGCCTCGTCACCCCGGCTCTTCTACCGATGTCTGCGTGGGCCTACTACCGATCTCTCGGCCCATCGGAGGAAGACGGAGACGACTTTACAAGGAAGGCCAAGCCACAAGGAGACGAACTCTGGGGAAAGAGTTTCGCGGCGTCTTTCGACGGCGGTTGCCTTTCTCTGAACGGGAAAGGTTCGAACTCAGCACCAGACAGGACTCCTAATGGCGGCGTAGCACAAGGCTCCAGAAAATGACAAGCCAGCCCAGGGTCATGACAGCTCCTCCATAGTCGTGGAAGATCAGCGCCGACTGATAGTTCACGAAGTAACCCAGAAGCACTACGATAAAGATCCTGACTACATTTACCGCAAACACACCGAACACTCCAGCGAGCACGACGGCGGTTTTCACTATGCGGGTACGCACTTCCCCCACGCCTACTGCCGCAGTCACCCCGAAAAGCAGGAATCCCTGCCACCCTGCGCAATTCCAATCGACGAGAGCGCTGACCGGGATGAAGCCCGCCCCTATCCACACGCTCCCTGCGTTGTTTCCTGCCGGCAGGCCGAACCCCCTGAGAAGGTCTCCAACTGCGGAGGTTTCAAGTGGGACGATGGTCGACACGACCCTGTCGAACCCGGTCATCGTTGCGATTGAAGCAAGGACATCGCTGAATGTGATTACGAGTGGGAGGGTGAGAAATATCAGGGCCGCGGCCACCAACAGGGTCCCCTGGACACGCCTCAGTCCTCCATCCCTTTCTTCGACAGACCTTCCATCACCGCTCTCTCCATCTCCGCTCACCAGCAAGCCGGCGATGCCGGGTACGAGAAACGCGAAGGGGAACAGGGACAATGAGTTCTCAGGAACCTCGACCGGGAAGTCGATGTTGCTCGGATATTGTGAACTGTTGAAGAGCAGGCTCGCGTCCTTGGAGCAACCGCCGCAGCGCCAGATCGTCACCATCAGGGTCTCCCCCTTCGTAATGACTTGACCTTGTGCAATGCTTCCCCAGCTCGCCTGGTAGAGGTTGATGCCTTTCACCAGTTGGAACGTCTGGTTATTCTGGGCTCCGACGATCTGAGTTACGCTGTTGTCCGCCGGGTTGTATATGTCTATTCTGACCTCTAGAACTCCCTGGGAGTATTCAGTCGTGGACGACGTCGTCGTGGTTGTGCTCCAGTCAGGGGCCGCCTGAGCACTGCAGCCGCACCCCGAAGTCTCGTTGACCCAGATCTGGGCGCTGACAGAAGCACCTGCGGGGAGGCTCACGTTACTCGGAGCAGGGTCTCTGAAGAAGAGGACCCCCGAGCTTTCGTTAGGCCCGATGTTAACCTGCGTTTCGTTCCCTGA
>DASPVF010000019.1:0-5652 GCA_035622475.1 Nitrososphaerales archaeon
GGAGGGGGCCTATTCACCGGACGCAAAGATGGAGGCCGTCGGCCTCAACGCCTGGTACAGCAAGAAGCAGGCCCTCTTTGACGTCAGCCTCCCGTTCCCTGAGAACAGGGTGACAGCGATAATCGGCCCTTCCGGGTGCGGCAAGTCCACCCTCATCCGCTGCCTGAATCGGATGCACGAGCTCGTCCCCGATGCCAAGGTCGAGGGGAAGGTGATGCTGGACGGCGTCGACATCTACGGCTCGACCCTAGACCCGGCAGACGTAAGGATGAGGGTCGGCATGGTCTTCCAGAAGCCAAACCCTTTCCCCAACAAGTCGATAAGGGACAACGCCATCGCAGGCCTGCGCTACGCGGGCGTCCGAGACAAGAAGAAGCTGGACGAGGTCGCCGAGAAGACCCTCAGGCAGGTCCATCTGTGGGACGAGGTCAAGGAAGAGCTGAAGAGGTCGGGCGCGAGCCTTTCGGGGGGGCAGCAGCAGCGCCTCTGCATCGCCAGGGCGCTGGCAGTCGAGCCCGAGGTGATATTGATGGACGAACCCTTCTCCGCCCTCGACCCAACCGCCACCGCGAAGATTGAGCAGCTTCATCGACCTGAAGAGCAACTACACCGTGGTGATCGTGACCCACAACCTCCAGCAGGCAGCCCGGGTCGCCGACAGAACCGCCTTCATGTACCTGGGGAAGCTAATAGAGCTCGATGACACGAAGGACATATTCGAACATCCAAAGGAGAACCTGACCGAGCGCTACATTACCGGGAAGTTCGGGTGAAATCGTCGATACTGGGCCAGGTCCTTCTGGGCGCCAGAATCAGACTGCCCATTCCGAAGACTCATTAGTGCACCCCTAGGCGATTATCAGGTTGGAAACTAAGAAGGGTCCTGCGCGTTCCACGAGGTCCCGCCCCAGGCGCCGCGAAAACAGACCCACGCGAATGGCGGTCCCTCCAACTGGCCCCGTCGTCTCACAGGCCGCCTACCGGAAGTTAACCAGCGGGTCTCGGACAGGCATCGCGAAGAACATAGTGCAGTTGATCGGTCGGACCCCCATGATCAGGGTGAACAGGATCACTGAGGGCCTGAAGTGCGAGGTCCTCGCCAAGCTGGAGTATCTCAACCCCGGAGGGAGCGTGAAGGACCGCATCGGCATTGGCATGATCGAGGCGGCCGAAAGGCGGGGCTTGATCAGGCCCGGATTCACAATAATCGAGCCCACCTCCGGGAACACAGGCGTCGGGCTAGCACTAGCAGCCGCCGTCAAGGGCTACAAGATCATATTCACGGTCCCAGACAAGATGAGCAGCGAGAAGATAGACCTGCTCCGCGCCTTCGGGGCCAAGGTAATAATCACTCCTACCAACGTCGCACCGGACCATCCCGCCAGCCACGTCAAGGTAGCCGAAAGGATGGCTAGGACCATGCACAACTCCTACATGCCCAACCAATACTTCAACGAGGCCAACCCCAGGGCTCACTATGACAACACGGGGCCGGAAATCTGGCAGCAGACGAACGGGAAGCTTGACGCGTTGGTTGCAGGCATGGGGACCGGCGGGACGATAACCGGGACCGCTCGCTACCTTAAGGAGATGAATCCCAAGATTCAGGTCGTGGGGGTCGACCCGGAGGGTTCCATGTTTTATCACGAATACTACGGGACCAAGGGCGAAGTTCACAACTACAGAGTCGAAGGGATAGGGGACGATTTCATGCCATCGACGCTCGACCTGAAGCTGATAGACAAGGTGGTCAGGGTCAACGACCGGGATTCTTTCCTCATGGCAAGAAGGCTCGCACGAGAAGAAGGGATCTTCGCCGGCGGGTCTTCGGGAGCCGCGATGCTCGGCGCCTTGGAGGTCGCCAGAGACTTGGGACGAGGGAAGAGAGTCGTGGTGATCCTTCCGGACACCGGCAGGAACTACATCAATAAGCTCTACTCTGACGATTGGATGAGGGAATTTGGCTTCCTCGAGGCAGCCGGAGAAAGGATAGCCGTGTCTGATATCCTGGGGTCCAAGTCGAGGAGGGTCGAAGGGGTGATTTCGGTGTCTCCGGACGACAGCCTGAAGATGGCGGTCAAGCTAATGAAAGAACATGGTTTTTCCCAACTCCCCGTTATCAAAGACGGGGTCCAGGTGGGAAGCGTCCGCGAGCTGGAACTACTGAAGATGCTCTCCCAGTACGAGGAGAGAGCACAGCAGTTCGTCTGGGAGGTCATGGACCAGCCCTTCCCTTCGCTCGCCATGGAAGACAGTCTGCTTGACCCCTTCAAGCTGCTCAAGAACAGCAACGCGGCCATGGTGCTTGGCGGTGGGAAGATTGTCGACATCCTCACCACCGCCGACGTGGTAAACTATCTTGCGGGTGAAAGGCGACAGGAAGCCCATGGAAGAAGAGGAGAGGCGAAGGGGGGTTGACAAGAAGGGGCCGCGGCCGTTCGAGTTGGAAGTTGGCAACTAGGGCAGTCCACGTAGGCGAGGAACCTGACGTGAGTTCGGGCGGCAGCGGTGACGTGGCAGTCCCGATACACCTCTCCTCGACGTTCGCGAGAAGAAGAGTTGCCAAGCCTACCGGGGGCTACGAATACTCGAGGACGTCAAATCCCACCCGGCGCGCGCTCGAGGAGAAGCTGGCATCGCTCGAGGGGGCTAGACACGGGCTTGCGTTCTCGTCGGGGATGGCGGCTGAGGCGACCCTGTGTCTTTCACTACTCGAGAGGGGTGACCACGTTGTTGCCTCCGACGACCTCTACGGTGGGACCCGCAGGTTGTTCTCCCAGACCTTCGCCAAGTTCGGCGTAGAGTTTTCGTTCATTGACACGAGACGCCCGAGTCTCGTAACGGCTGCCGTCAAGGAGAACACCAGGATGATTTGGCTCGAATCACCGACGAATCCGCTGATGAGGCTATGCGACATCAACGAGATCGCGCGGATCGCGAAAGGGAGGGATGTCATCACCGTGGTCGACAACACCTTCGCCTCGCCTTGCTTTCAGAATCCACTCGGACTCGGGGCTGACGTGGTGGTTCACAGCTCGACAAAATACCTTGGAGGGCACAGCGATGTGGTAGGGGGCGCGCTCATGCTCTCCGACGAGAAGCTCTTCGAGAGGGTGAAGTTCAACCAAAACGCGGCCGGGGCCGTCCCCTCCCCGTTCGACTGCTTCCTCATCGCGAGAGGGATCAAGACGTTGTCGCTGCGGATGGAGAGGCATGCGTCCAACGCACAAAGGATAGCTGAATTCCTCTCCACCCACAAAAAGGTCAACGGGGTGAACTATCCGGGCCTGAAAGATTTCCCACAGCGCGCTCTCGCCCGGAGGCAGATGTCAGGATTCGGCGGCATGCTTTCCTTCGAGGTGAAGGGCGACGTGAGCACTGCAATGAGGGTTCTCGAGAGGACCGAAGTCTTCTCTTTGGCAGAAAGCCTGGGCGGCGTCGAGTCGCTGATCGAGCACCCGGCTACCATGACACATGCCAGCGTCCCGCCGGATCAGAGGGCAAGGTTGGGCATTTCTGACACACTGATCAGAATCTCCGCGGGCATCGAGGACCCGAACGATCTTCTGGCTGACCTTCGTCAAGCCTTGAGTTAGGCAGCCCGGGGTCCCGCGACTTCAAACCCAGACACGCTTCACTTCGGAAAAATGGGGATCGTCGGTAACGCAGGATAGGTTGTATCGTTTGGCCGTGGCCATTATGAGGGAGTCAGCCATCGGAATTCTCAGTCTGTAGCTCATTTCCGCTCCGTCTTCAGCTATTTGATCGTTCACATCGATTATCTCGAAGTCTCGTCTTATCGTTGCTGTCCTGAGCTTCGCCACAGTCTTGTCTTCGCTCGCAAGCGTCTGCCTGTAGACCTCGTAGACTGAAATCGATGATGCATAGGCTGTTTTGGATTTGTCAAAGAGCGACTTCAGCTTGCTCGTAGTCTCATCGCTCTTGGAGGTGAACACCGCCCAAAAGTAGCGCGTTTCGAACAGCATTAGTCCTCTTCACGCATTCTATCGAGCTGCCTGAAGGCCTCTTCCTTGCTTAGTTTGGATGTTCCCGCCAGGTCGAACAAAGAGGGGACCTTTGTGAAAATCACCTTCTGGTCCTCTACCTCTACGAGCAGCTTCGACCCCTCCTCGATTCCCAGCTTGCGCCTAACCTCTGTGGGGATGGTAGTCTGCCCTCGCCGTGTGACTACGACTTCCTTTTTCATGGAGCACAGATTCGCCCTCCTGATATTTGAATATTCCTACCCGACTCAAATTCCTACTACATTTCTATTCCTACGCAGGCCTAACAAGAGTCTTCTTCCCAAAGGAGAGTCTACCGACGGGCTCAAGGACGCAGGGCGGATCCGGAAGGACGCCGATTCTGATCTAGCGGCGAAGTACCTGATAGCGATGCGGCACGGCGTGGTGGCGAGCGTGTTCCAGGGACTGAGCAGGCGTGAGGCCATCAGGGTCTGGTTGAACGGCCTCGAGTTCGTCCTTGAGGGAATGCCCCGCGGCGCCTGATCAGAATTCTTCTTCGGTTCCTCCTGAGCATTGAGTCTAAGTAGATTCAAAGGCTCCGCCGAGGGGCCTTCACCACGCCTTCATAGCGATGATGCACGCGAATGGGTTGCATTCTATGAGGTGTCCCCACCTTTCAAGCAGGAAGGAAGCAACGGTCTCAGGGATGTCAGAGTTCAGATGACAGAGATCAGGTTGTACCGCAAGGGTAAGGGCGGGAACTACTATGTGGTCTGGGAGTTCAACATCGGTCGGGACGAGTATCTGGAACCTGATACGCCGTGGCCGCCGGGACGGTGAACTTGGCGGAGAAAGTGAGTGACCATCTGATCAAGGTGCGGGGTAAATGACTTCGCCAACCTAGCCGGTAGTGGTAGTGGTCGTCTCCATTATGGAAGTATATGCGTTCGCGACCAGTGTGGCTACAGTGTTCGGGGTAGAACATGTCGACCCGCCAAGCATATCGATCCAGTCATTGGGGTCGCTGTTCTGGTTGCATGACCAGGCGAAGTATGCCTGTCCCATTCCAGAGGTCTGTGCTGCTGTTACCTGGTCGTTGATCGCTGTCTGAGCTGAGCTGGTGGTCAGGGTGCAGTCAGCGTCGCAAGGAGCAAACTCCCCTACGAATATCGGCATCCCAAGTGAACTCGCCTCTGCAGCATTGGCAGAGAGATATGTGTCCATTCCGCTGACGGTGCTTTCTCCCGTCTCGGAGAGCATGTACCAATGGATGTCGATGACGCAACTGCCTGGAGTCGTGCAGTCTCCTGACGGAGGGATCAAGGTGTTTCCGCCATAGTTGGTGTCGAAGTTAGGATACATCCAGGGGTCTAGGTTCACCACGATAGCGTTGTTTGTCAGGGACCGTATCTGGTTGGAGAAATAGGCGTTATAGGCCGCGATCTGCCCAAGGTCGGTGTTCGTCACACCGTAGTTGGTGTAGTAGTTGTAGGGCTCGTTGGCAAACTCGTAGCCAGCGGTAGACGGGTACGAGTCCACAGCCGAGATCACCGGTGCCCAGAAATTGTTCATCTGATATTGCCAGACTGACTGCCTCCCTACATCGAAGGAATTGGTCAGGTATGCCTCGGTAAAGCAGATGTCTGCGCTGCTCCCTGCTGAGCCACCTGTCCCGCAACCACTATCG
>DASPVF010000020.1:0-69432 GCA_035622475.1 Nitrososphaerales archaeon
CTACTTAAGCCTGAGTTGAACATCGATGACGCATGAACCATAACACAAGGGAGGTAAGTACACGCTGCGTGGACATTCTTGTTTTGATGAGTTGGATTCTACTCTTGACACGGTACGCACATCTTTCATGGACAATCGAACCAGGCGCTCCGAATCCTAGCTGGGATTCGAACCCAACATGAGAATGAGCCTCGCCTTTAGGTAGATATCTTTGTAAAAGCTCCCAAGTAGCATCAGCCCCTAGCCGGGCTAACCGTCATCTCCCAAAATGCGTTTTGTTGGGTGGATAGGAGTCGGATTCTGATTTGTGTTCGACAACAAAAGTCTGACCGTCTCGGCAAGAGATTTATCGATGACAAATTTGAACCGGCCGGTCGAAGGGTTGTCACAACAACAGCGTAGATTGGCCGCGGTCATGTTTACCGATATGGTAGGTTACACAGCCCTGACTCAGAGGGACGAGTCTTTCGCGATGACCCTCCTCGAAGAGCATCGTTCGATCGTAAGACCGTTCTTCCCCAGGCACAACGGAAGAGAGGTGAAAACCATAGGGGACGCCTTTCTTGTGGAGTTCGACAGCGCGTTGGAGGCGGTCCGGTGCGCCTTCGACATCCAGCAGTCTTTGCACGAGCTGAACAACAACCGCCCCGCAGACAAGAAGGTCCAGCTGAGGATAGGCGTACACCTTGGCGACGTCATCCACAGCGACGGCGATGTCTACGGGGACGCGGTCAACATAGCGTCAAGGATCGAGCCCCTCGCACCCCCGGAGGGCATCTGCATAAGCGAGGAGGTTCAGCGCCAGGTCAGGAACAAATTTGAGTTCCCCATGGTGAGCGTCGGAAGTAAGGAGCTGAAAAATGTGGGTGACCCCGTTGAGGTCTTCCAGATAGTCCTCCCCTGGGGGAGGAAGGACGACGCGGGCATAGGTTTCGAAAGGAAACGGGTCGCCGTCCTCCCTTTTACAAACATGAGTTCTAACCCGGACGAGGGATATTTCGCCGACGGGATAACCGAGGAGATCATCACTTCGCTCTCTGGGGTGAGGCAACTCGCGGTGATAGCGAGGACCTCCGTCATGGGGTACAAGGGCACGACGAAGAAAGTGAAAGACATCGGCAAGGAGCTCGAAGCCGGGACGGTTCTAGAAGGGAGCGTGAGGAAGGCGGGGAATAGGGTCAGGATAACGGCCCAGCTCATCGACGCCGCTACGGAGACCCACCTCTGGGCCCAGAACTACGATAGGAACCTTGACGACGTGTTCGCGGTCCAGAGCGAGATAGCCGAAAAGGTCGCTGGTGAGCTGAAGGTCCATCTCCTCCAGGAGGAGAAGATGAGCCTGGAGAAGAAGCCGACGGAGAACATGGATGCCTACAACTACTTCCTGCGGGGGAAGGAGCTGTACAGGGAGGGTTCCGAAGCTTCTCTCAGGCAGGCCCTGGACCTGTTCATGAAGGCCGTTCAGCTCGATCCGTCGTTCGCCAGGGCGCACGTGGGGGTGGCGGAGTGCCATCAGTACCTCGCTAATGTTGGCTACGAGACCCCGGACGTCATGTTCCCGGCGGCGAAGGATTCGCTGAAGCGGGCCCTGAACCTGGACCCAGGCCTCGCCGAGGCGCACGCGTCGCTCGCTGTATTTCACATGAACGAGGACGATATATCGGGCCAGGAGGCAGAGGCGAGGAGGGCGGCCGAGCTCAATCCCAGCCTCCCTGAGGCATACCAAATGCTGTACGAGGTCGCAGGGATCAGGGGAGATGCGGAGGAGATGCTAAAGAACATCGAGACTGCCTATCGCCTCGACCCCATTCGGCCGAACTACATCTACCTGCTCGGGCTGGCGTACTTCATGACCGGGAGGGAGCAGGAGGCGCTCGAGCACTGGAAGAAGACTGAGCACCTGGCTCCTTCAGTAACCTACCAGAGCATGACGGACTACTACCTCAACAAGGGGGACATAGCCAAGGCGAGGGAGCTGCACGCTAAGGTCGAGCAGCTCAGACCCAGCAGTCCCTGGATCACGTACATGGGAGGCTTCATCGATGCCACGGCCGGGGACAGGGAGAAGGCGCTCCTCGCCATTAAGAAGATAGAGGAGAGGAAGATGGGCCCAGTCGGATACAACTACCTAGCCTACATCTACTTCGCCCTCGGGGATGTGGACGGGTATTTCGAGAACATGAATAGGGCGCTGAGGGAGCATGTGATGTTTGTCAACTTCGTGATGTACTCCCCTCTGCTGGCGAAGACGAGGGAAGACCCGAGGTACGGGGAGCTGATAGGGGAGATGCGAAGGATGAACGGGCTCACGAAGTAGGGAACCCTACTGAGCCAGATCGTAGTCCGATTCCGTCCCAGACTCTACCAGATCAGAACCTTCAACGGGGTGAGACAATCGAAGCAGGCGCACCGAATCCCAGCCAGGCTAAAGGAATAAGCTGGGATCCTTGGTTCTCGCTGACGGGTTCCGCGCCGGCTAGCCGGCTACTTGCCGGCCAGCTCCGAGTCCTTCTTCGCCCTGTCGATGTATTCCTTCGCGGAGTTTGCGAAAATAGAGGTAAATTCCATGGGGAAGATGTACTTGGTGGAGGGGGACGCGCCAAGGGCCTTCAGGGTATCCAGGTACTGGAGGGTCATTGTTTTCGAGTCAATCCCCTTGGCTGCGGCGAAGATCTGGTTGAGGGCGCCTGCGTACCCTTCCGCCCTTAGGACTGCAGCCTGCTTGTCGCCTTCTGCCCTGAGGATGTTGGATTTCTTCTCTCCCTCCGCGACCAGAATTGAGGCTTCCCGCTTCCCGTCCGCCTCGGTGACCGTTGCCCGCCTCGTCCTTTCCGCAGACATCTGTCGGACCATCGCTTCCTGTACATCCTTCGGTGGGGTAATCTCTCGGATTTCGACGTTGGTCACCTTGATTCCCCACCTCTGGGTAACCTCGTCCAGCTTCGTCCTCAGGACCTGGTTGATTTGTTCTCTTTTGGCTAGGAGCTCGTCCAGGGGGATGTCCCCTACTACGGCCCTGAGGGTCGTCGTTGCAATACCTATCGACGCGCCCTCGAAGTTCTGAACTTGGACGACGCTCTGGGAGGCATCGGTTACTTTGTTGTAGATCAGGAAGTCTATGTCGACTGGCGCATTGTCCTTTGTGATGCAGGTCTGGTGAGGGACCTCAAGGTACCGTTCCCTAAGGTCTATCTTCACGAAACGGTTTACGATCGGTATGATGAATACGATCCCCGGTCCCCCTGCTCCTATCAGCCTCCCGAGCCTGAAGACGACGAGCCTTTCGTACTCTCGGACTACCTTGATGGTGGCGAAGACTACTGCTATTGCTACGATCGCCACTATGGCGTAGATGACGTAATCAATTATGTCGCCAGTCGGAATCTGTAGGGCAAGCGGCTCAAGGAGGCTCATGGTTCCACTTCGCCTGCAAAGTGCCTGCAGCCTCTGACTATAACTCTTGTTCTTGGAAGACTTGGGCGAGTTAGGACCCCCTTTCCTCGATGATGTTGGGACTGACTTCTCCTCTTTTCTAGGCGAACCCATATCAAACACCTGGGGCCAGATTCTCTTTCCATGTCAGAAAACATCCCAGCATTTGACCGGCGGCGGTGGGGGCCAGGGGGTATCGAAATGGTTGCGGGGTTCATTCTAGTCGGCCTTGCCCTGTTCGTCGACGGGATTGCTGCCGGTCGAGCTGGCATTCAGATCCTAGGGGCCATCATTCTTATTGGCGGGATTGCAATGTTCTTTGCAAAGATTACAGAGGAAATACGTCCTTTCACTGCAAAGTGGGACCTGACCGGCGAGCCCGGGGTGGTTGTCGAGGAGGTCGGCAAAGGCGCGAAGGGTATCGTGAGAATCCGTTCGGAGCTCTGGTCCGCGAAGAGCGACAGCCCTATCGCCCCAGGATCGAAGGTGAGGGTTACCAGGGTCGAGGGGCTCTCAGTCTGGGTCGAGAAACTCGGTGTCGATTCAAGTGCCAACTGATGGTGCAGTCTTGAAAAATGGCTTCGCAAGCTGAACAACTAAAGCACTGGATGGACCCCTGGTCCTCCCCACCCTCTGTTGCCTCAAGAGCCTTGCCAGACGAGCGTCGGCCACCTGGGCTCGTTAAGTGAGGCAAGTCGTCTTCTTTTTAACCCACCCTGCGTCTGGTCCATTTCCAAGGTAGAATCGGAGGGAATACATAACATTGGATTCAAGACTTTCTTGATAGGAATCCTAGAATCCAAAAGAATTGGAAGCCCCCGAGTTATTTCTGACAGAAGATTAAAATAGTCCCAATATCGTAGATACGATATCGTTAAGGTGGATGGAAGGTGCTTAATTTCGACTGGGCCAAGCGAACTCACAAAGGCCTGCGTCTATGGATCATGTATCTTGTGCGCGACAATCCCAAATCGGGGGTCGAAATCATGGACATGATGGAAAGCAATCTCCAAGGATGGTGGAGACCCTCTCCAGGCAGCATCTATCCGATGCTGCAACGAATGGTTCGGGAGGGAGTTCTCCGCAGGTCGGATGACGACAAGTATTCGCTTACAGAAGCTGGAAGAGAAGAGATAGAACATCCATGGCCTATGCTGAACGCACAGGGATCCACCCCAAGATCGATCGAGGGAGCACTCGAGATAATTTCAAGCTACACGTCTTACCTGGAGGACCTTGCGAGGTCCAAGGACAAGAAAGTATCCGAGAATTCTGATCAAATTTGCAGCCTTGGCGATAGACTATCCAAGCTTGGGAAGGGAGCGACAACTTGAGCCAGCAAGAGATTGTCAAGGTGGAGGGACTCACGAAGTCTTTCGGCCAACTTAAGGCCGTCGACGGCGTTTCATTCGAGGTCCACGAAGGGGAAATCTTTGGCTTCCTTGGTCCAAACGGGGCAGGGAAGACAACCACTATCAACATGCTTACTACCCTACTCAGCTCTTCCGGAGGGAGCGCAACCATTGACGGGCTCGACATCCACAAGCACGCCACCGAAGTTCGAAGGACCGTGGGAGTGGTCCCTCAGGAGTACACGGCAGACGAAGACCTGACGGGGCTTCAGAACATACTACTCTGTGCCGATCTCTACGGAATACCAAGAAGTAATTCGAAGCCTCACGCGATGGAATTGCTCAAGCTCGTCGAACTTCAAGACGCCGCTGACAGGAAGGTCAGTACCTACTCCGGAGGGATGAGGCGCAGACTCGAGCTTGCGTGCGGCCTGATCAATTATCCCAAGCTCCTATTCTTGGACGAACCAACCCTGGGCCTGGACGTCCAGACAAGGACTGCCGTATGGAACTACATCAGAATGCTCAAGGAGGAATACAGGATGACCCTCTTCCTCACGACCCACTATCTAGAAGAGGCAGATTCCCTTTGCGACAGGATTGCGATCATCGACCATGGACACATAATCAGAATAGGAACCCCGACCGAGCTCAAGGCTAGCATCGGTGGTGACGTGATAGTGGTCGGCGTGGAGGAATCCGAGCCCGACATCTCTGCTGACATAGAGAAGATCCCCCTTGTCAAAGAGGTCAAGAAGAGTGACCATGAGTATAGAATCAAGTCGGAAGTGGGGGAGGAATCTTCCATCCAGATCATCGACCTCGTCAGATCCAAAGGGCTCCACGTGACAAAGATCTCTTTGACAAAGCCCACCTTGGACGAAGCCTATCTCGAGTTCACCGGGAGAAGCTTGAGAGAAGAGGAGACCAACAAGATGGACATGTTCAAACAGCGCGTCACGATGATGAGGGCTCGAAGGTGAAGACTGGATGACCGAAGACGTCACAAGATCGACCGTGACAACCCAAAAGGCCGTCGGCGAGGAGGAGAAGGAAAGAGAGCTCGAGCGCGCCTTTAGGGCGGCCCCGCAGCTGAACAAGAGCCCATGGCACGGTCTCTGGGCCCTCACCAACAGAGACCTGGTCAAGTGGTACAAGAACCCGATTCAGCTTATTATTTCCCTCGTTCAGCCTGTCGTATGGCTGGGGCTCTTCGGGAAGGCTTTCAACATCACGGGTTTCTTCTCTGGGCAGGTATCCCCGGCTCAACTGAACGCCATAGACCTCGGTACTTTCGGCACGACCAGCTACTTCTCGTACCTCAGCGCAGGAATGTTAGCATTCATCATACTCTTCACGGCCGCTTTCGCTGGCATGTCGGTCGTGTGGGACCGGAGATTTGGTTTCATGAACAAGGCCCTAAGTACGCCGGTGAGCCGCGGCTCCATAGTAATAGGTAAGATCGCCCAGAGCACTATCCGCTCGCTCATCCAGGCGGCCATAGTCCTGGGAATCGCGGTTGTTTTAGGGATGGACACTGCCAACTTCAGTCTCTTCAGCATCGGCGGGTCATTCATCATCCTGTTCCTCATGTCCTTTGGACTCTCGGCTCTCTTCGTCATGCTTGCCCTCAGGTCAAGCGACTGGCAGACTCAAATGGCCATAATCAACCTGCTGAACCTCCCTCTATTGTTCGCGAGCAACGCGATGCTCCCAGTGAAGATAATGCCCAGCTGGCTCCAGTCAGTAGTGAGATATAACCCCGTAAGCTACGCAATAGACGGAGTCAGACAGATGCTCCTGGGTGCTGGCTCGGCCGCGTCGACGGCTGCAGGGTACAGCACTCTGGCGCCTCTTTGGGTCGACTTCAGCGTGCTGACCGTGTTCGCGGTCCTCCTTTCTGTCCTAGGAATCGTCCTCTCCTGGAGACTCCTGACAAAGTAATACCCGCCGGCCTCGAGCGCGCCATCATCGAGTACTCGGCCTGCGTTTTCTATGCGCAGTCCACTCCCCTATTGTCCGGGTTCTTGGGATTTTGCGTAGGACCAACCGAGGTAAGCGCAGGAGCACTGTACCAGCATCAAGTCAAGCCAACGGTCGAACGCATTCCGTCGACTCCGGCTCCCCTCATCCATGCAAGGGAGGTTCTTCGTCGAAGAAATTAAGTTCTTCTGACAGGCATAGGTGTTCTGGCGAAGCGCGTCCCGTCCGAGCCGAACTCAGCCCGAATACAGAGGATAGGAAGCGTCCAGGCGAATTATCATTCCCGACCGGTCCCCGTAGCCAGGAATCGTCCCCGATTGGGATGAATCGTTCCGGACCCACTCACAACGCACCATTTAGGCAGGAATCGTGGGAATTGCCTGGCGCCAGCCTTAAATCCCGCGTACGGACAGCTTTGTTGAAATGAATGACAAACAAGAAGCCAACCTGCTCATAGGGTACTTCGCCCTAGATGGCAGCTTCTCGCAGCTCGTTGGCGTAGGCCTCTTCAGCTGGGGGCTATCGAAGAAGTGGAAGGCGCTCCCGTCCAGACAGTGAAGCGGGTCCTCCGCCGGTAGCTGACAATCTTCGAACCATCCGTGAGCAGGGAATGCCCCTACTTACTAGCGTAAGCTGAGTCCTGACCCACTCCGCGTCAGCTCCTCCGCATCTTGTTTAGGATGGGGGTTGGCGTAGGGTCTCTCTTTCCAAGAACCGCGAGGTAGACGGATGCGAGATCGAGGGCTAGACACCAGCTTAGAAGGGTGGCCAAGTCTCCGTCTTCGGGCCGGAACTCGGTAACCGAGACGCCGACCCTCTTCAGCATGCGCTTCATACCTGCGACTTTACTCTGCAATTCGACCCCTTCGCGCGGTCCCCGCAACAGGACCACTGCCCTGTTTCTCGAAGCCTTCCAAGTCTCTATACCGTTGTGTAAGAGCTCGGGATACGTCTCCACCAGGGCTGGGACTTTGGCGTTTTCATTCATGGAGTTCTTGAAGTGTACAGCTGCCGACACCGCGCCAGGGGACGCATAGACAACTGCGCTCTTGCCGAGGAGTGCCTTCGCTAGCTTCTTGGAGGGGTTCTGGCCGAACGGGACCGAAGGGAGGCTCCTTTCCAGAGTCCTCCTTACCGCTCCTTCAACCAGCTCAAACTCTTCCGTACCGTTCAGCAGCCCCAATGCCGCAAGAATACGCGCAGGCACAAGCACCATCCCTGGAGTCGACGCCCTGGGGACGAGGAGCCTTTCGACTCGATTGAAAGGGACCCCAAGTTCCGCGCTCCCCGCTTGCATGGCTCCCCCCGACGAGACGCCTACCACTGTGCATCCTTTGTCTACCGCCTCGCGAAGGATGCTGAGCGTCTCTTTGGTATCCCCTGACAGGCTCACGGCCACGACAAGCGTCCGCGGGCCGGCGAATCCAGGCAGGTGGTATTCCTTGACGACCGTCACCGGGACTCTCGCGATGGGCCCCGACCATTCCGCTAGGATGTCGCAGGCGCTCCCAGAGCCTCCCATCCCCGCGAGGACCACCGAGCCGATGTCCCGGGACTTGGGGACGTCGAGAGGCTGGGTCAGGGAAGTCCGAACAGCCGCGGGCCATCGGGCGTAGGCTTCCCAGAGTCCATGCTTGTCGACCGCTTCGATTTCCTTCAGCCCTAGCACACTCGGCCGCCCCTCTGTTGAGTTATTTAGGTTCAGACGATGTACTCTACAACTTAGGGACCTGACGCGTTTTTCCGAGCCCGGCTGGGGCCAGGTTGAACTGGATGGTCTTTATTCGGGTCATCTCGTCAATGCTGTACCCTACTCCTTCCCTCCCCATGCCGGAGTCCTTGTTTCCACCGAACGGGAAAAACCCGACGCCATGGGCGGGCGCGTCATTGACAGAGACGGTTCCCTCCTCCAGCGCCTTGGCCACTTTCCACGCCGTGTAGAAGTTGTTTGTGAAAACACAGGAATCGAGGCCGTACTTGGACTCGTTCGTCCGTGCAATCGCGTCGTTCACCCCTCTCACCCTTGCCACAGTCACCACTGGGCCAAACGTCTCCTCAGTCGCTATCTTCGCCTCAGGAGGCACCATGTCCAGCAGCGTTGGTTCGAAGTAGGAATCCCGATGCGTCCCGCCTTTCAGCAAAACAGCCCCTTTGCTTACAGCGTCGTCCACCAGGGCTTGGACCCTCTCGGCTGCATCAGGGTTGATCAGCGGCCCCATGTTGATGTTGGGGTCCCTAGGGTCCCCGACCCTCCAGTTTGCCATTCCGCCCGACAGCAGTTCTATGAACCTGTCCGCGACGGATTCGTCGACAAACACCCTGCTGATTGCGTCGCACCTCTGACCGGAGTACTTCAGGCATCCCTCGAGAACCTTAGATGCTGCAAGTGTGAGGTCGGCATCAGGAGCCACTATTGCTGCCCCCTTCCCCCCGAGTTCAAGGTGTCTCTTCTTCATCCCAACCAGCTGAGCCACATGCTTGCCGACTTCGGTGCTCCCGGTGAGTGTAACCATTCGGACATACTCATGACTGACGAGCTCATCCCCAACCTCCCTGCCGGACCCAGTGATCACGTTCACAGCCCCACGAGGGATTCCCGCTTCCTCTAGCACACGCCCGAGCAGGAGGGCTACTAGGGGGTCGTCGCTCGCGGGCTTTACGACGACCGGGTTCCCTGACACGAGGGCTGGTATGACCTTAGCAACCACGGAGAAGAGAGGGTAATTGAACGGGGACACGCAGGCCACCACCCCCAGAGGCTCGTGAATCACAAGAGCGAACTTTGCCATGGTATCCTCGGACCAGTCCCCTGGGAGGTACTCTCCGAAGATGCTCCTCGCCTCTTCCATCGTCATCTTTATCCTGTTGAGGGATGCCCTGACCTCTCCAAGGGCAGTGTTCGTCGGCTTCCCGGCCTCGAGGGTGAGAGTGCCGACAAAATCTTCCCGCTTGTCCTGGATCATATGCCTAGCCCTGTTCAGGATGTCTATCCTGTCTATGGCCGGAATGTCTCTGATGAGCTTCCTTGCCTTGTAGGCGGCTTCTATGGCCTTGTCAACGTCCTCCTTGGTCGCGGCCTGGACTCGCGCGATCACGCTGTCATCTATGGGAGTGTCGACCGGGAGAGTCTTTCCCCTTGGGGACCTCACCCACTCTCCATCGATGAACATCCGGAATTCTGGGATGCCTTCTCTCAGCTTGTAGCAGTCTGAAAACAGGTTCGAAAGGCGGAGCTTGCCCTTCGAGGTGCGAGCCATGTCAGGCTTAACGCTTCATGGGGGAGTTATAGTTATTCCCTTTTCGCGTTTCCTTACCAACCATCATTCAACGGTCGCAGGAAGTTGGGCGGGGAAGACCCTTAAACCTCTGGGCGCCCTCCGTGCCAGAGCTGGGTATCTGAGGATGAATCGGCCCGAAGGAAAAGAGGTGAAGGTCTTGGAGCACCGCCTGATGACCGACTACGACGTACACCTCTTCATGGAGGGTAAGCATACCAGACTCTACGAGAAGCTAGGATCGCACCTGGTGAGCCTAGACGGGGCCGAGGGGACCTCCTTTGGCGTGTGGGCTCCTAACGCCAAGACAGTCTCGGTGGTTGGGGATTTCAACAACTGGGACAGCTCAGCCCACCCCCTCTCGAAACGGAGGGACTACTCTGGCCTCTGGGAAGGCTTCATTCCACGGGTTGGACCCGGAGCTCTCTACAAGTACCACATCGTATCTGTCTTCAACGAGTATACAGTAGACAAGGGTGACCCCTTCGCAAGGCGCTGGGAGACCCCGCCCCGCACCGCGTCCATTGTCTGGGAGGGACAGTACGCGTGGAAAGACAGCGGCTGGATGGCAGAGCGTAGGGCCAAGAATTCACTATCGTCTCCCATGACCATGTACGAAGTCCACCTCGGGTCCTGGAGGAGAAAGGGGGACGGCAGTTGGCTAGGGTACAAGGAGGCTGCGGACGAGCTGGCCGCCTACGCCACGGGCATCGGCTTCACCCACGTAGAATTTCTCCCCCTCATGGAACATCCGTTCTATGGTTCTTGGGGATATCAGACCCTGGGGTACTTTGCTCCGACCAGCAGATATGGTTCCCCCGAAGACGCGATGTACCTTATCGACCGTCTCCACAGAAGCGGTATCGGGGTCTACCTTGACTGGGTTCCTTCACACTTCCCTGAAGATCAGCACGGTCTCTCCTTCTTCGATGGGACCCATCTCTTCGAGTACGCCGACCCTAGGAGGGGGTTCCACCCCGACTGGAAGAGTTGCATCTTCGACTTTGGCAGAAACGAGGTACGCGCATTCCTCCTTAGCGCTGCAAATTTCTGGCTCGACGCCTTCCACGCTGACGGGCTGAGGTGCGACGCAGTCTCCTCGATGCTCTACCTCGACTACTCCCGTAGGCCCGGGGAGTGGGTGGCGAACGTCCACGGCGGGAGGGAGAACTTGGAGGCGATCTCACTACTAAAATTCCTCAACGAATCTGTATACTCGGCGCACCCAGATGTTCAGACCGTGGCGGAAGAATCTACCGCCTGGCCCATGGTCTCCAGGCCGACCTACACGGGAGGCCTCGGGTTCGGCATGAAGTGGGACATGGGATGGATGCATGACACCCTTCACTACTACGGCGCAGACCCGATATACAGAAAGTACCATCATGAGGAGCTGACCTTTAGCATGTGGTACTACTTCTCCGAAAACTTTGTTCTGCCCCTCTCCCATGACGAGGTCGTCCACGGCAAGGGCTCCCTGCTCGACAAATTCCCAGGCGACGAGTGGCAGAGGTTCGCTAGCCTCCGGTTACTCTTCGGATACATGTACGGGCACCCTGGGAAGAAGTTGCTATTCATGGGAGGAGAGCTCGCCGAGGAAGACGAGTGGAACCACGAGAAGGCGTTGAACTGGGGCCTCCTTGGTCAACAGGCCAACGCCGGAGTCCAAAGATGGGTCAGGGACCTTAATCGACTTGTGAGAGCCGAACCAGCGCTGCACGAGCTCGATTTCGCCCCTGCGGGCTTCGAGTGGGTGGACTTCAGAGACTCGGATAACAGCGTGATTTCATTCATAAGGCATCCTGCCATCGACTCGAGCGTAATCTTGGTCGTCTGCAACAACACTCCTGTGCCGAGAATCGGATACAAGGTGGGGGTCCCGGCCGGCGGGGTGTGGAAGGAGTTGCTCAACAGCGATGCGACAGACTACGGCGGGAGCGGGGTAGGTAACCTCGGCGGTGTGACGGCCAAGGACTTACCCTCGCATGGCAAGTCCCGTTCTGTCGCTCTAACGCTCCCTCCGCTGGGATGTCTCTTCCTTAAGCCAGCCCAGGATTCAATGTGATTCGAAAGTTTAATTCTGGTCATCGAGGCGTCGGCCGGATTGCGGCGTTTTGTCTGCATCCACGGGCATTTCTACCAGCCCCCCCGCGAGAACCCCTGGACCCGAGAGGTGGAGCTTGAACCCTCAGCCGCCCCCTACCATGATTGGAACGAGAGAATAGCCTCGGAGTGTTACGGCCCGAACTCGGCTTCGCCCCTGGTCGGCGAAGATGGCAAGATTGTTGAAATGGTCAACAACTATGCGAAGATAAGTTTCGACTTTGGCCCCACTTTGCTCCGTTGGGTTGAGTCACGTTACTCAGAACTACACGCCCGGATCGTTGAAGCGGACAGGGAGAGCGCGGCGAGTTTCTCTGGGCACGGCTCCGCCATGGCTCAGATCTACAACCACATGATAATGCCTCTGGCGAATCCAGCCGACCGCAGAACTCAGACCAGATGGGGGATACTGGATTTTCAGAGAAGGTTCGGGAGATACCCTGAGGGGATGTGGCTCCCCGAGACAGCTGTGGACACGGACACCCTCGAGGCGCTCGCAGAAGCAGGAATCAAGTTTACTGTTCTGTCCCCACGCCAGGCGGTGGCTGTAAGGAAAGAGGGGGAAGAGCGATGGACTGACGTCTCGGGCGGTAGGATCGACACGAAGCGAGCCTACCATTACAGACTTCCATCGAAACTCGTGATTTCCCTCTTCTTCTACGACGACACGATTTCCAACAGAATAGCCTTCGGGGACCTGCTGACTGACGGCGTCCGGATGTCCAAAGCCTTGCTAGAGAGGTTCTCGGAAGACGAGGGCCCCCAGTTGGTGAACGCGGCCTCTGACGGCGAGACCTACGGCCATCATCACCGCAAAGGCCATGTCTCCCTCACCCGTTCTGTCTGGGAGGTCCGGAAGAGCGGACTAGCATCCATGGCTAACTACGGGCTCTTCCTTTCGCTCGCTCCCCCAACCCAGGAGGTCCGGTTGGCGGAACCCTCGGCTTGGAGCTGCGCACATGGCGTCGAAAGATGGAGAAGCAACTGCGGCTGTGGGTCTGAGATACGGCCGGGGTACAACCAAGAGTGGCGCGCGCCGCTCCGGAATTCGCTAGACTGGCTCCGGGACCAGCTCATAGATGTATACAAGGCGGAGGGGAAGAAGGTCTTCGATGACGATGCGACCGCGCTGGCTGACCTTGGAGGTTCCGGCATTGGGACCAACAGAGGGTTCCAGGAATACGTCGAGGCCCGCGTCAGAAAGGGAGTGGGCGAAGGCGGAGTCAAGAAGGGCGTAGACCTTGCCGAACTTGCAGAGTGTAGTGCGCTCATGTTTGCTAGCTGTGCATGGTTTTGGGAGGACATCTCCAGGCCAGAGACAAGGCAGATGCTGAGGTACGCAGCCAGGGGCATGGAGCTTGCAAGACGGGTCTCTGGGAAGGACCTGGAACCCGACTTCAGTCGGAGGTTGGGCGGGGCAGTGTCGAACGACCCGGCGTTCAGATCAGGTCCTGACCTCTTCCGCCAGCTCGTAAAGGAGGAGTGAGGCGCTCGAACATGCGCAGATCCAGCGGAGTCCTGTTGCACCCCACATCGCTCCCGTCAGGCTGGGGCGTGGGCGACCTCGGTCCCTCCGCCCGCGGGTTCATAGAACTGATGGCCGAGGCACATCAATCCCTCTGGCAAACGCTCCCACTTACGCCCGTGGGGAACCACGGGTCTCCCTACAGTCCTCATTCCCTCTTTGCCGGCAATCCCCTCCTCCTCAGCCCGGAGGTCCTCCAGGAGCAAGGGTTCCTCCGCACGGTTCCTCCTCAGATGCCCGCGGAGAATCCAGACAAGGTGAACTATCTCGAATGTTTGGCCTTCAAGGATACCCTGACACAGAGCGCCTTCGCGTTCAGCTTCGATAGGACGAGGAAGGAGGGTGGTTACGCGGATTTCTGTGAAAGAAACCAGGGATGGCTCGATGATTTTGCACTTTACGATGCCCTCTCGAGGAAGTACGGACGGCCATGGTACGCGTGGCCCGAAGAAATCAGGAGAAGGAATACCAGTGCGATGGCGACAGAGGCTTCCGGGCTTCTGCAATCCATCAACACAGCAAAGTTCTCCCAGTTCCTCTTCGAGCAACAGTGGTCTTCTCTGAAGGAGTTCGCCGCCACAAGGGGGATACGGCTGCTGGGTGACGTCCCCTACTACGTCCTTCACGATAGCTCAGACATTTGGTCACACAACGAACTCTTCAAAATCGATTCCGAAGGCATGGCTCTCTTCGTCGGGGGCGTCCCACCGGATTACTTTAGCAAGACAGGGCAGCGGTGGGGGAATCCAGTGTATGATTGGAGAAGGATGGAAGAGACAGGGTACAGGTGGTGGATGGAGAGGGTTACAAGGGACCTCACCCTTGCAGATTACCTACGGCTGGACCACTTCAGGGGGTACGTCGCCTATTGGGAGATTCCGGCCGACTCCCCGACGGCGGTTAAGGGGAGCTGGGTTCCGCTACCTGGGACATTTCTCGAATCAATCAAGGTTCACTTCCCTGACCTCCCATTCGTGGCCGAGGACCTTGGCGCCATAACAGACGACGTCCTGGAGGCGATGGCGCTCCTTGGCATCCCAGGAATGAGGGTCCTCCAGTTCGGCTTCGACGGCTCGCTGGACAACCCGCACTTCCCGCCCAACCACACCAAGAACTCCCTCGTCTGCACCGGTACGCATGACACCAACACCACTCTAGGATGGTTCATCGAGGAGGCCACTGTAAAGGACAAAGAGACCCTTCAGCAGTATCTTGGACGCCCGGTGACGGCCGACACCGTGTGTGACGACTTCACAAAAATGGCCATGGATTCGGCCGCGGACCAGTGCGTCATACCTTTTCAGGACCTCTTGGGGCTGGACGGGAAGGCTAGGATGAACAACCCTGGGGCCTCCGTAGGAAACTGGACTTGGAGAGCCCTCCCTGAGGCACTGTCGAAGAACTCGTTCAGTAAGTTGGCCGATCTCACCGTTTCTTCTGGTCGGGATTGAGCCCTCTACCGCGAAGTTGCCCGCTGGAGCTGCCTAACCCTTGTCTGCACGGCCCTTACGAGCTCCGAACGGAGCTTCTCTCCTTTGAACCCTGAATTCCTGATTTTTACGAGGGACTTCGATAGTTCCACATCTCCGAGCATGTAGACCCACTTCTCAAAGTCGCCCCTCCCTGAGTGGAACTCGAGGGACCTCATGTCCACGGTCTTCAGAATCTCGCCGAACTCCTTCAAGCTGCGAGCTACGGGGTCGAGCGGCATTCCCACTTCAAGGTAGAAATAGAAACTCCGTTCCTGACTGACCGGAGAAGTTATTCTCTCGGCCAATCCCTTTGCAACAGACATGTTTTCACCCTTCCCCGCTCCCTTTCTAAGCCTTACTCGATGAACTGTCCCTCGATGTCGGCCCCTTCAGCTACAGCCCTGTGAGGGTTGACCCTGGCGGCTGCAAGAGTGGCGCCCCTCCCTATTTCGACGTCGTCCCCCACTACGCTCAGACCGGTCACCCAGGTCGGCCTCTTCAAGGACGATCCGACACGCACATGCCGGCCCACTATGCTGTCCTGTATGACGGCCCCGTCCCCAATGACGACCCGGTCCATTATGGCGGACCTTTCGATGGTCACTTCCCTGCCGAGTATGCAGAAGTTGTCGACGCACGAGTCCCTTATGATGGATCCATTCTCTATCTGACAGTGCCTTCCTATAAGGACGTGCCCGTCCAGTCTGATCCTCTTCGAAAGTGCCTTCCGCACCAGAGCCTCCTTCCTTCGGACCGAGTCAACGCTCCCACCCTGAATCCACACGTCTCTGAGCTGTGGTAACGGCTCCCCCAGGTAGGCGGCTCGCCTAGATGGGTCCCCGAGGACGCGTGCGACTGCCGAAAGGTATGCCCGGGGAGTCCCAACGTCGAGCCAGCTCCCCTTCATGTAATATCCGTACACCATCCCTCTGTCCGCAAGGTAGGGGATGAGGTCGAGCCCGAAATCGAGTCGCTTTTTCTGCTCAATCATTGCACGCACCTCGGGCTCCTCGAAGACCCTTCTGATCTTGGGTGAAATCAAGTAGATTCCAGAGTTCGCAAGCCTCGAGGGGGCAGTCTCCCTTGACGGCTTCTCAACGAACCGCCTTATCTTTCCGGATTCATCCGTCTCGGCGACGCCGTAGGACTCGACGTCCTCCACCGTGGTAAGGCCGACGACCATGAAAGCCTTGGTCTTTTCCTGGAACGCTAGCATATCTCTTAGATCGAGTTCGAAGAGATTGTCCCCCTGGACCACGAGGAACTGGTCCCTCACGTTATAGTAGTCCATGAGTATCCTGACTGAGTCAGCACTTCCGACGTCTTCTATTCGGGGCTGATACTTGATGTGGACTCTTGGCGATATCTCGTTCTGGGCAGAGAAACCCTCGCCCTCCCTGAAGTAATCGAACAGGCTCCTGTAGTTCACGTACCCTTTCGCCCCGAAGACGAAGTTTCGAATGCCTTGTCTTGCGAGCTCTATCAGCGCGAATTCCACCAAGGGTCGGTTGAAAATCCTTACCACGGCCTTGGACGATTCTGCCGTAAGCGGCCTCAACCTCTTCGCCTCACCGCCAACTGGGATCATTACCATCATCCCTGAAAGGGGCTCGGTTGGCATCGACCGCAGGGGTGAACGTCAGCCTAATATCGTCTTTCTCCCTTAGGATGGGGGAGACTCAAGAGTAGGCAGACGAGGCAGTGATCACTCCGGTCCCCGTTAGGTACACTCTTACCCTCCCTTCCTTCTTTGCCGTGACGGCGTAGCCGGCTTTCGTCAGCCTGTCTAATTCTGACAGCAATTCGGGAACCCCCATTCCGAGTTTCACTGCAAGCTCATCGACAGGGAGGGCCTTCTCGGGAGACTGTGCCCCGAGCACCATCAGCGTCGACAGAAGTAACCTTGGTCCTTCACTCATATTTGGTCCCTTTTACAGCATCTTGGTACACTTCAACGGTCCTCTTGGCCACGTGCTCCCAGCTGTACGTTTTGGCCTTCTCCCCGCCGTTCGCCGCAAGTCGGACCCTAAGCTCCCTGTCGGAGAGGATCCTAACGGTGGCCGCCGCGATTGCCGAAGGGTCGTTGGGTTCAACCTCAATGCCGTCCACGGAGTCTTCGACTATTTCTGCGAGTCCCCCCACTCGGGAAACGACCAATGGGGCCCCGGCAGCCATGGCCTCAAGGGCGATTATCCCGAAGGGCTCGAACCGCGAGGGGACCACCACGACGTCGGAGGATCTCAGCGCCGCCACCAGCTCGCCATCGCTTATGAATCCCGAAAAGGTTGTGCTGTTCCTGACGTTCAGTTGCTCCGCCAGGTGCTCAAGATCACTGCGCATGTACCCATCCCCAACCAGAAGAAGCCTTGAATCGGGTACCGACCTCTTAATCATGGGATAGGCCCTGATAAGGTCATCGAATCCCTTCTGTGCTGTGAGCCGACCTACGGCTGTGATTAGTCGGTCTTCATTCTTGGCCCCCCATCTACTCCGGGTTGCTTGGATGTCCGTGATTCCCTCGAATCTCTGGGGGTCGACTGCGTTGGGGATTTCTAAGACCTTCTCCGAGGGAAGCCTGAAGATGGAGACCACCTCAGTCCTCATCCAACCGCTTACAGCTATCACCCTGGTTGCCTCGAAGGACCCCCACCACTCCAACCCCTGTACCATGGCCGATTCCGCCGACGGAGAGTTGGAAGAGCGGGAGGCTTCCGTGCTGTGAAAGGTCATCACAAGAGGGCTCCTAAGCAATTGTTTGGCTGACACCCCGGCCAGGACTGTCAGCCAATCATGAATGTGAAGGACATCTGGAGTGCCGAATTCATGGGCTAGCTGTCCCACCCGCTTCTCAAAGAAGTGGTTGAAAAGCAGGACCCAGCTGTGGAAGGTGGGCGCAGGGACGCTTACGGGCACCCTGTGGACGTAGAGGGAGCCCTCGTGTTCCTCATAGGGAGCGCCAGGGAAGTCCAAGGTGATAACGTGGACCTCGTGTCCTAGGCTCGCTAGGCCCCTGGAGAGTCCCTCGACGTGCCTTGCGAGCCCTCCGATTATCCTCGGCGGGTACTCCCAGCAGAGAATGAACACCCTCATTTTCGTGCACCGTTCAGTGAATACAAGGACTCCATCCCGTAGCCCGTACGCCATGGCAGCGCTCTCGATAATTAGGGTTGCGCGGAATCCTTTAAACGAGGGCCAAATGGCCGCCGTTCCTAATCCCCTTCTGAAGCTTCATTGAACACAGCCATTTTCGTCATGGAGATAGGACTCGATAACAGGATGCACACGTACAGCGGAGGGCTTGGTGTGCTTGCCGGGGACATGGCATATTCCTTCGCAGACCTAGGATACCCGGCGACGTTCGTAACAATCCTGTCGCGAAACGGGTACGATTCGCAGAAACTCGACGCCGCCGCCGGACAGCTTGACGCACCGGACCCATGGGACTGGAAGGAGCTGCTGTCCCCCACGGGTGCGAAGGCAACGATGGAAGTCTGGGGAAAACCTCAGACGGTAGGAGCGTGGGAGTACAAGATCAAAGGCAAGACGGAAACGAGTGTCCTTTTCCTAGATGTTGACTTTCCCGAGAACGAAAGGGGGGTAAGGGAAGCCACCGACAGGCTGTACGGTGGCGAACCGGGCGACCGGCTCACACAGGATATCATCCTTGGCATCGGGGGGTACAGGGTCCTGAAGGCCCTCGGCAGGAATGTGGACATGTACCACCTCAACGAGAGCCACGCAGCCCTGGCCACCATAGAGCTCCTCAGAGACGCGGGGAGTGTCGAAGCGGCCCGCAGGCGTTGCGCCTTCACGACCCACACTCCAGTGTCCGCCGGGAACGACGTATTCCAAATAGAAGCCGTGGAGGGGGCGTTGAGGGGTTATTCGTGGATCAACTGGAAAGAAGAATCTTCCGACGGAGTCATCAACCTCTCCAAGCTTGCGTCAAAGTACAGCGGAACGACGAGCGCAGTCTCACTGAAGCACAGCTACGTCGCGGAGCGCGTAGTTGGGCACAACCGCATCACCTACGTGACCAACGGAGCCTACCATAGGAGATGGGTGCACCCGGAGATGAAGAAACTCTACGACGAGCACATCAAGGGGTGGGAGGATGTCCCTTCTCTTCTGGGAGGGGCGGTGGAGCTCCCCTCCGAGGCCCTCTCCAAAGCACACTCCGTGGCCAAACAGTCGTTGGTTTCCCTGGTCAATCTTCACAACCCCCGGCCCTTTGATGAGTCGATTCTTACCATATGCATTGCGAAGCGAATCACCGGCTACAAGCGAAACGGAATGCTCCTTGGCGACCTGGAAAAACTTCAGAGGATAGCCGAGGAGAAGGGGGACCTGCAGGTCGTATACGCCGGGAAGACTCATCCCAGGGACGCATCAGCCAAGGGAATGCTCGCCGATATTCTCCGGAAGGCCGACCTCCTCAATAGGAGCATGAGGAAGGTGAGGGTGGCTGTGCTGGAGAACTATGACATTGACATGGCAAAGGTGCTCGTAGCAGGGGTTGACGTGTGGTTGAACAACCCCAGGCGCCCTCTGGAAGCATGCGGCACCAGTGGCATCAAGGCGGCGATGAACGGTGTGCTAAACCTCAGCGTCTACGACGGGTGGTGGCTCGAGGCGGGGATAGATGGCATCAACGGCTGGGGGGTAGGCAAAAGGGCCGACTGGCCAGACCTGAGCGACTCCCCCGACGGGGAGGACGAGGCTGGCTTGTACTCAAAGCTATCCTCTTCGGTTCTCCCCACCTTCTACCGTGACAGGGATAGGTGGGTCGACATGCAGAAGAAGAGCATCGCCACGGTAGGCCCTCTATTCAACTCCTATCGTATGGTGAAAGAGTACATCACTAGGGTCTATTCCAGGGCCGCAGAGACCCCTGCAATTTATAGCAGACCCTGAAAGCTCTTTTCCCGTCCAGAACCTTGAACGGATCTGCCAGGGCAGCGGCGGCAGTAACCCTAGTTCTCCTCAGCGGTATCCTCCTTCCTCTCGCACCCAGCGGCGCCGGTGCCGCTCCGACCATCCGAATGTCTGTAACCACGGACAGATACACCTACCCTCTCTCTGGTCGGCTCGAAGTGACGATTACCATAACCAACCTGGAGGCTCAAGCGCTTGTTGGTCTTTCAATCAACACGACCGTTTATGACTCTGCCAACAACGAAGTGATGGTCCTCCCTGACATCGTCGATGGCGAGGTCGGGGATCTGTCTACGACGAATTTCAATGTGTCAGGCACCTACTCACTCTCAGACGCCAACTACGTCATTGTAAGCGACGCATCTGCCGGCGGAACCCAAGTGGGGTCAGCCAACGTCCCTCTGGTCGTCCTTAACACCGAAGGGAGGGCCCCTCTCACGCTGGCCATGGTCTGGCATATGCACCAGCCAATCTACCTGAACCTCCAGGGGCAGTTTGAGCAGCCCTGGGTCCAGATTCACTCAGGAAGCGACTTCATTTACAACGGGACCTGGTACGGGGCATACTATTGGCAGGTGCTTATGCTGGAGAATCACCCGACCATCAGCGTTACCTTCAACCTCCAGCCTTCCCTGTTGTTTCAGTGGAACGCGAGTCTGGAAGACTTCCAATACAATGGGACATTTCCTGCGGCTGGCGCTTCGCTCGCCCATGACCTCTCCGCGATTAATGCCACTGTCGATGGATACAGGGCTCTTGCAGCTAGCGGTCAAGCTGAAATCCTGACCTCCCCCTTTTACCATCCACTTTCCGCCATCCTTGTGCAGTTTGGATGGGGCAGCGACCTTCTCGCGCAGATAGAACTGGGCAAGAACTACACTGACTCCTACATGGGAGTCAACGCCACCGGGATGTGGACCCCTGAAATGGGGTTCACCATGGGGATGGTCCCGATTATAGAGGAGGGGGGGATGCAATACACCGTACTCGACCAGGAGTACCACTTCGTCGGCTCTGAGGGGCCAGGGTCAAACTCCTCGGTCTATCAGCCGTTCGAGCTCGAAGGGGCCAATGGGAGTCACATTATCGTCTTCTTCAGGGACACGCAGATCAGCACCGAACTCTCCAACGTCTGGAACACGATCCCCAACCCGAAGGTTGCGGCCAGCGACTTTATCGCAGCAGTGGCAAACGTCTACAGGTCCTCCCCCGGCGGAGTCTTGACTCTGGCGTCGGACGGTGAGAACCCCATTGTTGCAGACGGGTTGGTCAGCGCCCTGGACTACAATGCAATATACGACGCCATCGCCTCTCAGAGTTGGATCCAGACGTCCACCCTAGGATCGATTGTCGCAAGTCGCCCTGTCACTGCCAAACTAACCTACGTCCCCGACGGGTCGTGGTCGGGGGGATTCGGCCTCTGGATTGGCGCCGAGCAGAAGACAGCCATCTGGGAGGCCATAATGAAGGCAAGGGCCACCCTCGTGAACCTGACCGCCCAGTACGGGGCGAGCAATCCCGAAATCAAGAAGCTCTGGAACTATCTGTACGTCGCTGAAGGGAGCGACTGGGAGTGGCAGACTCCTACGGGGCCTGCCTGGTTTGCCATGCAAGGTTACAGATACGCTGCCGCCGCCAGTCTGTATCAACCTCCACCTGCTCCACCCTCGAACTCAACGAATTACCAATGGTGGGCAGCGGCTGGCGGCGCAATCCTCGTGTTAGCAGCGGCGGCGCTCGTCCTGTGGCGGAAAAAGAAGCCCTAGGCCAGGGCCTGCTCGTTTTCAGCGTCGAAGAGGTGCGCGTTGGGGCTTGTCAGGTTCATCCACACGGACGAGCCGATGGGCGCCTGGAATACCATTGGCGCTCGTGCGACAACATCCATGCTCCCTCTCGTTCCGTGGACGAACTGTTCCGAGCCCATGAGCTCGCTCCCGAAGACCTTGACCTCCACGCTACCTTCTCTCACTCCGTTCTCCACCTCTATGTCCTCCGCCCTTATCCCATAGGTTGCCTTTTTTGAGCCCCCGGCCGGGAGAACCCTTGCGACGTTGGGGTGAACCTGGAAGCTGAACTCCCCGGCATCGAAGACTGCCCCATCATCAGAAGATCGTATCGTTCCATCCATGAAGTTCATTGTGGGGCTCCCTAGGAAGCCCGCGACGAACTTGTTCACGGGGTGGGCGTACACCTCTGTGGGGCTCCCCACCTGTTGGATCATCCCATTCCTCATCAATGCGACCCTGTCGGCGAGAGTCATTGCCTCCGCTTGGTCGTGGGTTACGTAGATGGTGGTGGTCCCCAGCCGTTTCTGCAGATTCTTCAGTTCGACCCTTGTCTGGACTCTCAGTTTGGCGTCTAGGTTGGAGAGGGGCTCGTCCATGAGGAACACCTTGGGGTCCCTGACGATCGCCCTCCCGAGCGCGACCCTCTGGCGCTGTCCGCCGCTGAGCTCCTTCGGCCTTCTCTGTAACAGGTTGGACATCTCGAGGGTCTCCGCTGTCTTCGTGACCTGTGCCTCGATCTGCTGCTTCGGGTACTTTCGCATCTTGAGGGGAAAAGCCAAGTTGTCGTGCACGGTCATGTGGGGATAAAGGGCGTAACTCTGGAACACCATTGCGATATCCCTGTCCTTTGGCAGCACGTCGTCCACGAGCGTATCACCAATGTAGACCGACCCAGTGGTTGGCTTCTCAAGGCCAGCGACTATCCTAAGAGTAGTCGTCTTCCCGCATCCGCTCGGTCCTAGCAGCACCAGGAATTCCCCGTCCACGATGTCCAGATTTACATCCTTGACGGCGGCGGTGTTCTTGAAGACCTTGGAGACGTTCTGAAGCCTTACCCCTGCCATTAAGGCATCACCCCTTGACCGACCCCGCCGTCAGCCCGGTTACAAGGTACCTCTGGAATATCATGAACACGATGAACACGGGGACCGCCATGATGATGGACAGGGCTGCAAACGACCCGTAGTAGGTGAAATTGGGTTGTATGAAGTCGTAGAGGGCTAGAGGGAGAGTCCATAAGGTGTTGTCTTTGAGCATCACGTTAGCGAGTGCCCAATCAAGCCATGAGCCCATGAACGCCCAGAGGGCAACGGTCGCGATGCTGGGGAGGGTCAGCGGGAGCAGGATCTTGTAGAATGTCCTCATCTCCCCCGCGCCGTCTAACGCGGCCGCCTCGTCCAAGTCTCTTGGGATAGAATCGAATGCCCCTTTCATTATGAAAACGGACAGCGACAGGGACCCCACAGCGTAGGGTATGATGCAGCCGAAGTAGGTGTCGACAAGGCCTAGGGTCGAGAAGAGCAGGAACTGAGGTATTATGGTGATTACGCCTGGGAACATGGAAGGGAGGAGGAACGAGAACATCGATGCCTGCTGCCCTCGGAACCTCTTTCTGGAGAATGCGTACCCTGCTGGGAGGGTTAGGGCGACCGAAAGGGCTACTGAGCTTGTCGTAATGATAATGCTGTTCTTTGCCCAGACGGGAAACGTCGCTCCAGCGAGGAGGTGGAGCTTGGGGATCGCAATGAAGTGCGCTAGGGTCGGTGTTGCGGGCACAGGTATGAACCCCAGTACGAACGTGGGAGTCACCAGGCTCTCCCCTGGTGAGAGGGCCAGTGTGATTACCCAAAGCACCGGATAGATCGAAATAATCGACATAACGATTAGGAAGGCGTGTTTCAGCACCGTCCCAGCAATGCTTTGCACGGACCGCATCGTCTTGGATCTGCTCATGTTGATCTCCTGGTCAGTCCTGTGTATCTGTTCCAGAATATACCCGGTATGAACAGTATGATGAAGGCGAGGAACGCGTAGGTCGCTGCCTGGGCGAAGGCGAAAGTCCCTCCAAACGCGTCCTTGTAAGCTTCAGTAATCAGTATGGTGGTGCAGATCCCAGGCCCTCCGCCTGTGATGAGATATGCCGAGTTGAAGTTGTTGAAAGTCCAGATGGACCCAAGGAGGACGGCAATGAGGATGGTGGGTCTGATGAGAGGAATCGATACGTATTGCAACTGTCTAAAGCCGACAGCCCCATCTATAGAAGCCGCTTCGTAGAGCTCGCTGGGGATGCTCTGGAGAGCGCCGGAGAATATTATCATCATAAACGGGTAGCCAAGCCATATGTTGGCAATTACGATTCCGATGAAAGCCCAGTTGCAGTCATTGAGCCAGTTAATGGCAGGAATTCCAACCTCTGCGAGAAGGGCGTTTATGACGCCGTACTGAGTGTTATACATGCTCTGCCAAATCAGCAGGGTGATGAACGAAGGCATCGCCCAGGGCACTATCATGAAGAGGCGATAGATTGATTTCCCCTTGACCTTCGAATTCAGGACGAAAGCCAGGAGCAGGCCAAGCAGCACCGTCGGCACCACGTTCGCAACCGTCCACACTATCGAGTTCCTGAAGACGGTGAGAAAGTCAGGGCTCGTCAGCACGAAAACGTAGTTCTTGAGTCCGACCCATGTGAAATTTCTGATGTGATATACGCTCATGTTCGTGAATGAAACGTAGATGTTGTATGCGAAAGGATACAGAACTAAGAAAATAAGGCCGGCCAATGCTGGCAGTATGAAGAGCCAGCCCGACCCCCTTATGCGGCCGATTGCCGACTGCTTGCTCACTGTTGCCCCCGCCCTTTTCGCGATGGCCTCAGTCCTATCTGCCCATCCAGACGCCCTCCCCTCAGTGCTTTAAGCCTGAGTTGAACCCCTACAGATAGATCTCCGCCCTGGAGGGAACGATTCGATGACTCGGCTGAGAAAAATGAAAGGAAGGAGAGGCTAACCGAGGAGGCTGCCAATGTCTCTCAGGCAGTCGGCTTCCGCTGTGTTCAGGGCTGCTTGTATTTGTGCCGCTGTTATTGTCTGGGTTGCACTAGTTGGCTGCACTGTCCCCAGTGGGGTTCCAATGTCTGCGTAGACCACCGACATTTCGGGAGTGTTCACGGCTGGGATGCTAGTTGCGGCTTGAGCGATGAAACCAGCGAGTCCAGGGTTGCCAGTAACAATTGAGCTGCTGGCGAGGGCTGCATTGCTTGGAAGATCGCCCGCAAGTGTGACCAGGTTCTTATCCGAGTTGTAGTTGGTAATGAATGTGATGAAGTCCCATGAGGCCTGTGTTTCCGCTGTAGGCTTGCCCGAAGCAATCGCCCAGCCCTGCGCTCCCAGGAATGGGGAGAGCGGCAGACCAGTCGCGCTAACGGTTGGGAGCGGTGCTACGCCGAAGTCCAACGACGTGTTAGATGTTGCATAGTTCGCATAGTCCCACGGACCGTTTATCATCATTCCAGCGTGTCCCGTGATGAACAACGTATCCGCTGTGCTGTAGCCGAGGGTAGGTGGCATGACCTTGTATTGGGTAACTAGGCTGTTGAGGAACTCAACGGATGCCACAGCTTCGCTGCTGTTGAGAGTCGGTTGCGCGGGATTGGACGAATTGAAGACCGATCCACCGAATCCCGTGAGGAAGGGCCACCACCAGTAGCCGCCTCCGAAGCCGCCAGAGCAACCGCATACGATGCCCGCTGTGGTTATTGTGCCGGAGGGATTCGTTACTGTGATAGCCTGGGCGTCTGCGATCATCTGGTTAGTCGTTGTAGGAGGTGTTGGGACGAGCGCCTTGTTGTAGTACAGGGCAAGTCCGTTGACGTTCTCCGGAAGACCCCAATAGTCACCCGCTGCTCCATACTGGAAGTCTTTCATCGCGTTGGGAAGGTACTGGCTGAAGAAAGTCGCGTTTCCGAAGCTATTGAGGGGTGTGACGAATCCTGCCACTACCATTCCGCCAATCTGGTCGTTAGCCAGCCTGACAACATCTGGTGCCTTGTTGGCGAGCGACGCAGTGGTAAAGGCCGACACTATCGAGCCGAATGGTTGGGTCTCAACGTTGACTGTGATCCAGGGGTAAGCCGCTTCAAAAGCCGTCAGGCTCATGTTGAAGGCTCCGAACTCCGAATCGACCGATGTAGCAGGCGCATATGTCTCCCAAACTGTGATAGTCACCGGCGTCTCTGTGGATGTCGCGGTGACGGTTGCAGTTGTTGTCGCTGTTGCCGTGCTGGTCGCAGTGCTCGTTGCCGTACTCGTAGCAGTACTCGTTGCCGTGCTGGTCGCAGTGCTCGTTGCCGTGCTTGTCGCTGTCGTGGTAGTGCCTGTTACGGTCGAAGATGTGTAGTAGTAAACCCCCGCACCGACGGCGACGACAAGGATGACGATTATGACTGCGATTACTGCAGTGCTAATGCCTCTCCTTAAAGACGTGTTTCCTTTTGCTATTTTTCTCACGTATTCCGTCGACCCTAAACTGCATACATAGGATATAAGAGGATTCCCCTTACTGGTTTTGTTCTCCCCCAACCTGGAATCCGAAGAATTTAGGGAGAACCAGAGGTGGGGACACAACCCCGTGTCCGACGTGGACCATGAAACAAATGCACAATGACACGGTTAATAGCACCTTTCCAGACCGCTGGCGCTTCCGCGATGTTGACCCCACTTCGAGGCCCTCAGTACAGCTTTGCCCCTCGGCCGGGTCCAGAGTGGGGCTCGGGGGGGATATTCGGGCTGAAACACCAACGTGGGGTACTGTTCTACGATCTCGCCTTCGAGGCCGAGGCTCATTTCGTGACCAAGGACGTGGACCAATCCTACTCGTTCGACCTGCTCGGCTCGGGCCCAAGGTCTGGCGGGGACACGTACAACGCGGTGGAGGCGGTCGACGATCAGATCTATTTTGGCGGCTGGGTCCACTCCCCCGCAGTCTACAACGGGAGGAGGAACGCAGGGGGGACCATCTCCTTCAGGAACAAGTTCAGCCACCTGCACGCATATGACATAAAGGAACAGAAGGTCAGGCTACTCTGGGCCGACAGCATCAGGAGCGAGACCGAGTGGGCTGGCGAAGTGTCGGAGATTGTCCATGACCCAGTTTCGGACAGGCTGATAGTGGCAAGGGGTGACGGGCACACGAATCTCGGGATCTTCGCCGCAGACAGGCAAAAGGGGACGGTCGACAGGCTGAGCGAACTCCCGGCGCTCAAAGGGACCCACTTCCTCGACTACATGTGCTTCGACGTCAAAAAGGACTGGACCAAGGGGATCGAAGGCATACAGACCCTCGACCTCGTCACGGGCAAGTGGACCGTTACGCCTCTCGACTGCGGATCTATATCGGTCGACGGCGGACCCGTTCGGAGCCCCCTCCCTGGGTGCGCAACGTCTGCCTATTCCAATTTGTTCTTCTTCGTCCACGGTGGAGTGGTAATTGGCGACCCCGTGGACGCACCGAATGAGATGAGGTTCATACGACTTTTCGATTTCAAGACGCCTTACGCCCCCACCAGGACGATGGCCAAGCCTGTGCTTGGAGGGGTGATGGTAGCATTCAACGCCTACTCTCACGGTTCAAGGCGACCCGGGAGCGGTCCGGATTCGTCCCCCATAGCTGGTCCGTCTGTAATTCTATACGTCACCCCTCCGCAGGTGCGCATCGTCGGTGCCCTGGGTGCCAGGATAACCGGCTTCGAGAAGGTGGGGGGAGAACTCCTGGTGGCGGCTTCTAACGAAGCTAATCTCGGGTCTGGCGACGCAACCCCCATTGACACTGGGTACAGGGACCTCGCCACGTTGGACCTGGGTCGGCTCCTGGAAGCTCGTCCCCCCGTGACCTTCCATGCCCTCGGTTCGCTGATAGGGGACGAGGTCTGGGGTGGGATACCGCTCGACGGATATTCTGCGGCCCAGCTCCTCTGCACTGTCACAACGGCAAACAAGCTCACCATTCACGAGTATCGTCTCTCCCTCCCAGTCGCTTCCTCTCACCGAGAGGTCTTCGAGCTGAAACCCGGGAGGAACCGAATCGACCTCTCGAGTTTTCACGGGATCGTCTCCTGCAAGCTTGAAAGGACCGACGCAGGTTCCGACTTTTGGGTCGTATTGAAGTGAGCTCGGGATCAGGGGCTGATCAGACTCGGGTCGAACGAAACTGATAGGGCTCCGAGCAGGCCCGCGTTATCGCCTAGGGGCGTTATGCGTACTTCAGGGACCCTGTTAATGGCGTAATCACCCGCCATCTTCCTTATCGGGGAGAGGACCCTTTCGGGGTTGTTCAGCGCCACTCCTCCGCCAATCGTCACAAGTTCCGGGTCATAGGCATCGGTTATGTTTGCGACTCCGATGGCGTTGAGCCTGCCGACCTCGTTTACCACGTGGAGGGCGAACGAATCTCCCCTTTCAGCCTCCCGGAACACGTCGGCCGCGTTGACCGACTCCATCCCCACCCTCAGCTTGCCCCCAGAGCTAGGGGCGCGCCCTGATTTCTCGAGTTCTTCCCAGGTCAGGCGGGCTAGGGCGGGGATGCCTGTGCCTGAGCAATAGGCTTCCCAGTGCCCACGCTTGCCGCACCCGCAGGTCAGCCTCCCTAGGCTGTCTATCGTAATATGCCCCACCTCGGCCGCATTCCCCTCCTTTCCTAGGAGGAGTCTCCCGTCCACAATAGCTCCCCCTCCAATCCCTGTGCTTATGGTGAGGTAGAAAATATTCGAGCGCCCCTTCCCTGCCCCCCGCTCCTTTTCTCCAAGTGCCGCAGCGTTGGCGTCGTTCACAAGATAGGCCTCGAAACCCAGGGATTCCTTCAGGAAAGCAATGACGGGTACATCCCTGTACGGGAGATTCGCGGTATGAGTGATCAGACCCCGCTTCACGTCCAAGGGCCCAGGACTCGCAAGACAGACTCCCTGAATCTTGCCCGGGGGGACATCATTTGTGACTTGAGCGACTATTGTGCTGATCTGCTCAAGGTATTCGCCGACAGCTGCGCTGACAACCATGTTCCTAGCTTTCCTCCGCAGAATCCTTCCCGTTCTGGTCCCTAAACAGGCCCTGATCCGCGTCGCCCCGAGGTCTATTCCGACTCCAAGCATCTCTTCCATGGCTACAGCTCCTCTGAGGGCCTGTAAATTGTTCTTCTCTTATCGCCTTCTATTCGACTTAAATGCCCTGTCGCCCAGGTATCATCCCATGAAGGTCGGAGTGCTTACAGGAGGGGGGGACTGCGCGGGGATTAACGCCGTTGTGAGAGGGATAGTCAGGCGAGCCGAGACTAAGAATGCCGTCGTGGTCGGCATCCGGAGAGGGTGGGCAGGGCTCCTTGAGCCGGATTTTGTCCCCCTGACCTATGATCAGGTGGCTGACCTGGTCTCCGTCGGTGGGACCTTCCTCCTCACGTCGAGAACTAACCCGTTCAAGAAGGAGGGGGGGCCTGGACTAGTGGTAAAGAACGTCAAGGACGCGGGGTTGGACGCTCTCGTTGCGATTGGAGGCGAGGACACACTCGGCGTCGCCCATAAGCTCGCTGACTTTGGCTTAAGGGCCGTGGGGGTCCCCAAGACCATTGACAACGATCTTTCGGAAACAGACGTGACTTTCGGGTTCGACTCGGCCGTCAACGTTGCCGTGGATGCCATCGACAGGATTAGGACAACAGGCGTATCGCACGAAAGAATCATGGTGGTGGAGGTCATGGGAAGGGACGCGGGATGGATTGCCACACACGCCGGAATAGCGGGGGGCGCGCACATCATCCTCGTCCCTGAGGAGGAGTTCGACATAGGAGACGTCTGCGAAGCCGTGGTCGCACGACGGCGGGCTGGAAAGAATTTCACTCTGATAGTCGCGGCCGAGGGCGCAAGGGTCAAGCTCAAGCACGGCCAGGTCACTTCCGCCCAGGAACTTGACGACTTCGGCCATCCAAAACTGGGCGGTATCGGTCACCTCTTGGCGGGAGAGATTGAGAGGGTGACGCACCTGGAGTGCAGGGATGTGGTGCTCGGGCACACGCTTAGGGGGGGCTCCCCCCTCGCATTTGACAGGGTGCTCTGCACGCGGCTCGGAGTCGCAGCCATGGACCTCGTCTCAAAGGGAAGGTTCGACAGGATGGTCGCGCTGAAGGGGAACGCGATTGTCGAGGTCGGGATGGGTGAAGCGATAAAGCCCAAGACTCTCGACAGAGACCTTCTGGCAGTCGGCCGACTTTTCCAGTAATCGCGCGGCCGCCGGACCCCCCCGCTTTAGCAGAGACAGCCTGCTGGTTGTGCAGTCTGTTATGGGGTTTGAGATCCAGGTGTCGAGAGCGGCTTCTCGACCTTAAGTCGTTCGTGGATTACCTTCCTTAATTCTGCTGCCATCTGCAGGGGGTCCGCGTTCTGCCAGGCATTCCTCCCCACTGCAAGTCCTGTGGCTCCCGCATCCATCGCACCCTGGACCTGCTTCAGAAAGGCCTCATCGGTTGGGGCCTTCGGCCCCCCCGACATGAAGACCTTCATTCCCGCCCCCGCCTTTACCGCCCACGAGAAGCTAACAGGGTCCCCGGTGTACTTGATTTTGGCAGCGTCTGCCCCAAGTTCCAGGGCTGAACGTGCGGCATAGGAAACTACCTCCTTGGTAGTATCGTTGGTGATGGCGGCCCCCCTCGGGTACACCCAGGCTATTGCAGGGAGACCTCGCTCGTGGGCTTGCTCCTGAATCAGACCGAATTCGGCGAACATTTCCGCTTCATGCTCGCTCCCTAGATAGATTGTGTACCCGATTCCTTTCGCTCCCAAGGAGACAGCGTATTCAACCGAGCAAACCTGACGCGAAATCGGGTCCCCCTTCACAAGGGCGCTTTTCCCGTTTACCTTCACAATCAACGGGACTCCCCCCGTGTAGAACCTCTCTGCAACTCCCTTTTGGAAGATGACACCGTCGAACCTTCCCTTGACGGCCAACTCCATCACGAAGGACGGATCTATGTTCGTGTCATTGAAGTCTGTAGATGGCCCATGCTCCAGCCCCTGGTCGTAGGCGAGCAGCATGCTCCTGCCGTCCTTGACAAAGGCTGACATCCTCTCTTGTTTCATGGTGCCCACCTCCTCTAAAGTCACTTAACAGTCTTGCGGAAGGCGATGCGCTTCTTCCAAAAAACAATAGGAGGAGCGCTCCCGGTTCGTGCCCGGGGGCGCCCGTCTCACGCGTTGAACGTTTTTTTCTATGGGAATGTCCCGAGTGTCTTGACTGCGTCAGCGACCCTAGCGACCGCGACTATCATGGCCGCCGTTCTATTGTCGACGTTGTACTTCTGGCTGGCATCGTGGACGTCGTAGAATGCGCTGGTTATCTTCTTCTCCAGCATGCCGTTGACTTCGGCCTCTGTCCACGAGATCCTCTCCAGGTTCTGGACCCACTCCAGGTAGCTTACGATGACTCCGCCGGAGTTGGCCAGGATGTCGGGGATCATGAAGACGTTGTTCTTGTGGAGTACCTTGTCCGCCTCCGGGGTGGTGGGCCCGTTGGCGCACTCCGCGATGATTTTCGCCTTGATTCCCTTTGCGATGTCTGGAAGAATGGTGTTCTCGAGTGCTGATGGGGCGAGTATGTCGACGTCCATCTGAAGGAGTTCCTTGCCGGAGATGGGTTCGCTTCCTGGGTACCCTACCACTGAACCTGTCTTCTCCTTGTAGGCGATGAGCTTGTCCGCGTCGATGGGCGTCTTGCTCATGATTGCGCCCTTCGAGTCACTGGCAGCCATCATCTTTGCGCCGTAGGTCTGAAGGATCTGGGCGTAGAAAGAGCCGGCGTTGCCGTACCCTTCCACCGCGAACGTCGCCTTCTTCAGGTCGACCTTGTTGACCTTGGCCGCTTCGACGGTGCAGAACACTGCACCCCTGCCTGTGGCCTTGTCTCTTCCAAGGGAGCCTCCAAGGCTTATGGGCTTACCTGTGATCACCGCAGGCGACACGACGCCTGTGAGGGTGTTGTAGGTGTCCATAATCCAAGTCATTGTCTGACCGTTGGTGTAGACGTCTGGAGCGGGGATGTCCTTGTAGGGTCCGATTATTGGGGTGATTGCCGCAGCGTACCTGCGGGTGAGTCGTTCATTCTCCCCCAGCGACATGTGCTTCGGGTCGCAGATGATGCCTCCCTTGGCACCTCCGTAGGGGATGTTGGCGACGCTCGTCTTCCAGGTCATCCAGGCTGACAGCGCTTTTACTTCGTCAAGCGTGACACCTGGGTGATACCTGATGCCGCCCTTGAATGGCCCTCTTGCGTCGTTGTACTGGACCCTGTACCCTGTGAAGACTTGCGTCTTCCCGTTGTCCATTTTCACTGGGAGAGAAACAGTCAGTTGCCTCTTAGGGTGTGCAAGAATCTGATGCAGTCCTTCGTCGAGCTTCAAATACTCGGCAGCAAGCCTCAGCTGCTCAAGTGCGTTCTCGAATGGGTTAGGTTTTGCTTGTTCCATCTGTTTCACTTCGTATTTCTGAGCCATAAGTTGCGCCCTTAAAATATTGTATTTAATGGAGGACGTTGTTTCTCAACATAGAGAACGAGCGAGGTCCCTGACCTTCGACTCCCAGTCGTGCGCTTTCACGACGCTACTCGCCACCAGAACACCATCGACACCGAGTTCCACCGCCTTGGTCACGTCTTCACCGTTCACTATGCCTGCTCCGCACAGAATCTCACCCTCGTAGCCCACACGCCGCACGTCCGAAACGGTTCTCTGGACCAGCTCCGGCCGTGCCTTTGAAACTGCAATCCCCGAGCCGATGAGTTCGGGGGGCTCGATGGCCAGGTACTTCGGCTCCAGGGCGGCGAGCCTTGCCGCCTCACCCGCGGTTTGTGAACAGAGGCACACCCCCATCCCCATGGACGCAAGTCTAGGCACTAGTTTGCGGAGCTCCTGTAACGACCGCCTCGACTCGCTGTGGTTTAGTATCGTGCCGCTCGCCCCTGCCCCCTTAACGGCCTCAGGGAGTATTTCCCCTGTCGTCTTGTCACCGCTCTTCGAACCTACCGTCTGGCTGTACACCTGAGCCCCTGTTTTGGAAGCGACCAGTGCTAGCATAGGGACAGGCGGCGCCACTATTGCTTCAATCCCGATTTTGTCTGACGCCCGTTGGACAGCCTGCGCCAGCCTGACGGATCCTTCGCCCATTATTTCTGGGTAATTCTTGAAGTTGACTATGAGAGTCCTCAATTGGTATCCACGATAGCTCGATTCACACTCTTAAAGGATGACGTATTCGTTGGCCGTGTCGCGTACGAGGGCCGGTTCTCTAGAACCCGTCCTCGTCCGAGTCCTCTTCCCAGCCGTCTTCGTCCAAGTCCTCGTCCAAGTCCTCGTCGAGCTCTTGGTCCTCTTCAGACATGACGGCCCGTCGCGCTTTCGATTGCACTATTAAATCTCGCGGTCTAAGTGGGGTTTCCGATGAGGGCACGCCTGCTGGCTATCGACAGTAACTCCATCGGATTGGCGGCCAATGCGGTCCGCAGAGGGTTTCTCATTGTCTTTCCAACTGACACCGTCTATGGGCTCGGCTGTGACCCTCTCAACCACGCGGCAGTAAGGCGCCTCTTTGAAGCGAAGGGGAGGGAGTCGAAAGCCGTACCTGTCCTCTGTGCATCAGCGGGGAGAGCGGAGGAGCTGGTCAAGCTGGGTGGTCGAGCCGCTGAGCTCGCGAGAGAATACTGGCCCGGAGCCCTGACCATCGTTGCGGCGCTGCGGAGGCCGGTCCCTTCCCAGCTCACTCAGGGCAGGGATTACCTTGGCGTGAGGGTCCCAGCCCACTCGAGATGCTTGGAATTGATTGCTGCCTGTGGAGGCTGGCTCACGGGGACGAGCGCCAACCGTTCGGGCAGACCATCGGCGAGGAGTGCGGGCGAGGCGATGGACGAGCTGGGGGACTCGGTAGACTTCGTGCTCGACGGCGGAAGGCTCAGCGGACAGGAGTCCACAGTGGTAAAGGTTGTTGGGGGTGAGGTCACAATCTTAAGAACCGGTCCCATCGGGGTCGGGAACGAGGTGGAGGGAAGACGAACCTCGTAGTTACGTCGGCGAAAGGTCTCGAAGCACGCGCGTCGGCCGAGTTCAAAGAGATAGCGCTCCTTTCAGGCATCAGGAAGCTGACCATCGACCGGTCAGCCTACGACGGCATCATCGAAGTCGACGTCGAGAACCCAAAGGCGTTGATGTCTTTCATAACCGAGTTCGTCCGCTCCGAGCCGTTCAAAGTCAGGTTCATCATGCGTATCATCCCTGTGGACAGGGTCGTGGACACTAAGGTCCAGGACATAGTAAAGGCGGTAAAAGAGCTCGCGTCTGCCATTGGCCCGGGCGAGACGTTCAGGATCACCATAGAGGCGAGGGACTCTCCCTACAAGGACAGGGAGCTGATCGACGCCATCGCGGAAGCTGTGGACAGAAAGGTCGACCTCGATTCCCCGGACAAGGTGGTTCTGTTGCAGATTTTCGGAGAGTACGCCGGTATTTCGGTAATCTCTCCCAACGACATAATCAGCATCCAGAAGCTCAAGCGCGCTGCCTAGGCCTTTTCTGCGTTCAGGAGTGCTGCCTTTTCGATTCTCCCAAGCTCCGAGTCCGTGAGCTCGACCCTCGGCAGCTCTTTCCCACCGATTCCGGGGGCCCCCCGTACTTTGCGCCTCGCGGCTACCACCAGGACAAACGAGTCTCCGGAATTCGCCCCTGCGGTCCTTATGGCTTTGGAGATTTGGGTCGTTCCCGCGAGCCTGAGGAGGAAATCAATCTCGGGCTTATTTGCCAGCAGGCCGCCCGACGACTCGGCCTGGAGGGTTTGGGCAGCGAGAAGCTCGGCGAAGGCCTCGTTCCCCACTAGGTCTCCCTTCGCTGCCTGGACCATCGAGCCCGGGTTGACTTCGGCGAGCCGGCGCTTGTAGTCATCAGGGGAGGGTCCTCTTGGACAGAGGAAGGCCTTCGTGAAAACTCTCATTGGCCTATCCCCCGTGTGAGAACGGGATCAGCGCCACCCTATCGCCGTCCTTTACGGTCCTGCGGGCACCTGCCGGAACGAACACCTCCCCCTCTTCAATCATCACGAGAGTGTTGTAACGATTGAACCCGGGGTCCGGTTCCACCGACATGCCCCTCAACCTGTCCACAAGGTCGGCCGAGTCAATCTCCGTGCCTTCGAGGGCAATCTCGCTTGTGCCCACGCTGGTGCCGATGTGTCCGTAGCACCTGACGTGAATCATCCTTGGTTCAGGAGGAGCAACCTTTCCTTATACCTTCTTCCTTCGTAGAGCGAACCCGGAGGGAGAAGCTGCTCGTGCTTCCCTTCGAGACGCCTCCTGAGCGATGCCGAAGTAGCATCGTCAAGCTCTGCCATGGGAAAGTTGACTGCGACGGGCCTCGGGTCTATCACATGCATCGATGTCTTACAGGGGAAGAGTCTCCCCGATTTCGCTGAGTTGACGACGTCGTCCTTCCTGAGCTTCCTGAGCAGAAGGACTACGCTCCTTTCCGACTGTAGCGGCACGTCCACGTCATCCTCGGGGACGAACTCTCTCTTCCAGCCATTCACCTCTGCCATCCCGTCGAAGTCGCTCATTGTCTCCATTGCGCGGCCAAGATCTAGTAGTCCTTCGGGGAGGTAGGCGGAATTCGGAGTCAGCAGTGCCAGCCCCGAGTCCCTCCCCTCAAGCGCGTCGAATGCCTGGGCCAGGGTCGAACGCCTTGTGAGGCCATACTTGCTGAGGACCTGGGGGAGAGGGTATCCATTGGGGAGGGTGTAGACCCGAGCCCACCTTCCGAGTTTGACCGTGGGCGAGGCGTAGTCCACAGAGCAGCATACTGCGTTCTCCACCCCCAATGAAATGAAAGCCGCCAGGCGGTGCATGCCGTCCAGGACTGTGAGGCTTTCCAGGTCGATGATTATGGGATCCTTCTGTACACCGTCCCTTTGCATCTCGGCTGCCAGTCCTTGGACGTGCGCGGGGATCGTTTCCTCGTGAGGCCTCAGGGTGCTGACGGGCTTGATTCCCAGCGTGAACCCCGCTTTCGCCAGGGACATGGGCTACGCCTTCTGTTCTTCGCCGGGGGGAGGCTGCGCTTCCGAGTCTTCTACTTCTTTGGTCTTTGTTATGTAGCCCGCTATCCTGTTCCTAAGCTGTTTTGACGGTATAATAGCAAGTTCCTCAAGTGCTTTCTTGTTCGCTTCGAAGTCGGGACCGAAGGCATCGGGGTGCCGTTGCAATAGTTCCTCAGATAGCCTCCGGGTCCTGTCCAACTTCTTTCAAGCCCGACTGGGTGCCATGATTAACCTTTCTCGGACAGCCCCAGGAACCGCAGCGCATTTCCAGCGAGGGTTGCCCTTGCGTCCTCAAACCCCTCCCTCCATAGTTCCGAGAGCTTGAACACGACCGAGGGTATAAGCGAGGACCCGTGGACGCCCCCGAGCGGCCCGAAGGGAACGGGGGAGTCCGTCTCCGCAAGCACGTGGCCCTGAGGTGAACGCGTTGCCATCCTCTGAAGCTTCTTCGAATACAAGAGGGCAGGTCCAAAGGAAACGAAATATCCCCTGCCTACCACTTCCTGGAGAAGTTCCTCACCCTGAAACCAGTGCAAAAGTACACTGCTGAGAGTGAAGCCGCCGAGGGTGTCAACACACTCCCTCTCGGCGTCTCGTGAGTGGACCTGGACGGGTTTCCCTGCGGCCTGGGCTAGTTCGAGCTGCGCACGGAGGGCCTTCATTTGGTTGCTCCCGGGGCCTGTCTCCGAATACTTCGGGTCGAGGCCTACCTCACCGACACCTGACGCCCACCCCAGGTCCTGTTCGAGCCAATCAAGGCTCGTCGCCTCAAGGGCCTTGGATGGATGAAGTCCGATAAAGGCCTTCACAGTCTCGGGGTAGGCCTTAGAAAGCCTCAGAGCAACGGATGACGTCTCGCGATCCTCTCCGCACGTCAGAAGCATAATTCGAGTGGACTCGGCAAGCTTTACCTTTCTGACCGCCTCTGGTTCGTAAAGATGGAGATGCGAATCGACGAAACGCACGCTTGGCCATGGTCAGAGTGGTATTTCAGCCACTCTATCGCCTACTGACGTAAAGCTGAACGTAAGGACGATGGTGCGCGGTTTTCCCCCTTATTTTTGGAATAGGGGTGGACTTGAGCTTTTTACAGGCTAAAGAGGTCAGGAGAACGGGCCAAACGGCCTAAAAGTTTTTAAATACACCGCATATACACGAAAGGCGAATGTCCAGTTCCGAGTTCGGCCTTGCGGCTGTCTACAGGGTGATAAAGAAGGCCGGTGCTGAAAGGGTGGGAGACGATGCCGCCATCGAGCTGCGATCTGAGCTCGAGGCGGTAGGGATGCAAATCTCCAAGGCAGCAGTGGAGCTTGCTGCCCACGCCGGGAGGAAGACTGTCAAGCCTTCGGACATCAAACTGGCCGCGAAGTCGGTGCTCAAGCAGAACCAGTAGAGCCCTACCGCGTTCGTTTAGAGGTTACAACGCCATTTTCCTATCGTTTTCAGGGCAAATCGCGGAATCTAGTCAGCAGGTTCCATTTGCACCCGGCATCTTGACCACTTTCGCTGACCTCCCCAGACAAAGTGTATCTCAATCCTTGAGATCGCCCCGAGCATTTTCTCATTTCCTCAGGGCACAACCACTATATTGACTCCCTTTGAAGGCACCCCGGGCCCCGGTGGTGTAGCCCGGTCAAGCATGTTAGCCTCTCGTCGTTATTGGGAGATAGCTAGCGACGCGAGTTCAAATCTCGCCCGGGGCAGGACTTTCAAATGAAACGGACCCAATTTTGGTTTTGTCCGGGGGCTTAGCCTGAAGCATGACTGAGGTATCTTTGACAAGCTTAGTGTTGACGGTGGGAACCCAGACGCTTCTCCTCTAAGACGACATAAAAGTAGACGGTCATCTGGAAGAGGATCGATAGGACGAACACAATCGCATCTTGGTCGGCGAACCAGACGATGAGCCCCGCCATCATCAGGGTGTAGGCGGATATGAGGCACATGAGGTAGCCGACCGTGGCCGTGCTCAGCAAATGGTCTTTGTACAAGTAACGGGTCGCGTATACAAACACCACCACCATGATCGCGCTGCTGGCAATAAAACTGAAATCGACCCATCCCTGGCTGTCAATTGCGGTAGGAGACAGGAACATCATAATTGGCTGGGCCCCTACTATCCAGCCCATTTTGCCTGGGAACTTCCTCCGCAAGGTGACAAAAGTCAGTGCCATCTCAGCCGTCATCGTGAAGACGAACCAGTAGGAGCTTGCGGAGCTTACGAAGGCCGAATAGGCCGCGTGCACGCCTCCGACGGCCTGAAGCGAGCCGTCTGCAATGGCGAAGGTCCAGCCCATGAAGATTTCAGACGTGACCAAGAAGACTATCGCCGTCCCCACTATCCAACTCCTTAGGCGGAACGAACCGACCCGTCTGATATCTTCGAGCCGCCTGTCTCCAAAGAATGTTGTCAGGGCAAAGGGAACGAGAAAGACGCTCATGGTAACCATGTTGAGGATAATCAGGAGGATCAATGTGATGAACACGGGATTGTATAGGTAGATGACGGCGCTCAGGAACATGATAGCCATAGATGAAAGCGCGAATAGAATGATAGTGGCTTGGTTGACAGTTGCCATAACAGACCCGCGCTTTAGGAGCCAGGCCGTGAAGAAGGCCATCGACGCGGCGATCAGCCAGAGAAAGACCGGTTCCAAGACGATTTGCTCTTGATTCCGAGAAAGGTCTTCTCGTGGCTTTAATCATGTTTTTGCAGGATCACCAACTTCGCTTCGCAAGAAGTCGGTGCTACCTTGATGTTCCATCGATTCGACACAACGCCAGGGCAACGGAAGGGCTAACGTGTGGGGCAAGTGCCCCCAATTGGGAACATTTTACCCCAGAGCATCCTGTTCCCCCGTGTCCGCATGGGAATGCACGTCCGCAACCGTGGTTGAGTATATCCGGGTCACAGCCCGGCCTGGCCAGTTAGCGTGGAACGAAGGGCAGAAGAGATTCTATCGATGGAACGCAGATTGAGGTAAAGCAAGACCACAGCGAGGGGTGGCAGGAGGAAGTAAACTGCGAAGTAGACCCAGAGAAGAGAGGTCAACTCCACAGCAGAGGGCACCGCCAGGCTCACAAGTCCGGCGACTGAAAGGCAGCAGGAAGCACCGAAGACTATTCCAAGAGTTGGGAGAATAACGAAGGACCTTGCCTTCTTTCCCCTTGTGCAGATGTCGCCTATCACTCTCGTTTCTCCTATGCTAGTCACGACTAGAACGGCAACCAGCAGTGCTACCGAAATGGCATAAAAGCTGAGAGCGGCTGAGAACACTGGCGGGATGGCCACGACTATCGAGGGGTTGTAGGCGAGGTCGAGAAGAGCACTGGTAAATGACGGAGGGGAGAAGACATTGGTTGCCGCAAAGAACGCGGGGGAAACCGCGAGGTAACTACTACCGTAGATTGAAGCAAGGATTACTTCAAGGAGGAATCCGTATAGGACGAGGTGAATCGCGATGTAAACGGCGAAGACACCCGCCCCTAGTGGTGTGCGGATGTAATTCAAGAAGCCGTCGAATGCTTTCCTAAAAGGGAAGGCGAACAGCAGAAAGGCCACGCCGTACCAGAAGAGAAATGAACCCAGCAGCTCTCCGGGGTTTAGCGTGACTTCTCCCCAGAGGTAGCCGAAATACGACAGCACGACCCCTAAGCAAAGTAACGTGGATCCAAGAACCACTGAAGCGGTCCTCCTCGGTGGTACCTTCGGCTGCGCTCCCAATACTCTGCATGGAACGTCCATCGAATAAACATAAGGGTTTGCAACGCTCCGGCGTTCCCAGCCTGCTACTCGCGGGGTGCAAAGTCAAGAAGGACCTGATAGTTCATACGATTTGACAGGTTGAAGTCCAGCCCCCCGATTGTCTTAAGGCCCTTTACTAGCGCGAATGATCGCTGAGGGGTTCTGGTCATATTTCTTGTATCGCCAGACGCCATATGCAGAAGCCCATGTTATAACAAAGGTGGCGACTATGGCGAATCCCATCGTCTCAAAGTCGAGGTTCTCCAGCCAGTTCCAGAATCCTGAACTCAGGTTAAACTCGGTGCCCAGCACCTGGACCAGCTCTATCCCACCGATGACGAAAGCCACGAGCACAGACATGACGGTCACGGTCAGATTGTAGTATATCTTCTTCAGGGGAGTCAGGAACGCCCAGCCGTAGGCAAACCTCATCGTAATGCCGTCCGTCGTATCAGTCAGGACCATCCCACAGGTGAACAACAACGGCAGTACGAGTATCTGCCATAGAGGGATGGTAGAAGAGACCCCTATACCTACACTTATTGCAATCAGCGCGACCTCGGTCGCAGTGTCGAAGCCCAGTCCGAAGAGGACACCTATCGGATAGATCTGCCATGACTCGTTCACGAACTTGAACAGCGGCCGGAACACCCTATTCAGAAACCCACGTTTCTCCATGTACTCCTCGAGCTCCTCTTCCTTCATCGTTCCCGACTTCGCCTGCTTGAACAGACGGTAGACGCCGAAGACTATCAGGAGATTGATGAAGCCTATGATCAACAAGAAAGCACCGGAGACAAGGGTGCCAACGATGTCTCCCATGTTCTGAAGCGCCGGTATTTGCCCGATGACGCTTCTGGTCACGAAGACCATGACAGCAATCAGACCGACTACTATCGTAGAGTGACCTAGAGAGAACCAGGTTCCCACTGTGAACCTCGGCTTGCCCTGCTGCATCAGCTTCCTAGTGGTGTTGTCGATGGCAGCTATGTGGTCAGCGTCGACGCCATGACGTAGCCCCAGGACATAGGCTACGATTCCCAACCCGTTCAGAATCGGGGAAATGTGTCCAAGAATGGTCGCGGCAGTCATCGACAGCACGGTTACGGTAGCTATCGCGCCGTAGACCGAGCCAATCTTGGCTTTTTCCGCGCGCGAGACACGAAGGTCTGGGCTTCTCAATTGAGCGGCGGATTCTGCCATCGCACCGAGGGGCATTCAATGTGGTTCGTTATTAAGTAACAACCTAATGATGTGTAGTATTACTGGGTACGTAAAGGGGCCGCCCCAGTAATACTGATTAAGCCCTGCCCCTGGTCTGATCTTGCGGCGGCTACACTTGGCGAAGCGAAGCCAGCATGAGAAAGTGTCCAGAGTCAGCTTCTCTATTCAGCCGAAGCTGCTGAAAGATTTTGATGATGTTTGGAGCCTGTTAGGCTACGAGGAGCGATCGAAGGCGCTGCAGAATGTGATTAGGGGTACGATAGGAGACCAAGAGCTGAAGTCGGATGCTGAGAGCGTGGTAGTTGGAGGGATTCTCCTACTATACGATCACTCGAAAAGAGAAATCGATCACGATATTACAGAGATTGGGCATGATTACATTTCCGTCATCGCCTCTACTACCCACGTGCACCTCGACAAAGATCGCTGTCTCGACATAACAACAGTTCGAGGTAGGTACGGGGACATCCTAGAGTTGGAAAGGGGCCTAAGGAAACTCGATGGGGTGGAACAGCTAAAATCCGCCTACTTCGTGATGTGAACGAAGCGGGTTTGACGCATTCAGCGGGAGACAAGTCACGACTGGGAGAACAGTGCAAATGTCTGAGTTGCCGTGGATTTGCTTCATGGCACAGGTTCCCCTGATTAGTCAATGATGTTGGAGAGCGCCACCTGTTGTCCACAAAACCCGACAGAGCCCTGAAAAAAGTCCACCCCCAAACTCGGTAGTTACTGGCGCTACCAATTAATTCGGAGTCCTATTCGGACCCTCAATCGGGCTCCTTTGCTCTCGATTTGCCCGCGGGCTGGCCGAGGGGAAATGGTGGTGTGGAGGGAATCAGACCTCCCTCCACCTTGCCTTTGTAACCGCAATGACCCCAAATGCAATGGTAACAACCGCAAGCACCACCCAGGCAAAGGCCATCGAAATCGTGGAGACTTGGAGGAGCCCGGTGGTGGACTGTGCTATCTCCGCTGCGTATGTGGTCGGAGAAAGGTACGCCAGGTACCTGAATGGCAGAGGGATGTAGGTTATCGGGTAATAGACAGGCGGCAGTGTCGTGAACAAAGTTGAAATGAGCCCGGAGAATGCGAAGCTCTGTACGATGTCGCTGGTAAATGTGGAGAGTGTGAAGCCGAGGGTGACCGAAGTCGTGAACATCATCAGCATAACGGCCATCAACTCCAGGGCCTCGATCACCCCCGGATGAACGAAGGCCGCCATCAACACTATCAACGTGACCAGAGCTGGAATCGAGTAGACTATCTCTGAGAGAGCCATCCCCAAGACATAGGCGGCTGGTGAGGCTGGGGAGCTGACTACCATGTCCTGAATCTTGAAATCGTTCTTTAGGTGAGAAAGGTCGCTTTGGAGGCCCATACCGCTCGAGAACATGCTCATTATGAAGGCGCCTTCGATGGCCTGGGAGAGAAGAGCACCTCGGCTCACGAAGTTGACAATCACAAGGAAGGAGATCGGAGCCAGGACGGTGTTGATTAGCACGACCGGATAGTTTTTCATTGCATAGACAGAGTTGACCAGCACCGACGCTAGGAGCTGCCTGATTATGCGTCCGCGCATCTACTTCCCCCCTTTCTCACCGACAAGGTGAAAGAATATGTCGTCGAGTGAAATGCGGCTTACGGAAATCCTTGCACCTGCCCGCAGTAGCTCGGCTGATAGCCTGTACGCCTCTTCCTCTCCCGTGAGTATCTGGGCCTGACCTTCGGTCCCCGTTGTGACCGTCCCGTCTTTCACCTCGGGGATTGCCACGCCGGCAGGCAACCTGATGCTGTATTGGTGCTTGACTAGGCTCCTCAGCTGGTTGAGGGTACCCATGGCCGCCAGCTTCCCTCTGTCGAGAATCGCTATGGTGTCAGCCAGTTGTTCAGCCTCTTCCAAGTAGTGAGTCGTAAGGACTAGGAAATGGCTCCTTGAGATCTCCTCGAGGGAATTCCAGAGTTCCTTCCTCGATATGGGGTCTAGGCCTGTCGTGGGTTCGTCTAGGAATGTAATGTCAGAGTCTGCCGCCAGCACCGCGGCAACCATTACCTTTCTGCGCTGTCCTCCAGAGAGTTTCCTGTTCAGGGTATCGCGTTGTCCGTCAATTCCGACCTTGGCCAGGGCCTCGGCGGCCCTGCTCCTCCCCTCTGAATAGGGAACACCTCGCCAGAGAAGGTACGAGCCTACCGTCTGCATCGGCGTCATCCAAGGAATCGTCCTGGCCTCCTGAGGAATGGAGGCGATTATTTCCCGTAGCATCTTCGCATCCTTGACCACGTCCATCCCGCGGAGTTGGGCGTCTCCACTTGTGGGTTCGAGCTGTGTCGCGAGAATGCGAACCAACGTTGTTTTCCCTGCTCCGTTCATTCCTATCAGGGAGAATATTCCTCTTGCTTTGACGCTCAAGCTCACCCCGTCCAGTGCTTTCTTGTCTGCGGAGGCCGAGTAGACCTTGGTCAACCCATGGCAGACCAGTTCGCCATCTTCCAATGGCCTTGATTGCAGGCGCCCTTGTATTAAGCTCCGCCAGAAGAATCAACTTCAGCCTGCCTGTAGTCGGCACCAACTTCTGCCTTTCAGTGAACCGCAAGTATGATTAGGTTGTTTCTGCATGGCAATCTTGCATTGGTCTTCGACTACCTGGCTCTCCCCCGCGAGTTCAACCGGCACTATCTTCCACAGGACATGAAGTTCGAATGGGATGATATCAAGGCAGTCTTTGAAGAGCTGAGCGAGCGCTCCCTAGGGTCGGAGCCAGACTTGGAGAAATGGCTCCAGGACGAGGCAGAGCTCGACGCCTACCTGTACGAACAACGGGCGGTGAGGTACTTTGATAGCACCAGACAGACAGACAACCCTGAATATACCAAAGCCTACGAGGACTATACCGAGTTCCTTGAGCCAAAGATCAAACTAGCAAGCTTCAAGCTCCTGCAGAAGTACGTCGCATCCCAGTTCCGCAGCCAGCTCCCCAAGCTTGTCTACGACCTCGAGGACAGGCGCCGGGAGAACGCTATTTCGACATTTAGGGAAGAGAATGTTGAGCTTGAAAAGCAGGACTCGGCCCTATCTCAGAAGTACTACAAGACAACAGGAGCGATGACTGTCACATTCCGAGGCGAGGAGCTGACTCTCCAACAGATGTCCAAGTTCTACGAAGTTCCCGACAGGGCGGTCAGGGAAGAGGCGTACCGGCTAACGAGCCAAAGGGCTCTTGCAGACAGCGAAATCCTCGACTCGATTTATACAGAAATGGTCGCCCTACGTGATAGGATGGCACGTAACGCTGGCTTCGATAACTACAGAGACTACATCTTCGTAAAGAAGGACAGGTTCGACTATACTCCCGAAGACTGTGAAGAGTTTCACAGAGGTGTGGAAGAGGCCATCGTGCCTCTGAGCCGAAAAATAGACAGCGCGAGGGCAGAGCGGATGGGAGTCGATATCCTCAAGCCCTGGGACATGAACGTGGACCCGGCAGGACGGGAGGCGCTGCGGCCTTTCAATCGGGTCCCCGACCTCGTGTCTGGCGCAAAGAAGGTGATTGCGAGGGTGGACCCTGAGCTCTCGTCATTTTTCGAGCGCATGGTGGATCTTCAGCTCCTGGACCTTGAGGGCAGGAAGGGGAAGGCCCCAGGCGGCTACCAAGAAGAACTTGCTGAAGTTAGGTTCCCTGTCATTTTCATGAACGCGGTCGGAAAGGACGATGATGTGCGGACCCTTTTTCACGAGTGCGGCCACAGCTTCCACACCTTCCTGATGCGCAAAGCGATGATCCCTTTCTTCAACGGGGGTGCAAACCTGCCCAGCGAGTTCTCCGAGGTCGCATCAATGTCAATGGAGATGATTACGGGCGGACATTACGAGGGTATCTTCTACGACGGTGAAGACGCAAGACGCTCGAACTGGAAGGAGTTCGTGGACATCGTTAAACTCTTCGCATGGGTCGCCACGATAGACGCTTTTCAGCACTGGGTGTACACGCACCCTGTGCATACGAGGGACGACAGGGTGAAAGCTTGGGTGGCCACCTTCAACCGCTTCTGCGGGCGCGAGTCATACGAAGGGCTCGAGAGCAACAGGGCATATAGGTGGCAGCGTCAGCTCCATCTATTCGAGGCCCCGTTCTATTATATCGAATACGGCATCGCCCTCACCGGGGCCTTGGGCATCTGGTCACGCTACAGAAAGGATCCGAAGGACGCCATAGAGGCATACAAGAGGGCGCTGTCACTCGGGAGCGCACGCCCTCTCCCGGAACTCTTCGAAGCAGCAGGGGTCGAATGGGACTTCGGACTGGGGGCTCTTCGGAACATAGCTGGAGAACTCCGTGCCGCCGTCAATGAATATGGAAACTAGGTCGTCTACGGATTGCCCAGGAATGTCATGTACAATCCCGAGGCCAGGAAGAAAGACCCGAATACCAGAAGAACGCTCCCGGCGAGTAGGTCGAGGGCCCACCTGGGGAACCTGATTAGATAGTCGTACGAGATCGCCGATATCACGATCAGCAGCAGGAGGCTCACTCCTGCGCCTATGAGTGTCCAATGCAGGTTGAAGGCGCCCGACGCACTGAGCACCAGGCTCGCCTCGAACCCTTCCGTGAGCGTGATCGCGAACACAGGTAGGGCATTCAGTAGCGAGAAAGGCATCACCGCAGGCGTCCCGGACCCGTAACGGCCAAGGTCCTTCTCGACAACATCTGACTCCATCTTCTCCATCTTTGCCTGGAAGGAGTGCTTACCGAAGTAATACCGCTTGAACCCCCTTAGGAACCTGTACGAGAAGAACAGTATGACACACCCGGTGAGGATCTCGACGTACACTTCCGGGAAGAGCAGAAAGATCTGCCTGACGCCGAAGAAAATGGCAAAGGAGGCTGCCCCGCCAGTCAGCACCCCCAGGAGCACGTTGTTCTTTCCGAGCTGTTTTAAAGTCGCCATAGATAGGATTGCAACCTCGCTCCCTTCAACAAGGACCGCCTTGAACGCGAGAAGGAAGGACCCGATGATTATGATGTCGCTTGACACGGGATTCTCTGCGCCCGAGAACTGTCGATTTATCCGTTCCTGGCCAAGAAAGCATAAGATTGGCATCTGAATGGGAATCACCTCGCTGGGAATAACTGATGGAAGGAATTATGGTCGGGGTTTTTGGAACTGACACGCACACCAAGACATCGTTCGAGGGAGCCGTTGGCAAGAAGAGCGAAGCGGAGGGAATGATAGTCTACAACAGAACCGAGGGAGGGAGGAGATACTCCTTGCTCGACACATCCGACTACCCTGACAGGATCCAGGGGTACTCCTGTATTGCTTCTATCGTCGACCACGCACTTTACTTCTACCCAAGCTCCGGGATGGTGGCGGCTCCTGACGGTGAGCTCGCCGTACTGTTGGGCGCCTTCGGGTTGGACGGAACTCTCGAACTCGTTGGCGGTTCACCTGATCCTGAGGTCGTGAGGGCGATGCTGAAAGGAACTCCCGTGGCTGGGTACAAGCTTGATACCAGAGACCCCCGTTCTTCCGCCGTAGACCTCTCGCACGCCTTCCCTCGCTCTGATTTTCCCAAGGAACTGACACTGATCTATGTGGACAGGGTATTTACAGTCAAAGGGGTCGGGACGGTAGCCCTTGGCTTCGTGCTGTCGGGGAAGGTTTCGACTCATGACCAGCTGAGGCCGGTCCCAGGACCAAACGACCTCAGAGCAGACGTCAAGGGGATACAGGTGAATGATGTGGACTTTGAATCTGCAGGGCGCGGTATCCGAGTGGGCCTTTCTCTGCGAGGTGTCGAACCAAAGGACCTGGAGAGGACCCACTGGTTCGATAACGGGACCCTGCAACTTTCGAGCTCCCCGTCCTTTGAGCTTGCGATGTCCCCTTTTTACAAGCAGGAAGTCAATTTGAGGGACCTGCACGTCCAGCTCCCAGGGGAGATGGTGCCGGCGAGGATTACCAGCTCCGGCGGGGCATCAGTGACCGCCCACCTACCATGGCAGGTGCCCGTTTGGGAAGGGATGAGGGCAGCTTTGGTGGACCTCAACGGCGGGAACTTGAGAATCGTGGGCGGCCTCACCTCCAAGTTTTAATTCAGGCGATAATCCGACGGGCACCTTGTCCAATAGGGAAGTGGCGACATTCGGGAGCGGCTGCTTCTGGTGCACAGAAGCCGTCTTCTCGGAACTGAACGGCGTCATCAGCGTGGTCCCAGGTTACGCGGGAGGAACACTACCGAACCCTACCTACGAGGATGTCTGCACTGACACGACGGGGCACGCCGAGGTTGCCCAGATCACATTCGACCCATCCGTGATTAGCTACAGGGAGCTTCTAGAGGTACTCTTCTCTACTCATGACCCCACGACCCTTAACAGACAGGGTGCCGACACGGGCACTCAATACCGCTCGGTCATCTTCTACGCAGATCAGGAGCAGAAAATGCAGGCAGAGGCAATCATCAGGGAACTGACGGCTGATAGGACCTTCCGCGACCCAATCGTGACCGAGGTGGTCCCCCTCGGGGCCTTCTACCCAGCGGAAGACTATCATCGGGAGTATTACAGAAGACACCCGGCACAGCCGTACTGCCAGGCCGTCATCGCCCCCAAGCTGGCCAAGTTCAGGTCGCACTGGAAATCAAAACTGAAGACCCAACCACAGGCACCGCACGGCTGAACTGTGAGGGCGGGAGAAGTACTCGTCAGTGCTCGGAATTACTGGCACGCCAGGAACTGGGAAGAAGACCATTGCACCGATTGTGGCCAAGAGACTGGGGGTGCGATGCCTGAGCCTGAACGACCTCGCGAAGTCGTATGGATTGGTGAGCCGAAAGTCAGGCATCGTCAATACGGGTAAGATGCGGGGGAGCCTCAAACGCGACCTGCCAGAGAACGCAGTCGTCTATGGTCATCTGCTTCCATATGCCGTCCCGGCTAACGTGGTATCCAAAGTCGTCGTGCTGAGATGCGAGCCGGCGACTCTGAAGGATAGACTTCGACTCCGAGGTTATGGACCCACGAAGATTGTCGAGAACGTTGAAGCTGAGCTCATCGGCGTCGTTTCCTCCGACGCGTTTGACACCTATGGGAGGGCTAAGACATGGGAAGTGGACACCACAGACGAGTCTCCCGCCGGCGCGGCCAGTGCAACGATTGGAATCGCGGTATCTAATCCACGAAGGACCCCAAGAATCGACTGGACCCTCGACTACGACTCAGGAGCCAAATTAAGACTCTTGCTTTCGGACGAGGGGTGAACTTCCGCCCTCACCTGTACAAGGACGGGCTTTTGGATCCTGCCCAGACCCACTACTGCCTCTCCAGCCTTGAGCCTGGTGACGTACTCCCTTTGCTTTTGGTTTAGGCCGAGCGAATCTCCTACCAATGAGACGTCGTCAGGCCATGCGAGGCGGTGGACGATTTTCGTCCCGGAGTTCTTTACAATCTCAGACGCTACGTGAGTCGGAAACTGGGCCACAAATAGCATCGCTTCCCCGAACTTCCTGAGCTCAGAGACCATCCTCTCACCAACCGTCGGGGGGTCCTCGGGCCTCCTCGCAGGAGCTATGTTTCTCGCCTCTTCGACCACGGTGAGATGGTCTAGGCTTCCTTTGCGTCTTACCTTCTCCTCGTAAACCATCTTTAGCAGGACATCCGAGAATACGCCCCGAGACTGAACGTCCCTCATATGACCCAACTCGACGCAAACTGTCGTGCCCAACATCTCGTCCAGTTTAATGGAACCAGACCCGCTCAGCGCCTTGCCAGGCTGTCCCTGCGTAAGTGGAACCAACCTCCGCAGTAGTGCGACCTTCGTTTCGTTGTCATATGCAGACCTCAGCGGATATGCCTCGATAGTCTTGACGAGGGACGTGATCGTCGGGACCTCCTCAGCAGACGTCTCGCTGAGCCGTTTCTGAAGGGCGTTCCTGAACATGTAGGCTTGCGGGTGTGTGAAATGATAGATGTCAGAGAATATGTCAGACACCATGGCCAAGTGCTCTACGGGATCTGACGCAGGACCCACTTCAAGGGGATTGATGGAGAACTCGTCGTGCCCAGGCGCCAGGACCTTCCCTCCTATGCTTGAAATCATCTGGCCGTATTCGTTGTGCCAGTCGAGGATAAGGGCAGGGATGCCTGATTCCCCTATCTGCCTGACTATTGTGCCCGCGGTGGTCGACTTTCCCGATCCGGTCATCCCAAGTATGCAGGCATGTCTCTTGACGTCCTCGATTTGTAGCCGGAAATCGTGGTACTCCCGCCCCCCGGACTTCACTGGTCCGAGTAGGATGCCTTCGCTCCCCGATTCGCTGGCATTGGGGACATAGAACTCTGGTGCCTGGGCCAGGCTCGCCGCTATCGGCGACATTTCGTCGAACGTACAGAGGGCACCGACCACGTCAGCAGAAGCCGCTTGCGGCAGGGGTCTCTCCCTCGGGAGCAGGACTGACTTTACGAAGTCCGAGAGGTTTTTCCTCACAAGTCTCTCCACCGTAGCGGTAGGCAGCGCGACACTAAGAGTCGCTGAAAGGACGCTCGCCCTCTGCTCTAGTGCAGGTGCCGGGTCTTCCTTCTTCTTTGCGTCAACCCACGTTCCCGTAACGATGTCGAACTCTAGGACCCTATTTTCCGGGTCCCCAGCGCTCGATTCATTCATGAGCATCTGATAAATGAATGGGACCGCAGCTCTCCGAAGCCCCTCGAAGAGGCCTCGCATCCTCTGCTGTTGCAACGTCGTCCTCAATGCTGAGGAATAGTCCCCCTTGTGATCGTCAGCTAGATCTGGGACACGGACCCTGAACAGGGCGGTGTATCGGACCTTCGACCCTTCTGAGGCGGCCACGTACTTTCCGTCGACAATCCGGATGTCATCGAGCCCAATCCCCGCCATCGGCCAAAGCTGCCACCCTGCCCTTGAGACGAGCTCCCGTGCCGGGCGCAAGAGACTCACCAGTGAAAGAGCGTGCCGAAAATGCTGTTGAGAGACCCTGTGATTGAGTTCCAAACATTTGAGGTGTAAGTAGTTGCCTGCTTCAGGATTGATTCGATGCCGCCAACGAGAAGAGAGAGCGCGACAAGCGCAACGGAGAGGAGAAGCGCTTCTTCGATGAGCTGTGCCCCTCTCCGGCTAAACCGTCGTCTTCGTCGACTAGGCATTGACACGATATTTGATTCAGCTATTTAACGCCCCACAGCGTTACCGTCGAGACATTGGCGAGGGGGGAGGCGAGTGTGCTCACTAGGGCGAACACGCCCAAAGCTACGATTACGTTAAGGTAGAATCCACGTCCCGACAGAAAGAGCCCGAGCATGCATGAGCTCATGCATGTTAGCCCCGCTGCCGAGTAGAGGAGTATGCCTGAACTCGTCTGTGCTGACGTTCCTATAATGTCTAGGCTTCCAACCAGAGGTCCTAGCGACGCAATCATCGCAGTCACTGCTCCCATAACACCGCATGTGACTAGGCCCCTGAACTTGAGCGCCCTCTGCTGGAGTTTGCCGCTCTCCTTTGCCTTGACCCACCTCTCGAGGGTGTCTGCGAGAATGCCGCCGCTCCTTCCTATCATTGCCGAGCTGCTTCCCGGCGCCGATACGATAAGGGATGCAAGCATCGAGACTTCATCGCATTCAGATTCTACAAAAGGGTGCAACGCAACAGCGAGAGGATAACCCAGCAACACTAGCCGAGCTGACTCGCTTCCAATCTGTTTGACCCCACGAAGTTCCCTCGTCACGGACTGGGCCATCCCCATACCTTCCCCCGCCGACTCGAGTACTCTCTTGAGGGCGAGAATCCTGACCAACTCGGTGTTCACCACAGGTTCCTCTCCGCAGCGCTCAGATAGTAGCCAATGTCTATGACCGCGAACTCAAAAGCTCCGAGCTCGACCATCTGCTCTTGCTGGTATGAGTGGGAGAAAACGGCGTAGAGTACAATCATTATTGGCGTGAAAAAGCAAAGGGTCATGAACATGGGGAGCTTCGTCTCCATGCTCAGCTCCGATGCCGTGGCCAAGCCACGGGATTCCTCATCTCCTCCTGTGAACTCCCTTGCATTTGTCGTTGCCACGCTCTGCAGCGCTACCGCAGCCGAGTAGGACGCAATCCCTCGGGAACACGCCTCCGCAGCAACGCTTACCCTATTGCCCAGTAGTATCATCCTGCCCGCCTGTTTCACAGCGACCCTGAGGGCCTGTTCCTTGGCCCTGATCAGCATGAAGGTCTTTGACCTGGAGCCAGTTACCATCATGCAGGCCTGTGCCGACGCAGTCAGAAGGAGCGATTCGCGGGCCTGTGCGACCCGCTGTTGGTCGAGCAGCCGCCGGGGCGAAGACACAGTGATGTAGAAGACCAATGTGGCGATTACCAGGAGAGTGGCAATCTTTGCTTGGCCCAGTGCGTCACCTACCGCGAACCCTACCGCGATTCCCACAAAGATTGAAGAGGCGAGCGCCAGGGCAACCATCCTCCAGGTGCTGAGGCCGAACATATCGAATGACGCGAACCTCATTGCCCCACTCCCGAGTTGGCAATCCTCCTTCGAGCGCCTTCGACTCTCGACCTGAACTCTCCTGGCTCGATACCCCCGGGGGGGTTGGGCCATTCGTCGCCTGCGACCTGCCGAAGCTTGAAATTGCGGTCTCGCAGAAAGAGTTCCTTCAGTTTCGGCGTACCCCGGTCCTGAGTGACCTGACAGACTCGCTGAACGAACCTTCCCTGTCTTAGTCGGTCTGGCCTGGCCATCTGGACCATCAGACCAAGGTCCAGTAGACTCTGCTCTGATATGTGGTGCATGCTCTCCCATCTACGAATCGCCTGCTCTATCGTCGAAGCATGGAATGTCTGCAATCCCCTGACTCCCGAAGAGAGGGCCTGGAAGAATGCCCGGCTGTGCTCCTCGGATTGTATCTCGCTTAGGATTACAACATCCGGAGACCGATGAAGGGCCTTGACAATCTCCGATTCCTTTGTCCTTCCCATCCCACGACCGCGGTCAAAGGGGGCCACCCTCAGTTTCATTTGGTGGAACCCACGTTCAAGCAGGTCCCTCGTCTCCACAGCATCTTCGATGTAGACACGACGAAGGCGCCTTTCGACCAATTCGTCGAGTGCGTTCAAGAGCGTCGTCTTCCCCGTGCTAGTTTCTCCGACGATGGTGACGTTCCCTCCGGTTTCCAGCCATCCGACGAGGGTGGCAGCTGCTTCCTGCGAGAGAACGTTCAGTTCTATGAGCCTAGTCAAAGGGAGAGAGGTCACGTTCAGCCTCCTGATGTCCAGGGCGAAACGATTGACGGAGACAGGCTCGAGATCGAGGGAAACGCGGAGTTGTGCGCCTCCGATCACAACATCGTTCTTGAGCGACGGCGTCTCGAAGTCCAGCGTATAGCCACTGAAGGTGTCGAGGTGTGTTTCAAGGGCGTCGCGCTCCCTATCCGTAAGAGAGATTCCAGTTTCGCACCTGCCCGCCACGGCATGGTCGAGATAAACGGGTGTGTCCTCTGAGTCGACGAAAAATTCGGTCACCCTTTCGTCCTTCGCGAACGCGTAGATCCTTGACAGTCCGATGGCCTCGAACGCCGCAAGCTCAGATAGTTCCCTGATCATGCCGTTCACCCCGAAGGCGGCAAGCCGTTCGGCAGAACGCTGCCGGAGCACCTCGGTGAGCTTGGGGAAGGTGAGAGGTTCCACCTCATCAGGATCTAGGCCGAGGGAGACTTCGCCAACCACTTTTCTGAGCTTTGCCGTCGATTCAATCGAGATGTTGCAGCCTATCTCGTAGTACGGGACGCCTTCCTGTTCTCTGACGCGGTAGCAGAAGGGGTAGCTCTCGTTGTCCCAGTCCCCCTGAGAATCCTTCCTAGGCAAGAGCTCGATAAGGAGTGGGGGCGGCTCAGCCGGCCGTCTACCACTGCTTGCGAGTCTCACGATAAGATGACCGATGGAAAATCTCAACCGTCGCCCGCGCAACAATACGCGGACTCCATAAAACAGCCAAGGTGGCTGCTTAAATTAGATCTGTGCCTCTAGGCGTGATGGTAGAACTCGTAGAATACGCGGTCGTGTTCATGGTCTCCATGCTCCTCGTAGCCGGCTCCGTTGTAGTCTACAACTCCTTCACATCATACGAGGATGAGCTGCAACTCAGGGGAACCTTCTCAGTCGTGGCGGGCATCGCGCAGGGTGCACTACTGAACGGGAGCGCCAAGTCAACCGTACCTCTCCCGGACTCCACGATCGGATGCGAAGCGGGAACGTTCTATGTCAGTGTGGGGTCTGATACAATATCCCAGACAATACCTGCCGCATGTGACTTCCGAACTAGCGTCTCTGCCGGCACGCACTTGCTCTCGTTCAGTACCACCTCGGGAAAGCTCGAACTTGAGGTGAGATAGCCTGCCTGTCTCTTCGGTCGGGGCTCTCAACGCCTGGGGGGTGTACCTCATAGCGTCCGCTGCCCTGATAGGTGCGCTCGGACCCCAGTTGGCTGGAACTGTCCAGGACTCCAGGGAGGGCACTGATTATAGAATAGCCGACGGGATTTGCTCCGTCCTGGATGCGCTACGGCCAGGCATCCTTGTCACATTCTCGTTCGACTCCTTGACAGGGGACTCGGCACATCTCGACGGACACGAAGTCAGCCTGATTGATGGGAAAGGTGCTGTGACCTTCCAAACCCGCTATGGTCTTCCCAACATCACTCTCACACCCAACGTCTCTTATCAGGTCTGGCTCAAAGGGAACGAAGTGAGTGTGAGCGAAGCTGGCTGAAGTAGAGGCCTACATCGATGTCGCAATAATGTACGCCATGGTAATCGGGCTCTCTCTGCTGGCACTTGCAATCCTCCTTCCGGAGCTCTACCCCAGATGAGGTATCTTGACTTGGCCGTCGCCGCCCTGATAGGGACTACAGCCATAACCGGAATTGCTGCCTTCTCCCCGAGGCAGGCAGACTTTGCCTCTAGCGGCCTTGCAATGCAGTCCCGGCTTAGAGACGACATCCTCGCAGCCCTCCAAGAAAAGGGAGTCACATGGCTTATCCTGTCCTCGCCGGAAATGTTCTGCGCCCGCCTGCAGTACCTGTCAAACTCGTCTGTCACTTTCTCAGGAGTCATCGGTCCGTACAGGTGCGGACCCCCGTCGCCCAAAGGGTACCCTGCCGCAACACTGGCCTTCCACTTGATGCAGTACCAAGTCGTGCTTCAGGCATGGTCGAGCGCGCCGGCATAGGGGCGACTGTTGCCGCCGCTGTCATCTTCTCTATCCTACTAGCCTCGAATTTCGCGGTGTACTACTCAGCGCAGGAGGACGCTCAACTACATTCGACGTCAAACGCCATGGACGCACTCGCGGACGAGAGCGCCGCGTTCGAAGGGGCGGGGGCTGCCGACATTCTCCTGAGGGAGCAGGCCTTCCTCGGATCGAAAATTCTTGACTGCGGTTCCGCCATCTCCATGGTTTCAGCAGAAATTAGCAGCCTAGTGGACGTCCAGACGTCGGCTAATCTGACAGTCATCACCTCGGCCAGTCTCGCACCTGAAGGCCCGGCCGCCGACAACCTCTCGATGTTAGCACCATTTGGAGGCTATATCGCTGGCTTCCTTGATACTGTCCTGTACCAAGAGGCGAAAGGAAGCGAGAATGCGCTGGGTGTGTCCTACGTCAGGAACGAGTCACATTACGTCAACCTACCCGTGAGAATCGGTGATATGGCCGAAGATTGCGACCTGACGCTTTCGAACATCGAAAGTCTTGCTTCTTCCGCCGTTCCGCGAAACTGTTCCGTGTCCACTGTCTCTTCACTCGTCGCTGCGGCTGCAGAGGGATCCGATATGGAGGCCACAGCCTCGGGCATCCACCTGGTAGCTGGTTTCACAATAGTGGGGATGGCGCAATGCTCTGTCAAAGTGACCGTGACAGTCAGCCAAGATGATGTCATGGGACCAGGAGGCGAGTTCACCGTTAAGCTGCAGGGGGGAGCGCTTGTTGATTTCGAGCCATGAGCGAGATCGCAACTGGGGTAAAGATGCTTGCGCACTGTTCCCTGATTGTATACTCTGCGGCGTCGCCGCACTGGGCCAGGAGCCTCTGCGTCAGCCTTTTACCCCTCGACTCGTTTGCGGCCAGAGCCACTTCTGCCGAGTAGATCGCCGCTGCGGCCAGGGCGCTTGGGCGCCTGCCACTCAACCCGCCGGGTCCTACTTCCGAGATGAGTCCCCTTGCGGCCTCCCTCAGCGCGTTGAAGTAGCTTGATTGAGAGGCACCTTCTGATCTCAATCTCTCGGACAGACGTTTGTCCCAAGATAGGCGGGCGAGAACCCGGGTGATGTATTCCTCCGGCCTTCGGGCCTGAATCTTGATCGGCGATTCAAGCGCGAGCTGGATGAAAGATGAGGAGTTCACTCGCTTGCCTAGGGCGGCGTGGGCTGAGATGATCTCCCTCACGCTCACGGAGACGACTCCCTCCAATTTACAAGCTGTAACAAGAGAGAATGCTGACAGGGCCGCAAGGGTGACCCTGCGGCGGCATTTGTTGGAAGAGAGCAAAGTCCTTGCGACCGCCGATGCCTCGTCCAGCACCACCCCGGGTAGGAAGAGCTTTTCGCCAACCCTGTTAATTATCCTGTCGCACGCCTCGCCGGGGCCATCCCCCTTGCCTGCGAAATCAGAAAGCACCTTCAGGTAACCATACTTGGAGTTGGACCCCGCAATGCCCTTGGACGCTCTTTCCCGCAGTGTGGTTCGCTTGCTCCCCATGAAACTCCCCAACTGCAATTTCCCAGACCCGCGATGCTCAGCGCCCTTCGAGGAAGGGGTGTTGTCGTAATGCTTCGCTTTCACGCGCCCACATTTTGGACAGACCATCTCGTCGCCCCCGTCAACGAAGATGACGAGACACTCGGGGCAAGAGGTCTCCGAATCGAGAGCTTGCATACACCCATGGAATCGTCCTTGGTTCTTCTCCCAGATGGGGCAGGAACATCCTCGATGCGGTACAGTGTTTAATCTTGACAGAGTTACATGTTCTCGGAGGGGGAGTGCTTTCTGAAACTGTTGGCCCCGAACGGTTAAAAGCGCACGACGAAGCCGTGCGGGGTCGCTTTGAAAGGAGGTCCAGGACTTCGAAGAGTCCGGGACTTCCATGCCCTGCCGTCCGAAGATATCGCTTCGGTTGTCGAAGGAATGGGAAAAGGTGGGGGGTTCATGGCCAAGAACCTCTTCGATGTGGCAGACACCCTCGCTTCTATGTGCGACCGCGATGGGTGCACCAAGTTCCTCTCCTTCCCGGCGGCGATAATGGCTACCGGAACGAGAGGCGTCATAATCGACATGGTCAGGGCTGGGATGGCAGATGTGATTGTGACAACCTGCGGGACGCTTGATCACGACATCTCCCGGACCCTCGCCAATTATTACGAGGGGAGCTTCGAAATGGACGACGCAAAACTCAGGCGCGCGGGCTACCACCGTCTCGGAAACGTGCTCGTTCCGCTTGACAACTATGGCCCGCTGATAGAGAAACGAATGCAGGCCCTTCTAACGAGGGTCTACAACAATGGTGCCAGATCCATAACCACTGAAGAGCTCAGCGCAGAGATTGGCAAGGACCTGGGGTCGAGCAAGTCGTTGCTTTACTGGGCGCAGAAGAAGCGCGTACCAGTTTTCGTCCCTGGGATTACCGACGGAGCAGTCGGGAGTCAGATCTGGCTCTTCGCCGAGAGCCACAGAGATTTCAGGATAGACCTCATCGGGGACGAGAGACGGCTCTCTGACATCACTTCGGAGGCTAAAGAGACCGGTGCACTGGTTCTAGGCGGAGGTATTTCCAAGCATCACACCATCTGGTGGAACTTATTTAGAGGCGGACTCGACTGGGCCTGCTACATCACAACGGCCTCGGAGTTCGACGGTTCGCTGAGCGGCGCCCAGGTCCGGGAGGCGATTTCATGGGGAAAGGTCAAAGAGAAGGCGAGACAGGCCAGCCTCTACGCCGAAGTAACGACGGTGCTTCCATTTATCGTCTCCTATGTCATTACGAAACTGAACTTGCACTCCGACTAAGGTTTCGTTCGGGAGAATGCTAATAAGTCCAATTTCAACGCGCTTCATTGCTTGGCCCTAGATTACGCCTACGTGGCCCTTGGCCTCGCACTGGTCGCGCTCGTCTACGCAGCGGTCCTGTGGTCCTATCTTCGGCGCCAGAACCGCGGATCCGACAAGATGGTTGCCATATCAGACGCTGTCAGGGAAGGTGCAGGTGCTTTCCTCAGACGTGAATACAGGGTAATAGCGCCGATAGCGGTGATTATAGTCTTCCTGATCTTCGGGCTTATCGACTATCCCAACGGCACCGGGGGCGCCACCGCCGCCGGCTTCGCCATCGGCGCAACCCTTTCGGGACTTGCAGGCTACATAGGAATGGCCGTGACCGTGCGCACAAGCTCGAGAACCGCGGAAGCGGCAAAGAGCGGTCTCGGGAGGGCTCTCACGCTCTCCTTCAGGGGTGGGGGGGTGATGGGAATGACTGTGGTCGGGTTCGACCTCCTCGGGTTGACCGTGTTCTACCTTATCTTCGGAAACGAGATCGCAACCAACCCTGCGACCATCGCAGGGCTCGGATTCGGCGCATCTTTGATAGCGATGTTCATGAGGGTCTCCGGTGGGATATACACCAAGGCCGCTGACGTGGGCGCGGACCTCGTGGGCAAGGTGGAGGCGGGAATCCCTGAAGACGACCCGAGGAATCCTGCGGTCATCGCAGACAACGTCGGAGACAACGTCGGTGACTGTGCTGGAATGGGCGCCGACGTTTACGAGTCCTACGTAGTGACCGCAATCGCCGCCATGATACTGGGGGCGCTAATCTGGATCGACAGGCCGACACCTCTAACGGCGCTTTACTCCCTCTTTAGTTCGAACCAGCTCCTACTGTATCCGCTCACCCTGGGAGCCGCCGGCATAGTGGGAGCGATTGTGGGGAGTTTCTACATCAGGTCTTCAATAAAGAAGAATCCCCTGGGAGCCCTCAACGTCGCACTCATCATCGGCGCTGTTGTCACGATAATCATGGACTTTGTCTTTGGCCAGGCCATTTTCGGTTCGGCTTCCATTGGTTACTACTTCCTTGCTAGCGCTGTTGTGGGCGTTATAGTCGTGGTCGTCATCGAGAACGTGGCCAACTACTTCACGTCCTACAACTTCAACCCTGTGAGACAGATTTCAAAGTCAAGCGAGACCGGAGCCGCGACCAACTTCCTAGCCGGTTACGCGACAGGCCTGAGGAGCACTGCGCCGTCGGCGGTGGTTCTTGTTCTGGCAATCCTTGCCTCATACTACCTCGGATACGAAGGCTCCGGGAGCAACAGCCTGATGGGGATTTACAGCACTGCCGTCGCGACCATGTCCATGCTCTCCCTGACCGGGATAATCATGTCCATCGACTCATTCGGCCCCATCACAGACAACGCCAACGGGATTGTCGAGATGGCTGGCCTTGACGAGTCGGTGAGGACAGTCACGGACGAGCTTGACGCCGTCGGGAACACCACAAAGGCGACGACCAAGGCCTTCGCCGTCATGTCAGCAGCACTGGCGGCTGTTTCGATCTTCGAGGCCTACCAGTCCGAGGTCAACCGCCAGATATCAATCAACAACCTCTTTTCGAAGTACAACCTCCCACCCGGAGGCTCGATACTGTTCGCACTGAGCGACCCGAAGGTGGTAGTGGGCCTTTTCATCGGAGGCCTGCTGCCTTTCTTCTTCTCCAGCTTCCTGATAGGCGCAGTTCAGAGGGCAGCGTTCAAGATGGTACTTGAGGTTCGCAGGCAGTTCAAAGAGATCCCCGGAATCATGGAGGGCACGGCGAAGCCTGACTACGCGAAGTGTGTCGACATCAGCACCCAGGCGGCCATTCGAGAGCTCGTTTCTCCCGCTGCTCTAGCTGTTATCACGCCGCTTGCGGTCGGATTCATTCTTGGTCCAGTCGCCCTGGGAGGGCTCCTGATTGGCAGCGTGGTGTCGGGAGTGTACATGGCATTCCTCATGACCAACAGCGGGGCAGCCTGGGACAACGCGAAGAAATGGATCGAGACAGGACAGCTGGGAGGGAAGAGGTCTCCTGCGCATCAGGCGGCCGTCATGGGGGACACGGTCGGAGACCCGTTCAAGGATACCGCGGGGCCCGCGATCAATTCCCTGATCAAAGTCCTCAACACGATATCTATCGTTTTCATATCCGCCATCGTGCTGTACGCGTTATTCGTCTAGACTGTTCGTTGGGATGTGGATTCATTCTGCTTTGACTTCGGTGGACTCCCAAATTCCCGTTGACCCAGTTCCGTAGAACCCTTCGACGCTGAGAAGATACGTTTTCCCGGATGATACGTCGATCGTCGTGGGGAGCGTGATGTTGACAACCTTGTTCACGCCTGGTTCAAAAGGTCCGCTTATGGCTCCGGCGGACTGGTTTCCGATGAACAGATTCACACTGGACATTGGCGATCCCCCGGACACGTCTAGCCAAGCTACGAGGTCGGTATAGCCCACAGGCCCCAACTCGTCGGTGTAGTTTACAACGCGAAGGCTTGCCGAGGTAATGGAGAAGGCCTCGCAGGAGAGCGCGGAGGACATACAAGTTGAATTCGACGAAACACCGACTGTCGTCGTCTGGTTGCCGACCTGAGCCGCTTCGACGCTAACTACAACGATAACGATTACTACGAAAATCGTGCAGAGGGCGACGACGAGCAGGTTCTTGAGATACACGATTCGTCGACTGGCTCAGGGGACGTTATCACTTTTGCGCCTGCCTAAGGGGCCGCGCTGAGGGAGGGCGCCGGTGACAGTCGACTACTGTACTGTCATGAAAACAAGGACAACTATGTCCTGCATCTTCGAGCCATGTCGTAACAGCGACGCGTTGCTACTCTTTCGATAGACGCACGGTCGGGATGGTTCGCACCCATTGCCGAGGATTCAAGCAGCAAGAAACCCAAGTAAGGTGGGGGTGGGATTTTCGGGGATTCAGCACCCCATTCGGACCCACGTGAATACGCTCACCGGCGAGTGTCACTGCAGGCGTACGCGTAACCGCTCCGCCACCCCACCGAGTTCTGCCCCGCCGCCCTCGATAGATAAGCAGTGTTCTGCTAGCTGATGGTCGTGAACTCTGATAGACAAACATCCTACCAAAGCTTATAACCGGATATTAGCGCGCCACCAAACCGCGCGGCCTAATGTATTCGGGTATTCTCGCGGTGCCACCAACAACTGGCACCTATGACAATCTGCTGAACTGGTACCTCACTTTCGGGATTGGGGCTGCGGTAATTGTCATCACCATGCTGGTTGTCTTCTCAATCAGATACCGCGACCGCGGACAGAAGACCCCCATGCCCCAACACAAAGTCGAAGGGTGGAAGATTGTCCTTATCACAGTCATGATCAGCGTCTCCGTGCTGACAACTGCCGAATATCAGACTTTCTCCAGCTTTGGGAACATCGAGATTCCCAGCAACGCCACCTGCATCCAGAACACAGGCATGCCGTGCATCCAGATCAACCTCGTCGCCTTCCAGTGGGGGTGGAACTTCACCTACCCCAATGGCGTGTTTGTCGTCGACCACCTCTACGTCCCCGCTGGCAGGGACATCGTGATCAATATCACATCCAGAGACGTGTTCCACTCGTTCGGCCTTGACATGCTGGCCGAAAAGGAGGATGCTATTCCAGGCAAGGTGAACCAGGTGTGGTTCTCTGTTCCAACGGTGCAGGTGAGCGCTCCACCTGACGTGCCCGTCTATTGCAACTCCAATGGTACGTCGTGTCTCTACTTGAACGCCATCAAGTGTTTCGAGCTCTGCGGTGTGGGGCACGCAACCATGTGGGCCAACTTTACTGTAGAAACCCAAGCGATGTGGAACGCGTCGTTCGGAGGAACATAACCTGAGAACCGTCGACTGGCTAAAGCACTGGCTCTTCACGACGAATCACAAGGAAGTGGGAATCCTCTATTTTTTCACCTCCTGCTACTTCGGCTTCGTTGGCGCTGCCCTCGCCCTGCTGATGAGGGTCCAGCTGTCAGTCCCTAACAACAACTTCCTCTCCGCTTTCTACTACGACCAGGCCGTTACCATGCACGGCCTTATCATGATATTTTGGTTCCTCTCCCCCATCGCCATAGGCCTAGCGAACTATTTCGTTCCTCTGCAAATTGGAGCCAAGGACTTGGCGTTCCCGAGACTGAACGCCATGAGTTACTGGCTTTACCTGTCAGGAGGAGTCCTGGCGGTGCTCAGCTTCTTCGTCCCTGGCGGGACCGCAAGCGCAGGTTGGACAACATACCAACCCCTGGCGGTCCTCACACCCGGCACAGGGCCAACCCTTGCGTACCTTGGAATGGTCATCCTGGCAGCGTCCGTCACCATCGGGAGTGTGAACTTCCTGGTCTCGATAATCTGGATGCGTGCTCCGGGCATGACGCTCGCGAAGCTCCCAATGTTCACCTGGTTCATGTTATTCACCATAATCGCGATGCTCTTCGCCTTCCCTACCCTGATTGCTGCCTTCGCCCTGGCCTCGTCCGACAGGATCCTCGGGACCTCCTTCTTCACCAACCCAGGCATCGAACCGTCCATACTCTGGGACAACCTGTTTTGGTTCTTCGGCCACCCGGAGGTCTACATCGTCCTTCTCCCCGGCTTCGGGATAATAGCTAACATTCTCCCGCAGTTTACCGGGAGACCGCTGGCCGCCCGCACCGCAATCCTCGTGGCGACCGGGCTCATTGTGCTCCCCCTGAGCTTTGGAGTCTGGATGCATCACATGTTCCTGACCGGGATCCCAGTCTCGCTGCAGGGCGTCTTCAGCATAGCAACCATCGCCATTTCCATTCCGTTCGACGTCATCACACTCTCCTTCGTCGAGTCCCTGATCAGAGGGAGGGCAAAATTCGCGACACCCATGCTCTTCGTCCTCGGTGCCATAGTCACGTTCATCATAGGGGGCATAACAGGGGTGTTCCTCTCATCCCCCGTCCTGGACCGAGTGTTCAGGGGATCATACTTCGTTGTCTCCCACTTCCACTACGTAATGGTGGGGGCCGCGATCTTCTCGATAATCGCCGGGATCTATTACTGGCTCCCCCGCATCACGGGGCACATGTACAACGAGAGTCTCGGTAAGTTGCACTTCGCCATTTCGTTCATCGGATTCAACGTCCTCTACTTCCCCATGAACCTGCTTTACGACATGCCACGCCGCATCTTCACATATCCCAACGTGGGCGATTGGGGCTTGCTGAACGGCCTTGCATCCGTCGGCGCTTTCGTTTTTGCCCTTGCCCAGATCCTACTGGCGTATAACGTCATACACACCTGGTTTAGGGGCCCCACAGCACCGCTGAACCCATGGGGGTCGCCCGACTTGGAGTGGACGTCACACGCGGAGGAGAAGTCCCCGGCAGTCGGCGCGCCACCGATTCTTCCAACCCCACCGGTGCCGCCAACCGGGGGGTGGATTGGGCAGCTGGCAACGACCTCTGGTTCACAGGCACCTCCTGCCCCATCTCCTGAATCACATGGGACTCACCTCAGCTCGAGACCCCTGGAGCTATCGATGGCTGCCCTTGTCTTCTTCGCTGGGGCCGCTTTCTACCCAGGTTGGGATGGGATAGTCCTGATGGTCGTGGGAGCCCTGATCGCAGTCTACGCCCTCTGGGGGTGGGGGGTAGATGACATGCACGACAAGTTCAGGGGGCCTCCAGATGAGGATGGGGACAGGTGGCCCTTCTCGGCCGTCCCCAAGATGAAGCTCGGGATGTGGGTGTTCCTTTCGTCGGAGGTGGTCTTGTTCGGGAGCTTCCTCGGCGCCTATATCTTCATCCGCGCTGCGACGTCGTCATGGCCTGTCGCCGGGAGTATCCATGAGATTCCACTGGGTACATTCAACACACTCGTGCTCGTCACAAGCGGTTTGACGATGTTCCTTGCTATTCAGGCGATTCGCCAGGGGGACCAGAGAAAGCTCCTCGGATGGCTTGCTGTGACTTTCGTTCTCGGCGCCGTGTTCATGAGTGTCAAGATCGCCGAGTGGACCAACCTAGCGAACTCGGGGTTCGTCCTGGGATCCAACCCGGTCACCTCCCTCGCAGCGAGTGCCTACTATGTGATCGTTGGGCTGCACGGAGCCCACGTCACCGCGGGGTTGATCGTTATGCTCTATCTGATGAAGAAAACTGCAGGGGGGCACTACACCAAGGAATCCCACGAGGCCATCGAAAACTTTGGCCTCTACTGGGCCTTCGTGGACATTATATGGTGCTTCGTTTTCCCGCTCTTCTACCTGCTATAGGAGATTGGCATGAAAACCTCAGTGGCACTCGGGGTCTGGGCTTACATGGTGCTGGCCGTGCTCACCGAGGTCTTCTCGTTCTATCGCATCGCCAACTACCCGACCATGGCAACGGTGGTATCGATTCTGGCGACGAGCCAGGCCGCGGCCATAGTGCTCTTCTACATGCAGCTTAAGGAAGAACCCGGCGGGCTTAGACTCTTCGCCCTCATACCGATAATGTTCCTCGCTGCGCTGCTCATCGCCATGCTGGCTTCACTAGGTTAAAGTCATGGAAGTCGAAGAACATCCCGGACCACCGCGCGGGGTTCTCCTGGGTCTCGGCATCATCTTACTGGTCGTCGCAGGGGCCTTGGTGAGCCTCTTCGCGCTCAAACTGCAACCGCAAATCAGTAGCAGCGCTACCTGTGCATCGGGGGAGTCATGCATCGAGATGCCCTCAAACGCCTCGGTGTTGAATTTCAGTCCTGCGAATCTCACTGTCACGATGGGGATGAACAACACGATCGTGTGGACTAACATGGACACCATTCAGCACACTGTCGTCGTATGCCCCGTAGGGGGAGGACAGTTGTGTCCCCCGTCCGCCTCGCTGGCCTACTCCCCAATCCTCTCACACGGAGACACTTTCCAGGTAATACTCAATGCCACGGGGGTCTACCACTTCTACTGCTCCATCCACCCCGCGACCATGAGAGGCACGATCGTGGTCGTCGGAGGAAGCAATTCGTCGGCCACGACATGATACGCTCCGTTCGGGCCTCCCTAGACCATAACGTCCCGTTTCTGTTCATCGAGACTCCTTTATTAGATGTCAGGGAGCATCCGGCCCGGGAGTTCTGATTGGACGAAAAGGAAGAGGGCAACGTCTTTCCAGGGAACTGGGACGTCGTATCTGAGACGCTCCTCCGGACCTACGAGCTCTGGTTCCCCCAGAACTGGAGCCCCGTAGACCTCCCCTGGGACGAGTGTGACGCCAAGAACTTCTCCTCAGACGAAGCAGTCGCCCAGGCATACTGGCTGTCCAAGCTCGCCCTCTTCGAGAAGTCGGGAATAGGGGCCTTCGGCGCAGCGGCAGTGCAGGCTGCCACCCATAACTTCGAGGACCCAACGAAGAAGTTCCTTTCTGCGGTCGCCTTCGACGAGTGCAGACACGACGAGGTGTGCAGGCGCGCCTGCTCACGCGTCTGCCCCAACTTCCCCTACAGGTTCAAACCCAAGTCCACGCTGGAGCAAAAGGCGCACGCCAACATAATGGCGCTTTACGACAACGGCCACAGATACTGGAGTGCCTTCAACCAGGCATGGGGGAAGTATCCCCTGGAGCTTATCTTCTCCAGCTTCTTCTTTGCCGAGATAGGCGCCCAGCTGATCTTCAGAGAAGTGGGGGAACGCTCCGCCAACAGGGTCTACTCGACTGCGTTTCGCAACATCACCAGGGACGAGTCCCGCCACCTCACAGGGACGCTGGCCATGCTCGAGAGGCTGGCGGAAAAGATGTCTAAGGACGAGAAGTCCCTGATATCGAGGCAGCTCAAGCACGGTTTCATCTACCTCTCGCCGCTGCTGTTCAGGCCGATGGAAGACTTCTGGAAGCTTCCTAGTGACTTCTTCGAATATGACCAGAAGCTGGAGGGGCTTGCCGCGAAATCGGGGTTGGGCGTCCCTAAGGTCGAGGACAGGTCGGAGGCATGGATGCAGGCGATAACGCGCCACAGATCCAAGATAGAGGAGCTGGGGATCCCTGTCCCGGAAATAAAGGAGATAGGGCTGGCAGGGCTTGAAGTGAACGTAAAAAAGGGCGACGAGATAATCGCGACACCGCTCTAGCGCCGCCAGTGCTCCATCATCAGCAGGATCGGGCCTATGAACAATAGAGTCACCGCCGCGCTCCAAAGCCAACCCTGAGCGTATCCCAGTTTTTCAACAACGAAGGAGAAGAGTATCGGCGGAATCACAGAACCCGTCAGGTGGATGCTGTTAACCCAAGCTATCGCGAGTCCTTCGTACTCCTTGCCCGCGCGGTTGAGGTCCCGGGCGCCTGCGAAGCCGAACGTGTATCCCACACCGCAGACGATCCCCGCAAGGACAGTACAGGCGACTGCCGCATAGAGTGAAGGAAATGCCCCCAGGGCCAGGGCGGTGGCGCTCCCGACGATCCCAATGGTCATGGTGACACGATGCCTCTCAATCGTATCGTAGATCCTCCCGGCCCAGAGCGACGTAAAGATGGGGACGACTGTCACGAGCGAGGCAACCAGGCCGGCGACCGTTGCTGTTGCCGCATTGATGCTCAGCAGGTAGTAGATCATGAAACTTGAGACTATTGTGTTGCTCATGTCGAAGCCGAGCATCCCAAGCCCCACCAGGATTAGCTGCCTGTCCCTGAGAATTGTAAGCAGCGGCCCCCGTCCTATACTGGAGACGAGGTTCGTCTGGTCTCTCGGTACAAGAAGGAGTGTAAGCGCTCCCGAAAGCAAGCCGAGCCCCCCGCTGATCGCGAGGCTCAGTCTCCAACCCGTCACCTCGGCGACGACCACCCAACCGAAGAGAGCAAGCGCACCGCCTACGTCATATGCTGAGTTGTACAGGCCTACCCCTATACCTGACTTCCCTCCCCTCAGCAGCCTTGCGATTATGACCACCCCTGGTGCGAACACAAAAGCCATGCCCGACCCGACTAGGAAACGGAGGATCGCAATCTCAGGAATGGTCGTCATCACCGATGTACCTAGGGCAGAGGCAGAGGCGAGGAACACCCCTATCACCGACACCCTCTTGGGTCCCCATTTCGCGGTGAGTATGCCGCCTGGAATCTGCATGATCCCAATGCCGAGATAGAATGTAGCAGAAAGGGTCCCCAGGCCAGATACACCAGCATGGAGGTCCGGGCCCATCAGGAAGAAGATCGCACCCACGTTCATCCAGTTGAGCGCGTAGATGATCCGAGCGAAGATCATCGACCAGAGTGCCTTCGTATCCTGCACCGAGTCTAGCAAGTGACGGCACCGGGTCACTTTCTAGGTCTATATTCCAATCGACCAGTATAGAGTTACTTTCTCCGACTCTGGCGTACAAAACACTTCCGAGGACGTCCCCTTCACCAGCCCTCACAAGTCCCCTTCGCTTAATTGCAAGAGACACCAAAGCCTAACGAATGTCTGCTATCGTTCTCATTGATACCTCGACCGGATTTCACGAGAACGTCTCCTGCAGCAAAGAGCGAGGCGAGCACATTCCCATTTTTCCCCTCCGACATCCGGACTGTCAGGAAAACCAGACCGAGGAATGAGGGCTCCCTTCCGCAGAAGGACGCATCGCGTTCCCTGTGGGGAGGCAAATGGCACACCTTCTGTGATTTCAAATGACCAATCGACTTGGGACGCCCTTAGCCCAGCGAAGGAATGGGCCACGATGACGGAAAGCGAGCAGACAGTTTTCAATTCATACATGGGAGAACTCGCGAGGCAGTTTGTCTTCAAAAGTGATGCCGTGGTAGGCGATTCGGCAATGGAGTTGTTGTTCCCAACGAGTGGAATGGACGTGCCCGTTGACATTGCGCACTTCGGAAGTGGAAAGAAATTATGGTTCTCCGAAGTTAAAATGGGCCGTTTCGAGTACTTCAGCGGCACTCAGTTTTTTGGCTTCAAGCGGCTTGTACAGGAAGGAGTCGCCAGACCTCGAAACTTCTACCTTCTTTTGAGCCCCTCAGGCAGTTTCGGCATCCTTCCCGCGGCTCTGCGCGACGTTCGCAAACTGGGTTTTACGCAGCCTGTGACCTCCAATTACGAATGGTGGGAAGATTTCTACTAGCCACGTTCGATCCCAAAGTTCAAGGTCGAAGCTCTGAGCCGAATCAGATGGATGGGTGTTTTGTTGGTACCGCTGAGAGACTCTAAGCAACGGGCGCCAAAGTCGAATCGCGAAGCTCCACGATGCAACGCAGTTACCAATAAGCCAAGGTCACCTTCCCAAACGTATCGTCAAGAAGTTCTTGGGCGTGGTCGGTGGTTTCAACTCGGCAATCTAGAAGAGGTCGTCGAAGAATGGAGCCCCCCCGCTGAAGGTACCAGAGACTCCGAAGCTTTCGTGACTTGACACGGGCATGAACCCCTTCAGGCAGAGTTATTGAGCCAGGTAGCAGGGCAATAATTCTGCCTTTTCTGGACGAATCGGTAACCCTGCGGAGTGATACAATCGGTGCCCTGCATCAGAATTCCTTTGATTTACGAAAGGAGCAATCAAAGATGCTAGGACAAATCCATCGCTGCCAATTCCAGAAGAATCAGGAGGCTCCGCACCTTGAGACAGAGGCGCTTGAATCCCCAATCGCCCCCAAAACAGCATTCGACCCGAGAAAGCCTCATTTTGAACCCCGTTTTAAGAGCTTAAATAGCAATCAGCCGAATTAGGCGCGAGGCAACTCGCAGTGGTCACTGGCTACTGTGTCTACGAGAAGAAGAAGAACCGGGAGATTAAGAATCCCAAGCAAATCAAACTGAAGAACGGCAGGCCTGCTATCAAGGGCACCTGTGCCTCTTGCGGCAAGCAGATCTTCAGGATTGGCAAGCTGAAGTAGATTTCACTCTCCCGTTTCCCTTTTTTTCTCTTCTATTCCCTGGTTCTGGGAACTCATTTGGTTGTGTCAACGCCGGTTTTCCCTATTCTCTTTGTCCCTCCACAGAACTCTTAACTCAAACTCTAGGACCACCGCGCTGACCAAATGGTTCTGAATCTCTACAACAGCCTCGGAAGGAAGCTGCAGGCCTTCCAACCGATAAACAAGGGGGAGGTCAAGATATACTGCTGCGGCCCCACCGTCTGGAATTACGCGCACATTGGAAACTTCAGGACCTTCGTCTTCGAAGACATCCTTAGGCGCTACCTCAGGTTCAAGGGCTTCCGAGTCTACCAGGTGATGAACATAACGGACGTGGAAGACAAGATAATCAAAGGAATCAAAGAGTCGAAAAAGCCACTGAAGGAGCACACTCGGTTCTACGAAGCGGAGTTCATGGCCGACATGCAATCGCTCGGGGTGGAGAAGGCCGAGGTGTATCCGAGAGCGACCGAAAACATAACGGAGATGGTGAACCTCATCAAAGTCCTGATTGACAAGGGGTATGCCTACAGGGCCCCGGACGGCTCGATTTACTACAGCGTCTCGAAGTTCAAGAACTATGGAGAACTGTCGGGTGTCAGGCTGGACTCGCTCAGGCCGGCCGGGAGGGTGGAGAGCGATCATTACGAGGAGAAAATGGAGGCAGCTGACTTCGCGCTCTGGAAGGCATGGGACCCCGACGACGGCGACGTCTTTTGGGAGACAGAACTGGGGAAGGGGAGGCCGGGGTGGAGCATCGAGTGCTCCGCCATGTCGATGAAGTACCTCGGCCAGACCTTTGACATCCACACTGGAGGAATGGACAACAAATTCCCCCATCACGAGAATGAGATTGCCCAGTCCGAGGCTGCAACTGGGAAGAAGTTCGTTAACTATTGGCTGCACTCAGAGTTCCTCAACATACGAGGTGCCGAGATGCACAAGTCTGTCGGGAACGTAGTCTACCTGAGGGACCTCACCAAGGCGGGTTGGGATCCCAAGGAGGTGAGGCTCTTCCTCATCAGCTCCAGGTACAGAGACCCGATGGACCTCACAGACTCTTCTCTTGAGCAGGCCAGGGCCCAGAGGGCACGCATGGAAGACTTCATTCAGCGGCTAAGGCCGATCGGCTACTCCAGCGTGGAGCGGTCAAACCTTTCGGAGGACTTCGTCAAGCAGTTCGAGGACGACATGGACGATGACCTGAACACGCCCAAGGCGCTTTCCGGTCTTTTCACATACATAAAGAGGATGAACACTCTCATCGACTCGAACTCGATCGGGCGGGAGGAAGCCTCGAAGGCCATCAGCGCCTTGGAACGCGTCGACTCTGTTCTCGGCGTCATGGACTTCGCAGAGGAGGCACTCCCACCGCGACTGGCCGAGCTGCTGGCTAAAAGGGACCTGGCAAGGAAGCGGAAAGACTTCGCCGAGTCTGACAGACTTAGGAAAGAGCTGCTCGCGGAAGGGATCGCGGTCGAGGACACTCCGACCGGGAGCAGGTGGAAGCGTGTCGCCTCAGGTTAACGCATCAAAT
>DASPVF010000021.1:0-27835 GCA_035622475.1 Nitrososphaerales archaeon
GACACCGGGATTCCCTTCTTCCGGCAGGCGGCCAGGTCGATGTGATCGTAACCCGTGGATGGTTGTGCAATCAGCCTGACCTTGGTCATCGCATCCACCATTTCGGAAGTGATCGGAATCTTGAACGTGTAATCTCCGATCACCACGTCGGCGTCGCGTAGCTCGGACTTCAGTTTCTCCACATCCAGTTCGTTAACGGTCTTGAAGCCTGCTTCTATCTTGTACTTATCCATGCTCTCGGCAAAAAAGAGCCGTATGAGGCCCTCGGGCATTGGGGACAGGATGAGGACCTTTAGCACGCACCTTCGGGACGCTCTGCTGATTTAACGATTCTCACAATGTGGTACGGCTGCACCGGGCTCAACCTTTTAGCACGTCCCTGGGTATACCGTTGCGGATGGCCCGTAGTTATGGGTCGGGGGCGGGAGTCCTTCTCTTCCTCGGCATCGCGCAGTTCTGGCTCATAGAAACGATTTCAGAGGCGATGTATCCGAACTACAACCCCGCGACCAACTACATAAGCGATCTTGGGCCCCCTTGCAACCCGGGTGTTGCATGCGGGTCACAGTCGACGTGGATGCTCTTCGATACCTCGGTAATAATCCTCGGCATCGCGATACTTGTCGCGGCTTATCTTCTCCAATTGCAGTTCGGTCAGAAGCCATTGACGGGCCTCGTTGGCCTTGCAGGACTGGGAGCCATAGGGCTCGGAATCTTTGACGAGTCGGCTCCATTCATGCTGCATCACATATTCTCTTTGATTGCGTTTCTTGCGATGGGACTGGCGGCGCTGGTTTCCTTCAGGCTTCAGAAGCCCCCACTTGGCTACTTTTCGATAGTTCTTGGGTTGATAAGCCTCGTCTCTCTGGTGCTCTATTTGCCCGATTCAGGCGTCTCGGCAGGTGGATATCTCGGAATAGGCGGAGGAGGCTTGGAGAGGATGATTGTCTATCCTGTGTTACTTTGGGCCCTCGCCTTGGGCGGCCAGCTGATGGCAACGGTAGACGCCCGGGTGACGTAGATAGCCGTCCTGATGATTAGGATGGTAGGGCTGGTGTAAGCATCGGACTCCCGTCCGGCCCCCATTAGACGCCTCTTTCCAACCGGCTTCCCTTAGGAGGCTACTTTCCTGAACTGGATTAGCGTGGCGGCAAACGTCAAGACCGATATGATTCCAATTAACACGTACGCTGAAATGAGGGAATTGAAAGTCAGTCCCCCCACCACCAGGTCACGCGTCACGTCTGAGGCGTAACTGACAGGGTTGTAGTTGGAGAAAGTCTGAGCCCAAGAAGGGAAAAAGGAGATCGGAAACATGGCGCTACTGATGAATATCAGAGGAAAGAAGAGAACGCCCGATAGCGCCGAGATCGTCTCCGTCTTCCGAGTCCTTATCCCGACGGTGAGGAAAATCCCAGAAAGGGCAAATTCGAAGAACGCCACCGTAAGGAGTATGAGCAGAATCCCAGGTATCCCGGAAGAGAACTGGACCCCCATGAACACGGCGGCAACGATGGTTATGATTGATTGCGCGACCGCCATCAGCATGTCCGTAACCAACCTTCCCAGCAAGATCGCTGGCCTCCTAACCTGTGTCAGGAGCATCTTTGAAAGGAACCCAGAATTCAGGTCGTTGGCCATAGAAACGCCGCCAAGAGGGGCACTAATCATGGCGCTCAGCATGATTACCCCAGGCGTCAGGTAAGCCAGGTAGCCGCCGGGAGCATTGGGTATGAATTCGCCGAACTTGGTCAGCAGCTGAGAAAAGAGAACCAGGAAAATCACCGGAGTCACCAGGTTTGTGGCCAGGAGAGTCGGATTCCTGACCAACTTCGTCAGGTATCTTTCCAGCAGCGATTGCGTGTCGTAGAGTATTGTCATTCAATCATCTCACATAAGGAATGGTTCCGTTTCTTTCCTCGACAGTTCGTCGGTTCTGATACGACGTCCGGTCTTGCGCAGAAATACGTCGTCCAGGGTGGGGGAGGAGATGCTGAGGAAGGACGGCTGGATGCCCGCACGGTCAAGAGACGTGATGACCTGGGCAATGATCTGTCCTGCGCTCTTTGCGTAGGCGGTGACACCGCCGTCCGAGTCCATTACGTCAACGACCCCTGGTACTCCCCTGAGAACATCCTTCGCTCTTGGTTTCAGGGCGGCATCTGCTAGGGTAAGATTGATCGTGTCACCTCCTATCGATTCCTTCAGTTCCGATGGGCTGCCATTGGCAATCAGTTTACCGTGGTCAATCACCGACAGCTTGCGGCAGAGCCGATCGGCCTCCTCTAGGTATTGAGTTGTCAGGAAAATCGTGATGCCCTCATTTTTGTTTAGCCCTTCCAAGTAATCCCAGATGGCAGCGCGCGACTGTGTGTCTAGACCAGTGGTCGGCTCATCTAGGAAGAGGAGCTTTGGCGTGTGAATGAGTGCCGAAGCAAGGTCCAGCCTTTTCCTCATTCCGCCGGAGTAGCGGCCCGCTGGTTTCTTCGCAACATCTTCGAGTTGCACAAGCTTCAACAGCTCAGCGATGCGTTCGTCAAGGATCTTCCCGCTCATTTGCTGAAGGCGTCCCTGGAGATGCAGGTTCTCCCATCCTGTTAGGTCCACATCAAGACTCGTTTCCTGGCTCAGTACGCCGACGGCTTTCCGGATTTCCGCGGGCGACTTGTCAAGGTCGAGCCCAGATACCGATACTCTGCCTGAAGTCTTCCTCAGGAGGGTGGTGAGGACTTTGATTGTGGTGCTCTTCCCCGCACCGTTCGGGCCGAGAAAGCCGAAGAACTCCCCTTCATCGACGCTGAAGGAGATACCTTCTACCGCCCTCGTCCCGTCCTTGTAGACCACAACAAGGTCCTCGGCAGAGATGGCTTCTCGCGTGTCCCATCGCCCCTCTGGCCCCCTCGTATCGCCTATTTAAGTTAGATGGCCCTAATATTTGTTTACGCGTCAAACACGTGGGGGCAATCCTGTAGTGCCTTACGAAATCTAGAGATTGGACCCACCTGGCACGAACGGCACTACGGGGTCCTATTTCCAGGGACGAAGAGCCCCAGGAATCCCGAAAGGCAGTCCCTGACCGAAGTCCAGAAGGCGTGTTTGACCTTCACGCCGTCATGGGAGATTCTTGTCAGCCTCTGGATGCGGAAGTAAATGGGCGGATGTGAGTCAAAGCGGAGCCAATCGAGCAGCCTGTAGCCTTGGTGGTAGCGTTCGAGGTAGAGTTGTGTGAACCCAATCTTGGTTAGGGCTGAGGCCAGGGCGTCAGGTGTGCCGAGAACCACTGCAGAGAGGGTGTCCGCCCTTGTCTCCAGAAACTTTCCTACCATATAGGTTATCCCGAAGGCTATCAGGAAGTAGAAAATGCCAAGGTATAGAAGCAAAGGGAGCCATAGGTAAAACCCACCCAGATAGATCAGGCAAGTAACGACAAAAAGAATCACTGTGTCGTGGCCTCTGACGTGTCCGAGCTCGTGCCCAACAACCGCGTTGAGTTCCTCGTCGTTAAGGTCTTCCAGCGCCCCCGCAGTGATAGTCATCGTTGAACGGCTGGGGGCGAAGCCCGTTGCGGATGCGTTATCCATGGGGGTGTTGACCACTGCGATCTTGGGTACAGGCAGGTGAAATTTCTCTGCAGCCGCATTCACGAGACGGTAGGGGTTCCTAGTGGTAATCTCAATATCATCTGGGTCGCAGGGGACCCCCGATTTTACAAGCGTGTCGTGTATCCTGTTCTTTGCTTCGGCGTCTGCTGGGGTCCTTTCAGCCAAGGCTGCTCCGAGAGCTTCCCTGACCGGTCGGAGGAGCGCGTTGCTGATTCTCGCTGCATCTTTCCCTACCTGGGGAGTCGATTCGACCCTCACAATTGTCACCTCTGGCCGTTTCTCGACGGGATTCACTTTGCCTACGCTGAGTATTATTCTGTCGGAAAAAAGCAAAATGATCGCTTGCATGCAAAAGATGGCAATCACAGTGTAGTCGCCCAAGAAGATTGTTAGAACGAAGGCCACGAGCAGGAATGTCAGAAAAAGATTCGCAGCGTTCCCTGAGAAAATCCGTTTTAGCACCTCGTCCGAGAAGCTTTCGGCGGACTTGCTGGGAGCCTCTTCCCTCTCCTCCCCTGGGGAGTAGACGAAACGTATGTCTTTTCTCTTGGCCCTTGCGATGAATGAGGTCGAAAGGAATTCGACATCATCGGCGGCTCGATCTGAAATCCTACTTGCCTGAACGTCGTCTAGATTCATGCCTGGGAACGCTATTGCTACGCCCGTCTGGCTTACGGACAGATGGACGGCAACAGGTCGGGGCTCAGGTTCGCCTGGCTTTTCCGGCTCCTTAATCCTCCAGTACAGATCGAAGGCTGAGTCGTTTCCTGGTCCGCTCTTCGAGTATTCGGCGATTTTCGATACTTCGAGCTTCGGCTTAAGATAGTAGGCTTCGATTAAGTCTACGAGACCTTTCACATCGGAAACACTGATACTTTCCTCAATCAGTGACCGTTTCTTGACTTCGTCACCAAGTCCCATGATTCTTATCACCGTTGCCCGTATGAAGAACCCCGTTCCGGCCGCTGACCATCGGGGCCAAGGCACTCGTCTCTCTTCGCCCCTGATAAGAGCAGGGAAGAGACGACTAATTAAGGCAATGAATGCCCCAAGCTGGCATCGGGCGGTATCCCATGGACTCAGGAACAAACAACTATCCACTCGAACGACCCACGAAGAAAGGGGGGGAGCCTAACTTTGGGACGTACCACCATACCACAGCCTCAGCTTCCTATAGGATTCGTACCGTCGTCAAGGACCTGTTCATCGATGCGTTTCGTTCGCTCCCTTTCGAGAAGAATGACGATCTTATGATTCTTGACGTGGGATGCGGTCTCGGATTCTTGAGTTGTGTCAGTGGCGAGTTCTACCGCAACGCACGAGTTATCGGGATAGATACCTTCAGAGATGCCAGCCTCAAACGTTCTAGCCTCCAAAAGGCGAAGGAGAACGCCAAGGTCCTTGGCCTAGCCGACAGAATTGAATTCAGGAAGTGCAACTTGTTGGAATTCACTCCCCGAGAAAGATTCGATCTCTTTGTCTCGAACCTCGTTTATCACAATCTGGGAAAGAGGAAGTTTGTAGCTTATTCCCGTCTTTCGTCGTGGACGGATTCTAATTCTTTCGTTGTATTAGGAGATATCTTCTTTTCGCCCAAGAAAGACATGACGCAGCTCTCGAAAGATTTCAGGATCTTGAGAAAAATCGAGCCGAAGATTGGTTCCAACGGGTATTCCCTGCTGGTCATGTCTAAGAGTTGAGCTGGCCTAACGGTCTATGACGGCTCGTATTCGAATCCGGGCGACCCCAGCTCATAATCTACTTAGTTTGGTAAAAGGAGCTTGGTTCTGGCCTATTTCGGGTCCGGGTCGCGTTGTCGCCGTTCATCTGGTCGGCACGATAGTCCTAGATCCCACCCACAACTTCCAAGGGAATCTAGGGCGGAAGATGGTCTTTGGGGAGCCTCAACCCTTCTTGAGCGATTGCAGTGTCGCTCGGGCCTGATCCTCGGTCAGTGGCTCTGTGCGCTGGAGAGGCCTCCAACCCCTGTAGAGCGTGGTGCCAGGCTGCTGCATCCTTCCACCTTCTCTGAGCGAACCCGTGTCAATCGGGACGAACCCAATCTCCTCTGTCAGGCCAAAGACTATCCGTTTGGCATCAGCGTCGTCTCCTGCAACGTAGACAACCCAGCGGTCCTTCCCCGTCCTGAACGCCCCTCTCTTGAGGTCTTGGAAAGCCATCGTGTTGAATGCCTTCACTAGCCGCGCGCCCGGTAGAAGCGTCGCCACCTCCTCGCTGGAGGAACTGTCCCCCAGGTCTATGACGGAGCCGAAGGCGGTATACGGGTTCATAGCGTCGATCACCACCTTGCCAGAAAACAGCCCCGCGTTTGGGAGGCTTTCTCTGTTTCTCCACGGGATCGCAAGAAGCAGAACGTCTCCGAATCTGGCAGCCTCCTCCAGCGTGCCCGCCTGGGCGCCGCTGCCAGCTTCATTTGCGAGCTTCTGGAGATCGTTCGGGTGCCTGGAGCTGAAGAAGACGACGTGTCCAGCCCTTGCCCAGTATCTGCCGAGAGTGCTGCCAATGTGGCCTGAGCCCAATATTCCGATTTTCATTATCATGAATAGGTTCAGACCTGGTTATTGACCGTTTTCTCGCCTGTCTTGGAGACATGAACAGATTCGTATCGTGGATTTGAGGTAGCTTAGAGCGGGGTCAAAAACAAGCTAGCCCCAACTGAAGTTGGGCTTGGATTCGAATGGTAAACCATTTGGGTCCGGGCGACCCCATTTCAATCCAGCTCGGAATGAACTCCGTTTGATGAATAGACGCCAACTCAGCTATCTCGAACCGAGATAGCGGCTGAGAGCGAAGATTCCGACCTGATCACGGCACAGAGAGTTGGACGGCCAACAGGAGGAAGAATGCGGCTACCGCACACCCGAGAAGCAACCAAGTATTGTTCCTCCCGCTGACAGATGGGCTGCGGTACATTTGTATCATCATAGCAAAGATGACTAGCTCCGAGCCAACGATAGCCCCGAAGGCGCGTTGATTCGCAACCTGGTCAATGAACCACAGATAGACCATGAGGGTCACCGCCCCTGCCGCGAATATGGTTTCTACTGCGTATCTTATCACGGCTTCATCTATCCTCATCTTGCGTTACTCCTCTGTACCAGCGTCAGGTTCCTCAGTATTCTCAGCATCAGGTAGAACGAGACCGAAAGAGCAGCAAGGTTGAGGATTAGCCCGGGGGAGGCGCCAGCACCTCCTGAAAGGAATGCGACGATGTTAGCGAACGAGACCGAGGCGAGCCACAAGAAGATCAGGAACACAGAAGTCATCCAGCGGTTCTTGAAAGGAGTCAAGAGCAACTTGAGAAGCCTTCCTCTGATGTTGGTCACCTTCGCCTGCAGTCTGGACCTGAAGAAATAGGCGCTGACAAGTGCGACCGCCAGTGCTGTCATCCCGATCACGGCGAAAGCATTGGCGTCAGATATGACCTGTCCTGGCGTAAGATACCCCCAGATGGTCAGGACCAGGAGTTCAGCGATAGCGACCAAGCCTATTATAACATACAATGGTCTTGACCTGGGATTCCGCTCCGAGCCCCTGTCGAGGAAGGGAAGGAGTACAAGCCCCGCCAGTATCAGCGTCACCAGCCCCAGCGCGAAGTAGATGCCTGAACCTTCGAATGAAGCGAACTTCAAAATCTGATACATCCACAGGAAATACCATTCTGGCTGAGGCACGTAGTTCGAAGCCGCTGCCGCACTGAACTGCACGGGAAGGACGATAGGAAAGATGGAGGCTATCACAATGAGGACCCCTATGAAAACGCAACCCAGCATCGCGAAGTAGAGGTAAACGGATGGGAACCATGGGATCTCCTTGGTATTCGCGGGGCCGCTGACCGCCCCGGCAGGCCCATGGGCCTCGAAAAGAAACATCTTCAGAGCCAAGAGGGAGAGGAGAGCAGCAGGGAGAACTATGATGTGGAGGTCAAAGAACCTCGTAAGCTCTCCTGTGCTACTCCCATCTCCCGCGATCAGGAACGTGAGTATGGGTCCAATCTGGGCTGGCAGGAAGCTTAGCATCCCTATCGAGACATCAGTCGCCGACTTGGAAACGACTGTCCAAGGCAGCAGGTATCCTGTAAGACCGAGTCCCAAGACAGTCAGCCCCATCAGCATCCCGATGACCCACATCATCTGCCTGGGTCTCTTCTGGACACTGACGAAGTACCCACGAAACAGATGAAGGAGTGCGAGAAGTATCATCGCGTAAGCGCCATAGAGATGGATTGATTCGAGCAGCTGGCCGAGAGGTACGTACTGGATTATGTACTGGGTTGAGGAATATGCCTGGTCCACTGTCGGGACGTAATAGATCAGCATGAGTAGGCCCGTGAGCGCTTGCAGTCCAAACGCCATGGCAGTGAGGGCTCCCAGCCAGTATAGCGGGTTCATGCTGTATTCAGGAACCGGGCGGAGGACGTTTGTCCGAAGTCCGAACTGGGACTTGAACCACTCCACCAGCTTCCTCCCAGGGTTGGTGCTCACCCTTCTCATCCAGTCCCACTGAACACCGTTGCGTCCGTCACGATGGTCCCCCCTGTCAGATCGTCCTGGAGAACTTGGGACGGACCCGTCGTGCCAGGCGGACCGTGCCCGAAAATCGTCGGTGGCCCCATTCCAATGGCAAAGATGTCTCCGGTGCTGCTATCATACCTGAGGGTGACTTGCGGAACCGGTCTAGGCGGTGGACCTCCTATCACTTCGGCTCCATGAAGGAAATCATACTGCCCTCCGTGACAGCAGCAGTAACCCTGAGGTATGGGCGCGGTGAATGACGAGTTGCATGGCGGGGATGTGCCCGGAGTAAGGATGTAGTAGTAACACCCCAAGTGCTGGCAGATATCGCTAAAGGCGACGATGTCAGAGTCGGGCCCTACACCGTTCTCGGCGGTCTGGCCGCACTTCACGAGAACGCATGGAGTCTCGACCAGCGGGTAGTTGAATCGTACTGGTGTGGACGGACTAAGATTAGACAGGTTGGCTATCTTTACCACCGGCCAGGCCAGAGTGGTGGTGCTGCCCTGAGTGGGGGGAGGCACATAGCTAAGAATCCTGAAGGCGCTCGCTATGGTGCCCAGGGTCGCGACCCCTCCGAGGGTCAATATCAGCTTCAGGAAGTTTCTTCTGCTTCCTTCCCTTCTCGATTGCTCTTCCTTCCTTTCTTCATCCGAATCCATTCCATCCACCTCAGGATGGCCGCCGGGGCCTTGTGAACCTCACCAGGAGCAGCAGACCAGCGGCAAGCCCGAGGAGCATGAAAACGAAAGCGACGATCGCCCCAACAGTAAGGTTGAAGTTCGCCAGTGTGGTCGTGGTGGTCTGGCTCGAGTTTCCAGAAATCTGAGCCCAGGCCGGCCGCGCCAATAATCCCAAGGCGAAAAATAAGGGAGCGGCGATACGACGCAATAGCCCAACCATTTTGCTTCTAGTCAAGATCGGACTCCTTGGGTTTTCTTTGATCCCCCGAGGTGAACCCTGTAGGGTGCTCCGGAGGTTACAATCAGGAAGATGTAGACGAGGACCGCGACCTCGGCCATGACGACTACATATGACATGTCACCTGTCGTAAGGTAGACCACGCCGTCCGCCCCTGAGATCGCGACGAACGCCAGACCGAGAAGCGAGTACAGCACTCTTTGGGCATCCCAGCCTGCGCCGCTCGAATACCCCTCAAACAGGGAGATTACGAGCACCCCCAGAACAAGGGCGACGGTCAGGGCGGCGAATCCCACGTGTGCAATGACCGCGACGGAGTAAAGTGAGGCCGAAGGCACACTTGCGCCTGCGATGATGGTCAGAGAGAGGGCTCCAAGGGCTAGGTAGGTCATCACCCCTACAGAAGAAGGTTCGTCTTCTCGGCCGTTCAGACCCCTCGACAAATCTGTAATGGAGAATCCGGTTATTGGCATTGCTATCGCTACTGTGGCCATCATGGACAGGTTCGTGATGGTTGTCTGCGTCGGGTCAGAAGTATTGCCGAGGAAGGCAAAGCCAGTCGAACCCGCCGCCACAGTAATCAGGAAGAGAGCCAGGTTGAGCAAGGAGACCCGTCTCCTGCCCTGCAGGGCGGCGATGAATCCTACCACCCCCGTAAGGACGGCGAAGCCAGATGAAGCAATACCGTGTTCGATTACTTCTGGCGTAGTAATTGATGCGTTGCTGACCTGAAGTGTCTCCCAGACCCCGACTACATATGTGACGGCGAGGAAAAGGGCCTGGACGTAGATTATGTACAGCAGTTTGTTCGCCTGCTTAGATGCTGACTTCCCCCTGTGCGATTCCGCTGGGGTCACGACACTGGATTTCACTGTACCTTCCCCAGTACCTCAAGCACCCTTGTCGCCCTCATAATCCTGAGAGTCGCGTAGTAGGAGAGGAAAAGGGCGAGCATGAACAGGAGCGACATGATCCATCCACCCACAAGTGTTACGCTCCCCGACTGCCTGGCGCCCCCCGTCGCCAGGAAGAGCAGGCCGCCAATGGTCGCCACGACGAGTGAAATCAAGGCTCCGAGGCTGAACAGAGCAACCTTTCGCATCCCGTAAAGGATTCCTACCATCATGACGATGAACGATATAGCGAAATTCACGGTGGCCCCTATCATGTGAATCATATTCGTGGGGTCCGAAATTCCTATCGTGTTCACCCCCGAAGTGATGTAGATGTTGATGTACATCCCCGTCACGTACACCGCGAGGTATACCGCGAAGTTCAGGTAGCAGAGTCGCAAGGTCAGCTTCAGACCCGAGAGGCCGAGGGTACCAAGCTCCTCTCCTTGAGGGGAGGCTATTAGCTGGGCTTGCTCCATGTCACGCTCGAGCCTGGAAGAGCACCGGAGGTCGTCAGGTACTTTATCCTGACATCCTCTCTTACGATGAAGATCCTACTTAGGAATGTAAGAATCACGGCCATTAGAAAGACCGAGGCCATTACGAAGGTGGAGATGTTCGCAAGATCGCCGTTGCTTATTGCAGTTGTCGAATAGTAAACGAACAGAGGACCGGTTATGAATCCAACTGTCCTGGAAGCGATGGCGCCTGCGTGCAGGAGTACGACCGAGGTCAGCTTGACCCTCCGTGCGTAGATGATTACGGGGATGCTCATGCTTGTGCTCAGGACGGCGAAGGTCACGTGTGCGAAGAGCGATGGCGCGGCGAAGATTTGGGAGAAGACGCCTGAGAAATCGGCCTGCACTGACGCCGGAACTGAGTAGTAGTAGTTTACGAACATTCCAGCCGCAATGGTCGCCCAGTAGAACGCGAACTGCAGATAAAGAAATGTGAATATCCTATGAAGCGTCTTGGCGACCCGTTGACTTTCGTCGATCGCTTCAGCCAACTCTGGAATCACCCTAACGGCGATTCAATTGTTAAGCCTTTGGCCCCAACCTGTTAGGGCCCAAGAGAAGACTCTCCCTGGCATACAGAGCCTACGGCGAGGATATAATCACCCTCTCGAGGCGGTGTAACCTCCTATCGCCCCAAAGAAGCCACCTATGATCCCGAAGAGGACCATGCCAAAACCACCGAAGAAGACCCCGGCGACCAACCCGATGCCCGTTCCAGCAGTAAACTCCTGCATCGCTCTGTCGCGCCAGTTCTGGAGAACCACGAGTCCGGTCAGCGCATAATTGGTTACGTAAAGCCCCACGTAGGCCGGGGTAACGGAACCAATTATGTTCAGATCAAGGTACCAAAGGTACGCGGTGAAGGCGTTACCCAGGGACAACAGGATCAGCAGCACCCCGGGCAAAGCAGCGCGACCATAGTGAGTCGCCCATAGTCCTATGATCAATGCGAGGGGAAACCAAATTAGTCCGAAGACCCAGTAGGGAATGCCATAGAAGGAAGCGTAGGGAGCAAAACTCACGGTGAACCAGTTCGTAGTGAAGGCGCTCTCCTGCCATGCGTGATAGAGGGCTTCGCCCACCCCTACCATGGCTAGTAGTATGAAGGCTATGGAAGCCCGCACGGTCCTTGCTTACGTTTGGGCGGTATTTCTCACTTTCACAAACCTCAAGTGGGCCGTATGCACCATAGGAATCCTGACGAAGACCTCCAGCGATTAAGTGAACCTGGCGAGCATGGAGAGTCCGACCGAGGGAAGAGTCCCGATTCGAGGAATGCACCGAATACTAACACCGGGGTAAAGAAAATAGGCGGTGACCTCTCCGAAGGTCGCCTATTTCGTTTGCTACTTCATGGCCCACGCGGCTATGGTAAACCGTGCGGGTCCGGGCGACCCCATTTTCTATCCACCCGGAATGAACTCTGTTCGACCGGCGGAGTTCGATTCTGGTTATTTGGAATCACACGATTCGGTTGCAATAGGGTGACTCCGTGTCAACCATCCCACAATGGATTTATCGCTAGTCATCACGGAACCCGCCTAGTAGAGCTTGTCTCAGGGGCAGCGACGACTCGCGGCAATCATGTTCACCGACATAGTCGGGTACACCGCACTGACTCAGGCAGATGAAGCGCAAGCGATGGAGGTACTGGGCAGGCACAACCGACTCCTGAGATCGTTCTTTCCTAGGTTTAACGGAAGGGAAGTGAAGACCATAGGGGATTCTTTCTTAGTCGAATTCGACAGTGCCTTGGATGCGCTCAAGTGCGCTGTGGAGATTCAGTCTTACCTTCACGACTACAACTTCTCCTCGAGGGAGGAGTGGAAGATCAGCCTGAGAATCGGCATCCATCTCGGAGATGTCATACACCAAGACGGAGACGTCTTTGGCGACGCAGTCAACATCGCCTCTAGGCTCCAGCCGCTGGCGGAGCCGGATGGGATCTGCGTATCAGACCAAGTCTACGGCCAGGTGAGAAACAAGGTCCACGAACGGTTTGACAGGCTGGAGCCGCGGAAACTCAAGGGGTTGAACTTCGCACTGGAGGTTTACAAGGTGACGATGCCCTGGGAAAGAACCTCAACCGAAGCGAACTCGGACAAAGACAGGGTCGCCGTCCTGCCGTTCGCGAACATCAGCCCCGACTCGTCCGACGAGTACTTCGCCGACGGGCTGACCGAGGAATTGATCTCGAAACTCTCGCTAGTTAAAGGCCTCAAAGTAATCGCAAGAACATCGGTGATGGGCTACAAGAACAAGGAGAAGAAGATCTCAGACATAGGACTTGAACTCGGGGTTGGTACCATCGTAGAGGGAAGTGTCAGAAAGGCAGGAAGCAAGATCCGGGTCACCGCCCAGCTAATAGACGTGGGAAGCGAAGAACACCTCTGGGCGTCGAGCTACGATAAGAGCATCGATGACATCTTTGCTGTTCAGTCCGAAGTCGCCGAAAGGATAGTATCCTCCCTGAGTCAGGTCGTTCTTCCGCAGGAAAGGGAACAGATAGAACGAAGACCGACACGGAATGCCGTTGCTTATGAGAACTATCTCAGAGGACGGTTCTACATGTTACAGGGATCAACGGACATGTATCTGAAAGCAGTTGACTATCTAACGGAGGCCATCAAGCTAGATGTGGGGTTCGCCAATCCTCACGCCCTACTCGCACGCGTGTACGGTCTCCTCGGTTCGGTCGGTTTCTTCCCTCCGAAGGAGGCACACGACAGGGCTTTGAGCGAGGCTCAGACGGCCCTTAGATTGAACGACCAGCTGCCCGAATCCTATGTCGCAATGGGGGCCGCCAACCTGATGGGGTCCTCATGGAAAGAAACGATAGCGGAGTTGGATAAGGCTCTGATGTTGAGCCCAGACAACCCAGATGCGAGAAGCATGAGGGGTTATGCCTTGATGTTCCAAGGGCGGCTCGACGAGTCAGTTCGTGAATTGAGGCGCGCAGAGGACGTTGACCCAATGAACGAAATCATACTCGGGGGGTTGTCGGTGGTCCTCCTAGATGGTGACCCCGCAGGGGCGGAAAGGATAGCGCGGCGGGCGATTGAGTTTTCACCCGAGTCGCTGAATTCCATATCCGCTCTTGCTTACATCACCCTCACCCGCGGTGAAAAGGACGAAGCGGTGAGGTTGTTCGAGAAAGTGGGGAAGCTTGGTGGGCAAAATTGGGCGGGGTACCTTGGCTTTGGATATGCGAAGGTCGGCCGGAAAGAGGACGCCCTCAAGGTGCTTGAGGATCTAAGGAACAGGTCAGAGCTCGGATATGTCGCGCCGACCATTCCAGCAATGGTGTGCGCCGGTCTGGGGAACAGAGAGGACGCATTTCAGTGGCTAGACAAGGCTGTGGAGATCGGAGACCCGCAGCTCGGTTTCCTTGGGGTCGATTACGTGTGGTTCGACCTCAGAACTGACCCCAGGTTTGAGGCTATGGTCGGCAAGATTCGTACCATGTAACACCCCCTGGGCTTTTTTTGTAAGGAGCGTTCCTTAGGAATCTAAGCTGCTGTCGGTTCGCACGCGCCGGCGAGAGGCCATGAAGTCAGAGCAAGCTTGCCTCAGTGACCAAGAACGAGGACGTGCGTTCATCTATTTCCACTTGGTGAGTATCTGCTCCCTTTGGAAGACGGATGTGCTGATGCGGAACATGGCCAGGTCAAGGACGGCAATTACGCCTCCAATAATCAGAAGAGCGTTGGTATCGAGCGTGACCACGCCTATCTCACTCGCTAGGTAGATGCCTATGAACGGGAGGAACATGAGGCCCCCAAGCTGGCTCGCAGAGCGCACGTCACTGACTCTTGAGGACGTGATGATATTCAATTCGATGCTCAGCAGAAGGACGAGGGGGGCCAGCAGGAGGATAATCCCCATGTCCCAATTCGGGTAGTAAAGGTAGCCTAGTTTGCTGTAGGTTACAGCGTCGATAAGCGCCATGAAGATTGAGGCGCCCGCGTATGTAGCGATGATGGCGGGTATGAATACGGCGATGCTCTTCCCGAGCAGAATCTCCCCGTCGGTGGTCGGGGTCGCAAGGAGGCGCTCTAGACTCTTCTCGAGTTTCTCCCCGACTATGCTGTAGGAAGCTATTGGCGCGGGAATGATGGCGGGTATGATGACGAAGAACCACTCGAACGAGTGTAGCAGGGCCGGGATTTCCGGTCCCGTTATTCCACCACTACTTTTTCCGCCATACTCGATTACCAACGGAAAGAGGACGGAAAGCAGCAAGGGGAGGAGGACGAGCGTGTAGAGCACAGTCCTCTTTCTAATGAATATCCTGATGTCCTTAAGCGCAATGATCCAAGAGTGCCTTAGATTCATACCTTCTCCTTCTCCCTCACGAGTTTCAGGTAGGCGTCCTCCAACGTGGAGCCCACCACGTTGACCGACTGAATGCGCCCTCCTGCCCGGAACACAGCGTCGAGGATTGTGGCGTTCGCCTTCTCAGGGTCGGCTGTGCTTATCGTCAATTTGTTGCCCTCCGCGGACACGTCCCCTAGCCCGAGGTTCTTCACAGCGGCGAGAACGGCATCGTTTGACTGTTCTAGCTGGATCACCGTCACCCTCCCCTGCACCGACCGCTCGAGTTCCTCCGGCGTTCCCATCGCCCTCAGGGTAGTGTTCAGTATCGCGATTCTGTCGCAGATTCTTTGCGCTTCGTCCAGGTTGTGCGTGTTCAGGAAAATCGTCTTCTTCTGCTTCTTCAGGTCGAGAATGAAGTCCCTTACTGTTCTTGCTGCCTCGGGGTCCAAGTTCGCTGTCGGCTCGTCCATGAAGAGTATCTGTGGGTCGTGGACGAGCGCTAGGGCTATCGCAAGCTTCTGTTTCATTCCCTTGGAGAACGTCGCCACCGGAACATCCTTCTTTTCCCAGAGTTCGAGCATCTTGAGGAGGGCTGCGATGCTCTCCTTCCTTTGTGATTCTGTGCGGTCATAGAGCTTCCCGTAGAAGTCCATATTGTCGTAGGCCGTTAGGCTCTCGTACAGGCCGACGTTATCGGGAACTAGTCCAATGAGCCTTCTGATTTTCAGTGAATCCGCGCCGTTCCCTACGTCGTATCCCGCAACCTTGGCTGTCCCGCTTGTTTTGGATATCAGGCAACAGAGCATCCGCACCGTCGTGGTCTTACCTGCGCCGTTGGGCCCTAAGAATCCGAAGACCTCCCCTTCCTCCACACGGAAGGTCACCCCATCCACAGCCGTCAGGCCATCGAACTTCTTGGTGAGGCTCTCGGTCTCAATCAAAACGTATCACTGTCATTCATCCCTTCTTGGGACTCGATAAACATCTTTCGATGGAGAGGATGCGCTCTCGATACCCGTCACAGAGCAGAACGACTGAAGTACCGGTACGCCTAGCTAATCCGCTCTTCCTCTATGGTCGGTTGGAAGCTTTCCTCTGCCTAATCTGTCACACCTCTTCGGGTATTCCGGCGAGAATACGACGCTCTGCCTTGCTCAGGTGCTCGACGACCGTGGAGCCGGTTAGATTCAACCGGCTGGCAAGCTCGTCCAAATTCAGCTTCTTGGGAACATCAAAGTATCCGAGTCTGTAGGCGAGGACGAGTATCTTCCCCTGTTTGTCTGTCAGGCGGTTGAGGAGTAAATCTTCCGCGAAGTGGGCGTCGGTGAGCGAAATCCCACCCTGTATTGGAATCCCCTCTCGTCTGCCGCCGTCTCGTTCGCCGTTGTCAGGAAAACGTGACAGACCCGAGGCATCTGCCTTCGGACGCTATTGCAGGGTGTCTAACGGTCAGAGTTCATTCAGCATTTCCGTCAATAGTCTTCTCTCGGCCTTCCTAACATGAGCCGAGAAAGTCGACTTCACCAGATTGAGCTTCTTCGCCAGCTCTTCGCTCGTTATCCTTCTGGGGACGTCGTAGTATCCTAGTCTGTAGGCAGTGATTAAGACCCTTCGCTGTTTGTCCGTCAGACGGCCTATTGGTGAGTTCGGAGGGAACCTGGCGTCCGTAAGCGAGGCGATTCTGTACTTGACTAGTTTCTGCTTTGACAGGTCGGCAAGATATCGCTTAAGCTGAGACGAACTGCCAAGAAGGGTGATCCGCAGTTTGCCGTCCTTGAATTCGAAAGGAGTCGAGAGATAAGGCATCAATCCTCCCCGCCCGACGAGCTCGGGCGTTCGCACGCTTGTCCTGCTTCGTATGAAGTAGGTGAAAACCACATCGGACTCTCTGTCCAGAAGTTCAGTCTCCAACTTGGAACCAAGCCCTTCCAAGGCGAAGATCGCTTCGACATTGAACTTGGGGTCTCTGAGCTCAATTCTGACAATCGCTGCGAACTCCCCCGGGACCATCCTGAGGATGTGGAGCATCTCGATTGACTTGATTTTCGCCAAAACGTTAGCCGCCGTTGCGGGTACCATCTGGCCTCTATTCCTAGATTGTTCGGGCGAGATTTCAATCACGAGTCTGCGCAAACTAGCTCCGTCCATACCATACCCAGGTGTCCCTTTTTTCCATTATGGCGAACATGTTCGCTACAAGACTAATCCGATTGACCTTACAGGCATCACTGAAGGCACAGGAAAGGATGCAAGAGAGTCGAGATGCTCGGATGAGAGAGAAAATCCCCTCAGATACTCGCCTTCAGAACGCGAGAGAACCTTTGGCTGCCCCACCCGAATCCGGGGAGGGATTCGACGTGGGCTATGCGAACGAAGCTCTGGTGCTGCTGTCTGTCGTGGCCGCGCTGATTTATTACGTCGATACCATGCTGACCCCAGCGCTACCGAAGATAGTCGCCGAGTACGGCATTAGCATAGACCACACGAGCCTGATAATCTCGCTTTACACGGTCTTCGGGGTCGCGGTTATCCCAATCTTCGGCAAGCTCGGAGACATCTATGGCAAGAAGCGTGTCATAATGTACATTCTTGTAATCTACCTAATGGCAGCCACCGCGACCTCGCTGGCACCAGACTTCAACCTCATCCTGGTCTGCAGGTTCATCCAGGGCGTAGGGCTCGGAGTCTTCGCACTGGCCTTCAGCCTGGCACGGGAGCAGTTCCCTCGTAAGCTGGTACCGAAGGCCCAGGGAGTAATCAGCGCTGTGCAGGTGGCTGGCGGGGCGTTGGGCCTCTTCGGCGGCGCCGTGATCACCAACGAATTCGGCTGGCAGGCCAACTACTGGATTGCAATACCTGTCATGGCAGTCCTCACGGCGTTGATCTTCCTGGTGGTCCGAGAGTCAACGGAACGGAAGCCGGGGGTCAAGCTCGACTTTGTGGGCGCAGCCTGGCTGGCTGCCTCGCTGACTGCGATTGTGCTCGCGCTGTCGGAAGGCCCAACGTGGGGCTGGACTTCGACCAAGATCCTTGGACTGCTGGTGGTTGGCCCGGTGCTGCTGGTCTCGCTCCCCTTCTACGAGAGGAAGGTCGCCGAGCCTGTCCTGAATTTGAGGCTCCTAAGCCAGAGGAACGTGATGGCAGCCGACCTGCTCGTAATAGGTTTCGGGCTGGCACTCGGCATGGCCTTCCAGACATTGGTGTATGCCCTCGAGCTCCCTCCTCCCAGTGGATTCGGGATTGGCATCATCTCGGTCGGAGCTTATCTTCTGCCACTCGCATTCGTGATACTGCCTGTTGCTCTGATCGTGGGAAGAGCGATACCGAAGTACGGAGTCAAACCGTTCCTCTATCTGGGGTCCGCCATAGCGGCAGGCGCCTTCTTCCTGCTTTCGACATACACCAGCCCGGGCCAGATTGAAGCGTACCTGATCGTGTATGCTTTCGGCTCAGGGATGCTGAGTGTTTCCATTCAGAGCCTTCTGGTCCTCTCCATCGCCAAGAGCGAAATGGCGCTCGGGACCTCCCTCAACACCGCCTTCCGTTACGTTGGGCAGACGCTCGGAGCCCCTGTGGCAGGGGCGATTCTGTCGACCTATGTGACTAGCATAACGATGCTTCCCACAAGGGCAGCGTTCCAATACTGCTTCTACTTCTCGGTGGCAGCGTTCATTATCGTGGGCCTGATTTCAACGTTTGCGCGAGAAGTCATTACGAAGGATTCCCAAGCGTAGCCTAGGGAAGGAACCAACCCGGTTGTTTGCTACCTTTGCATTGAAACCACAAACGCTGTCCAATTCCACCATGACCCGCTTGGCTCTTCCCATGTGTAGAACTAAGCCCTCCTTGTAGTTAACCTCTGAGACATGAGAAACGAGACTGCCATCGCTTTGCTGATGTGCTTGCCATTACCAGTGCAGGGGCGGTCTCTCGCACGCGGGAACACACAAGCACAAGCGCATGGGCAAGGACAAGAACAGGCACAGGCACTAATGAGAGAGAGATTCCATAAGTGCGGGGGGTGGGATTTGAACCCACGAACCCCTCAGGGAGAGGATTTCTCGGAGTCTCCTGCTTAAGTCCTCTGCAGTTGGCCTAGCTTTGCTACCCCCGCGATTCTCGCGCGGCGGTCTTGTATTATAAAGTCTGGAGAGCGCTCACGAAACATGTCTGAGGAAAGCCTTCAGGTTCCTTGTGTTCATGACATCTTTTGCCTCTAGCCACGCCCGCCTCGCAACGATGACGCCGTAGCTCATGTTGTCTAGTTCCCCCACAGAGTGCGCATCCGAATCGATGACGATAGGGACCCCTTCCTCCATCGCCTTCCGCGCCCAGACATCTTCCAGGTCCAGTCTGTCTGGTTGCCCGTCGACTTCCAGCATTTTTCCGTTGTCCTTTGCGGTACGTATCACCTTCTTCAGATCGATGGGATTCCCCTCTCTTCTCCCGATTAGCCTGTTCGTCGGATGGCAAAGGAAATCGACCGAAGGGTGGGACAGCGCCTTTACCGCCCTCTCCGTCAGCTTGCCTGGGTCTTGCTTGAAGCTCTGGTGAAGGGACGCCCCCACAAGGTCGAATTCGTCCAAGAACTTCCTGTCGAAGTCCAGCGATCCATCGCTCTTGATCTCAACCTCAACCGCCCTCAGTATCCTGAACGGAGAAAGCCCATCGTTTAGCTTCTCAATCTGCTGCCACTGCTTCCTGAACCTATCCTCGGAAAGGCCGTTCGCCACCCGAACCGATACAGAGTGGTCGGTAATGGCCATGTACTCGTACCCCCTTCCCCTTGCGCCCTTCGCCATCTCTTCGAGGATCGCAGATCCGTCGCTCCAGGTCGAGTGCATCTGTAGATCCCCCCTGATGTCATCAAACTCCACCAGGTGAGGCAGTTTCCCATTTGCAGCCGCATCCAACTCCCCCCTGTCCTCCCTGAGCTCCGGGGGAATGTAATCGAGCCCCAGCTCCTGATAGATCTCCTGTTCCGTCCTCCCCCCCAGCCTCTTCCCTGCCTTGTCAAAGAGCCCGTATTCGTTGAGCTTCCACCCTTTCTCCATCGCCAGGCTCCTCAGCGCGATGTTGTGGTTCTTGGAGCCCGTGAAGTAGACCAGGGCGGCGCCATACTCTTCCACAGAGAATATCCTGAGGTCTACTTGGACACCATCGTCGAGCTTGACGCTTGTCCGCTTTGGGCCGGTCTCCAGCACCTGGGCCACGCCCGGACATCCTCTGAGTGCCTCCGTGGCCCTTGTGTCCGTCGAGAGGAGGTCCATGTCCCCCACTGTGGCCTTCCCCCTCCGTAGACTCCCCGCCATCCCCACGTCTATGCCGAGTGCCTCGAAGTAAGACGATAACTTCTGGTAATGCCCCTCTGCGTCAGGAAGGAGCATCCTTTTTTCGAAACTCTGCAGTCTCTCTATACCGACCCGGAAGGATTCCCTCACCGTGGGACCGAATTCCGCGTCCAGCCCACCTGAATCAAGGGCTTTTTTCAGCTCCTCGACACTCTTAATCCCAAGTTCGTGTGCAAGGTAGTAGGCTGTCCTCGGCCCTATCCCCTGGACCTTCATCAGTAGTGGCACGCCGGGGGGTGTCCTCTGCTGCATCCTTTCTAGTAGCTGTAGCTTGCCAGTACTCAGGTATTCGTTAATCTTCTTCGCTATCCCTTCTCCGACGTACTGTATGTCCTCGAGTTTCTTCTCCTTCCACATCTGCTCGATGTCCTCGTCCATGTTTCTGATGCTTGTGGCCGCCCGGTGGTAGGCGATTACCTTGAACCTGTCTTCTCCGTTGGCCTCAACCAGGTCCCCCAGCCTGTCCAGAAGGTCGGCTACCTCGATGTTCCTCACGTCGTTGCTTAGAGTTTGCGAGAGTTTTTAAAAGCAGTTCCGGGCGCGCCTTTTCGGATGGCTGTCTTTCAGAAAGCCTTCGTCCTAATCAAGGCCAAGCCAGGCAAGGAGCGCCAGGTCATGGACGCCCTCCTGAAGATCCCTGAGGTAACAGAGGTCCATATCGTTCCGGGCGTCTGGGACCTTCTCGCCGTAGTCGTTTCTAGAAAGGAGGTCGCCATCGGGGGAGACGAAAAAGTCTACCGACTAGTCCTCGAGAAAATAGGGAAGATAAAGCACGTAGAGGACACTAACACAATGGTATCCCAGTTCGCGAAGACGAAGTAGTCTACTTCCACCAGCCGAAGTCCTTCGGGGCGTTCGTTATCGCCACGCCCTTCTTCCCGTCGATCAGTACGTCGTCTTCGATTCTTACTCCCAGCTTCCCCCTGATGTAGGCTCCAGGCTCCACCGTGAAGCACATGCCGCTCTCCAGCTTCTCGTTGCCCCCCTCGACGATGTATGGAGCCTCGTGAATCTCAAGCCCCAGGCCATGCCCGGTCCTGTGGGTGAAATACTTCGCCAGTCCTGCCTTCTTGAGAGCCCCTCTTGCGGCGCTATCTACGTCCCCCACTCGCGCACCCTTCGCGGCTTCGGCAATTCCCGCCGTGTTAGCTTCGAGGACCTTCTCGTATACCTTCTCCACCTCCTTGCTCTCCCCGACGCAGAACACTCGAGTGACATCCGAGTAGTACCCCTCGTAGTTAGCCCCGACGTCTATGACGATGCCTTCGCCTTCCCGTATCTTCTTAGCCGTAGGTAGCCCATGTGGGTCCGCTGCCCTCGGTCCCGACTGGACAAGCATGTCGTCAACATGGGTCGCGCCCTTCGCGTAGATGGCGTCTGTCGCTGCCTTGGCCACTTCGAGCTCGGTCAGTCCTTCCTTGATGATGGCAGGGAACTCCTCAAAGGCGCTGCTCAGAATGTTGGCAGACTTCCTGAGCAGCTTCACCTCTTCCTCGTCCTTTACCTCGCGCATCCCCTGGAGTATGGGTTCGGCGTTCCTGAACTTCGGAGACGCCTCCTTAGCCAGCCTGTCAAGGTAAAGGAAGGGCGCTCTCCCCTCCACACCCCACTTCCCCTTCAGTCCGGCTCCCTTCGCTGCCTTTGAGATGGCACCCGCTGAGCCTTCAGAGTCTGTCCACGAATATATTCTCATCCGAACGGGACATTCCGCGTAGGGACCGGACTCGAACTTGGGGGCTACCAGGTGCGGCTCGCCATCGGCCGGGACCAGCAGCATGAACGGCCTTTCCAGGAGCATTGAATTCACTCCGGTGAGGTACGTCATGTTAGGACCGGGTACTATTATCGCTCCGCGAAGCCCCTTCTTGTCCAGCCTCTTCCTCAGCGTCTCCAGCCTTCCGCCGTAGACCGCCTCTTTGTTCATTCCCGCCTTTGACATTCAGATACTCGGTTAATATGTCGTCTTTACAGGAGGCGGGTACGTCTTGGGCCTCAAAGAAACATTCGTTTTGCCGTTGGCGAAGAGGTGGATTTCAGGCGTTACCATGGATTCGGCTATGACGGATGCGAAGAAGGCGAGCTCCAAAGGGATAGGTGTGCTGGTGAACTTCCTCGGGGAAGAGATTAAGGACCCCGCCGAGGCGGACGCCCACGCAAGCGAGTACCTACGCCTTCAGCAGACCATGGCGGACGACGGAATCGACGGGTTCGCTTCAGTCAAGCTCACGCAGCTGGGTCTCGGATCTGACGAACAGGGGACCAGGGCTCGCCTTGAGAAGATAGCCGTCAACGCGGATCGCCTAAATCAGCTGCTCTGGGTCGATATGGAGAACTCACCCGTCATCGACCCTACCCTCGAGGTCTATCTGGACGCCCTCTCCAGGCACCCCCGCATGGGCGTCGCCCTGCAGGCGTACACCAGACGCAGCGGGTCCGACCTGAAGAGGATTCTGGATGCGGGAGGGACCGTCCGCTTGGTTAAGGGCGCGTACAGGGAGAGCCACGATTTCATATATCCCACAAAAAGGGAGATCAACGAAAACTTCGCCAAGCTCCTTGGAATACTTTTCGAGCAGGGGAACAGGTTCGCCATAGGGACCCACGACTCGGCCCTCATCGACAGGGCAAAGGAACTGGCCGGGTCGAGAAAGGTGGACTTCCGGTTTGAGCTCCTCAAAGGAATAAGGGACGACCTGAAAGTTGAGCTGGTTAAGGAAGGCTACACAGTCTTCGAGTACCTCCCCTACGGGGACAGGTGGTACGCTTATTCCAAGCGCAGGATAACAGAGCACCCAAGCAACATCTGGCTCCTGCTAAGATCACTGGTCTAGATGGTCCTTCGCGCGTAGCCCGCGTTGATTACGGGCTCAACTTGAATAGACTACGCTCGCAAAATACCCCGCGGGGAGATTGATATCATACAGGTACTAAGACAATGGCCGAATATCAGACAGGACAAGTCTGGGGAGCCCTCCGAAAGGCTTGGAAGGGGTACCGGATCGCGAAGGTCCAGGGCGACAACGCCCGGATGAGGGAGTATGCCACCCGCATCAGGACCCTCCAGGGCCAGCTTGGCGTTCCTCAGGCGAGTTTTCCGAACATAGGACTGTAGAGGAGCTCTGCTCCTCTCTCCCTTTTTAGTCAGCGCCGACTAGCTCTTTCTCTATTTCTTCGAGGATTTCCCCGACTACTTGCTTCTGAAGTCCGAGCGAGGCGCTAATGCCAGTTATTCCGTCCCCTTCTTCCCTCATCAGATACCTCAGTACCTTCCTCCTATCGTCGCTCGGAAGGGAGGTGGTTATCCTCGCCGCCTCCCTCAGAGCCAGACCCCTGATGTAAAGAAAGACCGCCCTCTCCTCCTCCATGTCCTTCAGCTTCTTGTCGACTGCCGCCACCACCTGTGTTAGAGGCCTTATCCTAGAAGCGCTGTCGGGGTATCTGAGCACTTCCCCTACCTGGGCAGCCATCTGGGCCCTTTCGTCGTTTTCCTGGACGCCGGGGACGGCCCCGAAGGAGAACATCCTCGCCCTGAACAGGTTGGGGGCTAGGTCTATCGTAACGGAGAAGCTCTTCCTCAGAAGGTACTCCTTCCTCGGCGGCCCTCGTGGGCTGTCTTGCGAGATGGTGCTGACCAACCCGGCATCCTCCATTGTGATGAGGTGCTTCGCCACAAGCTGCTGACTGATCCCGAGCTCCTTGGAGAGCTGCAGCTGATAGTTCGGCTCCTCGCTTATCCTTGCAATAATCCTACGCCTGATGGGGTTCTCTACTGTCCCAAGCACCGCGTCAAGCTCTGATTGGCTCAAGGGTCATACACCGACGGTTGTATACGCGCGGTTTCTTCTATAAATATGTTCTCGACAGAAAAATGACATTGATGTCCACGTCGCATGTCCAATCTTATGCCGAGATTTCCCTAAGGCAAGACTTCGAGCAGCTCTTCGGGGCCAACGGCGGAGTCCAGACGGGGTGCTCATGTAAGAGCTTCCACCGGAAGGGTACACGCAACAATCATATCCTATGGATGGGCCCCAATCCCCCGATTCTGACACTTAAGAAGCGCGGCCAACATGAGCATCAGTCGTGCCGCTCAGCAAATCCATCGTAGCCGAGCACGCCGCAGTTGCGAGCGAGCAGCCCATCGCTTCCAAGATTGGCTCCGATGTCCTGGAACGGGGTGGAAACGCATTCGACGCTGCCGTGGCCACAAGCTACGCTCTCGCCGTGACTTTCCATCCTGCTGGAAGCCTAGGTGGAGACTTCTTCGGCATGTTCTACGAGGCGAAGACGGGAAGGGTTCGCTGTCTCAACTCCAGCGGGTGGAGTCCTTCTGGCCTCACCCTGGAATTGATGCTCTCAAAGAACGGGGGTACAATTCCCAAGTCCGGCCCGTTCAGCTGCGTCGTCCCAGGCTACGTCGCAGGTATCTCAGAGATGCACAGAGAACTCGGAACCCAGGAATTCAAGATGCTCCTCGCCCCTTCGGCTGAACTGGCAACGAATGGGTTCCCTGCGGGACATGGCATCTGCCGTTCGATAGCCGATGCCTATCGGGAGCTTTCTGGTGAAGCCCGAGAGACGTTCGCCCCGGCAGGAAGACCTCCGCTGCCAGGAGAGTTGATCAGGCAGCCCGCCCTAGGACGCGCAATATCCGAGATTTCCGAGAGGGGCGCAGCGGGCTTTTACAAGGGATGGCCGGCAGAGCGTATTGTCTCGTTTCTTGACTCCCTCGGGGTCCATTGGATGCCCAGCGATTTTGCTGATTTCAAGCCCGAGTGGGTCGCACCACTCCGTCTCGACTACAGGGGAGCAACCGTGTACGAAGTTCCGCCCAACAGCATGGGGGCGACTAGCCTTCTTATCCTCAAGTTACTGGAGCGCGGAGGGCCCCCTCCACTGGGTCCGGTCTCTGGGGAGAGGGTCAAGCGTACGATGGATGCGGCGCTCTTCGCATACTCGCGGAGGGACATGATGCTCGGAGACCCCCGCTTTAGCAAGATAGACATCGAAGCATTCCTTTCTCTTGAAGCGGCACCTGCCCCCACACAAGGAAGGATCCGGGGAGGGGATACCACAGCCTTCTCCATCATCGATTCAGAAGGTAACGTGGTGGCAGGGATTCAGAGCCTCTTTCTGCAGTTTGGGTCCCGCGACTTCGTCCCTGGTTGCGGAGTTTTCCTCAACAGCAGAGCTTCGGGCTTTAGCACCGAAGGGCCTAACAGGGTAGAACCCCGAAAGCGCCCGTTGCACACTCTGTCATCAATGATTTTGGAAAAGGACGGGAGCCCCTACCTCGCCATCGGATGCAGCGGGGGTGACTACAGGCCCCTGCAGCACGCCCTCTTCGTGACAAACTCGGTGGACTATTCCATGGGGGTCGAGGCGAATGTTGACCACCCACGGTTCCTCTGGGGCGGCGGCCGCATGCTCATTGTCGAGGAGGGGTACGAGCTCCCCGAGCAAGGCGCATTCGAGGTGCAGAAGCTGCCTATGCCGGGGAGGACCGGAGTGTGTCAAGCGGTGGAAGCATCGGGCCGCCGACGTGTTGCGGTGTGCGATGTGCGGGGGGACGGAATCCCTGCCGGGTTCTAAGAGAGTTATGCCTCCAGTGAGGCTCCTCGTTCGCTCACTTCTTTCTGAAGCGCCCGTAGGCGAACCCCAAAACCGCGACGGGGATGCTTGCCACCAGCAGTAGCCCGATGAACGGTAGCAACACGAGCGAGATGCCCAGAGAAAGAATGGGTAGAATCTTCTCTCTCCCCCTTCCCTTTAGCAGCCGAATACCAGAGGCTGAGCCGGCAACGTAGGTGAGTACCGCCACCCCGCTTGTCGCGAGGAAGGCGGACTGGAGATTTATTCCTGCCAGATAGTAGACAGTCAGGGAGACCAAAATCATCGCCAGAAGTGCTACGAGGGCCCGTTTGGGCGCGCCGGTTTTCGAGTCGATACGCGCCAGGAACGCCGGAAGGTTCCCATCCTTGGCCGCGGCATATACAACCCTGCCCATCCCAGAAGTGTAGGCATTCACAGTGGAGAAGATGATCAGGACGGCGAAGAGAGAAACGACAGCTCCACCGTAGGAGCCGAATACTTTCGACATCATGTCGGCGAACGGCGTAACCCCACCGCCAGCCCTGTAAGCGCCCGTCCCTACGACCGTGAAGGCGATTGCCATGTACAGCGCACTGACCAGGGCCACGCTTATGGTGACACTCCTCCCGAAGTCTCTCTCCGGGTCCCTGAACTCTTCGGCAATGTTTGATACGTTCTCGTACCCGAGGTATGACCACACGATCAGCGCCGAAGCGACGCCCACGGACACCACCCCGTCAGGAAAAAGAGGCACGAAATTGGAGGCCCTTATCCCAGGGCTCGAAGCTACAACTCCCAACACCATGATGGCCACCATCAGCGTCACGATTGCGACCTGCACCCTCCCGCTGAGCCTTATCCCTCTAAGGTTGATTCCGTAGGCAAGGAGCAGTATGCCGGCGGCCACGGCGTACACCTCGGGTCCCGATATCGGGAAGGCGTAGGCAAGATACGTGCCTGCCGCCAATGTTATCGCAGGCGCCCCGAGGACCACCCAGGCGACGAAGAGCCAGGCCGTCATGGAGCTCACTCCACGGCCGAACGCCTCACTCGCGAAGGCGTAGATTCCTCCCGAGGCCGGATTGCGGGCAGAGAGACGCGAGAAGGTGAAGGCGAAGGGGTAGCTGGCGAGAGACACCAACGCCCATGCAATCAGGGATCCCGCCCCGGCGGTCCTTGCGGCAAGGCCAGGGATGACCAGTATACCCGCTCCTAGAACAGAACTGACGTATATGGCAACTGCGTGCCTGACTGTGATTGCCTTTCGAAGAGAGGTCCCTGAGCTCTCTGTAACATGAAGGCCTTCAGTCAATCAGCGCTGCCGGCTGGGGTTCAGATTTAAGATAACCGCGAAGAGCTCCAAGATTCAGAAGGACGACGTGAAAGTGTCTTCCTCCCGATACCGTAGAGTCTATATCCGGATTGGCGGACTCCATCTGGAAGCGCCGCTGAATTTGATTTCTTCATCAAGGGTCAAGGGCATACGAACCGCATCGCAACTTGGTTCCGTCATTTTCGTGCCGTTCATGGGAGTCTACCTTGCAGCGGAGATTGGTATAATCACCCTAGGTACCAATACCTTCCTTACTGTGGCCGCCGTCATAGCCGTCCTCGTTCCGGCTCTTTATGCGTCACCACGGCGCTGTTTCAGAAGGAACAGGTTCCCACAAAGTGGAAATGAACACTCCGAAAAGCGTAGATTAGGCCATGCCAATGGTGTTGGCGCACAGGATAGGCAATAGAATATGAAGGTGTTCCAGCAGCTGTCGGCAAGGTGCGCATGCGAGGTCTGCGGAGTAGGGTGCCTCTGCGGGGACTGTGCAGCCTGTTCGAACCCGAGCCTCGATCGAGCCATGTCGAGGAATGCTAAGACTGTTTCCGCCCTCGCCTGTCTGGCCATCATCCTGGGAGGTTTCGTCTTTCTAGCCCCGGTGGTCACCCTTGGCCAGACGCCGGCCGTGACCGAAGTCTTCTCTGTGAGGGTTCAGCAGTCACAGATTGCGACTGCGCCCATGGGGTCCATCTCCTTCTGTCTTTTAGGCGAAGGAGCCGTCCTGATTAACGGCACCTACTACCCGAGCGCAGCGACGAACCAGAACGAGAGTC
>DASPVF010000022.1:0-54114 GCA_035622475.1 Nitrososphaerales archaeon
TGGAGAACCTCTCGCAACTAGAGCAAATTGCAGAATGGTCAAAGAATGTGGAAGGGGTAAGAGGAGCTAGGGTCGGGGCTCTTCAGGACGTCATTCTAAGCCAGAAGTATTATCAGTACTAGCGCGAGATAAAACAATCGAAGCAGTCGCATCGAACTACAGCCGGGGCTCCTTCGAAGAAGTTAGCTCTCCTGTCCTCTTGGAGGGGCCCCTACTCTGCGGCATCGAGCTTTCCTGCCCTCCATGGCTTGACAACCAGGTCCCATCTGGAGATTACGCGCCAGTCGTCTGTCATGAGGCAGTCGTCGGGGGCTCCCCCCATTGCCTTGGCTGCTTCGTCAAGGCTGCCTGTCCCGCATCTCCCGGGGGCTTTTGTCCCCAGCTTCCCGATTGATTCATCAATCCAAAGCTCAGGGTGATCCCTGGCTATCCCGAGCCGTTGTGGACTGAACATGTAGTCAATTAGCGTGCGTTCCGAAATGAACTTGCCCTGTTCTTTCTCGACGAAGAGCCTCCTTATGTTGTGGGACACCATCTTCCTGATTGCCTCTACTATCGGCTTGTCCTTTGATATGGCGATTGGGACCGAACCTACCTCATCGGTAGACATTTGGGCCGACAGTTTCCCCTCGCTGATGAGCCCCACTGCGTCACATAGAGTGACGAGTGCTTCCTGCGCCCCATGGGTTACTCTCGCCCCGCCGAACCTGGTCTCGCTGAACGCTTCAAGTACATCATCGAATGGACTCTCGAACTTGCAGGAGCCGATCCAAATGGGGACCTCTGCAGACTTGGACCAGAGAGTCTTGTAGTACTCCTTCGGCTCCGATTCGACGATTTTTTTCAATATTCCATACGAACCGTAGGCAGGGTGCAGTGTGACACTTGCCAGCTCAAATCTTCGTGAGGGGGCCTGCCCTCTCGCAGGGAGAAAGTGCACGTCCATGTTCTTGATGAAAGACGCGGTCAACACCACCGGGTCGTTTCCCTGTATGCTCGGGGGATCTCCCTCGAACATATTCGGCAGGAGTTCCGAGATTCGTTTCCGAATCGTCGTATTGCGAGGCCTCGGATTTGTTTTCGAACAGGCGTCACATAAATATTCTATCTGGTCGAATATTGAGGGCCAAACGCCCCTAGAACCAAGCATATGAGCTTCCCCGCACTGTACGTGACGTCCGATAGTACAGACCGCAGTCCCATGGTTGGCGCACTTCATGAAGGCAGACAGGGCACGCTCAAAGAGCCGCGACGACCGCCGCAATTCCGAAGCCCAGGACTGCAGCCAGACTCAACCAGTAGGCAGCCTTCCAGCCGGCGCCTGATGCATACTCCCCCATAATGCGCCTGTCTGCGCTGAGAAGACCCATCAGGATACCGGGGCCGACAAGAACGAAGACGAATACCACCATGAGTTCCAGAACCAGAGAAAGAGGCGTCGGGTAGAGGACGGGAATCACCACCGCAGGGACAGACTCGGCCACATAAACCCAAACGAAGCTCTCCTTCTTCCACCCCATTGTGTCGACGATTGCCCAGGAGCTCCCGAGAGAGATTACCACGAGCGCGAGAAAGGCGGCCGCTACCAGACCGACAGCGAACACGTAGGGCGCATAGGCGCCGGCGAGCGACGAGAGGGCTAGTGCAAGAGCCTTCGGGTCTACGAAGTTGAGAGAGGTGCTGAGCCCCGACGTCGCCATTGCCACTACAATCATCCCGAGCTCGCTGGCCACCGCGCCGACAAGAGTCTCAGTCCTCATGGCCCACAACCGGGTGGTCTTCTTCTCCGCCGTGGCCGAAGCCTGATAGAACAACATGAATGGCATGACGACCGCCCCCGCGGATGCTGCCAGCAAGAAAAGGTACCCCGGACTAGCGCTGAAGTAGAAGGAGTTCGAGGAAACAAGTCCCCTCGCGAGAAGGGAACCAGCATATGATACGATAAGCACCGCGGAAACGATCAGGAGCGCTCTCTCCGTCGTAAGGTACCTGCGCCGGACGACCACTCCCACGTATGCAACATACGCGATCGGAACCGAGACAAAGGGGGGCACTCCGATTATCTCCATCCCGACTGCAATCCCTGCATATTCCGCGATGTAGCTCACCACGCTGACCACTGCCATCGGCAGGCTTGCAAGCGCGGCGACCCGTCTGGAGTAATTCTCTCGTATGGCCTCCCCGAGTCCCTTCCCGGTGGTCATCCCGACCCGCCCGCTCGCCTCCTGTATCACGAACAGGGGAACGATCAGCACGAGGAAGAACCAGATGAGCCCATAGGAATAGGTCGCACCGACGATTGCCGCAGTAAGAATGCTTGGTGCGTCCACATCCGCAATCATCACTATCCAGGCAGGACCGAAGGATGTTGCGAACTCCTTGAGTCTGGAAGATGACACAGCAGAACTTTCCGCCTCGCCTACCAAACCCCTATCCTCGCCAGCCCTTCGCTCTCTCTCCTTTTCGGCGGGAAAGAGAGGTCGAAGGCGGGGTGGTTCTTCGCTGGCAGCACGCCCCTTACCTTTGACGGCGAGTGCGGATCGACGGTCGCGAGTCTGCGCGCCTCCATTTCGGAGGTGTTCTGTCTCCACATCTGGGAGTAGGATATGAAGAACCTTTGCTCGGGGGTAAGGCCGTCTATCTTCCTTCGGCCCCTGGCACCATTCGCCAGTCGCCTCTGAAGCGCTTCGAAAGCGATGCCCACGCCTCCGAGGTCGGCGATGTTCTCCCCGAGGGTCAGTTTCCCGTTGACGTGCAGTCTCGGGAGGATTTCCTGTCCGCCGTAGGCCTTCACTACAGCGTTCGCCCTCCTCTTGAATCTCCGTTCGTCCTCCTTCGTCCACCAGTCCCTCAGGTTTCCCTTGCTGTCGTATTTCCTCCCCTGGTCGTCGTAACCGTGGGTGATCTCATGTCCGATGACGACGCCAATGGCTCCGTAGTTCACGGCTTCGTCAGCCATGTGGTCGAAGAATGGGGGCTGGAGTATCCCGGCGGGGAAGACGATTTCGTTCAGCGTCTCATCGAAGTAGGCGTTCACAGTTGGTGGTGTCATGAGCCACTCTTCCCTGTCCACCCACCTTCCTGCGCGTCTGGTCTGTCGAAGAACTTCGAACACAGCCGACCTGCGCACGTTCCCAGCATAGTCGCGAGGGTCTATGCGAATCGCTGAGTAGTCGCGGAACTTCTGCGGGTGGCCCATCTTGGTCCTGAACCTGCTGAACTTCACCAATGCCTGCCTTCTGGTTCTTTCCGACATCCAGGGGATGCTTTCCAATCTTTCCCTGAACACCTCCTTCAGGTCGTCGACCAAGACGTTGGCACGACGACGTGCCTCTTCAGGGAAGTTTTCTTCGACGTAGAGTTTCCCGAGGGCCTCGCCTATCGACGAATCTATGACTCGCAGTACACGCTTCCATCTAGGCTGTTGCTTCTTCTGCCCGGTGAGCTTCCTATGGAAGAAGTCGAAGTCCTCCCCCTCGACTGCCGGATGAAGATAGGGGGCCGCAGAGTGGAGTGCACGCCAGCAGAGGTACGCACTCCAATCGTCGATGTCGCCCTCCCGTACAAGGGCATCCAGCCTTTCGAAGAACTCTGGCTGGCCGACCACGACGTATTGGATCGGGGGGAGCCCCATGGTATGGAAATATCGCCCCTGGAAGAGCGTAGGATACTTTTCCTTCGCCTCTCTGATAGCCTTCCTGTTGTAGTTCTTCTCCCTATCACGAAGCAGCGTCCGCGTCCTGCTCGCCCTGGCGAGCAGCGTCTCCACCCTGAGGACACCTGAGGCCCACTTCTTCGCATTCGCCTCCGGCAGCCCTTTCAGGACGAATAACCGGGCAATATGGTCCTTGTATTGCTTGCGTACCATTGTGAAGTTCTCGGAGAGGTAATACTCCCGGTCTGGAAGGGACAGCCCTCCCTGCTCGAGGTAGAAAGCGTAGCGTGCACTGTCCATGTCATCGGCTTTAGAGAACGCGCTGAACCCTGCCACGACGCCCTCCTTATGGAAGAGTGCGATGGCTTCGGCGACTTCATCCGGGGTGCTCACCCTGGCTGCTTGACCCCAGAGGTCCTCGATTGGCCTGAACCCGACTGACTCTATCCTGCTCCTGTCCATTGCGGACCGGTAGAAATCTCCGATCATCCGGACGACAGGATCGTTTGAGCCCGTAGACTTATGGGCGCATCTCTCTGCTATGATTTTCAGACGCGACAAGTTCCAATCTAAGAGCTCGTTGAAAACGCCATACCTCGGCCATTCGGGTGGGAGTGGGTGTGTGTCCAGCCAACTTCCTGCAGCGTATCTGTAGAAATCCTTCCGGGGGTCAGCCGTCCTGTCCATGTAGCCGGTGGAGAACTTAGGTGCCTGCGCTTGCGATCCGGCCACTTTTCCGCCCATAAAGATGTCCCTTCAGGCTCCGCAGAGGAAGACCATTAACCTGGTGAGGACCAAGGCAAACACCAAAACATCACAGGAGGTTAACGGCGAAGCCGAGGATGAATCCCACGAACACCCCCGCGTAGGCGACCCCTAGCTTGTTCGAAGCCGTCCCTGCCAGAACGTGCCTCAGCATGGGGAGGATGACGTAGAGCATTGTACCTACGGCGAGGCCGTAGAAGACCAGGTCGAAGATGGTGGCGTTGTAGAAGTATCCAACTGCGCCTCCGAGTATCGTGGGGAGTCCACCGATCATCAGGGCACCCGCTATTATGCCCCTCTTCCCCTCGGTCGACCCAAGGAAAGGCGAGGCTATGGGGAACCCTTCGGTGGAATTCTGGAAGACAAAACCGACCAGAACGACCAGCGCGGAGCCCGTGAGCCCGATCCCCACGCTTAGCGCTCCGAAGAGCAACCCTTCGGTAAGATTCTGAAAAGCTATGCCGAGCGCGATCACAATGGCGAGCTCTGTCGGTGTGAGCACCATCTTCTTCCTGCCTCCGGCAACGAAGAGGACAAGGAATCCAGCGGCCATCGACGCTGTGAACACCAGATCGTAGCTCGGGGATGAGCCGTACCCGTACAGGGAGCCGTTGTAAAGCGACCCGGCGGCATCAAGGAAAACATCCCCTATCAGGAAGATGAGAATCCCTATCGCGACGGCGTTGAGGAAGTTCACTCTCCTTTCATCCTGGCTCTTGCCCAGAATGATTGGGAGGGAAAGGTAGATCGAGAATCCCATTATGGCGGAAAGAGCCATCGCCTCAATGAATGTGGCCATATTGGCGACCGAAGATAACATATGTTATAACCGTTTGGTGAGAACACCGGGTATCTTCTGGAAACCTTAATGGCGAGGGCGGGAGTCATATGGGGCCCATGTCCGTCCGTACCAGGCTCACCCAGCCGGCAGGGAAACACGCCGAGCTCTACAGGGACCTCCCCAACGGCAGGGTCCAGTGCACGGCCTGCGCCCGAAACTGCCAGATAGCCGAGGGGCAGATTGGGTTCTGCGGAGTCAGAGGGGTTGTCGGTGGGAAGCTCTATCTTTTGGTGTACGGCCGGGTCATGGCTGGCCACATCGACCCCATCGAAAAGAAGCCCGTTGTACATTACCGACCCGGCTCGAAGGTTTTCTCCATCGCGACGTCAGGCTGCTCCTGGAACTGCCAATACTGCCAAAACGCAGACATCAGCCAGCTCAGGAAGATCGAGGGGATAGAGGCTACACCCGAAGAGCTCGTCGAGAACGCCATCTCACACGGCTGCGAGGGGATGGCCTACACCTACAACCAGCCGACGATATTCATGGAGTACGCGAGGGACGTGGGCCGGTTGGCAAGGTCGAATGGATTGTTCAACATATTCGTCTCCAATGGCTACGACACACCAGAGACGGTGGCGATGATGGACGACTTCCTCGACTGCGTCACAGTCGATTTCAAGGGGAGCGGGGAGACAAACTTCGTCAGGCGGTACATCGCTATTCCTAACGCAGACCCAATCTTTCAGAGCCTTTTGGAGATCAAGAAGAGGTCGAAGGTTCATGTCGAGATAACCGACCTGATAGTCCCGAAGGTGGGGGACTCGCTGGAATCGGCCACCAAGCTGTGCCGTTGGTTGTATGACAACCTCGGCCCCGACGTGCCCGTCCATTTCCTGAGATTCCACCCAGACTACAAGATGATGGACTTCCCCTGGACTCCTGTTGAGACGCTGGAGAAGCACGTCCGGATAGGAAGGGAGGCGGGCTTGAATTACGTCTACATAGGCAACGTCACCGGCCACCCGGACGAGAGCACCTACTGCCCCGGCTGCAGGGGGGTCCTAATCAAGCGCTACGGCTACGAGATCCTGGAGTACAACCTTGACGACAAGAACAAGTGCAAGGCGTGCGGCTACAGGACGCCGATAGTCGGTCCGCTGAGCAAGTCCCACGCCGAGGATAGGTTCGTCTCTGTCATCGGCTAGCGACCTTCAGTTCCAGCTTCTGCTTGACGAACTTCTCCGCATCAAGGAGTGCTTTGCACCCGTCCGCGGCAGCCGTGATCGCCTGCCTGTAGCGGAAGTCATGTACATCTCCGGCCACGAACACGCCAGGGACGCTGCTCCCTGTCCCGTTCCTTATGGCCACATACCCCTTCGGGTCGAGCTCCACCTGTCCCCTCAGCATCTCGGTGTTCGGGTCGTATCCAATGGCTACGAAAAGCCCGTCCACCTGGAGCTCGCCCTCCTGTCCCGTCTTGAGGTTCTTGATCTTCACTCCCTGCACCTTCGTATCACCGATTACATCCGTCACAACCGAATCCCAGACGAAGCTGATTTTGGGGTTGGCGGATGCTTCATTTCTCAGGGCGGCGCTCGCCCTGAGTTCGTTTCTCCTGTGGATTACCTGCACCTGGGACGCGAACTTGGTCAGGAAGGTGGCCTCTTCCATGGCTGTGTCTCCACCCCCGACCACGGCAACCTTCTTCCCTCTGAAGAAGAAGCCGTCGCACACCGCGCAGTTGGACACCCCCTTCCCCATCAATCTCATCTCAGACGGGAGGTTCAGGCGTCTTGGGTTCGCCCCCATCGCCAGTATCAATGCGAGGGTCTTGGTGACACCCGAGCCAGTGTAGACTTCGAACGGATAGGTTCTCAAATTCACCCTGACCACGTCCTCCTGGACGAGCCTCGCACCCAGCCTCTCGGCCTGGGACTTCATCTTCGCGATAAGGTCAGGTCCGAGGACAGGGTCGGGGAAGCCGGGGAAGTTCTCTACCTCACTCGTCAGCATCAGCTGGCCTCCATACTTCGTCCCCATGAACACGAGGGGGTCCAGATCCGACCTGCAGCCGTAGATGGCAGCCGTGAGCCCTGCAGGTCCTGACCCAATTATCGCTAGCTTGTCCACTTTGCCTTCCATATCTTTCAGGTCTTTGGCCCTCTCCCGCCTCATAAATTTGCCCCCGGACAGGTCATTCCTAAAGTAGCTTGGCTTCTCTCTGCACGGTATGGAGCTCGTCAGAGAGCTGGTTCAGAGCTCTCTCAAGCCTCCTGGTGTACTGGGGGAGCAGCCTGTCGAAGACATCCTTTCTCATCTGCCGAGTATAGTACTGCTGGTAGAGGTTCAGCTTGTCCTTTGCAGCCCTGTCTACCTCCCTCTCCGTCTGGTGGATCTGGCTGACCACATCGTAGAACTTCTGGCTGGTTGACTTCTGTTTGACCTCGTTCAGCCGAGCTAGCGCCCTGCTCCTGAACGTGTCTAGGCGCGTCCTGATCTCGTCGAAGTATTGCTTGTCTATTTCGTTGGGGTCTTTCGACTCGACCTCCGACCACAGCCCGTTGATGAGGTTCGTCTTCTCGTCGAACGCCTTGATCATGTCCGACGCCAGCTCAGACGACGACTCCTCTTCTTCCTCCTCTTCTGCCTCGGCTGTAGTCGTCCTCGACGCGAAGAGTCCTATGAGCAAAAGCGAGAAGAAGAAGGTAGCAAGAGGGACCCCGTCATTTATCGCCCACCCGACCGAGAGCCCATAGGAGAAGTTCGTCTGCCCGGTCTGCCATGGGGTTGCGGCACCGACCGGGACGGAATTCTCCGCCGAGCTCGAAGTCGCCCCCTGAGGAAGAGAGAGTTCGATGGTGAACGAGTCGATGAACGCCCTGATTGGAGGGGTGTCCGGAATGTTCAGGGTGACCTTGCCTCCAGAGATTGAGTAGTAGAGCGATCCCAGTGGGTACTGGTATGTAATGGAGAAGTTTCCTCCGGCCGCCACCCCGTTGTTCGGGTATCCTACGGCGAGCTGCGTTAGGTCTATGGAATCGCTAATCAGCGAGACAGACACGGGGCTCAGCAGCTTCGGTTCCGCGATAGTTTCGACAGTCGCCGTCGTGCTCCCCGGCGCCAGGGGCTGGATGTAAAGAGTAGACAGCGGAGTCGTTCCAAGGTTCTGGAACTCGATCGTGTCTGTAACCAGGGGGTTACCATGGGAGTCTGCCGAAATCGACCTCACTGCGTTGAAGACCCTCAGCGGGTTGAAGTCCTCTGCGGAGGAGGCCTTGACGGAAGAGACCGAAGTCACAGCGCTCGGAACGACCTCGGACGCACTGGAAGAGTAGGTGTCGTTGCTCCCGGAGACTGTCGCGGTCAGCCCCTCGGGAGCGAAAGCGAAACTGGTGGAAGCCGGCATTTGAACAACATTTAGCAGCGAGTCAACCTTACTGCTTATCGAGGGGGAGGAAAGTGTGAGCACGCTGAGCGTCCCGTTGGCCATTCTGCTGACGACTCCGTCGAGCAGTGTGCTAAGGACGAAGCTGGCGTTCCCTCCTGCTTGGATTGACTGGGTGCTGCTGACCGTGTACGGCCCCCCTGTTGAGGGCGGGGTCGCGAGCGAGAAGTCACTCCCGTTCAGGTTGTAACCCTTCACGTAGGAGGAAAGGTTGCCCAGCCCGAAGGTCAGGGCTGGAATCTGGACGGCGGAGGTCTGATTGTTGGTGAACTCCACGCTCTCGTTGATGGTGGCGAACCCGTACCTGTCGAGGGTGTACTCGCTTTTCACCGATATCGCGGCAGCCGTTGAACTCGCACCCGCCTGCGAATGAGCGGGGAGCTGCACGGAGAGCATCGCAAGTATGAACATGAGCAGCAGCGCCACTGAAACCGAAAGCCTCAAGCGAATCGTCCCTCGCCGCTACGTTCTTATTTTAAGCGTTTTTCGCGACCGTCCCTCCCTCTGGATTGTGGGAATTAGAGCCAAGCTTTTATTGAAACGCAATCCGGCTTCGCGCCGCTGATTGAGAACTCTTCGATTCCGCGACTGGGATGTCACGCGTTTTTCGGGCGATGGACATGCGTGAGTATCAGAGGCGCCATCCTCTCCTTCCGAACCTTGACGAGTCCCTCGTCTCTAAGATGCTGCAGAAGGTGGGCGCTTCCTCTATCGACGCGCTCTTCTCCGACATCCCTCCGAATGTCAGGCTGAACAGGGGGCTTAAGCTACCGGAGGGGGCATCTGAATACGAGGTCCGCCGGGAGGTCCAGGAGCGCCTGGGCAGCAATACGACCCCGCCGCGGTCCCTCTGCTTCCTTGGGGGAGGGGTCTGGCCCCACTACGTACCGGCCGCGGTGGAGTCTATCACCTCGAGGCAGGAGTTCTACACAAGCTACACCCCATACCAGGCGGAGGTCAGCCAGGGGATGCTGCAGGCCCTGTTCGAATATCAGAGCCTGATGTGCGACCTGCTTGGAATGGAAGCGTGCAACAGCTCCCTGTACGACTGGGCATCAGCGGCGGGGGAGGCCGTCCGGATGGCGGCGAGGGTCACGGGGAGAAAGAAGGCGTTGATTGCTGGAAACGCGGGGCCCCAGCGGCGCGCAGTGATAGGGACCTATACCGAGCCCCTGGGAATGGAGCTCGAGACAGTATCATTTGACAAAAGCGAGGGGACCATCGACCCCGCAGACCTGGAGAGGAGGCTCACGGCAGATGTCGCATGCGTCTATTTCGAGAACCCGAACTACCTCGGAATCATCGAAGACGGGCTCGCACCCATGATTGAGAAGGTCCACGGCGCCGGAGCGCTGGCGGTGGTCGGCGTCGATCCGATTTCGTTGTCGCTCGTAAAGGAACCGGGGGCCTACGGGGCAGACGTGGCCGTGGGGGAGGGCCAGCCTCTGGGCATAGCAATGAACTACGGAGGCCCTCACCTCGGCATCTTTTCCGTAAAGGACATCAAACTCGCAAGGAGCATGCCGGGGAGGCTCATAGGTATCACCAGCACCGTCGCAGACCCGGAGGTGAAGGCCTTTTCGATGGTCCTCCAAGCCCGCGAGCAGCACATACGACGTGAGGCCGCCACCTCGAACGTATGCACCAACCAATCTCTGATGGCTGTTGCCGCAGCGAGCTATCTTTCTATTCTCGGGAAAGGAGGCTTCCGAAAGCTAGGAGAGGCGGTCATCTCCAACTCCCACTATGCTGCCCAGAGGCTCTCCCGGGTGAAGGGTGTAAAATCCCCCCACTTGTCGGGAGCTTTCTTCAAGGAGTTCGCTGTTTCTTATCGTAATTCGAACGCCAAGACTGTCTTCGGCAAGCTTTCGCGGGAGGGGGTCCTGGCAGGCTACCCAGTCCAGAGGTCCTTTGGCCTCGGTGCCGAAGCGGGCCTCTATTGCGTGACCGAGATTCATACCAGGGACGACATCGAAAGGCTGGCGACAGCCCTGGAGGAGGTGGTCTAGACGAAGCGGTTCAGCCAGGCCTTCTGGAACGAACCCCTGATCAAAGAGCTGAGCAGGCCCGGGAGGGTAGGAATGGCCGTACCCTCGGACCCGAAGATATCGGCCCGGTTCAAGGAACCGGCCGCACTCGTCCCCACCTCCATGAGGCGCCAATCGGTTGAGCTCCCTGAGCTCTCCGAGCTACAAGTCCTGAGGCACTTCAACCGGCTCTCTCAGATGAACTTCTCCGTCGAGTTGGGCATGTACCCTCTTGGGAGCTGCACGATGAAGTACAACCCCAAGGTCTCGGAAATGATTTCAGGTTCGGACGGTATGAAGTACGCTCACCCGCTCCAACCCACCGAGACCGTTCAGGGTCTGCTGTCCATCTTCTACGAGCTCGAAGCGTACCTCTGCGAAATCACGGGGATGCACCGGTTCTCCCTCTCCACGGCTGCCGGCGCTCAGGGGGAGCTCGCGGGGGTCCTCATGATCAGGAAGTACCTCAGGGTCCACGGCCAGGGAAAGAGAGACGAGATCCTTGTTCCCGACTCGGCTCACGGGACCAACCCTGCCAGCGCAGCCATGGGAGGTTTCCAGGTCGTCAAAGTCCCGTCCGACTCCAACGGCCAGGTCAGGGCCGCCGCCGTGAAGGCGCTCTGCTCCGATAAGACCGCAGGGATGATGTTCACCGTCCCCAACACACTCGGTCTGTTCGAGGGGGAGGTGACGGAGGTGTGCCAGGCGGTCCACGATGCAGGAGGCCTGATGTACTACGATGGCGCGAACATGAACGCACTGCTCGGCAGAGCCAGGCCGGGGGACATGGGCTTCGACATAGTTCATCTCAACCTCCACAAGACGTTCGCCACTCCCCACGGCGGAGGGGGGCCGGGGGCGGGGCCTGTCGGGGTCACGCGGAAGCTGGCCGACTACCTCCCCGTTCCGGTCGTCTCCAAGGGAAAGAAAGGGTGCACCCTCGACTTTGACCTCAAGCACACCATAGGCCCGCTGAAGGGGTTCGTAGGCAACTCAGCTGTCCTGCTGAGGGCCTACGTCTACATCCGCCTCCTAGGGGCATCCGGTCTCGCCGACGTCTCCTCCCTGGCAGTGCTTGCAGCCAACTACCTTTGGAAGAGCCTGGATCCCGAAGCTTTCCCCGTCTCGTACGGGGAAATACTGCACAGGAAGCACGAAGTGGTCGTGTCCGCCAAAGGCGAGCTTCCGGGGGCCGCCCTCACAATCGCCAAGGCGATCCTCGACTATGGGATGCACGCGCCCACAGTCTACTTCCCGCTCATCGTCCACGAAGCACTGATGATCGAACCGACTGAATCGGAGCCGATCGAGATGCTCGACGAGTACGCCGCAGCCATGAACGAAATCTACAGGGAGATGAAGGAGGGAGTTCTTGGACCCGTCCCCAAGTACACGAGCGTCGGGAAGATAGACGAAGTGAAGGCGTCGCACCCCCTGACGCTGCGCGTTCACTGGTGAACTCAAAGGTCATATAGCCTCTAGAATTTCGAGGAGCCTCACCGTGCCAAGCGAACTGTCGAAAACCGTCGTCGCCAGGCTAGACGACGTGGTGGACGAGGAGACGAAAAGAAAGCTCGGTGAACTGAACATCGTGACGGATGTCTCCGAGATGGCGACCGGCTCAATCCGTGTGAAGTTCCAGCCGCTCTCCGCCTACAGCCCCACTGCAGTCGACACGGGGAGGAGCATCAAGAAGGCTGTCCTCGCCGTGGACGGAGTGCGGGCGGTGAGGGTCGAGTGTTCAGGGCACATGATGGACGACCTCGTTAACAGGCTTGTCAACGAGGACGAAGCCGGCCCAAAGCCCCAAAAGTAGCCCTCACTATATCATCGGGAGCAGGGTAAACAAAAACTACTTTGTCGTCAACAATATTGAGTAATGGGTTTGTTTATGCTCGACGCCACCAACCTTCGCGCCCTAGAATTGGCTGTCAATAATCGAGCTGACGTCACCGCAATTGGGATAGGAAGCGCGGGAATCAAGATTGTCTCGCTGCTGAGCAGGAAGACGCTTCTGGTCGACAGGTTCGCCTACGTCTCCTGTGACGACGGAGACTTCTCCACTGTAGAACCGAAGGACACCATACACATCGAGTCCCCGGTGGACCAGAAGCTCACGCCAGCACTCGTCCGGGGTCTGGCCCTCAGATTTCACCAGAAAATCAGAGACGCGGTGAGCGGCTCCGAGGTGGTCTTCGTTGTGGCTGGCTTGGGGGGAGCCACAGGAAGCGGGCTTGCCCCCGTCGCCGCATCAATCGCGCGGGAGTGCGGTGCAACACCGGTGGGCGTGGCAGTCATGCCCTTTGATTTTGAAAAAAAGACGAAGTTCTATGCAGGAGTCTCGCTCAGGCGTCTTAGGGAAGTTGCCAGAGGTGTAATCGTGATTGACAACGAGACCCTTCTTCGCTCTTCTCCCGAGGACACGACTCTGGCGGACGTTTACGATGCGGCGAATAAGGTTGCAGTCAAGTCACTCGGCTCGCTGCTTTCAAGGGCAAACGAAGGGTCGCGCCCCGTGGGGCTGAACAAGCTCCTCGGCACGGTACTACGCGACGGCTATTCCCTTATGGGCGTATCGAGCAGCGGTTCGGGGGACAAAGCCGAGGACGCCCTGGCGGGCGCTGTCGTATCGCTTGGGAAGCTCGGGGACCCGAAGGAAGCGACCCATGCTCTGGTCAGCATGAACGGCGATTCGACCCTCACCGCTCCCGAAGTTGGCCTGGTCGTCGACCGAGTCGGCTCCTCCACCGGAAATCCGGGGCTTGACGTGGAGTACGGAGTCGACTACTCGGGCACAGCTCAGCTTCAGGTGAGCCTGGTGGCGTCGGGCTTCGGCTCGACGAAATACGACGACTACGACCCGATCGCCAAGGTGCTCGGGGACAGGGTACTGGATGACGAGATGGACTGCGCCCTTCCGGAAGGTCTTGACGCTCTCCAGTGCTGTGACTGACTAGCCCAGAAGGACGCGCACTTTGCCGAGATCTGCGTCCTCGATCTTCCTGAAAATGGGCTTCGGCTCAGGCAACTTCCTCCCCGCTTCGATTCTCATCTCCGTGGCCGAGTCCCAGCTCAGGTCATCCGGTGGGTTCTGAAACCCCAGCTGGCTCCATATCTCCCTGGAGCCGAAAGGGAGGAACGGGCAGATGAGGGTGGCAAGCCCGGCTACTAGGTTGCATGAATAATACAGCGCGGTAGACTCGTCCGCCTTCTTCTCCCAGGGCGCTTTCTTCTGAAAGTATTGGTTACAGCTCGCAGAGAAGTCGAGCACTCTTCTGAGGGCCTTGTCGTAGTGCCCCTGCTCGATCAGCTCTCCGGTCTCCCTTGCCGCCTCTTTCAGCTCTCCGACTACCGCGTCCTCCGCTGGTCCCTCCGGCCCGGTGGCGGGTACAACGCCCCCGTGCCTGGTCTGCACGAAGGAGAGCGCCCTGTAGACGAAGTTTCCTATGCTGGCGACGAGTTCGTTGTTTATTTTGTCTCCGAACTCCTTGAGGTCGAAGTTCGAATCGGACTGGCTAAGCGGGGTGATTCTGGTCAGATAGAACCGGAGGTAGTCGGGCGGGAAGTGCTCTAGGAACTCCCTTACCGTTATCATCCAGTGCTTGCTCCTCGACACCTTTCTCCCGAGCAGGAGCAGGTGCCCCCTGGTCGGGATGTAGTCAGGGAGCTTGTACTCCCCCTCCCCCATCCTCATGCTCGGCAGGAAGAGGTAGTGGTGATATACGATGTCCTTACCGATGAAGTGATAGAGCTTAGATCCGTTCCAGTAGCTCCTCCCGTCTTCTCCCGTCTTCCCCACGCACTTGAGGGCGGTCGAGATGTAGCAGAGGTGGTTGTCGAACCAGCCGTAGAGGACCTTCCCCTCCGCCTCCTTGAGGGGCACTGGCACCCCCCAGGATATGTCTCTGGTGATATCCCAGTCCTGCAGGCCTTCCTTAATCCAGTTGAGCACGTAATTCTTGACGTCCCCCTGTAGCCCGGGTGTTCCCCGCAGCCAATCCTCGAGTTGCTTTGAAAAGCTGGAGAGCCTGAAGAAGTAATGGGTGCTCTTCTTCAGGACTGGGGGTCTCCCGCATATTGAGCAATGGGGGTTCAGTATCTGTCCCGGCTGGAGAGTCCTTCCGCAGTTCTCGCACACATCGGAGTACTGCTCCTCTGTCCCGCAGTAGGGGCACGTCCCTTTTACGTACCGGTCCGGGAGGAACTTGCGGTCATATTCGCAGTAGAATTGGTCGACGTCGGAGACGTAGATGAAGCCTTTTTCATCGAGTTTCGTGAAGAACTTCTGCACCAGCTCGATGTTCTCGAGGGAGCTGGTCCTGTCGAACAGGTCGTACACTATCCCGAGCTTCTCCAGATCCTCTCTGAACCTGGCATTCCAGCGGGCGACGTACGCCTTCGGTTCTACATGCTGCTTCTCGGCCGCTATCAGGATGGGCGTGCCGAAGTCGTCCGATGCGCAGACCTGGATGACCCCCGTCCCCTTTAGCTTGAGGTACCTGTAGAGTATGTCAGGCGGAAGGTGAGTGCTTGCGATGTGACCGAGGTGGAGGTCGTCATAGGCATATGGAAGCGCTGCCGTGATTATGACGTTCTGTCCTTTGAGCTCATCCACCGGTTGTGAAACCAAGTTTCTTCGGTTTTAAAATGTTCGGCCTATATCTTCCAGCTCTTGGCGTACTCCTTCTGCTCGCTTGTTGGGCGACCGATGGAGACCCCCATTGACTTCAGGGCCGCCCTTGCCACCTCGTCCTCGATTTGAGGTGGGACCCCGTAGACTTTCTTCTCCATCTTCCCATGGTCCTCGTGGATGCGGATTGCTGCTAGCATCTGGTTCGCGAAAGACATCTGCATAACCTCGGGCGGGTGCCCCTCGGCTGCGACGATGTTTGCGATCCTCCCCTTTGCTATCAGGTACACCTTCTTCCCTGAAGGGAGGGTGACCTCGTCCACGTTGGGGCGTACCGGCTTAACCCCCTTGGCCCTAGCCATCAGGGTCTTCACGTCTATCTCGACGTCGAAGTGGCCGGCGTTGGCCAGAATCGCCCCATCTTGCATCTTGACGATGGCGCTGTAGGGAATCACGTTCTTCTGCCCAGTGGTGGTGATGAACAGTTCCCCGTTGGACGCGGCGCCGTCGATGCTGGAGACGTCAAACCCGTCTAGGTGCGCTTCAAGGGCCCTCACAGGGTCTACCTCGACAACGGTCACCCTGGCGCCCATGCCTCTTGCCCTCATGGCCACTCCCTTCCCCACCCAGCCGTAGCCGACTACTACTGTCTTCGCCCCAGCCAGGAGGAGTGCAGTCGCCCTCATGATACCGTCCAGAGTGCTCTGTCCAGTCCCGTACCTGTTGTCGAACATGAATTTTGTTTTCGCGTCGTTCACCGCAATTACAGGATATGCGAGCTTCCCCTCGGCCTCCAGCGCCCTTAGCCTTATCACCCCTGTGGTCGTCTCCTCCGAGCCTCCTACGATTCCCCTTATGTGCGAAACGTGGGCGGCCACGTGCAGGTCCGCGCCGTCGTCGATGAGCTGATTGGGGCGTGAGCCGAGAACCTGCCGTATGCACCAGTCGTACTCCTTGGCCGACTGACCCCTCCAAGCCCAGACCTCAGTCCTGGTGGACAGATAGGCGGCGATGTCGTCCTGCGTCGAAAGGGGATTGGCACCGGCGAGCTTGACTTCCGCGCCCGCTGCCAGCAGGGCGTCGATAAGGACAGACGTCTCCTTCGTGACGTGAAGACAGACTCCAAGCTTCAACCCTTCCAGGGGCCTCGACCTACCGTACTTCTCCGCCAGGGCGCTCATCGTCCCCATGTGAGCTTTCGCCCAGAGGAAGTTCCTCTCCCCCCCTGCGGCCAGATTCTGGTCTGCCACTCTTGTCATCGTTTCTCTCCCCTCAGCCCCGCCACCGTCGCCTCTATCAGCTCTTTGACAGTCTTCCCCGACTTCTTCATCACCTTTTGGACCTCCTCATGGCTGATCCTGGACTGCATCCCAGCGGCCCAGTTGGTGGCTACAGCTACCGAAGCATATTCGAGTTTCATCTCGTTGGCGAGGACCACCTCCGGGACACCCGTCATCCCGACTACGTCTCCTCCGAGTATCTTGTACATGTTGATCTCGGCTGCAGTCTCAAATCTCGGCCCTTCTGCGCACACGTAGACAAGATGCTGGCGGAGGTCGACACCAATCTTCTTTGCTGCTGTCGAGAGTTCCTGATTCAGGTGCCTGCTATACGGGTATGTCATGTCCGTATGCACTGCCCTGTCCTCAAAGAAAGTCGACTGTCTCCTCTTCGTGAAGTCTAGGAACTGGTCTACTATCCCGAGTTCACCGATTCCAAACCCGCTGTTCATCGATCCAACTGCACTCGTGGCTATGACCTCTCTCACCCCCACTTGAGAAAGCGCCGCGATGTTCGCCCTGTAATTTATCCCATGGGGAGGGGACGGTTGGGCGGCGCCATGTCTCGGGAGGATGACGTAGTCTCCTCCCTCGTGCAAGAACAAATTGGCCCTACCAAATCTCGTCCTGATCGTTCTCGGTCTGCCTAGGTAAAACCGCTCGGTCATGCCAGTACCCGTTATGATGCCGACGGGGTGGGCGTTAGTCATTCTTGGCGATGGAGTAGACTTCGTGTCCTCGGAGCCTTCGTCTCCCGGCCAGCCCGCGGACCTCCGTGACAAAAGCGAAGCCCACCACCTTCCCCCCCATCCTCTCCACCAGAGTGGCGACGGCCTTCGAAGTCCCTCCCGTAGCCAGCAGGTCGTCGACGATCAGAATCCTGTCCCCCTTCGATATCGAGTCAGTGTGCATCTCTATCCCCTGTCTCCCGTATTCCAGGTCGTAGTAGATGCTGACCTTGGAACCAGGTAGCTTACCCACCTTCCTCGCAGGGATGAACCCGATCCCCAGCCTGTCAGCAAGCGGCGCGCCCACGATGAACCCCCTCGCTTCTATACCGACAATCTTCGTCAGCTTCGCCCGCCTCCACTTCTCTTCCATGGCATCGTTGACTCTCTTCGTGAGCTTCCCGTTCTTCCAGAGGGTGGTCAGGTCCTTGAACGGGATGCCTTTCTTCGGGTAGTCAGGGATTATCCTGATCGCGCGCTCCACCTCCCTGCTTAGGGCGCCCATCAGGGACTCAACCTCGCCTGTTCCAGTGCGGACCCGCATCCGCAGGTGTGCTTTCGGGGGAGCGCTTTCACAATCTCCATTATGAGTTCCCTCAGCCCCTCCATCTTGCTGTTGAAAACCTTGATGACCTCATCATGGGAGACTGGCTTGACGCTAGGGTCTCCCTCCAGCCCCGCGTCGTAGTCTGTAGCGAGGGAGATATTGAGGTAGCAGAGCTCCTGCTCCCTGGCGAGCACCGCCTCTGGATACTGAGTCATGTTGATGACGTCCCACCCCTGGCGACTGAAGAACCTGCTCTCTGCCGTGGTAGAGAACCTGGGACCCTGTATCACAACCACCGTCCCAGTACTGTGGAACCTCATGCCCAGCTTCCTCGCCGATTCAACGCCAATCTCTCTCATCTGAGGGCAGTAGGGTTGCGCCATGCCGACGTGCGTGGTCTCCGGCCCGTCATAGAATGTGTCCTCCCTGCCAGTGGTGAAGTTGACAAACTGGTCGCAAAAGACGAAGTCCCCGGGCCTGATTTCAGCCTTTAGACTCCCGACAGCGTTGGGCGCAATTATCCGAGTAACACCCAGCTGCTTGAATGCCATTAGGTTAGCCCTGTATGGCACCCTGTGGGGAGGAAATTCGTGATGAACCCCATGCCTCGGAAGAAATGCGACCCTCTTCCCGTGTATTTCGGAGAGCGCGACCCTGCCGCTGGGCCTGCCGTAGGGCGTCCTGACCGCGAGCTCTTTGGCTCCCCTGAAGAACTTGTAAAACCCTGAGCCGCCAAAGACGCCGATTTCTGCCCTCGGCTTCACGGTGCGCCCCCTACTTTTTCTGATTTAATCTTTAGCGAGCGGGATGTGTCCCACAGTTCTCCAGCGCCTTTTCCAGAAGACTTGAAATAGCATCGTTGGAAGATTCGGCCATGCCCCGTTCGTACGAGGAGCTACTATCGAGGGCCAGGGCCGGTCTCGACAAAGACGCAAAGAGGTCCGGCGCCCTCCGTCTGGAGCTCCCAGAGCCCGACGTTATCTGGGTCGGGAACAAGACCATCTTCAGGAACTACGCCGAGTTCCCCAAAATTCTGAGACGTGACTCCTCTAGAGTCCTCATATACCTCGCGAAGGAGCTCGCCACTGCCGCTTCCCTAGACGGCGAGAGGGCCATCTTCATCGGCCGCAAGGACCGTGACTCCTTCTCCCAACTCCTCCAGAAGTATGTCAAAGACGCCGTCATCTGCCCGGTGTGCGGGAGCCCCGACACCCACCTCGAGAAGGAGAAGCGTATGTGGTTCATGGTCTGCGAAGCTTGCGGGGCAAGGTCGGTAGCAAAGGTTGCCTAGCACGAACGGCAAGGGTTTCTCTGTCCGCACGGCGGAATACAAGGGCACCATCCTGGTCAACATATGCGACGAGGAACTAGTGGGGAGGACAGTGACTGAGGGGGAGCTGAAAGTCCATCTCTCCAGAGAGTTCTACTCCGGGGAGGTCGTGGACACCGGAGAGGCCCTTACGCTCATTCGGACGTGCTCCATTGTCAACCTCGCGGGTTCCAGGTCTGTCGCGCTGGCGGTAGACAACGATGTAGGGGCCCCCGAGGCCATCCGGGAGATCGAGGAAATCCCCTTTCTGATGATCTACAAGTTCGCAGGCTAGCGCAGGTCGCCCAGCTGCTTAAGGAGTTCTTTCTGCTGGCCGCTGAGGTTCCTCGGGACCTCGATGTTCACCTTCACGAACTCGTCCCCCTTCCCCCACTTCCCGAACCTAGGAAGCCCCTTACCCCTCACCTTGAACAAAGTTCCTGGCTGTGTCCCACTGGGGACTTTGAGCTTCACATCTCCATAGAGCGTTGGCACCGTCACGTCAGACCCCAACATTGCCTGGACGACGCCGACCCTGGTTTCCAGGTAGACGTCGCCGTCCTGCCTGGCGAAGATCGGATGGGGGGCGATGTTTACCACCACATACAGGTCCCCAGGCGGCTCTCCGCTGTCCCCCGCATTCCCTTCTCCCCTCAGACGAAGGGTGTGCCCGTCTTCCACTCCAGCAGGTATCATGATCTGTATCTTCCTCGTCTTCTCGATTGTACCCCTCCCCCCGCAGTCCGGGCAGGGGTCGCCGATGATGTACCCCTTCCCACCGCACTTGCTGCAGGCGGTAATCCTCACCAACCGAGCGAATCCCGTCGACTGGATCTTCTGGACCTGCCCGGTCCCCCTGCACACATCGCACCTTCGTTGGGTCGTCCCCGGCCTTGCGCCGCTTCCGCTGCAGGTCGGGCAGACTTCGCTCCTCGGAATTTCTATCTCTCTATTGGTGTCCTTGATTACATCTTCAAGACTGAGCTGCAGGTGATAGGTAAGGTCCTCCCCTCTGCTCGGCTGGCGCGCCCCCATCCCGCCCCCGAAGAACTGGGAGAATATGTCATCGAAGCCGAAGCCCCCCATCCCTCTGAAGATATCCCCAAAGTCCGCGCCCCTGAACAGGTCCTCCTGGCTGTACCTCTGATAGACCCCTTCCCTCCCGCCTGCGTCGTAGGCCCTCCTCTTCTCGTCGTCCGATAGAACCGCATAGGCTTCTGAAATCTCCTTGAACCTGGCCTCGGCTTCTGGGGATTTGTTCCTGTCAGGGTGGAACTGGAGGGCCAGCTTCCTGTAGGCATCCTTGATCTGCTCCTTGGAGGCATTCCTCGGCACAGCGAGTACTTCGTAGTAGTCCTTCTCCGCCACAGCAGCTGCCTCCTACTTCCCTTCGTCCACTACCTTGTAATCAGCGTCGCTAACGTTCGATGCGCCTCCGCCGGCTCCTGGCCCCGCCCCCGGAGCAGCCTGCTGCTGGCTCTGCTGAGCCTGCTGGTACGCCGATGCGCCCACGTCCTGGAGGATTTTCTTCAGGGCCTCGTTCTTGTCCCTGATCTGGGTGCTGTCCTGCCCCTCCAGCGCCTTCCTCAGCTCCTGGGCCGCCGCGTCCAGCCTGTCAAGGCTCGCCTTGTCCACCTTCCCCTCGAGATCCCTCTTCGTCCTCTCCATGGTGTACAAGACCGAATCCGCCTCGTTCCTCAGCTCCGCCTCTTCCTTCTTCTTCTTGTCCTGCTCCGCGTAGGACTCGGCCTCCTTGATCAGCCTGTCTTTCTCCTCCTTGGAGAGCTTCGTCGAGGCTGTGATGGTAATCTTGTTCTGCTTTCCAGTCCCCAGGTCTTTCGCAGTTACTGTCAGGATTCCGTTGGCGTCTATGTCAAACGTTACCTCGATTTGGGGCACGCCCCTGGGCGCCGGAGGTATTCCCTCTAGGTTGAACATGCCGAGCGATACGTTGTCCCGGGCCATGGTCCTCTCCCCCTGAACTACGTGGATGGTGACCGCAGTCTGGAAGTCGGCGGCGGTGGTGAACGTCTTGCTCCGCTTCGTCGGTATGGTGGCGTTCTTCTCTATCAGGTGCTCGGTTATCCCGCCCAGCGTCTCCACTCCCATCGATAGCGGCGTCACGTCGAGCAACAGTATGTCCTTGATCTCGCCTGCAAGGACCGCACCCTGTATGGCCGCCCCGATGGCGACAGCCTCCATTGGGTCTACCCCCCTCTCGGCGGGTTTCCCGGCGACGTCTTCCACGAACTTTCTTATGAGCGGCATCCGTGTCATGCCTCCTATGAGTATCACTTTGTCGACCTGGTCCGGATTCAGCTTGGCGTCGCTTATGACCCGCCTGATCGTCTCCTCAGTCCTCGAAACTATGGGCTTGGCGACCTCCTCTAGTTTCGTCCTGGTCAACGTGTAGTGGAGGTTCTTCGGACCCGACGAGTCGCTCGCTATGAACGGCAGGTCGATGTCTGTTGATGTGAGGTTAGATAGCTGAATCTTCGCCTGCTCGGCTGCCTCCTTGAGGCGAGCCATGGCCGTCCTGTCCGTCGACAGGTCCACTCCTGTCTTCGAACGGAAGTCCTGGAGGAGTACCTGGATTACAGCCCTGTCTATGTCGGTCCCTCCCGTCTGTGTGTCCCCCGACGTGGACAGCACTTGGAAGACCCCCTTTCCGAACTCCATGATGGTGGCGTCGTGGGTTCCTCCCCCGAAGCTGAACACGAGTATTTTCATCTCCTTCTCGGACTTGTCCAGACCGTATGCGAGAGAAGCCGCCGTCGGCTCGTTGATTATCCTCACAACCTCGAGCCCCGCTATCTCGCCGGCGTCCTTCGTCGACTGGCGTTGGTTGTCATTGAAGTGGGCGGGCACTGTGATTACTACCTTCTTGACGGGGTAGCCCAGAAAGGCCTCGGCGTCGTGCTTGATTTTCTGAAGGATGTAGGAGCTCAGCTGCTCGGGGGTGTAATCCTTCCCGTAGATGTTTACCTTGTAGTCTGTCCCCATCTTCCTCTTGATCTCGAAAACCGTCCCGTCAGGGTTCGTGACTGCCTGGCGCCTCGCGGGATCTCCCACCAGGAGCTGCCCGTCCCTAGTAAAGGCAACAACCGACGGGAACATCTTCCCCGCGGGCGTTGCGCCTTCAGCGCTTGGAATCACCACAGGCCTCCCTCCCTCAACCACCGCACCGGCAGAGTTTGTCGTTCCGAGGTCTATGCCAAGGATCTTCTCTCGAGCGCTACTCAACCTGCTTCACCTCTTTGGTTGGCTTGGACGCCAATTCAACCTTTACCATGGTCGGCCTAAGAAGCTGTCCCCTGAATGTGAAGCCCGGCCTGATTTCCTCAACAACCATGTCTCTGTCCGAATCTCCCTGTGTCTTCCCCACCGCCTCGTGCAAGGAGGGATCGAAAGGCTTGCCCACGGCGTCAATCCGCTGTACGCCCACGGACTCCATCGCCGCCTCGAGGTTCTTCTTCACCATGGCTACACCCTCCCTGAGCTCTGCGCTCCCCGTCCCTCCCTTGGCATGCTTCGTCGCCAGGTCCAGCTCGTCCTGTACTACAAGCAGCCTCGCCACAAGGCCCTTCGTCAGCGACTCACCAGCGTCTTTCAATTCCTTGTCCATCCTCTTCCTGTAGTTCTCAAAGTCAGCCTGAGTATACATCAATCGGGTCAGAAGCTCCTCGTTCTTCTTCTTCTCCTCAGCCAGTTCCTGTTGCAGACCCTCCACCTGCACCTCTGGAGGCTCCTCCTCGCTGTTCTTCGCTTCCATCTTGATTTCCCGTGTGTTTTTTCGCGCTCGTTCTCATACGTATAAATTTACAGCTGACTCGGGCGTGCCGTGGCCGAGCCAGACGAATCAAGGAAGATGAAGGAGAGGCTACTCCGCTTTGAAAGGGAGAGCCGGTATCTCCGGAAGGACTCGGACCAGAGGAAGGTGCTTGAGGAGGTCTTCGACCAGGCGACGCTAATCGCGGTCGAGGAGCTGGTGGCTAGGAAGGACCTTCGAGAGCTGAACGGCGTGGTGAACGCTGGCAAGGAGGCGCGGGTGTACTTCGGCGAAGATGAGGACGGAGGTCCTGTGGCTGTGAAGATCTACCTCATGTCTGCATCCGACTTCCGCAGGCGCTTGGGCTATATCGCTGGGGACAGGAGGTTCGGGAAACTACCTTCTGGGTCCAGGGGCACAATCTACCTCTGGACACGCAAGGAATACAAGAACCTCCAGGTGGCCGAAGCCGCCGGGGTAAGGGTCCCTAGGCCCCTCGCCTTCCTCAAGAACATCTTGGTCATGGAGTACATAGGCAACCCCCCGGAGCCAGCTCCCACCTTCGCTGAAACCGAGGTGGATGAGACTGACTACGACTGGACATTCGAAACTATAGCGAGGCTCTGGAAAATAGCGAAGCTTGTCCACGCCGACTTCTCCGAGTTCAACGTCTTCAAGAACGAAAAGGAAAGGGTGCTTTTCGACATGGGTTCCGCGGTTCTTTCCTCCCACCCCCAAGCCGAGGAGTTCCTGAAGAGGGATGTCTCCAACATGGTCAGGTTCTTTAGGAAGCGCGGCATCGTAAAGTCAGACGCTGATTCCTGGATGGAGAAGGTTGTGAAATGAGTTTCGAGCATGTCGTGCGCATCCCTGTAGAGAGGGTCGGAGCGGTCATCGGAAAAGAGGGGGGAACGAAGCGCTTCCTGGAGAAAGAGATGGGGGTGACGCTGAGGGTGGACAGCAAGGATGGTCTCGTGACGGTCAAGTCCGACAGGGCCTTGAAGGCAGATCCCTTCTCTGCCACCAGGGTTATCGAGGCGATAGGGCGTGGCTTCTCCCCCCAGAGAGCGAGGCGCCTCCTGGACGAGGGGACCGCCCTTGAGGTCATTGACCTGCGCGACTATGCAGGAAGGAGCGTCAACTCCCTCGAGCGAATCAGGGGGAGGGTCATCGGCCTCAAAGGGAAGTCAAGGAGGGTTATCGAGGAGCTAACAGCGTGCAATCTCTCGGTGTACGGCCGCACGGTAGCCATCATAGGTGAGGCTTCTGAGGTGCAGTTGGCGTCGGAGGCGGTCAAGTCTTTGGCCACCGGGAGCCAGCACAAGACGGTGTACAACTCGCTCCAGAGGGCCAGGACAAAGCGCAAAATGGAGCGCATGTTCCTCTGGGAGGGGGCCTCCCCGGAAACAATCGAAGAAAAATTGCGAAGGATTGAGCGTTAGCACATATACGAACCTCATCGATACCTGCGCGGCGGAGCTCAGGCGCCTGCAAAAGGGAAATAACTCGATTGGCAAACTCAACACGAGCATCCGGTTTGAAGGAGGTGGTGGAAACTGAGTAGCAAGACAACGTTCGCAGAGATCTCGCCCTCAGAATTTTTCTACCGTAACCGCGATCTGGCCGGGTTCACGAATCCCGCCCGGGCACTTTACATGGCCGTAAGAGAGCTCGTAGAGAATTCTATGGACGCGACCGAGCTGGCAGGTGTTCTCCCCGAGATTTACGTTAGAATGACATCGGATAACCCGAATCCGGAGGTACCAGACCCCAAGCCTTACCGCCTCGTCGTCATCGACAACGGACCGGGTGTAGCGCCCCAACACGTCCCAAGCGCCTTCGGGAAGGTGTTCTATGGGTCGAAGTACGTCCTCCGCCAGTCAAGAGGCATGTTCGGCCTCGGAGGGACCATGGCGATGCTCTACGGGCAGATCACGACGAACCGCCCTTTCACCATCATCACCTCTCCCGACGGGAAGAGGAAGTACGGCTTCCAGATGATGATTGACATCACAGAGAACAGACCAATGGTGCTCAAGCGTTTCAACAGCGATGCCAACGGATCCACCGGGACTCGGGTCGAGATGGTCCTCGAGGGTGACTACCTGCGTGCCTCTCAGAAAATAGGCGATTACTTCAAGCAGACCGCCCTGGTTGCCAGCTACGCCAACCTAACTTTCGTCGACCCCCTGGGCCAGATTACATTCTTCGAAAGGGGAACCGACTCTATGCCCCTCCCTCCAAAGGAGACCCTCCCCCACCCCTACGGCGTCGTCGTTGAGGCATTCAAGCGAATCGTAAAGCTCTCCGAGGAGCACGACATGAAGAGCTTCATGGTTACCCACTTTCATAGGGTGGGGGAAAAGATTGCCACCAAGTTCCTAGAGTTCGCAGGCATCAGCCCCCGCCTCCCCCCGAAACGGCTTAACACGAACCAGATTGTGGCGATCGTAGACGCCCTCCAGCGCTTCCCTGACTTTCTCCAGCCTGACGCAGCCGTCCTCTCCCCGGTAGGCGAGGACATATTGCTGGCAGGCATCAACAAGGAGCTGCAGCCCGAGTTCGCGACTGTGGTCGACAGGCCTCCATCCTCCTACTCGGGATTTCCTTTCCTTGTCGAGGTGGGGGTCGCCTACGGAGGCAAGATACTGCAGCCCGGAGTCAAACTATTCAGGTTCGCCAACCGCATCCCTCTCCTCTACGACGAAAGTAGTGACGTCAGCTTCGAGGTACTCAACCAGGAGGTGGACTGGCGGAGGTACCATGTGCCTCAGGACGCGCCCATCGGCGTGATTTCGCACGTCTGCTCGACTCGTATCCCGTACAAGACCGTTGGTAAGGAGTACATAGCCGACAGGCCGGAGATCCAAAGAGAGATCAGGAACGCGGCGAGGGAGGCCCTCAGGCGCCTCGGCATCTTCCTGTCGAGGAAGGGGAGCATGGAGGCTGTCCAGAGGAAGATGAACATCTACGGGAAGTACCTCCCGCTCATCGCGAGGTTCTCCACGGACCTTGCGGGCAAGAAGGATCTTCCCAACTATCGCGCTCTTATCGGGGAAGGGGGCGAGGAGCCCCAGGAAGGAGAGGCTGGGAACCTGGCGGAGGAGCAGCCGGTGAAAACAAGGGAGGGGGAGGATGCCAACAAGGAAGAAGGTGGCCAAGAAACAATCGACAAGTACGGCGGAAGTTAGGCAGAGCGCCGTCCAGTCCCTGCTGAAGGAGCTCGGCGGGAGCGTCTACAGCGACCTCAACGACGGACGCTTCCCGAGCCTGACTCTTGCGAGCAGGTCGGTCAGGAACATAGTTTACGATAAGAAGCTACAGCAGTTCGTCCTCGGTCCAACGACAGTCAAGAAGACTTCTGGCAACATCAAACACATCCGACCGTTCACCCAGCTTGTCTGGCTGGCGTACTTCGCCAAGAAACTGGTAGATGAGAAGCGGACTTCGACCCTCAGAGACGTCTTCTACTCTGCCCAGGCCTTTAACGTCGAGTTCCAGGACCAGGCTGAGTCGGACGAGCTCATCACCGACCTTGAGGTTCTGATGGCCATGGCCCGAGAGGGGATGAACATCTATCCGGAGGAAAGAAGTGCAATTTTCGGAAACATGAGGATTGAGTACACAGTCCCCGGCTACGAAGGGAAAATTGCTGATTTGTCGGCGAACCCAGACGGAGTGATGATAGGGCCGGCCCTTACGACTGCCGAGTTCCGGGATACGGATGCGGAGATAGTTCTCGCCATCGAAAAGGGGGGCCTGTTCACGAGGTTCACCGAAGAGCGGGTCCATAAGAAGTACAAGGCGATCCTCATCAACACAGCGGGCCAGCCGCCGAGGTCCACTCGCTACCTAATTCGGCGCTTGAACCAGGAGCTGGGACTGCCGGTGGGAATCCTCTGTGATGCGGATCCCTGGGGTGCTCATATTGCAATGGTGATAAAATCTGGCTCGGTAAGAAGGGACGAGCCCATCATGATTAGGAAAAGCTCTGGGAGGGTAGCGGTGGTCCAGATTGGAGAATTCGTCGATGAATGCATAGGCCGGTACGGATTCTTCACCGATTCCTTCGGAGACGAGGTCTGCTCGGAAATCCCCTACGAGGTTCTGACCGCAGACAACAACAGCAGAATTGGGTTCAAGCCTCTGTCTTCCGTCATAAGGCACAGATTCCAGGGGCGTCTTTACGCACTGACGACATCCAGTGGGCGGAAGGTAACGGTAACTCCTAACCATAGCGTGTTCGTCCTCAGAAATGGCGAGATAGTATCTGAACAGACCGACAGAATAAGGATCGGAGACCTCTTGGTGATCTCTCGAAACATCCAGCTCGGGACGAGACAACCGTTGGCCATTGACGTGGTCCAAGAGTTGACCAGCCTCCCTGACGAAATTGTCGCCTCCAACCTCCGTCTGATACGGACAGATACCCCATCCAAGTTTCATAGGAGCCGTCGGCTAAATCTCCTGCCAACTTCTTCAAAGCAGCCGCACCTCAGCCCATCCTATGACGCCTTCATCGAGAGCTCAAGACCAGGGAAGGGAGGACCTGTCAGGTGCCCCGCTCGCCTCTGGCTAACCAAGCCCCTTGCGCGGCTCCTAGGGTATTACACAGCGGAAGGATGGATAAGCATGCGTGGCCGGACTCCCGCCAACGTTTCTTTGTGCTTCGGCCTCCACGAGCCTGAGGTAATCGAAGACGCCCTTGACTGCATCGCGATAACCTTCCCAGGAGTTCACGTATCCAAATACTACGCCTATGACAAGAACTCAGTCACCCTCAGCTTTGGGGGGGTACCCATCGCGTCTCTCTTCTACAAACTCTGCGGGTCAGGCCATGGCGAGAAGCGTGTCCCTGACATAATCTATGGTGCCCGATCGGAGCACGTTCTCGAGTATCTGAGAGGCTGCTTCGGAGATGGGTATGTCACCAATTCCGCCGGTCTCTGCTGGAAATTCAAGAATCCAGGACTAATCCATCAGCTAGGTTTGGTAATGAATAGGCTTGGGGTCCTTCCCTCCTTCGGTAAGACTGAAAACTTACTAATGGTAACAGGGAAGCATGACACCCAAAAAGTGGCGTCTACCGTGTTGCATGAAGACGACAGGACTTTCGTCCTCGAACACATGAGCGCAACGAATCGGAGCTCTTACTTAATGCCGAAGGGCTTTCCTTCGTTGGCCAGCGGCCTCATGGAGCTGCGCACCATCATCGGTAGGCATCAGTACCATGACCTCAGGTGCCGTTATACATTCCAGAGACTTTGCGAGGTTCGTCGAGGAGGAATGGAAGGGGCAATCGACAGGGAGCACGTGGGCGCCGTTGTTAACCATCTCTTGAGCTGTTCGAGCGTTGACCTTGGGGAACACGAAGAGAAAGTCTCAAAGCTGCAAAAGCTCGTTTCTAGCGATTTGGCGTTCGATCCCATAACCGAAATCGGGATGACGGATGAGACCGATGAATATGTCTATGACGTCTCGGTTCCGGGGGTCGAAAGGTTCATCGGCGGCAAGTCTGGAATACTGTTGCACAACTCTGCGAACGCTGCACACTTGCGTGAGCTCACAACGCCAGAGTCCGTGTGGCTAGGCGTCTGGGCCAGCGATATTCAGAAGTACAAACTCCCCTCTGACAAGCTGACGGAGGTCGACATCAAGAGGCTCTACGAACTGAAGGCCGACCCCAGGTACACCGAGAAGATGTGGCACGACGAGCTCGAGACATTCCTGAAGTACAAGCGCAAGAGCGAACAGGAAGCCTTCGCGAGGTACGGCCTCAGCTACATCGTCGACAAGTACCTCCCGGAGAAGCTCGAGCTCATGAAAAGCTCCTAAAGCCTACCTGAACGTCCAGAATCGCCCCGCAGGTATGAAACAGCCGAAGACACATTTTCATTGCGAATAAGCGCTATATACCCTGAGCCGACTGGCCGGAAAAGACCAATTTGTCCGCAGAGGCACAGCAGTCCAGGGTAGACGCCCTCATTCGCCTCATAGGAATAATCGTTCTTGTCTTCGGCCTGCTGCTGATCTACTACACCTACGCCAACGCCGGCGCGGGCCTTGCTTCCGAGATAGTGACGGTCGACTATGGTCTAGGCCTCCTCCTTGCCGCTGTCGGCGCCTTCGCTACGTTCGCGAAGTTCAAGTGACAGACTTGGCAGTCAAGCTAGCCATCGCGGGAGTCGGAAACTGCGCGTCTGTCTTAGTGCAGGGCCTCAAGTACTACTCGGGGGGAGAGCGAAGGGGGCTCTGGCATCCTAACGTCGCCGGTCTGAAGCCAAAGGACCTGCAGGTTGTCTGTGCCTTCGACGTCGATTCTCGGAAAGTCGGCCTGGAGCTCTCGAAGGCCATCTTCTCACCTCCGAACGTGGCGAGGCGGTACCTTGCAGTCCCTAGAGGGAAGGTCGTGGTCGAGCCCGGCATTTCGAAAGGGGACGCGGCGCCCCACCTGCGGAGCGTCAGCCTAAGCAGGTCAGGGGCGGACGAGGTGGTGAAGAAGCTCGAGGCTTCCGGGGCGGATCTCCTATTGAACTTGATCTCGTCCGGCTCTCTTGCCTCTTCGGAAGAATACGCGAGGTCCGCCCTGAGGTCTGGATGCGGGTTCGTCAACTGCACCCCCAGCCTTGTGCTAAGAAACAACAAGCTGGTGGCCGACTTCCAGAAAGCGAAGCTTCCTCTGATTGGGGATGACCTGATGAGCCAGTTCGGGGGCACCATCTTCCACAAGGGGCTCCTCGGCCTTATGCACAAGCGCGGCGTCAGGGTGTCCAAGAGCTACCAGCTCGACGTTGGGGGAGGGTCAGAGACCCTGAACACGATCGACGAGGCAATCAAGATGGCCAAGCGCGAAGTCAAGACAACCACGGTCGCCTCCGAGGTCCCGTACAAGTTCGAGACAATCGCAGGGACCACCGACTTCGTGGACTACATGGGCAACGATAGGACGAGCTACTTCTGGTTCGAAGGGAGCACGTTCATGGAGAGTGGCGTGTCTGTGGACATCTATCTCCGTTCCTCTGACGGGGCCAATGCAGGGAACGTCCTCTTCGACGTCATCAGGGCCGCTTACAGGTGCAAGCAGATCCGCAAGATAGGGACTGTAGGCGAGATATGCGCCTACGGTTTCAAGTCTCCGCCAAAGCCGATGCACTATGATGAGGCCCACGCCAAGTTCGCTGCGCTCTACATACGCTGAGCTGGCGCAGCAGGTTCATTAGGGGAGAGCCGTCCGGGGGCTTCCTTGAATTCTCGGAAGCTCGCTCTCTTGGTCCCTGGGGTGCTGCTCCTGCTTGCGGGCATAGTCTTCAGCCTTCAGGGAGCAGACATCATTACAGGGAGCTCGCTCATGAGCGGCAATACGACTTACATCTATGTCGGGGCAGTCGTGGCCGTCATCGGATTGGCCCTGCTGGCACTCTCGGTCCGAGTTGGCAAAAAGCCCGGATCCCCGACAGCTGCGGGGCAGGCTCTCGCTCCGTGACCCTTCCGTCAAGAGACGACGTTAACGGTGGACATGACGTATCCTGTTGCGCCCGATGGGAAAGTGTCCGCCTGAGCCGACGTCTGCAGTGCCCCCTGTCCGTCGGTCGCCCTGGCATAAATCACGTAGTTTCCTGGCTTCGGAGACCATTCGAAGGCCCAGAGCACCCATGTTAGGTCCGAAGCCGGCGGCTTGAGCGTCGCAACCTGCCAGGTGTTTCCGCCGTCGACGCTCACCTCGACCTTCGAGATCCCCCTGTCCCCGGCGAAGGCTACACCTCCGAGCACGATTGAACCGTTGTTCTGCGAAAGGCTCACCGTTGCCCCATCCGCAGGGACCCGGATGAACGTCACAGTCTGGACCATAGCGTCATTCGACCACCCCCTCGTTTGCCAGAAGCCGAGATAGACCGAGTCGCTCAGCTCCACCTGGCGCACCCACTTCGCGCTCATCATCCCGTAGAGACCTGGTATCACAGCCCTCAGGGGGTATCCGTGACGCTGCGGAAGGGTGACGCCGTTCATCTCATATGCCAGCATGCTCGACGGGTCAAGAGCCTGTGTCAGTGGCACCCCCACGCTGTAGCCATCGACGGAATAAAACACGACGTATTTCGCACCTGGCGAAGCCCCCCCAGCATCGGCGAGGAGGTCCGAAATCCTGACCCCTCCCCATTTGGCGTTGCTGATGAGCCCCCCGTTGATCATGTTGCTTACGCAGATGAACGTGTCATACTGCTCTACCTTAGGCAGGCTCTTGATGCTATCTACGGTGTAGCTCTTGGGGGCGGCGACCAGACCCCCGAGCGAAAGCAACCACGTGGACGCGTCGACGCTCGGGTCGAAGACGTCGATGGCAACCCTGTAGAACGAGTTGTTAGAAGTCACCTCCGAGTTCACCAGGGCTGAAAGCTGTGGGTTCAGGAAGATGGCAGGCGCGTCCTGCAGGTTGATGGACGTGCCCGGGAGGATGGCGGCGCTACCCTCTCCGAGCAGCCCTCCCTCGGAGGCCAGGGTTCCCAGCGCCGATCCAAGGCTGGCCAGTACCAGAACCGCCGAGCCTGCCATCACCGCTGCTTGTTCGATGAACGTCCTCCTGGCCGGGTCACGGGGGACGAGGTTGTCGACTGCCGTCACGTTCGTCCTTGAAGCCGAAAGAAGGCTTTCCTTTGTCCTCCCCCAGAGGAGGACTCCCCATAGGAACTGGAACAGGAGCATCGTCAGGGGGAACGCCCAGACGGAATCGGGCGAAGCAAAATCAGAGCCCACACCAAAGAATGAAGCCCCCGTAAGGGGGAGCACAACTACGCCGAAGAGTATCCAGGGAACCAGGGAATACACCAGCGTGTTCTCGAGCATCGAGAGCGAGTTGCGGCCGCTCAGCCTCGGAAGGTAATATCTTTCGTAGACGATACCTAGCGCTCCGTATACCGCCGCTGCCACAAGCACAGCGACGGCGAGCCCTAGGAGGCCCGCCATCTCACCTAAGCTCTGCACCATTGGCTCCTGAAGCGATTCAGGAATTACCGTGAGGAAAGACCCGAGGGCGGATTCGGGCGGATAGGGCGCCAGTCCTCCTAGCCTTACGAGGAACCAGAGTACCAGCGCGATAAACCCGGCGCTGAATCCTCTTGTGAATGCGCCCCAGAGGGCGCGCCTGCTGTCTGCTTGAGTCACGCTCTCGTGCATAGGGGCAAGCACCCCTAATTAGACTCATCTCGGAGAACCCTAAAGCGCAGGAGAGGACTAAGGCCGAGATAAAAAAAGGGGATAAGGGATTCTAATCTTTCCTGGTGAACTCGATTCTCTCCCACTTGTTGTTGTGGAGAATCTCGCTGTAAAGTCTCGACGTGCTCTTTGCGATGAGCCTGCCGTCCTTGACGACATAGAGCGGGGGACCCAGTGTTCTTAGGGCGTCTATCACGGTGTATGCGTTGGCAAGGACGAAGTTTGCCTTCTTCCCCTCTTCGAGGCCATATTCGGCTGTGTTCCTCCATGCTTTGGATGCGTTGTAGGTGATGAGGTTGATCGAGTCTGCAAGTTCCTGCTGCCCCATCATCTGGTCGATGTGGACCGCCATGAAGAGGCACTGCAGCATGTCCCCGACCCCTAGCGGGTACCAGGGGTCCATGATGCAGTCATGTCCGAGGCTGACGTTGACTCCGGAGGACAGGAAGAACTTGATTGGAGCCATGCCGCGCCTCTTGGGATAGCCGTCAAGCCTCCCCTGGAGGTGCATGTTGATGAGAGGATTGGCGACGATGGTGATTCCTGCCCTTGCGATGAGGCTCGAAATCCTGTACCTGTAGGCGGCGTCCCAGCTGTGGCTCGCCGTGACATGCCCAGCGGCCACCCTGCCAACCCATCTGTTCCTGACTGCGTTAGCCGCTACCACCTCGAGGAACCTGGACGAAGGGTCGTCCGTCTCGTCTATGTGGCCGTCAATGTCTTTGTTGTACTTCTTGGCGAGTCCGAAGGCGTCCTCTATGGACTTGACACCGTCTTCCCTCGTCCATTCGTTGTGTGGGATCATGCCCACATTATCGGCGCCCAGCTCGAGAGACTTCTCTAGGCGCTCCAGGTTGCCCGGGTCTGTCCTTATCCCGTCCTGGGGGAACGACGTCACCTGGATGTTGACCAGGTCCTTCAGCTCCTTCCTGCCCCGGACGAGGGCCTTGACTGTGTTGAGATTCGACGTCGTGGTGTCCGCGTGGGACCTGAGCCAGAGGGTCCCGTAGGCGGCCATCCACTTTACCGCCCTCTCGACCCTGGAGAGTATTTCCTCTTCGCTCAGCTTGTTCTTGACTTCTGCCCAGATCTGGATGCCCTCCCAGAGCGTCCCGCTGACGTTGTACCTGGGGTCCCCAATCTTGAGCACCGAGTCGAGGTGGAAGTGCATGTTGTAGAGGCCGGGAAGGATAAGCTTCCCTCCGGCGTCGATGTCTTCTGCGCTCTTGCCTGCGATGTGAGGAGACACTTTCCTGATTCTGGCGCCAGCCACTCCGACGTCGAACGTCTTGTCCGTCGGCCTTCCAAGGATGCGCGCCCCACGGATGACGAGGTCATAACTCTCTGCCATACGAGGCCACGCCTCCTAGGAGCCCTCGCTCGAGGGTGAAGTTGGCTTGTCTTCTTTCTTGTCTTTAGTGCTCGTGTGTGGGGGGACGCCGAAGATGACCGCTGTGTCGTCCGCAATGTATCCTTCGATCAGGTTCCCCTTGAGTTCTGGCTGGTACTTCGGAATCACCCACCCGGCCATCAGGACTACGTATACGAGGCCTGATATCAGGATGGCCGAAACCCAGGCGTTCTGGAAGACCCAGTCCTGAGCGGGGAAAAGCACAGAGTAGCCATTGCCGACAGGTAGGCTTGCCACCCAGCTCGCGGGAAGGTATGTACTAGGGGGGAATACGAGTACCATCGAGACCACGAAAGCGATGACAGCCGCCGGGTTGATCCCATGGAAGTATCTGAAGCGGCCCTTGTGCCAGAAGAGGTCGTAGACTTCGAACTTAAAGCGCCTGATGATGGCGTAGTCGAATGTGATTATGCCTTCCACCCCCCCGAGTATGCCGCCATAGGTCAGAAGCCAGTTTTCGACGTACGACTGAGCGCTTGCATAGTAGCTCCAGGCCTGCAGTACGCCTGCGATGATGACAACTATGATTACGCCCATGAACCAGGTGATTTTCTTCGGGTAGATGTTCGAGAAGTCGTAGCCTGGTCCGATTGTGTCAGCGAAGATATTGACCACTATCACCCCTAACAGCAGGAGGATGATCGTAAGGTAGGCGAGCGGCTGGCTCGAGATGACGAGGGCCGATAGGAGGACGGGATCCCAGATGGGTGATCCGAACTTCACCAGCGAGGCTCCCGTTGTCACCAGTGCGAGGGCTCCGATCCCCCCCATCAGCAGCGGGAGAGGGAGTTGTCCGATGGTTTGCGAGAACTGGGACTTGGCGTAGCGAGTGAAGTCAGGCATGCTGATTGCCATCGTAGCCCAGAACGCGACGTTCGCATTAATGAGACCAATGAGGGCATACCAGAAAGCCGATCCCGTCGCCGTAGTTGGGATGTTGATGATGGCGGTCCACTGCCAATTGGTGACGCTCATCATGCTGAAGAATAGAATTCCGAAGCCTAGAAAACCAATGAAGGGGACGGTCCAGGAGATTATCTGAAGGGTTCTTTGTCCGCCTTTCGGAGGCGAGTAGTATAGTATTATCAGACGGATTGCGATGGTGAAGAGGAAGGTCGCCCAGAACAGGGTTGGTACGACACTGGCGATGACCCAGGGGGGAGCTGCCGAGGTTGCCGCGCTGCTAAGAGTTGCGATCTGGTTTGTACCGATAAGGTAGATGGCGCCGATGCACTCCGCGATAATCCAGGTGTCGATTCCCCACCAGCCGGCGCCTATGACTCCGCGTATTATCGACGGGATCCAGTTCCCGTAGATTCCCCACCTGCTCCTCGTCAGCGGTGTCTCAGGGACGCCATACCTGGCCCCCCCGTGGCTCTGTATGATCATGGGGACCAAGACGATGACGTTGCCGATTACGACCGACAACACTGACCAGAACCAGTTGAGGCCGAAGGAGTAGCCGACAGAGACGAGGGCCCAGGATTCGACTTCGATGGCCATGCCGAACCATATGCCAAAGAAGGTCCAGGAGCCCCACTTCCTTAGCTTGAAGGGGGTGGGTGCGAAGTCCTCATTCCAGAGGTACTGCTCTTCTGGGAATTTCTTGTCTAGTTCGAGATATCCCTTATCTTTTTCATAGTGCGTGTTCTTTACTCGGTCATCATCTTGCGACGATGACATAGGCAACGCAGCCTTCGTTGGACAGAGCTTAAGAGGCTTTTACCAAATCGACGGGGCGCCTTGGAGCATCCACGAGCACTGGAGCCCGCTTTCCTGAATACACTTCGGTGTCATAGCGCCCCGCGGCCCTGAACAGACTGTAAGCCGCCTCGCGCACGAATCCATTCACGAGTGCGATCAAGAGGCTCCCGCCCACCCTGAGCCCTTCGTCGTTGGGCCAATCGAGTTCCCTCTTGCTGAACATGGTGTCCCTGTTGGCCCCTTCGACGCTCCGCTGGATTCTGGAGATGGCGTTGGCCCTTTCGTTCTCCGGCAGCTGCAGGGCTTCCTCCACCTTCTTCATGGCCTCTCTGGCGAAAGTCTGTTGCGAAGCAACCCACCTGTAGGTCGACTCGTCTATGAGACCGTGCGTGAACTTCAGCTCGTTCAGAGCGGTGGCGACATCATAGCTTGCATTGATGATCTGCTCCCTCGTCATGGAGTCGGTTTCGTAGGAGAGAATGGACTTCCACGTGTGGAAGAGGAGAGCCTGCCGATGTGCCTCGAGAGAGCCATAGAAGTGTGTGCATCCGTTTGACGGGTCCTCGAAAGCACCGCACCCGGGGTCCAGGAAAGGCCCCAGGGGGGAGACGAAGAACCTCAGCCGCCTGTCTCCGTCGACCAGCTTTAGCAGCGACTCGCAGTAGGAGACCACTGACATGACGTCGTCGTAGGTCTGATGGGGGAGACCTACCATGAAGAAGAGGTCGAGCCTGTTGCATCCGTGGGCGAGGGCGCTCCTGATGGTCTCTTCGACTTCCGGATTCGGCACGGCGAACTTCAGCCTGTCAAGCTTCCTCAGCTCCTCGCTGGGAGTTTCGATTGATATCTGGAGGCTCCATCTGGCAACGCTCTGGCTCACCATCTCGAAGAAATCATCTCCCGCAGGGAAGAAGAGCTCGAAGATTAGCTCGTTCGAGACGTCCTCCTTCTTCAATAGCCCGAAGAAGCGTTCTGCCCGCCCCAGCCCGCCTATCCTGGGGTCGTGTATCAGCATAATCGGCCCTCGAGAGAACGTCCTGATTGCCCTGATGTCGGAGAGCAGCTTCTCTGGGGACCTGAAGGCAGGCGCCGACCGCAGACAGATCGTCCTGTAGGCCGATGCCGAGCCTCCGCAGACGGAGCAATCGAAAGAGCACCCGCGCGCCCCGAGCAGCATGGTTGTCGGGTGCTTCAACCATCGGGCGTAGGGCGCGATGTCCTCAAGGCTTCTGTACTTGAAGACTGTCGTGACGGCGTACAGGTAGTCAGGGACGTTTACGTAGTCAAGGTCCGTCGGGACGAATGTCAGAGGATTCACGACCACCTCGCCGTTCTCTCGCTTCCACGTCAGATTCTCAACCGACTCCAAAGGCGTCCCCCTCCGGAGTGCGCTTAGCAGCTGCCTGCACGGTTCCTCAGTCGAGTCCCCCCTGATGACGAAGTCGACGAACGGATACCTGACAAGCTCCTCATGATAGTAGCTGGACGAAAGTCCGCCATAGAGAACATAGCTCTTGGGGTGGAACTTCTTGACGAGCTCTCCTATGGCTAGTGCCCCGTTGGCATGTGGGAGCCAGTGGAGGTCTATGCCGAAGACGGTGGAGCGCATTCTCCTGAGCCGGCTGACCACGTCATAGGAGGGGTCCCGCAGCATCCTGTAGGCTAGGTTCACAATCCTCACATTGTAGTGGTTCCTTCCGAGATAGGTGGCTATGCTCGTAAGACCCACAGGGTACATCTCGAACTCGTCTGTTGACGGGACAGCGTCTGCCACGGGGCCGAGCATCATGGTCCTTTTTCGGAAGTCGTAGACAGACGGCGCATGGAGCAGGGTCAGGTCCGTGCGCACCACGTCCCCGAGTCCCATCGCTATCCTGCCCCCGACACTCCCACGAAAAACCCTCGACGGTCCTTCAATACACCTATTCCCTAATCGATGCGCCTGATACACCAAAACGATTATCCGAAGGGCGAGGCGGGAATCCTGGTTTGCACGAACTCTCTCTCGTCCAGGGAATCATAGACGCTGTCGGCGAGACCGCCAGCGAGAAGGGGGGGCGGGTGCTGAGCGTCAAGATAGGAGTGGGGGAGCTCGCCCAATTCGACATAAACCTCGTAAGGGGCCTCCTCAACGACCTGAAAAAGGGAACCTCGCTCGAAGGGGCACGGATCACCGTAGAGCCCGAGAAGTCGAAAGTGAAGTGTCTGAGCTGCGGTAGGGTCTGGAACTTCCAGGAACTCGCCGGGCCCATATCCAGCGACGAGAGAGAGATGATACACTTACTCCCTGAGCTCCTGAACTCGTGTTCCAGGTGCCCCAGTTGTTCGAAGAGCTACTTCGAAATTGAGGAAGGGAGGAGTGTCAGGGTAATCGAGGTGGTGCTGGATGCCTGAGTCCGAGTCCGGCCTGGACTTCAGACGTGGGATGATCGACCGGCGTCTTGCCCGGACCAGACGCGTCCTCCTTGTCATGAGCGGGAAAGGGGGGGTGGGAAAGAGCGTTGTTTCGGCAGCTCTAGCTGGCATTGCAGCCGCGTCAGGTCTGAAGGCGGGTCTGATGGACGCCGACATCTACGGCCCCTCGTCCGCCCTTCTCTTCGGCGCGAAGGGGCTCCCTGCAGAGGGGGAGTCGGGACTAGTCCCTCCCGTCCTTGGAGGAGTGAAGGTGATGTCGGTTGACCTCTTCGCCTCAGGACGGCCCATCCCTCTTGCAGGGTCGGGCGCCAATGAGATTCTGCTAGAGCTCCTGGCCCTGACTGACTGGGGAAACCTCGACTGTCTAGTCGTGGACATGCCCCCTGCCACTGGCGACATAATGCTGACCCTCACTTCGCTTCGAAAAGACGACGTAAGGGCCGTCGTGGTCACGATGCCGGACCGGCTGTCAACTTCCGTCGCACACCGGGTCCTCGAGCTGCTAAAGAGCGGAGGCGTGACAACCGTCGGGGTGCTCGGGAACATGGTCCGCGGTTCTGCGAAGGGCAAGGGGACCGGCCCCAGGAAGCTGGCCGAGGAATTCGGGGTGCCGCTACTCGGTCAGCTGCCCTACGACCCATCAGTCTCGCGCGCGGTGGAAAAGGGAAACATAGAATCTCTGCTCCAGACGAAATTCGCTCGGGTCCTCCGGAGGTCGATGGATGTCTATCTCAGGGGCATCGGGAGGAGCTCGTCTCGCGGTGCAGGGTAGCCTGCGCGCATTTGTACGCATGGGCGTAAAAGGCTGGCTCCTTCGTTTTTTCAGTCGTGGGAGACGAGCTAACTCGCCGTGATTTCCTGAAGCTCTGCGCCCTGCTGGGCGTGGGGGCAGTGGTCACCCTATACTCTTCCGAAATCAAGCGAGTGATCGGCCAGGCAGCGGAGGAGGGGGGCGGCAAGATTCACCTGATCTGGCTGAACCTCGCCAGTGACACGGGATGCACGATATCGATGCTCCAGGCGTCCAACCCGGACCTGATAGAAGCCGTTGAGCAGCTTGGAATCTCCGCCGACTTCTGGAAGGCACTCATGACTCCAGACTACGACCTAGGTTGGGTAACAGCAGGTTACACCCAGGAAGACCTCTCGCAGGTGCCGCTCTTCAACGCCGCGTTCGGAGACGCTCCCGTCGACCTGCTCGTTGTAGAAGGCGCCCCCCAGCTAGGTACCCCTCACGGGAGCAGCCAGGGACACTTCTGCACCACGGGGATATACAACGGGAACCCCGTGACCGGGTACGATTTGCTGCAGAGGCTCGCCGCCAAAGCCTCCTATGTCCTCGCCGTAGGCCAGTGCTCCTCCTTCGGGGGCATCCCTGCCGCCAGCGGCAACCTTACCGGGGCGGCTTCGGTCACGGACGCGCTGAAACAGGCCTCCGTCTCGACGAAACATCCGATAATCAACATCCCTGGTTGTCCCGCTAACCCTGATTGGACACTCGTAACCTTGGCCACGGTCCTCCAGGGAATCGATCCTGATCTTGACGATCTGGGGCGCCCGAAGGCGTTCTTTACCTCATACATCCACGACAACTGCCCGAGGAGAGAAGCCTACAACAGGGGGCAGATGGCGAAGACCTTCGACGACCCGGTGGGGTGCTTCTGGGACCTCGGCTGCAAAGGACCAATCACGCAGTCTTCCTGCCCAGTCAAAATGTGGAACGGGGGGATAGGCATGTGCACCCTGACGGGGCCTATGTGCTGGGGGTGCATGCACCCCAACTTCCCTGACCCACCTACCAGTGAGTTCTTTGCCCAAGTCGCGGATACGCCTACCATTCTCGGTGTCGATGTCGACGAGGTCGGAGAGGTCGCAATCGCGGGTACGGCAGGAATACTTGCCGTCCATGCACTCCGCAGGACCTTAGGCAAGAAGGAAGAGGAATCGGGGGAGGAGAAGGCCACCCCGCATTCCGAGCCGCCCCCGGAGGCGAAGCAATGACAAGGACAGTCATCATAGATCCCGTGACGAGGATCGAGGGGGAGCTGTCCCTCGAACTAAGCGTCGACGAGACAAGCAACACGGTGTCCTCAGCCAGGGCGACGGGGACCCTGTACCGTGGGTTCGAGAACATAGTGCTGAATAGAGACCCGAGAGATGCAGCCCCGATTCTATCGGCCATCTGCGGTGTTTGTTACTGTGACCACCACGTCGCCTCTGTCAGGGCGGTAGAAAATGCGGCGGGAATGACGAGCTACTCGTCTGACTACTCAACCGAACAGACATCCATCCCAGCGAACGCCGTTTTGGCTAGGAATTTGGTGAATGGCGCCGACTGGGCCTACTCGCACATGGTCCACATACTCGCTCTTGCCGGCCCCGACTACTATCTTTACGGCCTGATTGACGCGCTGAAGCCGGCCTACTCGCTTTCTGGCTACGCAGACCTCCTACGCCAGTTCATCGTCCCTGCCCAGCAGTACATGAACCAGGCCATCACGCTCTGGGGAGGGAAGACACCGCACCCCAGGGCGACGGTCCCGGGGGGCAACCCCGTGCGGCCGACCGCAGACGTGATCGGGCAGACCAGGGTCAAGATCGCCCAGGCCCGCGCGCTGACTGACATCATCGTTCCCATAATATGGAACTACCTCACGGCGAACGCCACCCAGCTTGGGGCCATCGGCCACGGCCCCGGTACCTTCCTGTCCATGGGCGCATTCCCGGACCCGACTACCTCTGCTGGTACAGACAACATGCCCCTCCTCATCCCGCGCGGCGTGATCACCAATCCGGGTGGCGCCCCTGCCCCCTTCGATCCCAACAAGATCACCGAGAATACCTCATTATCATGGTACGATCAGCCGCCGTCCCAGGCCGTCATCGGAGAACAGACTCCCGTCCCCGACATGTCGAGTTCGGCCGCATACACTTGGACGAAGGCGCCGGCGTACGATGGAAAGGTGTGCGAGGCCGGTGCCCTGGCCCGCGAATGCGTCTCAGGAATTTACCCCAAACTGGGCAGAATCATCCACGGAGCTGCATCGGAGGTTCCCGGGCTGCCCTACAGCCCCAATGGGTCAGCGTTCGATCGGATGACCGTCGAAGCCGTGGAGCTCCTCGCCCTTGTCGGGTCGGCAAACACGACACCCAACCTGCAGTTCCTTGGACAGCCTCTCAACATGTCGCTCGTGGACGTGCTCCAGGGCCTTGGCCTCCCGCAGACTGGTCTGTTAGAAGGCTGCCTGGACGGGATGCAAGTAGGGCAACCATCGTACGCAGCTGGTTATCAGAACCCTGGGAGCGCCGAAGGAATCGGTCTCTGGGAAGCGCCGAGAGGCGCCCTCCTTCACTGGATTCGCATCGGGAACTCCAAGGTGGCCAACTACCAGGTGCTCGCGCCCACCACATGGAACGCTTCTCCCGGAGGGCCTCTGGAGACCTCCCTGGTGGGGACCCCTGTCGGACAGACCGGGACCAACGACGACTTCCGCCCTGCCGCCTACGTGGTAAGATCGTTCAACCTCTGTATGGCATGCGCGATCCATGCCATCGACGCTCGGGGCGACGACCGGTACGTGAGGGTTGGATGAAATGACATCCCTTGGACGGACAAGGGTGGTCAGGCACGACCTGCTCTTCCGGGTCGCGCACTGGTGCATATTCATCGAAGGAGGGCTGCTCGTGATCACTGGCTTCCAGCTGGGAGGGATACTAGGCGGGACCATCTTCCCGCTGAGCATAGTCACTGTCCATGTGCTCATCGGCATAGCCTTCATGGCGACCGCGGCAATCTACCTGCTCGGCATACTCACGGGCGGAGACTACCACTGGGTCGGGCTTCGGAGGATACCCTACTCCTTCAGGTTCATCATCAAGGAGACAAAGGGATGGTTCGGTCTCGCCCCTAAGCCGGCCAACCCAATAGCCTATGACACGGTAAGCAGCGAGTACACGGAGAAACTCGTCCCCAGCGTCATCGTCGTCTTCTGGTCCTTTGCGATCCTGGGAGTGGTTCTTTCCCTGACAGGGCTCGCGCTCGCCTTTCCCCAGCAGTTCGGCTTCGTATTCACCCTTGCAGACCTGATAGGCGGCCCGTTGACGGGCGTCACCGGGATGGCCTTCATGCTCACCCTCCACAGGCTCATGACGTTCGCGCTTATCGCACTAGTGATGATGCACGTCTACGCCAGCTTCATCTTCGGACTCGTGAACTCGATGATTACGGGGAAGCGGAACGAGCCGGTCGTCCCGCACAGAAGGTGAAGGTGAGCTAGTTGTCCTCGCCCATAAGTCTCCAGCTCGGAGTAGAGGAGGACCATCTCGAAGAACCGACGGCTCCCGACCCTGACGAGCTCGCGACCGGAAAGATCGTTGTGCTCGGCCTCGGAAACCTGTACCTCAGAGACGACGGTGTTGGGATTGTGGTAGCTCACGAGCTACAGCACCGGGACCTGGGCGAAGGAATCCTTGTGCGAGCGCTCCAGACCTTTGACCTTTGGCTCCTTTCCGAGTTCAGTGGTGCTTCAAGGCTAATCATTGTCGACGCGGTGAGGTCAGGTTCCGTTCCTGGGACGGTGACGGAGTACGAGGTGGCGCCCCGGCCTGGCCCACTGTCTTCTCTTCCTGGACTGCACTCCTTGGAGCTTCACGACTTGATTGATTTCACGAGCCGAACGGGCCTACTTGGCTGTCCCGTGACCATAATCGGGGTCGAACCAAGGGACTGTCAGGTTGGTGAAGGTCTCTCGCCGGAAGTGGGCCGTGCTGTCCCGGAAGTGGTCGCCCTGGTGGTAGCCAAGTCCCAGCGGGGCCTCAAATCCGTGGTTAGCGCCTAAGCGCTAAGGCCTGATTGGTTAGTGGTAATGCCTATAATTTAGGCCTGCGAAGTCTGAGTCAAGGTGATTTTGGAATGAGCGAGAAGGGACCAAAGATTGCTACAGGCGTCCGGGGCGTGTCGAACAAAGACTGGTGGCCCAATCAACTGAACCTCAAGGTGTTGCACCAGCATTCGCCGCTGTCCAACCCCATGGGCAAGGACTTCGACTACGCCAAGGAGTTCAAGAGTCTGGACCTGGCGGCTGTTAAGAAGGACCTAAAGGCGATGATGACCAACTCACAGGACTGGTGGCCGGCGGACTTCGGCAACTACGGGCCCCTGTTAATTCGCATGGCATGGCACAGCGCCGGCACCTATCGCCAGGGGGATGGACGCGGCGGCGCAGGTAGCGGCCAGCAGCGCTTCGCACCTCTCGATAGTTGGCCCGACAACGCGAATCTCGACAAGGCGCGTCGCTTGCTCTGGCCGATCAAGCAGAAGTATGGCAGAAAAATCTCATGGGCGGACCTCATGGTCCTTGCGGGCAACGTCGCCTTTGAGTCGATGGGACTCAAGACTTTCGGCTTCGGTGGTGGTCGTGAGGATGCCTGGGAGCCGGATGAAGATGTCTACTGGGGTCCTGAGAGCAAGTGGCTGGATGACAAGCGCTACTCTGGCGACCGAAACCTCGAGAACCCACTCGCTGCCGTACAGATGGGGCTGATCTACGTTAATCCAGAAGGCCCGAACGGCAATCCCGATCCTCTGGCGGCTGCCAAGGATATCCGAGAGACTTTCGCCCGTATGTCCATGAACGATGAAGAGACTGTTGCACTCATCGCTGGCGGCCACACCTTCGGGAAGACCCACGGCGCCGGTCCTGCATCCAATGTCGGCCCGGATCCAGAAGCGGCCAGTATCGAGGAGCAGGGTCTCGGCTGGAGGAGCAGCTTCGGCACAGGCAAAGGCACCGACGCGACCACGAGCGGTCTGGAAGTCACCTGGTCCGGCACGCCAACGAAGTGGAGCAACAACTTCTTCAAGAACCTGTTCGGATATGAATGGGAGCTGACGAAGAGCCCGGCTGGTGCGCATCAGTGGCAACCCAAGCATGGCGCGGGTGCCGATGCGGTACCGGATGCACAAGATCCCGAAAAGCGTCACGCGCCAGGCATGCTGACCACTGACCTTGCTTTGAGGTTCGACCCTGCCTACGAAAAGATTGCAAGGCGCTTCTATGATAACCCGGCCGAGTTCGCAGCCGCATTCGCTCGCGCATGGTTCAAGCTCACGCACCGCGACATGGGTCCGCGCACGCGCTATCTTGGCCCGGAGGTTCCTGCCGAAGAGCTCATCTGGCAAGATCCCATCCCTGCGGTGAACCATAAGCTGATTGGTGCACAGGACATCGCTTACCTGAAGGGAAAGATTCTGGCTTCGGGGCTTTCCGTATCGCTACTTGTCTCGACGGCCTGGGCATCGGCCTCGACCTTCCGTGGCTCCGACAAACGCGGTGGGGCGAATGGCGCGCGCATCCGTCTTACGCCGCAAAAGGATTGGGAAGTCAACCAGCCGGCCCAACTGAAGACTGTCCTACAGACCCTTCAGGGGATCCAGGATGAGTTCAACAGCACGCGGTCAGACGGGAAGAAGGTTTCGCTCGCCGACTTGATTGTCTTGGGCGGATGCGCAGGAGTCGAGCGAGCCGCGAAGAATGCTGGTCGCGAAGTGACCGTTCCCTTTTCACCTGGACGCATGGATGCGTCACAGGAGCAGACGGACGTGGGATCATTCGCCCACCTCGAGCCATTTGCAGATGGTTTTCGTAACTACATCAGAACCAAGTCTGTTGCCTCGGCGGAGGAGCTGCTGGTTGATCGGGCGCAACTGCTCACGCTGACCGCTCCTGAGATGACGGTTCTCATTGGCGGCATGCGTGTCCTGAACACCAACTTTCGTCAGACCCAGCATGGCGTCTTCACGAAGCGGCCGGAGACGCTTACCAACGACTTCTTCGTGAACCTGCTCGACATGGGCACGAAGTGGAGGGCCATCTCGAAGGACGCTGACGTATTCGAAGGTCTTGACCGCGCCACTGACGAAGTCAAGTGGACGGGCACCCGTGTCGACCTCGTCTTCGGTTCGAATTCCCAGCTCCGTGCGTTGGCAGAAGCCTACGGGTGCGAGGACTCTCATCAGAAGTTCCTCAGCGACTTCGTTGCGGCGTGGGACAAGGTAATGAACCTTGACCGTTTCGACCTAGTTCTAGGGAGAACGGCATAAAGTACTAGACTTGTGGCCGGGAAGCACGCGCCATTTGCCGAGAATGCGGTCTGTCAGACGCTAAGCGCCCGCAACCAGGACATCATCATCTTAACCGAAGGCACGGTCGGGGGAGATGATAGTGCTCAACGAAGGGTTCATCCGCTACGCGCTGGGGGAAACGGACGCCTTTGTCGAATGCATGGAGAGAGCCTTCGAGTTCCACAACCTGCCGCTTCTTGAGCTGCTGTATTCTCCCCTCTACGCATCTGCGAGGAGCGATTCCCGAATCATCCGTCTGCTGGAGAGACAGGCTGAGTATCGAGGTCACGGGGCATACTAGGCACCTCGGGCTAGCCAAAGATGCCCAGCTTTCGAGTCCCAACCTGTGCAGGTGTGGCGACAGACCCTCTCGTCCGCTGACGGGTGTCTCTGCAATGGGGTGTTTTGGATCCTAGGCCAAATGAATTCGACGCAACAAGTTGGTGAATCTCTCGTCCGACCTGTACGGGTCGAAAAGGGGATCGACTTTCATTTCGTCGACCCAGAACGAACAGTAATCATCAATGGCTTTTCCAAACAGTTGGAACGCCTTCTCCCTTTCGTCGAGCATCAGGTATATCATTGCAGGAAATTCAGGCGCGACGTAGATCTTAGTACTCGCGTTCTCCAACTCCTGGATTATTCTCCTAGCTTCGTCTCTCCTTCCAGCCATGGCGTAGGCAACACCAAGCTCGCTCTGCGCACCCAGGTTGTCCTGTCCCACCAACGAAATCATAGTCTTGAAGTCTTCTATCGCCTCATCAAACTTGGACTCTTGGAGGTATACAAATCCCAAGATCCCGTGGATTCCTCGGCCCGAGGGATCGAGTTCAAGAGTCCGCTTCGTTTGCTCCACCGCTTCGTCGTAGCGGTGCATCTGATACAGAACATGCTGAAGGAACCTGCTCATCAGCGGCGACAAGGGGTCGAGCTCGGTCCCCTTCTTGTACTCCACGAGTGCTTCATCCAGTTTGCCAGTCACTCTTAGGATGACCCCATGCCAGGCATGCGCGAGGGGGTAGCTGGGCCTAAGCTCCATTGCCCTGAGTAGCTCTTTTTCTGCTCCTTGCCAGTCGTAACGGTGGTATCGTGGTGGGGCGAGCGCGATGTGTGCTTCAGGAAGGCGTTCGTCGAGTCCCACGGCGATCTTCGCCGCGGCCTCGGCCATTGATGTGGCCTCGACCTGAGGGAAGTAGCCTGTGTCACCCATTAGACTGTAACACTGGGCCATCCCAGCATGAGCAAGAGCGAACTTCGGGTCAAGCTGGACAGCCCTCTCGAAGTACTTGAGACCTTCCTTGAAGGCGAGGAGCGTGTACTGCGACCAGAGCTCATGGCCCTTGAGGTACAGCACGTAAGCCTCCATGTTTTCAGTCGGTTTCTTCTCCAGGTCCGTTTTCTCGCGTGGCGGGAGGTGGACCTCGAGGTTCTGTGCGACCTGTTCGGCAATCTCGCCTTGAACAGCGAATATGTCATCTAGATTCCTGTCGTAACTCTCGGCCCACAGGTGCCCCTCCGTGTTCGAATCAATCATCTGGATTGTGACACGAATCTTGCTGCCCGCTTTCCTGACACTTCCTTCCAAAAGTGTCCCGGCCTGAAGCTCCCTTCCAATTTGGGAGGCGTTCTTCTCCTTGTTCTTGTAATTCATTATGGAAGTCCTGGCGATGACCTCCAGCCCCCCGACCCTGGCCAAGCGTGAGATCATTTCTTCCGTCAGACCATCCGAAAAGAACGCGTCGTTGGGGTCGGGGCTGATATTCACGAACGGCAGGACGGCTACCCTTCTTGCACTAAGGACTGTCTCCAATCCAGATTTCTTTTCCTCCCACGGCATCACGATTCTATAGACCTCTAGCTGATCAGCAACATTCTTCAGTCGCTTCATCCCAAGGCTGACAAATTTCAACTCCAACTTGTTACGGACGAGGTCATGGACATTCGTCGTCACGCACACTCCACCATCTTCCGCCAATGGCTCGATTCTGGATGCGACATTGACTGCGTCACCAGAGATGTCGCCATCAGCTTCGATCACGTCGCCGAGGTGTACCCCCACCCGTAGGTGGATTCTGTGATCTTCAGACATGGCCACGTTGAATTCGTGCGTCGCTCTCTGTATATCGTAGGCGCATCTGACCGCGTCGAGGGCGTTTGGGAATTCTACGAGGAAAGCATCCCCAATGGTCTTGATCTCCCGGCCGCTGTGCCTCGCTAGTATTGGCCTCACGAGCTTTCTTTGCTCATCGACTAGTGCTAGCGAAAGGGACTCGTTTCTCTGCCCTAAAGCAGTGTAGCCGACCATGTCCGTGAACATTATGGCTGCGAGCCTTCGCTGCCCCTGGGACAAACTCTGCTAGGCAGGTTCCACGTTGACTTGCGATAAATTCGTTGTGGGATGTCTGACCGTTCGGCGAGAAGCCGAATACAGGAACCTCGGCCGATCTTGTGTAAGCCAGAATTTAGCTCCATTGGCAAAAGAGGGCCCATTCTGGGCCTGTTTTCGTCGGCGACGGACGGACTCGTTTGGTATACCAGGCCAAGAGCTAACTCGATTTTCAAATCTGCTTGCGTCTTCAGAGCCGACGTTCCTTCCCTCGCGTGTCAAATGGATTGCCAGTCCATATTTGATTTATCTCTCATGCAAAACGCGCGAAGTATATTGATCAAAGGCGTACAAAGGAAGATTGTTTTTCCGTTCCACTACTCTCCCGACGGTAGCATGGTTCATGTTCTGGCAAGGCTATCCGACGAGCCCGGGACCCTTGCGTCTCTGTTGAGCACGCTAGGTTCCAGGGTGAATCTGATTGGCACTTCGAGTTACTCGACACCCGACGGGGCTGCCATCTTCAGTGGTTTTGGAAGGATCCTTTCTGACTCCGATGATGCGCAGTCTATTCAGAAGTTTGCGGCAGCAGCTCCGAGTGTTCTAAGTTGCCAGGTCTGGGAGGACAAAGAAGGACTGCTGGTGGATAGGTACCACACTGGATTTCAGGCCGGTTTCGGCGAACCATACCTGATGTTTCCTTTGAAGGGCCTTTCTGAGACCTTCGAGAGAATCGGTGAGACATTCGGGAGCGGAGGACAAACTATTCTCTACACGTACGGTTTGGACTATGGAACTGCCCGAGCCCCGCTTTACAAGTCGATCATGGGAGAACACCCTGAGAGAAGACTCGACGAGCTCACGGCGATAGTCGGGGCCTTGGGCTACGCAGCTTCGGTCGCGACCTTCGAGTCGTCGGGCATGGTTCTGAAGTTGACCGCCAGGGAGTGCTTCGAGTGCTCGACTCCGACCGCGACCGAGCGCAGGTGTGCTTTTCTGCGGGGAATGGCCGTGGGTATATTCAGCACGCTCTTTAGCAAAGAGCTCACCTGTGAAGAGACGAAGTGCAGGCAAAAAGGAAACGAAGAATGCGAATTCGTCTTGAGAGCGAAGGACAACATGCCGTTGTACTGATACCCTCTGTACATGCTTGTTCTACTTACTAATGGTAAAGCATTAGAAAGACGATAGATACTGCAGCCGCGTTGAACTGGGTCAGGTTCGGCCTGATTGCAGCCTACGGAGTTGTCGTGTTAGTTTTCTTCCTAGCCTATCTTGCAGGCATGGTGAATACGGCTGACATAGAAGACGACATCATCTATGTGGGTGGCCTCGTCATGCTGGGCATCGCTCTGACCATGGCGGCGCTAACGAGCGAGGGGAAACCTATCTAACGCTCCCGAGACACAATCTTCTCGTACCAGGGAGAGCCCGGCTGAGATTTCGATGCGCCTGCTTTGATTGTCCCGCTCCTTCGAAAATGCCTAAGCGTAGCTTGAGGACTTGCAACACGTTCAAGAGGAGGAAGGCGTAGGAACGAGAGATGGCTCGTCTGTCTCACAGTAAAGCTAACGCGAAAATCATCCAGGCGTACCAGCCATCGGATTGCGATCGCCTTCTGATGGAGGCGATGGAAGAGGGGGACATTGAGACAGCTGTGGCCCTTTATGAGCCTCACGCTGTGCTGCTCACGGAATCTGGTGACCTTATGAAAGGCCGAGACGAAATTCGCAAACACAACGAGGAGTTCATCTCTCTGAAAGCAACGACCACGATTGACGAGATAAGAACGACAATCAGTGGAGACGGCTCGATTGCCACCACTCGAATGAAATGCACCTCAGTCTTCCTAGACCCAAGGAGCGGGAATCAAGTGCGGCTTCTGACCAACACCTTCGAAGTGGTCAGAAAACAATCGGATGGAACTTGGCGCTTCGTAATCGATGACCCCTTCGGTGGCACTCGCGCGAACAAGTGAGTTCTCCACTATTTGGCAACTACTACGTGTTATGCAAATTTCATTCATTACAGCTCGAATTGTACCCTGTCAGCTAAACGGGGTTCATTCCGATCCCTTTGTAATCGAGCCCGGCTAGGATTCGAGCCTAACGGGAAACGTCACGAAAAATGGAAGATCATGCCGACTTTCCAATTAGCCCTGATAACCAAACGGAGTCCATAATGAGCTAATTTTCGACGGCGACGGTCGGAATTAAATGGTATAGCGGACCAGATATTGACTCGAACTCAGGTTCAATTCCGGTAGTATCCGGCCCGTTTACTTTGCAAATTCAAGAGAAGTTCGATTCCATTCCAGAAACTGAACACAGCACATCAGGTTGACGGAGATTAAGTTATGTCCAAACCCAGTCTTTTGAGAAAGGCCAGGTAGCGGGGGTCAGAATGCACTTCCTCGAAATTGAAGTCGACGGAGAATGACCTCAGCATAGGAGCATGCTCCTCGTATGCCTTTTCCATCCATTCGAATGCTTTGTCTCTCTCGCCAATAGCTGCGTACCCCCTCGCAACTGAGGCTGCGCCAGTACCATGGTCTTGGTACCGCTCGACCAGCTCGGCTACCACTTTTCTTGCTTCCTCGACCCGGCCCATCTTTGAAAGTGCATACGGAAGGTCTGCTAGGGAATTTGGATTGCTCCTCCCCTCCATTTCCACACTCTTCCTCATCTCCTCAAAGCCTGCCTCATGCAGTCCTTTCCTCACGTAACAAAGTCCTAGGTTTCCAAGGGCGAAGGAATTTCCGGGATCCATCTCGAGAATCTTCTTGTACAAATCAATGGCTCTGTCTGTTTCTCCACTGTACAGGTACTGGGTCGCGGCATCGTTCATTGTATGTTCAGAGAGCGGGTCAAGCTCCAGCATCCTTTGAATTTCGGAATGGGCTTTCTGGAATTGCCGCGAGTTGACGAATTGAACCGCTGCAAAAGTATGACCCACGACGGAGTTAGGGTTTAGCTCAAGGGCACGCTCCACTTCTTTCAATACCCCTTTGGGATCCATTTGGTACACCAAGACCAACGCCATCGACAGATGAGCATCCGGGGAGCTGTCGTCGAGTTCCAGTGCCCTCTTAGCCAGTTCATCAATTTTCGCAAAGGCCTCCTTGGACGGTATCATCTCGTGAAAGGCAAGCAAGTAGTAGGCGAATGCCATGCCACAATAGGGGGCGACGTATCGTGTATCCCGCTGAACAGCTTGCTCAAAGTAACCCAAGGCGGCCATGAGCCCGTCTTCAGAACCACCTGACCGAGCCAGGCGATTCTGCCCTTTCATGTAGAGGTCGTGCGCAAGTTGATCAGTGGTGGGTGCTCTCTTGATGTAATCTAGATCTCTTCCTAGTAGGTGTATCTTCAGCGCACCAGCGACGCTTTGGGCAATTTCACTCTGGATTGCGAAGACGTCCTCGAGGTTGCGGTCGTAGTTTTCTGCCCAGAGATGCCTGTCACTGTTGGCGTCAATCAACTGGACCGCAACTCTGACACGGTTCCCGGCCTTCCTGACGCTCCCCTCGAGCAGTGTCCCGACCTTGAGCTCGCGGCTTATTTCCGCGGCTTGTTTGGCACGATTCTTGTAACCCGTTACGGAGGTATGAGATATGACACTGAGTTCAGGAACCTTCGATACCGCTGATATCAATTCCTCTGTCATGCCGTCGGCAAAGTATTCTTCGGCAGGGTCGGGTATCATGTCGACAAGGGGCAATACCGCAATTCTGTGACTGTCAAAGGAAGGGTTCGCTTCCGTTTGTGGAATTGCCTTGTCCCAGGGCATCACCATCCTGTACACCTCCACGGGTGCGGTCACGTTTTTCAGCTCCTTGGAGCCGATGCTCATCAGAGGCAAGTCCACCTTCCCTCGCACGAAATCGAAGACATGGCTTGTCACACATACACCACCGTCCTCGGCCAGGGGCTCGATTCTTGAGGCGACGTTGACCGCGTCCCCGGATATGTCCCCCTGAGACTCCACGACCTCCCCCACGTGCACCCCGATCCGCAGGTGGATCCTCATGTCCGATTCGAGGGAGAGGTTGAACTCCCTGACGGCCCTTTGGATATCATAGGCACACCTTACGGCATCCACCGCGTTGGGGAACTCCACCAGGAAGGCGTCTCCCATAGTCTTCACTTCTCTGCCGTAATGCCGGGCTAGGATTGGTCTAATGACTTTCCTTTGCTCTTCCACCAAGGCCAGAGACAGAGACTCGTTCTTCTGTCCAAGAGCCGTGTATCCGACCATATCGGTAAACATGATTGCCGCGAGTCGTCGCTGCCCTTGGGACAAGCTCTGTAGTCAGGTTCGATGTTGACTTACGATAAATCTGTTGTGGGATACTTGAGGCCAGAATCACTCTCTTGCCCGCAATGCATATGACCCCAAATAGCCAGAACCAAGCCCCGTTAGCCAAACGGAATTCATTCTGAGCGTATAGAAAACGGCGACGGTCGACGCCGCCCGGTGTACCTGGCCAGGAGCAGACTCGAACTACGCGCGCTTCCCCCATCTTTCTCGTTCCAGTAGGTTCTGATACCTCGGGTCTTCCCTTCCCTTTTCGAAGAGGGGGCAGTACATGGGATAGATGTACCTGAGGACATGCTGCTCGGAAGCCCTGCCCATGTATGCGAAGTATGCGTCCAGGTCTCCGAGTGCATAATAGATGAAGGCGATGGAGTTCAGGTTTACCTCCTTGAAGTCATCCTCCAGTTTCTTGATGGTGGCTCTGGCCCCTTCGTTGTCCCCTGCCATCGCCGCGATGAACCCGCGCATCCAATCGAGGGACGAGTTGGTCGGCTCGAGCTTCTCCGCCATTGCCAAATGCTTCTTGGCTTTTTCCACGTCACCCTTGGTGAGGTAGTACTCGGTCAGGGACCTCTCCGTGGCGGCAGGAGCGAAGCTGGAGGTCTTCATCCAGAAATCGAGCGCCTTCTCTTCTCGCCCTGAGAAGAAATAGAGCTGGCCGATCCGTTGGATGTACCAGGTCCTGAGCGGGTCGAGACTGTAGGCCGACTCCCAGAGCCTGATCCCCTCCTCCAGTTCCCCTTTCAGCAGCGAAATGTTGGACATCATCCTCAGCGCCTCAGAACTGCTCGGGTTCAGCTCGAGGGCACGCTTCCCCTCGAGCTCAGAAGCGAGGTCGTGGTCTTCGGCGAAGTAGATGGTTGCGAGCGTCGCGTGCGCTTCGGCCAGGTCGGGTTCCAAAGCGAGCGCCTTCTTCACTGCGAGTTCTGCCTTCGGTAGGGCCTGGGCCTGGGTGAGGTAGCCGTCGTTGGTCAAGGCGACGTAGCACTTCGCCATGCCGTCATGGGCGATCGCGAAGGAAGGGTCGAGCTGCACTGCCTTCTCAAAGAGTTCTGCCGCCATCTTCAGCGAAGGTTCAGTCTGCTCTGCGTACTTCTCCCGCGCCTGCAGGTAAAGGACATATGCTTCGGTGTTCCCGGTCGGCTTCTTCTCCAGGGACCTCTTCTCGGTGTCGAGAAGCTTGACCTTCAGCTCGCCTGCGACCTTCTCGGCTATCTCACTCTGCACTGCGAAGATGTCGTCCAGGCTCCCGTCATAGTGCGACGACCAAAGGTGCCCCTCGGTGCTCGCGTCGATCAGCTGCGCGGTGACCCTGACCCTGTTCCCGGCCTTTCTCACACTGCCTTCTACGAGCGCGCCCGCCCTCAGCTCGGTTCCAATCTGCGAAGCGCTCTTTTCCTTCTTCTTGTAGTTCATTACGGACGTCCTGGCTATCACCTCCAGCCCCCTGACCTGGGCAAGCCTGTCGATGAGCTCCTCTGTCATCCCGTCGGCGAAGTACTCGTCGTTGGGGTCAGGACTCATGCTCGCAAAGGGGAGGACGGCGATGCGGTTCTTGCCATGCTGCGAAGGGGCCGCCTCTTTCTCCCATGGCATGGCCATCTTGTAGATCTCCATTGGCTCGGCCACGTTCTTCAAGGACCTTTGCCCTATGCTCGAGAGCGGAATGTCCACCTTGTTCCTCACAAACTCGTACGCCTGGCGGGTGACGCAGACACCTCCGTCCTCGGCGAGCGGCTCGATCCTCGACGCGACGTTGACGGCATCGCCTGAAATGTCCCCCTGGGCCTCGACAACCTCTCCGACGTGAACCCCGACCCGAAGGTGGATTCGCTTTTCGGAGCCCAGCGAGAGGTTGAACTCGCGTATCGCCCTCTGAATGTCGTAAGCGCACCTCACCGCGTCCACAGCATTGGGAAATTCCACTAGGAAGGCGTCCCCGATTGTCTTGACCTCTCTTCCGTTGTGGCGGGAAAGGATGGGCCGGATCAGCTTCCTCTGCTCCTCTACTAGGGCTAGAGAGAGGGACTCGTTCCGTTGTCCCAGGGCGGTGTACCCCACCATATCGGTAAACATTATCGCAGCGAGTTTGCGCTCGCCTTCTGTCAACTAGATTCAGACATCATAGAGCTAATCATAAAACCATTTGCGACCGCATGAGTGTGGACAACTAGTAGAACCCGGCCTAGAGTGCTTCCGATTCCCAGTCTATTCATTAGAATGCAAATGGCCTGAATCGGACCTCGTTAGCTAAACAGAGTTCATTATGAGCTTAGAAAAACGGCGACGGTCGGACTCGAACCGACGACCAGTCCCCGGAGGGTCTCCTCCGATAGGTCTCTGCCTGGCGAGCTAACAGCCTACTGCTCTACCACGCTCCTCGGTGGCAAGACCACCTCTGAGCCATAGTCGAGCCCAGGTTCTACCGTTCGTTGGGGCTTAAATCGGGCAGGCGCATACTTCTGCGTGTTCCAGAAGAAGGAGAGGGCCGACTGCGAGGTCCTCCTGAAGGTCCACGGCTGGGAGAGCGAGTATCCCTCGGTGCAGCTCATGCTCAGGTACCTGAAGCGCAAGACTGGGAGCGACACTTCGAGGATGAAATACCTGGGCGAGTTCGCTCGCTTCCTCAACTGGCACGAGATCAAGAGCCCGGAGGACTACCTTGCCAT
>DASPVF010000023.1:0-22627 GCA_035622475.1 Nitrososphaerales archaeon
GTTCGAAGCGTAGACGTAGGCTCCATCAAAGGTCGAAGCCCCAGTCGTAGCGTAATAGTCGAGTGTCCCGTTTGTGAAGGTGTCGATGTTGGCCCCAAAGGCCGACTGGAACTGGCCGACGGTGCCTTCGACAACAATCTCGGAGTCGAGGGCCGTTAGGACTATCTGGAAACCCGCCTTCTGCAGGTACGCAAGAAGCGAATCGTATGGAGCCACGGGCAGGAACTCGTTTTGTGCCTGCGCCGGGGTGAGGAAGTGTCTGTAATCGGGTGAAGTGGGGTCAGAGACCTGCATAACAAGAGTGTCGAGGGCGGCGACGTTCCTCAGAGGAAGAGCGAAGGTGGCGAGGACCGAAAGATCCTCAGGCGCGGGCCCCAGGGTCTTAAAGCCGTGCAGTGAAGGCGTGACCAGGCTCGGAGACGAAGCGGCGGATACTTGAACAACTGTGGCCATCGGTAGGGTGAGGAGTGCCACAAATGCGAATGCGAGAAGCCTGTGGGCCACGGACCCTTCAATTGCCCCTCTAAGAAACAACTATTCTCAGTCTTCTCTCGAGTTATTTTAAGGATTGGCGATGCTAAACTGGTAATGGAGGTGTCAAATCACTCAGAAAGGCTTAAAGACAGAGAAAAAATCGCGTGAATCAAAGAGTTTACGATTCGTTGGAAGTAAAGGTACTGGGAGCCGCCAGGCAGGTCGGCCGCTCCGCGTTTCTAGTCTCGCACAAAGACAGCAAGATCCTGCTCGACTATGGCGCAATGACTACGAAGGTCCCCGGGTTCCCGATGCACGTAGCCCCGAAGGAAATCAAAGCCATTGTACTCAGCCACGCCCACCTCGACCACTCGGGGGCCGCCCCCCTGCACTTTCTGAGCGGGAACATGAAGCTGCACGCAACGCCTGTGACGTCTGAGCTCTCGAACCTGCTCATTCAGGACTTCATCAAAATCTCGGGCCAATACCTCCCGTTCGAGTTCCTTGACCTGATGGCGATGAATTCAAGCACGATCAATCACGGATATATGGAGCCGTTCCAGATAGGGGACTTCACCATCCAGTTCTACGATGCAGGACACATTCCTGGCTCGGCGATTGTGGCAGTAGAGGCAGGCAACAAGCGACTCATATACACAGGGGACGTCAACGGAGACGAAACGAACCTGCTTGCGGGTTCCTGGAAGAACCTCGGAGAGGCGGACATGGTCATCACCGAAAGCACGTATGCGACGGCGGACCACCCGGGGAGGGCGAAGGCTGAAGAAGAGCTCTTTGAGTTTGCCAACACAGTAGTCGAAAGGGGGGGAATCCTACTGGTGCCGGCGTTCTCTGTCGGCAGGGCTCAGGAGATAGCCATGACTCTGGTGAAGTCGGGGTTCAAGCATCCCATCGCCATGGACGGCATGGCCCTGAAGGTCAATGGCATACTGCTGAGGTACCAGGAATACCTCCGGGACCCGACGGCGCTCAGACGGACACTGGAGACCCTCGAGGAGGTCACATCCTGGACTCAGCGGAGACGGCTCATCAAGAAGCCAGGAGTAATCATATCCCCGGCCGGGATGCTCGTGGGCGGTGCTTCGATATTCTACAACGAGCACCTGTCGATGGATGAGAAGAACGGGATATCAATCGTGAGCTTCCAGGTTCCTGGGACCCCCGGGAGGACCCTCATAGAGAAGGGGCTGACTATCTACAGGGGGAAACCCACAAAGGTGAAGGCAGAGGTCAGACGCTTCGACTTCTCCTCCCATAGCGGCAGGTCCTCTCTACTTAGCGACCTGAAAGGAATCGGAGGGAGCCCGAAATTCCTCACGGTCCACGGGGAAGAGGAGTCTTGCCTGGCCCTGGCGGAAGAGCTTCACCAAGGGTTCGGCGCCGAAGCCACGGCGGCCATGCCGGGCCAAGAGTTCACTGTGTGATACCTCCAAGAACGGTTCGTCGGGCCCACGTGCTAAATACCATTGATTTGGACGGAACGATAGATTGAGCGATCAGCCCCTACCGGTGAAGAAGGTAACCTCCGCCAATCTCATTCTTGCCGCTGTTATCGTGTCGCTTATCCAGCTGGGGGCCCTCGCCATAACAGGGCTGAACGGCCCCATCTACTCATCCGTTGTCGCGACTACGGGATACAGCTACGCGCCCGTCGGGACCTCGGCGACGAGCTCAATCCTGAACGCAGTCATACTCGTTGCTGCTGCGTTTGTGCTTACACTCGGTCTGGTTTGGCTCCTCAGGCGAAAGAGAGTCACCTCGTTCAAGGTCGTCGTCTTCGCGTCAGTAGCCTTCTCCGGGTTCATACTCACGTTGGTCACGGCTGATGACTTCGCCATCCAGTACCTGCCTCCGGCTCTCGAGATTCCGTTCAGCTTCGGCGGCGCCGCCCTGGTTGTTCTGGTAATGTGGTACATTATCTTCCTTAAGAACAGACCCTGGCTCTCAACCCTCGCACTCGGGTTCGTGGGGGCTGAAGTTGGGAGCTTCCTTGCGGAGACGCTGCCTTCATGGACCGCACTCGCCCTCCCTATCGTCTTCTCGCTCTACGACATCTACGCTGTCTTCAAAGGCCCGCTCAAGTCCCTTGTGGGGACAGCCCCCGGCGTCGCGTTGGTGGGGATGTCGATCAAGGCGGGGGAGTTCACTCTCGGCCTCGGGGACATAGTCTTCTATACGATGCTCCCCTCGCTTGCCTATTTTCAGTGGGGAACTGGCGTGGCCTTCTATACGATTGTGGCGATTGATATCGGGATGGTGATAACGCTCTACTTGCTGTCGAAGAGGAGGCTACTGCCGGGGCTCCCCATCCCGATGCTGCTTGGGATCTCCGTAATCGCGTTAAGGATGCTGTGATTCAGAACTCCACGACGGGAGTCTTCAGACCTTTGGTCAAGGAATCAGCTTCCACACTAGTCGTCTTGAAAGTATACAGGCCGTCCTTCAATCTTAGCTTGACTTTGGCCTTGTCTCCGTACCGGGAAACTCTGACTTCGGTGGCAGAGCCTAGGAGTTTCAGCAACTCGTCCTTGGACTTTAGTTCCCTTGGCATCGGAAACCCCATCTCTGAGGGGCTTATCAAGGCTGTTCTATGAGGAAGCATTACTCAGGAAGATGCGAGGGTCAGCATACGTCAGCATACCCCCAGAAGTAGGTTTGCTCCTCGATTAAGGCATCTAGAGCATTCACACGCTTAGTCTGGATTATCTAGTCATTAAATTCAGGTGGTTATCCCTTAAATAATCTGAATGACACAGAAGTGCCGAGGGCTAAGTCACGAAGAGCAAGAGGCTTCTGTCGATAACGCTTGCCTTGTCCGTGGTCCTCCTCATTGGGACAGTGTATGTCGGCGTACAAGTTAACCAATCTAGTTCTACGGAAGTGGCGGCTCCACTGGGCTCAACCATACTAACCCAGATCGGCCATCCGAATGTCCCGGCTGGTTCATCTGGGAATCCTTCATCAGTATCCCAATCTTGTCTTTCTATCTTCCCTTCATGCCTCCCATCTTACAACTGGGCGGGTTACGTGATACTCTCTCCTACGGGCTCCGGAGTTACTGACGTGAAGGCGTCTTGGACAGTTCCATACATATTCGGCGCTTTCAGGAACAGTTGCCCAGATCCTGCCAAGACTTACGACAGCAACGCTGTCTGGGTCGGATTGGATGGCTTCACAAACGGCTACGTTGAACAAGCAGGCACAAGTTCGGACTGCTACTATGGTCAAACAAATTACTATGCTTGGTACGAATTCTACCCCTTAGCCTCAGTGGTACTCCCGAATGCTGTGCAGCCCGGTGACACAATCCAAGCTGAAGTTAGCTATGCTGCAGGTTCCTTCACGACCACGATCAAAGATACCACCGCCCACTGGTCGCAAGTGATTACAGTTTCTGAAAGCACGTTGGGCTTCAGCCCACCAATGGCGTCGGCCGAATTCATCGACGAGTCGCCAGCGTATGCATACCAGTACTTCCTAGGGCTTACGCCTGTTGCCCCGATCACATTCAGCGGCGCGACAGCCACAATCAACAGCGTCACGAATTCGTTGGCGCGCTGGGGCGCTGTCTCTCCTACAGGGGTATGCAACACCGCCCCCTTCACTAATTGCGTCGTTTATTCCTTAAACGTCGATTTCAACTGGCCCGGCACGAACGAATACAATATACCGGGCATACTTCCGAGCACGTTCTACGTGAAGGCTCAACCGACGGGGTATTTTGGCGGGATTTTCAGCGTTAACTGGAGGAGTGCTGGGCCTTGATGAACAGTAGGCTTCTGTCGATAACGCTTGCCTTGTCCGTGGTCCTCCTCATTGGGACAGTGTATGTCGGCGTACAAGTTAACCAATCTAGTTCTACGGAAGTCGCCACTACATCGAACTTACTAGTACCGAGCCCAGGACTACTTGCCCATATGGGCCATCCGAACATCCCTGCCAGTTCGCCTGAAAATCCCTCGGCCCTTTCAGGACCCTGCCCCTTACCCGTAACCCAGTGTTTTGCTTCCTTGAATTGGGCAGGATATGCTGTTCTATCGCCAACTGGCTCGGGGGTTTCTGCAGTCAGTGCCTCCTGGAAGGTTCCAAGGATATCATATGAATTTGGCACTCCGGGAACAGGGTCCTGTATCTCTACCTCTCCTAGTACTTGTCCCCCCGGAATAGGAGTGTGCCAAGACAGTGGGGCGACCTGTTCAGGATTCTGCCCAGACACTCAGAACTCATGGGACTCCAATGCCGTTTGGATTGGAATAGATGGTTTCGACAATGGCTATGTTGAGCAGACCGGCACGAGTTCAGACTGCTTCTATGGCGGAGCTGCGAATCCTGGCGTTGCAGGAACATCCTACTACGCTTGGTACGAGTTCTATCCTGGGCCTTCGATGATACTCCCTATAGCTGTCCATCCTGGTGACACGATGGTGGCCTCGGTTACCTGTTCGGCTGGTTACTGCACTACCACCATCACGGATACAACCGATAACCCACCTCAGACTGGCACGAGCCCCCCGGTTCCTACAACCGAGGGATTTCCAATGGCAACAGCTGAATTCATCGACGAGTCGCCCTATTATTTCGGCTTCTTGGGACTCACACCCGTTAATCAGGTCGTATTCACAAGTGCAAGCGCCACAATCAACGGTGTCACCAATTCGTTAGCGGGGTGGGACGCTGTTTCTCCTACAGGTGTATGCAACACATCTCCCTATTCGAATTGTGTCGCCTGGATCACGTCGATTGATTACGCCTGGCCCTCTAACCCGGTCCCTGCCTATGAGAAGGCCCAGCCATCGGCCTACTTTGGTGGTACGTTCAGTGTGAAGTGGCTCTCTGTAGGCCCCTGATCGGCGAATCTACAGCAAGATTGTCGTGCGATCGTTTTACGTCTCTGCCGGTCAGAGCAGCTCTCTAATGACCAATAAGAAAACTGTGAAGCCTTAGGGGTTTCGACATTTCCCCGTAAGGATGGTCCAGATGGCACCACGCTTAATAACCCGAAAGGGAGGGCGAGTTTTCAGCGGTACCGAAGAAACGCTAGGATGTGAAAGAACGAGTTTCGGACGAGGGGGCTACGGGCGGAGCAGCGGCGGAAGCGGCGGCTTCAGGTCCTTCAAGCCAAAGCCGGTTGAAGTAGGAAAGGAGTACGACGTGACCATTTCCGAGATCAGCAGGCGCGGTGACGGCATTGCAAAGATCGATGGTTTCGTCATCTTTGTGGCCGGAGCCAAGCAGGGCTGGCAGGGCAAGATCAAGGTGACCCAGGTAGCCAACAGGTTCGCCACCGGCGCGGTCGTTGGCGGAGCTGAGGGCATGTCTGGCGCCGAAGGTCAGGCCTCCACAAGCGAGAGCGGAGAACAAGGAATGTAAGGTCCGCCAAGGGCCTTCTTCTGGACTGGCGGCTCGTCCGAAAAAGACGGCCGCTCCGTTTTTGATTATTCAGAAGTGGAGCGCTTGCCACCCAAATCGCGTATGGGAGCCGCCGCTGAATCTGTTCCTGTGATGACGAGTTCCCGCTGGCGGATGATTTCATACCATGCTACCGGAACGACAGCCGCGAACCCAATCAGAGTAAACGCCGCGATCGGCCAATAGTTACCTATGTCCCCGATCCACCAGACATTGAGGTTGCCTACTAGCAACCTCGGGATGATCGTGTTCGTGAGAGGGGAGACGTTAGAGGGGGTCTGGGGAGGGATGGCGGACACGAGGGCTCCCAACCCGTTGATGACGATACCTGCGGTCAGAGTTGCGTAAACGCACCAGAGAGCCTTCCTGCTTATGGATTCGAGAACGTACCCTGCAGGAAGAAGAAGGAAAGGGATTGCAGCGACAAGGAACCTAGGCCCGAATGCCACGCCTCCGTCTGGCTGGTACCATGCTGAGTAAGGCAGAAGGATACAGAGGAACATCCCAAGCAACAGAAGTGTTTCCCTCTTGTTCCCCTTGCCACGGAGGGCGTCAAGGTACCCCATCACGCCCAGAGCCAGGATGGGAGAGTAGACGAAGAGTCCCCTCGAGAAACTGAAGAGATCGAGCTCCAAGCCAGAGTAGACCGGATTCGTGAAAGATGCGAACACCGATGTTTTACCGTTGAAGTATTGTTCGGTGCTGGTGAAGGGGTTCCCGAATATAGCATAGTTGTATGCTCCAATGGCCGCCAGCCCAGGGAGGGCCCCAATTATGAAAGCAAACGCAGAACGCGCCATGGACGCCTTTGAACTCCTCTTCGAGACCAAGAGGAAAACTATGACGAAGGGCAGGAGGACGGCATTCACGTAGTCGACCGAGAAGGCGACACCAGCCGCCAGGCCCGACACCAGTGACGCCGTGCTTCCAGACCCGGAAGCCCGACTTGCCCTTAGCGCGAAGTAAGCTGTCATAAGCACGAAGAACGCAGACACGTCGCTTTGGAAGAAGTACGTCGCGAAGGGCCAGCAGATCGTCGAGAAGGCGAACGCGAGGGCGAGGAAAGCCGCTGTTGACCGGCGGAAGAACATGCGACCCAAGAGGTAGACGAAGGAAGCGGCCCCGGCGCCCATGAGGGCTACAAAGGTCTCTGAAAGGGTGATCGACGGGCCCCAGGAGGTATATCCACCATTAAGGGTGAACGCGGCGCCGAGAAAAGGGAGCGCGAGGAAAGGCGTCCCAGGAGCAAGCGCGGAATAGTTTACACCCTTGTAGACGAAGTCGTCAACTGTCCAGGGTGGGACCGTCGCGGCACTCTCAAGCCCTACCGAGTGGTCGTGCCAGAGGGCGTAGTCGAGCTGGGTGAAAGAGATGCCGTGGTCGGTCGCCCATATGCCGTTTATGCTGAGCTCGAACACCACGAAAACGACGACGAAGATTAGTAGGCCGTCTCGCACTGAAGTTCGCACGCGGGGGAGACTCGTGGAGAGGCCTATATTCCATACGTCTCCTCTACCTCGCGTGTGGGCGGCGACGAAAGGATTAATTGACTCATAGCCCGCGAAGCATCATGGTCCTGTACGCCCGGGACATTGTTGAGAAGGACTTCCTCGCGGTTTCTGGCACGACCAGCGTCCTCGAAGGGGCGAGGGCCATGAAAGACTCGAAGCATGGCTTCGCAATAATCGGAACACCTGCCGAGCCCGAGGGGGTGGTGACCGAATGGGACATAATCAGCAAGGTGGTCTCAGAGGGGCTGGACCCCCGGGGTGTAACAATGGGAGAGGTGATGTCGACGGATCTTCTCAGCATCGACGCCAGCACTCCCCTTTCTGTGGTATCTCAGACAATGACGGAGAAGGGAGTGAGGAGAATCCTGGTAAAGGAAGGTAACGAAGTCATGGGTTTCATCACGTCGAAGACGATGCTTGCCAGGATGAACGACTACGTCGACAAGATTTCAGCGCAGATAAGCAGGCTGCAGGCCCCCTGGGTCTGAAGGACGAGTTTCAATGACCATCACAGTGTATGTAGATGGACTCGTCGAACCGAACAATCCGGGCACAGGGACGTACGGCTTCGTAATCTATGAGGGACCGAAAAAACTGGCGGAAGGGTCGGGGCTGGCAGGGCACAACGTCACCAGCAATTATGCCGAGTACACTGCGCTGGGCGAGGCCTTCAAGAGGCTCAAGGAGCTTGGCGTTGAGGGGGACGTAATCATACGCTCTGACTCGAAGCTCCTGGTCGGCCAGATGAGCCAGGGGTGGAAGGTCAAGGGGGGGATGTACGTTGGCAAGCTCAAGGAAGCGAAAGATCTCCTGAAAGAGTTCGGTTCCATCACCTTCGAGTGGATACCCAGGGAACAGAACTCAGAAGCGGACCTGTTGACACGGCTCGCCTACGAGGCCAACAAGGGCATATTGGGCTAGAGAACGCGGTTCTCGGCTATCATACCCAGGGCCTTCTTCAGCCTACGGACCCGAGTTTCTGGCATCTTCGCTCCTTCTATCCACTGGACATAGGCCTTCCGATGCGAGGGGGCCATGTTCTCGAACGCCTTCTGCGCCTTCTTGTTTCCTCTGAGCGCCTTCGCAAGGTCGGATGGGACCGCCACCCCTACCGGGGCGGTGTCGACGTCCATCAGTACCTTCACGCTCGCCCCAGCAACCTTTCCTATCCTGTCCCTGATTTCCCTGTTCACGACCACGAAGTGTCTCCCCCTCCCCGCAGGGAGAAGCGAACATCGAAACGGGACCCCGTCAATCGTCCCCTTGACGCGCAGCCGAGCCCTGATCCCCGTCTCTTCCGCAATTGCCGGGGGCACAAGCGCCATGGTCCATGTGCCTACACCGGGAGGACGTGAAAGTACGGTCTCGAATTCCCACCGAGCCATGTTAGGTCACATTCCCTCTGCGGTGATTAACTTGGGCACCGAGCTCGACCTGACCCAATTTCTAGAAGGCCCCCGCCGCGTTGGGCATGTCTGACGATATTACTTGAGTGACGTCCCAGTACTCGACGACTTCGTCGTTGTTCCCAAAGCGGAAGATGTGGACCTGCCTCAATCCCCCCTTGCCTGGGTCTGACTTTGAGAACAGAATTTCGGTGTGCGCCGAGACGACATTTCCCTGTTCCAGCACGTGTTTGAGAGAGATGCTCGGCTCCGTAAACTCTCTTTGCTCCCTCTGTACGGCGGCCATCGAGTCCAGCAGGGCGTCCATTCCGCCGTGAACGTACGGATTGTGCTGAACGCAATTAGCTGCAAAATATTTCAGCCCGTCCTTTGGTCTCCCTTCACCTATCAGGCGGAAGAAGTCTGACACGATTTCCTTGCGCTTGCTTGAACTCATGGCACGAGCCGTGAATCCCCTCATATAATCAGTTCCGTCCCCGGGGGAGTTTCTTAGGCGACAAAACTGAGCATCGGTTACTTGTCTAGGCAACCGGCAAAGTACTTTGGAGTGGATGGTCTCATGAAGTACGTGCATCTTGCAGGACCAGGGTTCGGGACCTCAGGTGCGACAAGATTTCTCCTGCAGGGCTCAAGGGATCTGCCACTCTCTGAAGAGATAACTATGTCTCTATGCGGCTTGGGCCGATGGTCGTCAGCCTCAGGGCCGAAACAGCCCTGAAACCCTCTGTTGCATTCCAAACATTCACAGACGAGCTTTGCCTAGCACTGCACCGGCTAGGGGTAGAGTTCGACCCCGGACCAAAAGGGACCATTCGAGGTGGTGGCAAAGAACTTGGACGAGTCGTATCATGGAAACCGGGGAAGTTGCTGACAGTCGCTTGGCATCACATGGTATGGGACACTGCTCGTGAGTCCAAGATTAGATTCAGATTCCAAGGGACCAAGAGAGGAACCACTGTCACGGTATATCACACAGGATGGAGCGCAGGTTTTGCGTGGGACCAGGACGGGGCACTGGGCTGGTTCGCAGACCAGGTTGCCGCCCCCTTCCTAGATTCCCTCAGGGAGCCGAAGCTCGGGGACTGGCTTACGGATAGGAACGCTAGAAGACCAACGGGAATGTCGGCCCGCACCACCTACGCGAACCCGATCTATCATAGACCCAACTTCAGGGCTATCTTGGCGGCACTACAATTGTCGGTCAGCGACAAGATTCTCGATGTAGGTTGCGGTGGCGGCGCCTTCCTGAAAGATGCATTGAAGAGCGGCTGCACAGGGGCCGGAGTAGACCACAGCGCCGAAATGGTCAGACTCGCGCGGAAGATCAACAGCACGGCCGTGACGTCAGGGCGCCTGCAGATTCGCGAGGGGGAGGCCGAATGCCTGCCGTTCGAAGACTCTACCTTCAGCTGCACCGTCATGACGGGGGTCCTGGGATTCATTCCCGACCCAGCAAAGGCCTTCGCAGAGATGTTCAGAGTTCTGGCTCGTGGCGGCAGGCTTGTCGTGTTCACGTCTACGAAGAAGCTCAAAGGAACCCCTGCGGCCCCGGAGCCCTTAGCTTCGCGCATCAGGTTCTACGAGGACTCTGAGCTAAAGAGGATGGCCACCGCCGCTGGCTTTGCATTTGCGAAGGTCGAGCACCCAGACTTCGTCAAGCTAGGTTTCGTGGAGGGAGTTCCAAAGCGAGACCGTGCGCTCTTCGCAGGTCGCGAGGGCCAGTTGCTGATCGCCAAAAAAGAGTGAACTGCTGGCGGAGTGGAAAGAAAGACCTCTTGTTCCAGCGAATTCGGAATGGGCAACAAGGGTCGGAAGGTTGACTGGAACGAGATTCGCTGGAAAGCCAGATTGAAACTGGGCCCGCCCGGATTCGAACCGGGGATTCTAGCGCGCGAAAGTGTCTCGCGATTCGCCGTGTGAGAGCGACGTCATAACCATGCTAGACCACGGGCCCACTTTGCCCGGCACTTGGTCGTTAAATAAGCTGGACTGCTCGAAAAAGGGAATTTTGAGAAGACGACCACTGGCAGCCCTTGACCTCTTTGTCTAGTGGGCCATGAATTGAGCCAAAGACTTCAAGGAGATACACATGCGTCGCTTACTTCTTGAGCCCGACGGACCTGTTCTTCAATCTCAGGTCAGACGACTTGCACTTCCTACAGCGCTCTGCATTGAGCGGGTTCCTAGCCCCGCATCTGAGGCAGACCTTCAGGAAAAGCCTCCTCTTCTGGGCTATCTGCTTCTTTGTAGCGTCTGCTATAGGCATGTTTTCGACCCGATTGGCCGGTTGGCCCCTGGCCCGCGACTATGAAGCTTTCGGTCGGAATCACCGTTTCCGGCACCCTGAATGCCCCGCTTCATGGCCTCCCGATGACGATGAGAGAGCGAAACCCCTCGCGAGGTACCCTAGTCCCCCGATTTCTCGAGGTCGTCGTCACTCCCGCCGAACGGGCTCAGCCTCGACGAGAGCAGGTCGTAGACATGACTCGGTCCGGGGACGTCTTCGAGTTGCTCAGCCGCGCCCCCTCCCATCAGTCGGACGCTTCCGCTCCCGGACTTCAGGATTATGAATACCGTACCACAATCGAACCTCCTAGCCAACATCCCTTGGGACACCGAGATGTCCATGATGTCCTGATAGCTAACCGAATCGACGGCCCGGAAGAGCCGCTTAACCCTCAGGCCGTCTTCTGAAATCTCGATCTTCGTTTCGTGCTTGACTCCGACAAATATGAGCAGCACGCCAATAGACAGTGCGAGAAAAATCAGGTAGTGCACGAAGTTCGCGGGCGTGATCTCAAGAAAAATCGAGAAGACCCCGATCGCTATTAGGCCTTTTAGAAAAGTCTTGGTGACCCTAGGCCTCAGTTTCAGTACTGTCTCCGGATCGGAGGGGCTCTCACTTGTAAAGCCAGCAGGAAACATCCTCTCCCCCCACCTTCCTCGGCCTTGGATCCTCCTTTCTGCAGACGTCCATCACGTAGGGACACCTCGGATTGTATCTGCACCCCGACGGAAGGTTGACGAGACTTGGTACTTCTCCGGTCGGAGGGGCGACCTCCTTGGAGTCCAGTGACGGCACCGATTTTAGGAGCGCTTGGGTGTATGGATGTTTCGGGCTAGCCATAAGATCTCTGGTCGGCCCAGATTCGATGATCTCTCCCGCATACATGGTCATCGTGCGGTCAGAAATGAACCGTGCGACTGCGATGTTGTGTGTGATGAACAGGTAGGTCAGGTTGAACTCGTTCCTTAGGTCCAGGAGTAGATTCAGCACCTGGGACTGGACCGAGGCATCGAGTGCAGAGGTGGGTTCGTCCAAAATGACGACCTTCGGTGTGGAAATTATCGCCCTTGCGACCGCCACCCTCTGCCTCTGCCCCCCTGAAAGGTCACGTGGCCTGCGTTCCGCGAAATTGTGTTCGAGTCCTACAGAGTCCAGCGCCTTTTCGACCGCCGCGTCTTTCGCCGCTTTCCGAAAGCCGAGCTTCTGCAGCGGCTCAGTCACTATTGCCTTGACCGTGGCCCTAGGGTCGAGGCTTTCGAATGGGTTCTGGAAGACCATCTGGATTTGTTTGCGGACTTCGTGGAGGTTCTTCTTGGATATCTTCTCACCAGAGTAAAGAATGTTCCCGGCCGTCGGAGTCTCCAGCGTTGCGATCATCCTACCGAGGGTTGTCTTTCCGCAACCGCTCTCCCCCACCAGCGCGAGTACCTCCCCCTCCTGGAGCTTGATGTTTACGTCGTCCACCGCCTTCACCTCTGGCGGCTGCTGCCTCAGCAGTGTCTCTAGAATCCCGGACTTGCCAGTCCTGAAGTATTTCTTCAGGCCTATGGTCTCAACTAGCGTTTCCGCCATGCAAGAAACACCTCACCAATCCGCCATTTTTTTCAATTTCAGGAGGCGACCTCGAACTACAGACATCCATCGCATACGGGCAGCGTGTGTGGAAGCGGCAACCACTGGGAGGATTGAGCATGTTCGCCGCCGAGCCGGAAATCGACGTAAGCCTCCCCTGGTCTTTGCTTGTCCTTGGCACGCTCGCAATGAGTGCCTGTGAATAGGGGTGCAGCGCGTTCTTCGTGACCGTTCCAGCTTCCCCCTCTTCGACCACTTCGCCTGCGTACATAACCACCATCCTGTCGCTTATGTTGTAAGCCACGTTAATGTCGTGGGTGATGAATATGATTGACATATTGTACTCCCGTTGAAGCTCGCGCATCAGCTTGAGAACCTGGGCCTGCACTGTCACGTCCAAGGCGGAGGTGGGCTCGTCCGCAATCATAAGCTTGGGGCGCATGAGCAAACCCATGGCGATGACGACTCGCTGAATCTGCCCCCCGGAAAGCTGATGTGGGTATCGCATGATGATTGTATCCGGATCGGGCATCCGGACGTCGCCGAGTTTGTCGACCACTTCCTTATGCGCGTCCCCCTCGTTGAAGGAAGACCCTCTGTGCCTATCCCTGGAGCGGACGGCTTCAAGCATCTGGACCCCGATGCGTTTTACGGGGTTCAGTGTGTTGAGGGGGTCCTGGAAGATCATGAATGCAGTGCTCCCTCTCATGGCAACCGTTTCGCGGTTGCTCATCGTGGCGACATTCTTCCCGTCTAGGATGAGGCGCCCTGAAGAGTAACTCGCGTTGAGAGGCAGGAGGCGGACGGTAGCCAACCCTAGGGTTGATTTGCCGCACCCACTTTCTCCGACAAGGGAAACGCTCTCCCCCTCAACCACCGATAGGTTAACTCCGTTAAGGGCCTTCAGGGTTCCATAGACCGTCCTGTAGGTGATTGCCAGATTCTCTACGCTGACGATATTCCTGCCGGTGCCCGGGGCCGACATCTAGTAGTTAGTCCGTCCTCCGATTAGGTCCTGTAATCTGTCTCCGACTAGAGTGAATGCGATCACTACAACCGCTATAACCGCCCCTGGCATGATTGAGTACCACCACTGCAGCGGGAAGAACTGCAAGCCCTGTGAAGACTCGGCTCCCCACTCCGGGTAACCTGAACTTATTCCTATGCCAAGGAAAGCGAGAGCCGCATATGTGAGTATCACAGTCCCCATGTCAAGCGTCGCGTAGGCTATTATAGGGTCGACCGAGTTAGGAATGATGTGCTTTACAAGGATTCCAAAAGAACTCGAACCACTCAGCTTCGCCGCTTCAACGTAGGGTTTGTTGCGTAGAGTCAGAGCCTGAGCCCGGAAGAACCTAGCGTACGTGGGCCACCAGATGATCATCAGAGCGTACAGGAGAGAGGTGAAGCCTCCTCCGATTACCACGGCAACAGCGATCGCGAGCACGAGGGGGGGCAGCGCAAGAAACGCATCAGTCAGCCTCATCATTATCTCGTCTACCCAGCCGCCGAAGTATCCGGCCGCGGATCCGAGAAACATTCCAATCAATATGGCGCTGCCGACGACGACGACCGAGGCGGTCGCGTCGTGGGGAGTTGCGTAAAGAACGCGCGACAGTATGCTCTGGCCCTGAAAGTTCGTGCCCATGAGGTTCGCTGGGAAGTTGGTCAGCGAAGGTGGTTCGAGCTTTAGGTTGAAGTAAAGTGCCAGAGGGTTCGTGGGAAGGAACATCCAACCCAGGTCCGGCCGTCCGAGGACTGAAGCAAGCTCTTGCATGATCGCTTCGAACACTGCGAAAACCATGAATGCACCTATGATGACCATTCCAGCCAGCGCGGGCTTATCCTTCCTGATGTACTCTAGGTAGAATGAAGCACCTTTCTTCACCTCCTTACTTTCAGCCGTGGACGCGACTGTCCCTAGCGAGACCTTACCAGTCGACCTGATCGGCTTCCTTGTTAAGTGATCGAATATAGAAGAAAGACCCATCTACGTCAACCTCACCCGAGGGTCCGCCACCGCGTAAAGGAGGTCGGCGACAAAATTCGCAAGGATGACTGCGATGCCGCTGATAATCGTGAACGCGAGTACTGCGGTATAGTCGTCGTTGTAGATGGCATTTACGGTGAAGAAACCCATTCCGTGGTACGAGAACACGTCTTCGATTATCACGGCCCCCCCGACCGAGAATGCGAAGAGCAGGGCCACCAGCGTGATTATTGGAATCATCGCGTTCCTGAAGGCAGTCCCCCAGACCACCTTTCCTTTACTCAACCCTTTCATGTAAGCGAGCTTGACATAGTCACGGTCGAGGGCGTCTATCATACTCGCACGGCCAAGCCTGGTCACAAGGCCAAACCCAATCACAGCGATCGCGAAGGCAGGGAGGATGAGGTGCTGGAGAGCGCTCCAAAAGTACACCCAATTGCCGGCGAGCAGGGAGTCTATGAGCGGCGCACCCGTGACCGTAGGCGGCGCGGTGAGCGTTGGGTCGACCATTTCCGTCGCCGGCAGCAGGTTCAACCAGTAAGCGAACACCAGCTGCATGACGAAACCGACCAAGAAGATCGGCGCCGACCAAGTAGTCAGATAGAGGGCCTTCATACCATAGTCGGGCGCCCGGTTTCTGTTGGCGGCTGCTATTGCCCCTGTGTAGAGCCCGATGAGGACCCCAAGTATCTGCCCGATAATCACTAACTCTAGCGTAATCGGAAGGTATGTCTCTATCTCCAGTAGTTCAGGGATGTGGTAAAAGGTGTCTGTTCCAAAGTTTCCGTGGAGTAGCCCGACCACATAATTGTAGAACTGAATGTATATCGGAGCGTTGAGGTCGTTCTCTTTGATGATCGCGTTGATAATACCGGTGGAGGCCCTGGGATTACCGAGGATGATTCTAGCCATCGCTACGGGCGAAGGCACCAGTATGTGGAGGAGGGAGAAAACCAGAGCGACAAGAAGAAACATGGTTATGACCGCGTTAATTGCCCTGCGGGTCACGAATAACGCGAAGTTTGAAACCAAGTTTCCGGGAGCTTAATAGCTTGAAATATGATATTAAGCCTTTACAGCGTATAAAGAAACCGTCGTTAGAGCGTAATCATACCTGAGAATTCCCTAGTCCAGGGGGGCTCTTTGTAGAGCTCACGCTGGGGAGGTGAAAATAAAAGGGGAATCCCAGACCGTGTCTAGGATCCTGTAGCGGGCGAATAATAGGCTAGGTTGTAGAAGACTGCGAACTGGAATGGCGAATAAACCAGGTTCTGGACGTATGGCTGCGTGACGAAGATGTTTGCTACGTTCGGGTACTGTATTATCGTCGCGAGCTGCGTGAACATCTGATAGGCGGTGGTCATCTGTTGAATCTGCAGTGCCTGGTTGGTCTCGAAGGGTACCTCCGCAGCAAACTCGTTCAGCGACGCGTTGTTTACCCAGTTATTCTCGTGGGCGGCTTCGGTCGCAAGGTCGTTGAATTGCTGGAAGACTGGGTCCGGCCAGTCTGCGCACCATCCAACCATGTTGATGTTAACCGTCGACTGTGGTGTGGCTGTTTCAACCTCGTACTCACCTTCGGTTATGCCAGTTGGAGTGATCCTGATGCCTACCTGGGCAAGGTCGTCGCTCAGGATGGAGTTGACTGTCAGCTGGGTCGGAGAGAGCGGCACCAGATAGTCGTATTGGAGCGGCGGCAGTAGTGTGCCACTCGAGTCACCCAGAACCGTGCCGTTAGCCATAACGGTGTAGAAATGCCCTTGTATGCCAGCCTCGTTCACGTACTGTGCTGCCAGGCTTATGTTGTAGGAGTATAGCGAAATGTTCTGCGGATTGTCCAGTGGTCCCCATCCGGGCGGAACAGGCGGGATGAAAAGCTGCGCAAGAGACTGGCCCTGGAATGTGTAAAGTTGGGTCACAAACTGGCTGTAGTTAATCGAGTGAACGATTCCCTCCCTGAGCAGGGTGCTATTGGTCGGGAAGACCTGGGTGTTCATACCGTTTGCGAGGTCACAGAGCGGATAACCGGCTGTCCTCAGAAGCTGGCTGAAGGGGAAGTACGAGCTATACTTGTAGGCCGAGTATAGGTTCCCGAACTCAGATGGCTGCGGGTCGACCAGCTGAGCGTTGTTGGAGGCGAAGTCCTCTATCTGTGTGGCCGGTTCAACGCCGAACTTCATTATGATGGTCTTTATGATTGCAGGCTGGAGCACCGGAGCCAGTCCCGATACTCCCTGGGCCCAGTAGTTGGGGTTTGCGTTCAGTGTAAGCAAGGTCTGACCCGAACCAATGGTACCATACATGTACGGACCGCTGCCTGGCATACCTTTCGTTTCGAAGTTTGCGGGTACGGTGTTGTTTTGCACGCCACCATTCGCATCGATGTAGACTGGATCAACTAACGCTCCCCACTGAGGTGGGAGGGCGAGAAGTAACAGTCTGTACGGCTGGATCAAGTTCATTTGGAAGTTCGAACTGCTGGAAGCCACGAAAGCCTGGTGTGGGTACGCCATCAGAGCCTGAATGCTCGAATTGGTCGTATCGAAATTGCTCAGGACGTTGTTGAGCGCTGCGACGAGCGCGTTCTCATCGGTGATCGGTATGTGGAAGGTCGCGCTCAGCGCACTCTCAAGGCCCCATGGCCACAGGTTACCAACAGCGTCGGGCATGGTCTGGCATGCACTCGAGGTCGGATCGCTTGAGCAGCTGGGGCTGTAGGGTATCGAACCGCTGTAGAAGATGTCGACATAGTTGGAGTAATAGGTGGCGATCGGAGCGTTAATCCAGTTCCCCCTGACGAAGCTGAACCACGCCACATAGGCGTTTATCGGGTCCTTGTTGGAGAACCAGGTGTTCGGCCGCATTGTGAACGTGTAATTCTCATAGTTGCTCGATACACTATAGCTCGATGCCAGTGACGGCACGACTTCCGTGCTGCTCGAGCCGTTGTACTGTACCAAGCCCTGGAAGACGTTCGCGAAGTAGCCATCAGTTACGAAGAAGCCTGAAGCCGGGTCGAGCGAGTCATACGGCGTTTGAGCTGATTGGCCCATGGTTTCGTCGGTTAGCTGGCTGCTGTTGATCGCATTCAGTGTGAATGCGGGCGTGGTTGTGGACGTAGTGGGAGTGGTTGTAGATGTCGTAGGGGTGGTTGTGGTCGTAGGGGTGGTTGTAGTAGTAGTGGTGGTGGACGATGAGGTTGTCGTGGAATAGTAATACGCACCTGCTGCGACTACGACGACGAGGACAACCACAATTCCTATGGCTGCAGCCCTACTAAGCGCTAATCTTGTACGACTTTTGAAAGTCTTCATTTTCGAAACCTTCTCCACTCGCGATGATAAAAGCCTTCGTTTGAGGGCTCAGCCCAGTCGCCACTTACTGAGCTAGCCGCCGACGAAGAGCTAGAGGCGATCTGATTATTGGCTCCCTGATCAGCGGAGTGCCTCTTCAAGGAGGAGGGGAACCTCGGACGGCGTCATGGCCAGACTCACACCAGCGGCAGAGAGTGCCTTGATCTTGGACTCGGCTGTCCCGTAGTCTCCGTAGATTATCGCCCCGGCGTGCCCCATCTTCTTCTCCTTGGGCGCGTGCCTCCCCGCTACGTAAGCGACGATCGGCTTCCTGTACCCCGACTTCTGAATGTGCCTCGCCAGCCTCTCCTCTGCGTCTCCCCCTATCTCCCCCACCGCAACAACCGCCTTGGTGTGCTCCATCCCCTGCACGAAGTCCATCCACTCGATGGGGGTCGAGCCGTTGATCGGGTCCCCACCTACCCCCACCGCCACCGACTGGCCGAACCCAGCGCTGGTAAGTTGGCCCGCTATCTCGTAGGTGAGGGTCCCACTCCTGGAGAAGAGCGCGACGTTCCCCGGGGAGAAGGAAGGCGCCGGCATTATGCCGAGCTTCACCTTCTCCGACGGGACGATCAGACCGGGGCAGTTGGGGCCTACTATCGACGCCCCGTTCCTTTGGGCAAGTTCGACCAGCCTGAGCTCGTCTCTTATGGGGACGTGCTCCGTTATTATCACCAGGAGCTTTATCCCGGCTTTGAGGGCCTCCTCTCCCGCCGCCAGCGTGAACTCCGCGGGCACGAAGCACACAGACGCCCTCGCACCCGTCCTGTCGACCGCCTCCTGCACAGTATTGTAGACGGGGACCCCCTCTACAGACTGGCCCCCCTTCCCCGGGGCGGCGCCCGCAGCGACGTTCGTCCCGTAGTCGAGCATAAGCCTCGTATGGAGCCTGCCGTACCTACCCGTCATGTTCTGCACCAGGACCGCGTCCCCCTGCTTCGGGAGCATCATGCCCCTTTCACCACCGCCTCCACTGCTTCGGGAGCCGTCGAGTACATCTTAACGGGGGTCCCCGCGAGGAGCCTGCGCGCCTCTTCCTCCTCGGCCCCGCTCACCCTGGCGTAGATGGGTCTCATGGCGCCTTCGGCGAGCACCGTGTTTATGCCCGCTGCCACATCAGTCGTCCTCGTTATCCCCCCGTAGATGTTGATGAGTATCCTGTCGACCCCAGGCAACCTGTTGACGAGCCTCAGCGCGGCCTCGATGCGCTCCTGCTGGGCGCCTCCCCCGAGGTCAAGGAAGCAGGCAGGGCTCCCCCCGGCGTCCCCGACAAGATCCAGGGTCGAAAGTACCAGCCCGGCTCCGTTCCCGACCACGGCTATGTCCCCGCCGAGCCTCACAAAGGCGAACCCCTGCCTCGAGGCTTCCCCCTCGAACTCGTCCTCAGGGTGGAGTTTGGCGAACTCAGGGTGTCTGAACAGGGCGTTGTCGTCCACTATGACCTTGGCGTCGAGGGGCATCAGGAACCCGTCCTTTCCCACCGCAAGCGGGTTGATCTCAGCCAGTTCGCACTCCTTCTCTCTCGCCAGCTTCTCGAGGGACAGGAGGATGCCGACGAACTGCCCGACCTGGGCGGCTGGGAGCTCTAGCAGGGTGGCGACTTCGGTCGCGAAGGCGGAGTCTATCCCGTCCAGGGGTATCTTCCTGACGACCTTCCCGGCCATGGACTCGACGTCTACGCCCCCCGAAGAGGCGGCAATCGTTACGAACGCCCTGTCCCCTCTGTCGAGGGTGACGGAGAGGTACATCTCCTTGTCATGGGGGTAGGCCTCCTCCACAAGGAGAGAGCTCGGCCTCTCACCTCCTATGGGGAGGCCGAAGATGCGACGTGCCTCCAGCTCTGCCTGGGAAGGGTCGTCGACGAGTGCGATCCCCCCGGCTTTGCCGCGCCCCCCAGCAAGCACCTGAGACTTCAGCGCCACCGGGGGTTTGAGGGTGGCGAACGCGCCCCTGATTCCGTCGACGTCGCTGATCAGGATCGACTTTGGTACCGGGAGCCCATATTGCTTGAATAGGTCCTTGGCCTGATACTCGAAAAGACGCACAGCAGGCGCGAGGAATCATCGGGATTAAAGGTAGCGGCGAGCTGATTACGGTTGGGCGTTATTAGGAACAGTCTGGTCCAAGCGTGTGAATAGTGCCAGATCAAACCATAACCCAGGAGAAAGGCGCACCAACGGTTTCGTGCAATTCCACGGTTTCAAAATACCCAAAGAGAGTCTATCGAGGTCAAGGAATCAACTAGCTGCCATAGACAGGCTGAATCAAATTCAGAAGCAGTTCATCGGAACCATGATAGATACTGAAGTGGCAGCGGGTTATTTCACGCGGAAGAGTAACGTCACCGGGAACACATGGTCGGCGTACGTTGCTGTCAAGATGAAATACGGAGGCGACCTCTTCTATTTTGCGAAGCTTATCGCACGCCTGCCTCCTAGCAGAGGTTGGTACGCCAACACGATAAAGAAGTCGCTCGATAGGCGATGGAGTCTAAACATCCAAGGCATAGTAGCTTACGCCCTCCTTCGCGAGGTAAGACTATTCTTGCATAATGAGAAGGCAATAACGGAGGTGAACTGCATCTTAGGACATGGCCCGATAGTAGATGGGAACCTGCCCCACCCTTTTGTCCAGTGCGGCGCCATTCACCTCAGAAGAGGAGTATGGTATTGGCCTCAGATAGATGACGAGAATAACAGGGAGCACGACTTCCGTAGCGGATAAATAGGCCATGACGGGTGTCGAGCTTTATGGCCAACCAACCAGAACATGCAGAACACGAAGAACACGAACCAATGGGACCGCGCGAGCCAAATACGATCTACGTCGGCAAAAAGCCTACAAATGGACAGAAGGTAACCCTTCGTCCAGTAGTCTGAACTACGTCTTAGCGTGCCTGACGCAGATCAACAACGGGTCCAACACCGTCACCGTGAAGGCCAGAGGCAGAGCTATCTCACGGGCGGTCGACGTGGCCCAGGTGCTGACGAAGCGGTTCGCCACCGACATCAGGGTGCAGGGGATCTCCATCAACACGGAGCAGGTCAAGAGCACCATGACCGGCGGAATGAGCAACGTCTCTTCCATAGAGATCAAGCTCGGGAAGTAGGTCACCCCCGGGGACGGCTCAAAATCGGTAACGCCTAGGCGAAGCCAGCGAAAGCTGAGACTAGTACGCGAGCTCTTTCAGATTCGCCAGGCGCTCCAGATTTGGTCTCCTGTTAGGCCGAACATTTTTTATTCGCCCGCCGAGTGGGAATCTTGGGTATGCAGCCGAAGCTCCCCATCTGCTATTTCGACGCGAGGACGGGCATACTCTGCGGGAACTGCGAGTCGAGGCTGCGCAAGGGGGAGATAGGCAGGGCAGACGTGGAAGCTTCGAAGGCGGTGGCGCACCTGGCGGACAGGATACCGGAGCTTGGGCACGTTACCCTCAGGAGGGCCTACGAGGCGAGCGGGAGCTATGTGCTGGAGTTCGATCAGGGGGACATGATGACGCTCCGGTCAAACCAACTGCTCCAGTCGGAGCTCGAAGGGGCCCTGAAGGGGAAGGTCTGGCTGGTGGGGGCGGGGGCGAGCGACAGGAAGTTCCTCGAGGACGTTTTCTTCCCTGCAAAGGTTCTAACGGTGAACACGGTGTGGCTCCCCGACGGCGGCAAGAAGACGAAGGTGATAGTCCCGGCCAGGAGGAGCGAGAGACGCATCGGCGACTTCGACAAGCTGAGGGACGCGGTGAAGCAGGCGCGGGGTATAGAACTGCTTGTAGAGACGGAGCGGGAAGCGGCCGCCAACCTCTACACGTAGCCCGTTGGATGATGAAACAGGATCAGTACCCTCCACGGGTAGTGGAGCAGCTTAGAGGTCACTCCTACACACTCTTCGTCCTGGGTTACCTCGCGACACTCACTAGCTTCTCATGGTACTCAGGGAGCATCTGGAGCCCGACAACCATCTTCTTCCTGATTGCCGCGACGCTTCTGGGAAGCCTGGGACTTGGCTTGCCTTGGATTAGGCCTTGGCTCGCTTTGGGGATGATCGCCCTGTCTTTTCAGGTCATTTCAGGACCGATCGACGCACTTGGGAAGTCGGGGGGAGCCCTCTCCCTTTCTTGGCTGGACAAGTATGTCTGGGGCTTCAACCTTACTGGGTGGGCCCAGGACGCATTCTCCTCTGTGTTCGTGACCGAGGCGGCGTCGTTGGTTTACGTTGCGCTCATACCATTCATCCTAGGGACGTCCATCGCGATCTGGTGGTATCGCAGAGGCAGCTTCGGCAGGTTTGCGGCTGCCATGGTTCTCACGTCGTATGGCGCCCTGCTCACCTTCGTCTTCATGCCCACCGCCCCCCCATGGTTCAGCGGGGCAGCCAACGACCTCTTCCGGACCTCGGGGCTCAACGTGGTCGCAGGGGTCTTCTCCCCGCTTTCGGCGCTGGTCGCCCCCGACTACTTTGCCGCCTTTCCGAGTCTACACGCCGCCTACACAATCACGTGCTGTTACTTTCTGTCAAAGGTCGACTACAGGCTCGGCCTTCTCGGCAGCGCCGTGGCAGGAGCGACACTCTTCTCCACACTGTACCTGGGGCAGCACTATGCGATCGAC
>DASPVF010000024.1:0-15718 GCA_035622475.1 Nitrososphaerales archaeon
GAACAACGAGGTCTCCCACAGCTACGTTCATCTGACCGACGGGATGATTGTTTCTCCAGTTGTCAAGATAGAGGTAACTGAGGTAGTAGATTATCCCGTACAAAATTTGGAGATTGATGGAGATAATAGCTATATTGCCTCAAACATTTCCGTCCATAATTGTGTCTTTTGCGGATTGTGTGTGGACGCGTGTCCCTTCGACGCCCTCGACATGACCAACGACTACGAGCTGTCGGCCTACGACAAGATGGCCCTGAAGTACACCCCCGACATGCTGGCGGTACCGCCGAAGCTCGAAGGGAAGAAGTACAAGGTGGAATTCGACACCGAGAAGGGGGTGGTGAGGTACGGCTGACGCGGTCTTCTACAGCATGATGGTCGTGACCGTTGGGAGCGCCATAGTAGCCCTCGAGGCCAAGGAGATAATCTACGGCGCCATCGGCTTCGCAGGTTCACTTTTCGGTGTGGCCGCCCTCTTCTTCCTGCTCGACGCTCCCTACGTGGCAGTCTTCCAGATCGCCGTCTACATAGGCGCGGTGGCTGTGCTGATCCTGTTCACGGTGATGCTCGTCAGGGAGGAGAAGTGGGCCAAGGAGCCCCCCGCAACGTCCCTCGCCACGATCGCGGGAGCACTGACGGGACTCGCGATCACCGTCGCGCTTGTTGTCGCCGCCTTCGACACCAACCTCAACCAGTACACCACCATTTCCAACAGCGCGACCTTCGTGGATATCGGGCAACTCATCTCCACAGGCGACGCGCCCGTCCTTCTCGTCCTGGCTCTAGTCCTTGCGGCTTCGGTCGTGGGAGCCCTCACGCTTTCGAGGGCCGACAGGGAGGAACCCGGTCGTTGAACAGCCTCAGCGATTTCATGCTTGTTTCGGCTATGCTCTTCGGGATAGGCGTCTACGGGCTTGTCACGAAGAGGAACGCCCTCCGCCTGCTCTTCGCGGTCGAGATCATGATCAACGCAGCCAACCTGAACCTCGTCGCATTCGGCCAGTACCTCCCCTTCGAAGGGAGCTCCCAGACGCTCCTCCCGAACGCCTTCGGCCAGACCTTCGTCCTCTTTTCCATCGCCCTGGCGGCGGCCGAGGCGGCGGTGATACTCGCCATCGTGGTCGTTGCCTACAGGCTTCACAGAGACGTCGACGTGAGTAAGCTGAAGTCGTTGGAGGGGTAAGGCGAGTGATTCTTTTCGGTCCGCGTCCCTGCCTGCAAGAGTTCCTGGAGTAGGCACAAGTGGTCCAATACCTACTTCTGCAATCGGTAGTCGTACCGCTGATAGGCGCAGCGCTCTGCTACCTTGCGGCTCCCTGGCTCGGAAAGCGCGTGGGCTGGATTGCCTTCGCATCTCTCTTTCTTACAACCCTCCTCCTGGTGGGGTTCGGCTGGTCCCAGCTCTTCTCGGGGGGGAGCCCCATCGCGGAATCCTACACCTGGGCCCCCACGGCCGGGCTCACCTTCGGCTTCCTCGCCGACGGGCTGAGCTTCCCCGTGGCGATACTCGTCAACCTCGTCTTGGCGGCAACGGCCGTCTACTCGATGCCCTATATGGAGAACAGACTCAGGAACCTCTACGGCGAGGCGAAGCCCGCAAGGATGGGCATCTACTACCCCAACTTCCTGCTCGTCTCCGCGGGCCTGGTGGGCATAGTCTTCTCGACAAACCTGATAGAGCTCTACCTCTTCCTTGAGCTCGTCCTTATCCCGACATTCGTGATCATCAGCCTTTTCGGCTACGTCCAGAAGGAGAGGGTCGGCATCATCTACATCATATGGAACCAGCTCGGAGCTTTTGTCTTCCTCGCAGGCATCGCCCTGGCCTACTCCGCGACGTGCAGCACGGCGGCAGGATGCTCGTTCGACATCTCGGCACTGGGGGGCATTCAGACAAGCACCTGGGCCTATCTCATAGCGGGGCTCATACTCGTCGGGTGGCTCGTCAAGATGGCTGTCTTCGGGCTCCACATGTGGCTCCCGATCACCGAGGCCGAGCCCCCTACGTCCTTCGCGCCCACCATGGCTGTTGTCTCCGGCATAGGCGCCTACGTCATCGCGCGCCTCCTTTTCTTCAACATGCCCACAGTCTTCCACTCCTTCAGCCTCCCGCTGATGGCCTGGGCCGTGCTGACGATGTTCTACGGGGGCGCGGTCACCATCGCCCAGAACGACATCAAGTACATCTTCGCCTGGTCAACCATGAGCCAGAACGCCTATTCGATCCTCGGCCTGGCGAGCGCATCTGCTCTGGGCGCGGTCGGGGGCGTTTTCTACTTCGGGAGCCACATCCTCGGCAAGTTCGTGATGTTCGCGGTGGCGGGAATCCTGCTGACGCAGACCGGCCTCAGGGACGTCAAGCAGATGGGGGGCCTTGCTGGTAAGATGCCATTCACGGCGGCACTCTTCGTCCTGGGGGCCCTGATACTCTCGGCTGTGCCGCCGACCAGCGGCTTCCAGGCGGAGTGGATAATGTTCGCAGGCATATTCTCGCAGGGCGCGGCTGGCTCGTCAACGTACCTTGCGGTTGCCCTGCTCGGGATAATTGCAACACTCCTCACCGTCGCCTACACCTTCTGGCCCATCAAGAAGATCTTCTTCGGGGAGCTTGCGCCCGGGCTCGACGGGGTCAAGGACGCACCCCTGACCATGACTCTCCCGCTTCTGGCCATAGTCGTTGCATCGATACTCATAGGCATCTACCCGGACCTCGTCACCAAGTTCCTGACGAGCTTCGCCGGCATACTTGGCGCGGGAGGGGCGCCCTGAGTTGACCTACGCGATCCCGTCATATTTCGTCTGGCTGATCTTCATCCTCCCCTTCGTTGGCGCCCTGGTGACAGCCACCCTCAGGAAGGCGGGAAGGCTCGGCGATTACGCTGCGGCCGCCTTCGCTTTTCTGTCCGCCTTTTTTGCCTTCACAATGCTCGTCCCCGTGCTCGAAGGGCAGCCGCTGACAGTCAACAACGTCGGGCCTCTCACGACGAGCGTCCCATGGATTTCCGGCCTGGGGCTTACCATGGGGGTCTTGACTGACTCCTACACGGCGATAATCACGAACGTGGTCGCTTGGGTCAGCTTCCTCATCGTTCTGTACAGCCTGGAGTACATGAAGGACGACGGAGGCCACAACAGGTACTTCTTCTTCATCGCTCTCTTCATCGGGAGCATGCAGCTCATCGTCCTTGCGGACAACCTCCTCGCCCTATTCATTGGGTGGGAGATGGTCGGCCTGTGCAGCTACGCCCTGATCGGCCACTACTGGAAAGACGAGACCAAGGACTGGGTGGGGACGCGGGGGGACAGGGTCCTGGGGGAGGAGCAGGCCTACTCCCCTTCGCAGGCAGGCATGAAGGCATTCGTCATGACAAGGATTGGAGACGTGGCTATGCTGGCAGGGATACTGATCCTCTTCTTCTATTCCAAGACCTTCAACTACTATGCCCTTGCCCACGACCAGGGCGACTGGTTCCAGAGCCTCTACAAGAACGGCCTGCTCGTCCCCGTGGCTCTCCTGATTTTCGGGGGTGCGGTCGGGAAGTCCGCCCAGTTCCCCCTGCACGAGTGGCTCCCTGACGCGATGGCTGGCCCCGCCCCCGTCTCCGCGCTGATTCATGCCGCGACCATGGTAAAGGCAGGCGTCGTCCTCGTCGCCCGGGTCGCTCCGATCTTCTACTTCATCGCCATCAGCAGCTCTGCCTACGGCATGGGCGCGGTCCAGCCCTTCTTTCTGACTGTGGCTTGGATTGGCGCATTCACGGCGGTGCTCGCAGCCAGCCAGGCACTGGTCGGGTTCGAGCTGAAGAAGATCCTCGCCTACTCGACGATATCCCAGATCGGCTACATGATGCTGGCCGTCGGTGTCGCCGGCCTGTCGGCCAACTTCTCGGACGGGCTGTCGGCGGCGCTTTATCAGCTGCTGAGCCACGCCATCTTCAAGGCGTGCCTCTTCCTTGCGGCGGGAGCCCTAATCCACGCGGCCGACTCCAAGTACATCAACGACATGGGCGGGATGAGGAACAAGATGAAGCTGACGTTCGCTGCTGTGCTGATCGCGGTCGCCTCCCTATCGGGGATCCCTCCGTTCAGCGGATTCTGGAGCAAGGACGCGGTCCTGGGTGCGGCCTGGGGCGCAGGACAGTACGGCCTCTTCGCAGTGGGGGCTCTCACTGCTGGAATGACTGCTTTCTACTCCTTCAGGATGCTTGGGGTCGTCTTCTACGGTGACGCAAGCAAGAGGCTGGTCGAAGTTGAGGGGCAGGGGCACCACGTCCACGAGCCGGGCCCCATCATGTGGGTGCCCTACACGATCCTTGCGGGGCTCACCGTAATCATCGGAGTCACGGCCCTCGCCGGCCTAGTGGTCCCGGCGCTGAACATAGACGCCTCTCTTCAGGCGGCCGCCCAGAGTTACATCACATCGCTCTTCCCGTCGGCCTCGCTCCCCGCACCGTCGGGGGCTGTCTACTGGGCGCCGGCAGGATTGACGCTTGCCATAGTTGCAGCAGGCTTCCTGGCCGCCTTCACGATCTACATTGCCCGGAGGGTGCCCCCGACCCGATTCGTAGGCCAGACGGGATTCATGCATGGCCTCTACACATTCCTCTACAACCGATGGTACATCAACGCCATTTACTACAGGGTCTTCGTCGATGCGCCCCTGGCTGCCTCGGTGTGGCTGAGCGAGGACTTCGACTACAGAGGCCTGTTCAGGGTGAACCAACTCGGGTCTGTGCTGGGGGTGTACTTTTCCAGGGCGGGGAACTGGGTCGACGTCCATGTAGTCGACGGCGTCGCCAACGGGTTCGCCTCCATCGCGCAATTCGTCTCCAGGGCGTTTAGACGGATCCAGACAGGGATAGTGGAACAGTACGCCGAGGTATTCGCCCTAGGCATCATTCTGCTCGTCCTGTTCCTGCTCCTCGCAATCTGGCAGGCGGGGGTGGGGGTCCCACTGCCATGAGCTACGTACTTTCGCTCCTGATCGCCCTCCCCCTGGCCGCGGCCCCCTTCGTGTACCTGGCGGCCAGGGTGAACAGGCGCCTCGGCATCTACTTCTCCCTCGGCCTCGCCGTCGTGGTACTCCTCATCGCGGGGTACGTCTTCTGGGAGGTCTACTCGCAGGTGCCTGCCATGCCCCCGGGGACGTACGTCTTGCAGGAGAAGTACAGCTGGATTAGCTTCGCCTCCTTCAGCCTCAACTACTTCCTCGGCGTCGACGGCCTGAGCTCCCCCCTCATCTTCGTCTCCGCCCTCCTGACCGTGCTCGTCATCGTGGGCTCCAGGAAGCTGATCGACCATCACGAGGCCGAATACTACTCCCTGATCTTCGTGTTCGAGGGGGCGATAATGGGAGTGTTCACCTCCCTCGACCTCATCCTGTTCTACATCTTCTGGGAGGTCGTGCTGATTCCGATGTTCTTCTTCATCGGGGTCTGGGGAGGCCCCCGAAGGAAGTACGCCGCCATGAAGTTCATCATCTTCACGTTCGCCGGGAGCACCATAATGCTCCTGGGCTTCCTCTACTTCTACATGGGGATGCCTTCCCCCTCCTTCGACATCCCGACCATCGACGCGATGCTCCAGGCCCACCAGATCCCGGTCGGCCTGGAGTACCTCCCTCTGCTGGCTTCGTTCATCGGATTCGCGGTGAAGCTCCCTCTGGTGCCTTTCCACACATGGCTCCCCGACGCCCACGTCGAAGCGCCGTCCCCTATCTCTGTGCTGCTTGCGGGGGTGCTCCTGAAGATGGGGGGCTACGGTTTCCTGCGCATCAGCATAGGCCTCTTCCCTGACGCGTCGGCGCAGTACGCCTGGGTCTTCCTCGCCCTCGGCCTCTTCTCCATGTTCTACGGAGCGGTGGCAGCACTGTTGCAGAGCGACCTGAAGAAGATGATAGCGTTCACGAGCATCAACCACATGGGTTTCGTCCTCTTCGGGGCCTACGCCACGATGATTTCGGGGAGCTACCTCGGCATCCAGGGGGCCATCTTCCAGATGTTCGCCCACGCCCTCGCGGTGGGGAGCCTCTTCATGCTCTCAGGGTATGTCCAGCACCAGGCGGGGACCAGGGAGATACCTCTGCTGAAGGGGCTCGGGACGACGATGCCCCGGACCGCCGCAATCCTGGTCCTCGCCTCGGCGGCTGCAATGGGCCTCCCGCCTTTCGCGAGCTTCCTCGCCGAGTTCATGGTCATTGTCGCTGGCATTTCCGCGTATGCCCTTACGGCGGTCTCGATCCTCGTCCCCGTGATCACCGCCGGCTACTTCCTCTGGATGATCAGGAGGACAGTCCTCTCCCCCGCGGAACCGGGGCACGATGCCCACGACATGGGGTGGTCGGACGTGGGTGCCTTCGCAGTCTACCTCGTCCCCTTGGTCATCCTGCTCATCGCGTCGTACCTGATACTGACCCCGGCCCTCCCGGTGGCGCAGTTCCTCAGGGGGTTGCCGTAGCATGATAGACTATCTCACTTTGACGGTGGGCCTGCTCGCAGGCACCGGGCTTTTCCTCCCCCTGCTCCAAGTCTTCCAAACGGGGAGGGAGAACCTGGCGGGGTACGTCCTCGCACTTGTCCTCTCCGCCGCCCTGGTGTTCATCGGGCTGTTCACCCTCCACCCCACATCCGTCCCGTGGGCTGGTTCCCTCATAAAGCCCGATCAGATGGGAGGGGTGTTCGCACTCGTCACGGTAGGGGTCACCCTGGCTGTCACAGTGGCTTCCTTCGACTACCTGAAGAGCGCCAGCAAGCCCGTCTACTACAGCCTGCTTTCGTTCGCCGCTCTGGGCATGGTCCTGCTCTCCTATTCACAGGACCTGTTGATGCTGTTCGTCTCCTGGGAGCTGATGAGCCTCCCTACCTATGTCCTGGCAGGATTCGACAAGAAGACCCATTCCAACGAAGCATCGGTCAAGTACGCCATCATAGGGGCGATGTCGTCCGCCGTCATCCTCTACGCGATTAGCCTCGCCTACGGCCTCACTGGGAGCACGCAGATTTCTGCCGTCGTGGCCGGGTTCACCAGCCACCCGTCAGCGCTCGCAGGGGTCGCCACCCTCCTCTTCGTGGCTGGCTTCAGCTTCAAGATGTCGATAGTGCCGTTCCACATGTGGATCCCAGACGCGTACGAAGGCGCCCCGACGACCATAAGCACGCTCCTCGCGGCTGCCACCAAGAAGGCCGGGTTCATTGCCGCCATTCGAGTCCTTCTAGTCATCACCACTCTCTACGCTGTCACGGGGAGCCCGCTCTTCACCATGGCCAACGTGTTCGCAGTTCTCGCTGTGGTTACCATGACCGTCGGGAACATCTCAGCCCTGACCCAGAAGAGCATGACGAGGCTCCTGGCCTACTCCAGCATCGCACAGGCCGGGTACATCCTCATCGGATTCGTGGCCTTCGCGAACGCTCCGGGTTCGTCCGCGGCAATACTGGGGCTGACTGGGACCGTCTTCCACGTGATCAACCACGCCGTGATGAAGGGGGTCGCTTTCCTGGCCGCTGCGCTTGTAACCCTCCAGCTGAAGCGGGCAGACCTGAAGGCATATGACGGGCTAGGGAAGAGAATGCCAATCACGGCGTTCACCCTTGCCGTGGCCTTCCTTGGCCTCGCTGGAGTGCCTCCGCTGAGCGGATTCTGGAGCAAGCTGATTCTGGTCCTCTCTGTCGCCAACGGCCCCTACGGGTGGCTTGCGCTGGCAGCCATACTGAACTCGGCTTTCAGCCTCGGCTACTACGCCTGGATCATAAAACGGATGTACATGGACCCGGCTGAGAGCGCAGAGAGGGTGAAGGAACCCTTCTGGTTCGTCCTCATCTTCGCCATAATGGTCGGGCTAATCATAGGCATAGGCTTGTTCCCCCAGCAGGTGATCAACCTCGCGTCGAATGCGGTTACAAGCTTCGCCGGCTAGAGCGCGAGCGGGAAAGCATCTTCTTGGGATAGTACCTGAACGTTCCATGTGCCAACATTCTAATCCCCTTGATGAGACTACTTTGTCCCACTTTGCCTATTAGCAGGCCTATCTCTTGCCAAGTCGATTCATGACAATATGCCAGGGCAACACTCTTTCCAAACCTACAGTTCAGGCTCTACCCAACTCGTCAACGGAGTCTGTCATGGTCGAGACTATAGAAACATGCACGCGTCTCTTCAACGATGTAAATGCAGCCAGGAACATCCTGGCGAGGGGTCTGGAACAGGCCTATGTGGAGACTGAGCCTCTACCTGTCATAGGGAAAAGCAAGTTCGGTCGAGGAAGCAAGAAGCCCACAGCTTTTGGACGTGGGCAGTTCACAGCCAGTTTATCCTGATTCTTGACCGGTCCGGGAATATCTTTCTGAACGGCTTCCCAGTTCCCGTGTAGAACTTCGTGAAGAACTCGTAAAGGTGCAACCTTAGGTCCTGGACATAGACGATGAAGGCCTCGAACGCCAGAATGAGCAGATTAAGGATGACCCATGGCGCTATCATCACGGGATTCCCCCATGGTTGCAGCAGGTTGACTATCAGGAGCAGGGCCGCGTGAACCAGCAGCATTACCGCAAGCCTGACGTAGCTGATGGTGTTCGACATGAACTGGGAGATCCTCTCGAAGACCTCCAGGCCCCCGTTCGAGAGGGCTCCGAGCACTGACCCCTCCTTCAGCCTCCCGGCGGCGATGGCCACACTCTTCCCGGCAAGGATGACAAGCATCGACGGCACGAGCACCACAATGGAGACCGCCCCCAGAGCGTTGTTCGGTATGCCGAGAAGAGGGTTCGGGGCCGAGCTCGAGAGCACGTTGAAGTTGAACCCCGCACCGACGAAAGCCAGCCCGTACCCCACCCCCGACAGATACATCGTGAACACAGGAACCTTTTCGAGCCAAAGCTCTGTGCGCTCGTGGGCCCTGTATGTCTGGTAGACGTCCAGCCCCAGAGCCGTCGTCAGGTGAGCCATCCCGATGAGGAAGCTAATGATCAGCACGAGGTTGATTCCGGCGAAGGGGGTCGGCAGGAAGTTGAACGTGTCCACCGTGCCCGCCGCCCTGTGGATTATCTCTATGAGGGCCGGGATTGGGACGAACCTGGAGAAGGACAGCTCGAAGAATTCCCCGAATATGACTCCGAACACGATGGCAGATATCCCCGCGACGATGAACATGTTAGCCCACTGCCTCATGCTCCCTGTCGACCTCTGTCTGACGAGCAGCATGAAGGCGGTTAGTATCAGGCCGTGCCCCACATCCCCGAACATCATCCCGAAGAAGATTGGGAACACGAAGGATACCAAGGGGGTCGGATCCACTTCGTGGGACGCCGGCAAACCCTGCTCCAGGGTGATCGGCTGGTATAGCCCCAGCCCAGTCCTGTTCTCCATTAGTGTGGGGACTTGCCCCTCTTCTGACCCCCGTTCCACAGGCTCGATGTGGACCATCCATCTGCCGAACATCTCTTTCAGCTTCGCCTCCTTCTTTGCCGGGACATACCCGGAAATCGTAGCCAGCCTCTGCAAGCCGCCCGACACCCTCGCCTCGTCCAGCGTCTTCCTGGACACCTCTGACAGCTCCCTTAGCGCCAGCAGGTCTGTCCCGTGCTTCTCCCTGGACTCTTCCATTTGGCCTTCTGCCTTCTCTTTGGCTGCGACCGCCGCCCCGTGGTCTTGGGAGGCCCTGCTGTACGCCTCGGCAGGGTTCTGGGGGAAGTTGGGGGGTATAGTCAGAGGCTTCAGCTCCAGCAGCTTAATTGTCTTGTCAAGCTTCGCTTCCTCCGCCTTTGCCACTGCCACAAGGACGAGTGACTGTTCTTTGGTGATCGGATGCGAGAGGAACACCGCTTCTGGAAGTGACTTGCTGAATTCTTCCAGCTTCTCGTTTTGGACCAGGGACACCGCAGCCTTGAAGTGATTGAGGTCCGAGAGCCCCGTCAGGTCCGACGAGAATCCAGATACGACCTTCAGCGCCCCCATCAGCGCTTCCGAGTCTGTTTCGTCCTTCTGCGCTTTCTGCAGCAGGACTTTCTCTGCACGAACTTCCTCGGCGATTGGCCCGAGCTGTGCCTCTGCCTTGTCGAGGAGCTCCTCCCAGGTGGAGGCCTCATAGGTGCTTCTCGGGATCTTGACTCCCCTGAACACGATGTCCATCTGCCCGGGCATCAGCTTCAGGTCAAGGTCCTTTACCGCCTGGTCCGCCTGGGCGAAGAGCCTGACTGCCTTGACGGTCAGCTCCTGGACACCAGGGTCGAAGTTCTGAGCGGTGCCTTCGATTGGATGGAAGTCCTCGAAATCGGCCAATGCCTTGGCCACGTCTTCATATTCGCTGCGTGGTGAGATTATCGTGACCTTCGATAGACGGGCGACGCCCAAGCGCTATGCGATTTCTGCCGCGCCCGAGTTCTGTTATTAAGCGTGTGGGAATCGGGCTGTACTGGAAGCCAGCCTCGCGTCCTCTCGGGGGATTAATCATTATAAGCCGTCCGGCCTCGGGAAGCGAGAGTTAGGGGGGTTTCATGGTTGTCAAGCAGGACATACGTCGGCACCAAGGCTTTCGCTCTCCGAGGGACCCTGCTGGACACTTCCACGGTCCAGAAGCTGGCGGAGTCCGTCTCTCTTGAAGAGATGGTGAACAGGCTCCGAAGCACCCCCTACGCAGACAACCTCACGAGTCTGTCCCCTCCCTACAGCGCCAGAAGGATCGAGCTCACCCTGAGGGAGCGCCTCGCGGTCGTTCACCACTCCGCGACGCAGGGGGCGGGGAGGTACAAGATTCTGCAGCTGTACTATCTGAAGAACATCGCCTGGGACCTGAAGCTCGCGCTGAAGGCCAGGGCCCTGGGCCGCGGCTATGAGGAGACGGTCGAGTATCTTGACATGAAGGCAGAGGAGCTGGTGGGGAGGAGAGACCTGATAGTGAAGGTCCTCTCGGCAAAGGATGTGAACGAGGCGGTGACGATGCTGTCTGGGACGGAGTTCTTCACTGATGTGGAGAAGGCCATGTCGGCGTACGCCTCCAAGGGGGAGATCAGGTTCTTCGACGTCTACATCGACCATGCGGTCCTATCTGCGATTTCGAAGGAGTACTCCCTCAATCCGAAGCTGTACTCGGCGAGGGCCGCGAACGTGAACGGGGTGAGCGAAATGGTGGCCCTCGACGTCGACGCCTACAACGTGCTAAGCGTGCTCCGCGCTAAGCTCTGGGGGCTCACGGAAGCAGAGGTCCAGGAGCTGGTCATCATCCCGACGAAGAGGGTCGCGCTCTCGACCCTTAACAGCATGGCCGGTGCCGACTCGGTGTCCGAAGCGGTGAAGATGATTGAATCGTCGTACCGCTTCTCAATGCAGGGACCCCAGGGTGATGAAGAGCTAATCGACGTGGTCGAAGACGGGTTCGCCAAGGAGATGCGGGACACCGCCAATCTCGCGTTCGTGTGGCAGGGGCTCAGCCCGGGGACCATCCTCGGCCTAATCAAGCTCCTCGAATTCGAGGTGAGCAACCTCGCTGCCATAGCCATCGGCGTCGAGGCGGGGATGGATCCGAAGAAAATATTGTCGAAGCTTAGGGTCTAGGCCCTGATTTCCGCTCGCCTGCAATACGGAGAGGGATTCGATGCCCGCTACCAAAAAGCAACAGAGGAAGAGGAGTAATCCGGTGGCTTACAGGCCGACCTCGGCGTTCGTTTCGTCTTTGGTTGGGGGCCTCATAACACTGGTCACTACCCTGCTCGTAATCAATTCCTGGTTCGCCATGTATTCAACCAACGGCACGGCTTTCGGTTATTCGCAATGGCTCGTTGTATTCTCGATCAATCTTACGGCTACTGAAGGCCTCGTCCTCCTTTTCGTTGGCGTGGCCTGTGCCATCGTCATACTAATTGGAGGTGCACTGCAGTACACAGGGAAGAAGTCGAAGGTCAGAGACGGCTCTATCCTCGTACTGATCGGGACAATCATAGGCATCCCGACAACGTCTTTTGGCTGGCTTTTGGGGGGCCTCCTGTCGACACTGGGTGCCTATCTCGGGTTCGGCTGGAAGCCTTCGAACGAAGCTGTATAGCCTCACAAAAAAGCTAAGGCGTTCTCATGAGCATGACCTGCCATCCGGTAGTGATACCCTCTGAGGCACGAGGAAGCCACCAGTTAGCGCCTAGACGCTAAGACGGATGTTAAGTCATGGTGAAGACAGGTTCTGTTTTTGGTTCGTCCAGGGCCGGGAGGTAGTTGAAGCGATGGAGATGGAGCAAACCTAGAAAGTCGAAGCGCTTTAAGTTGCCGAGGTGGGATAACAGTGTCCCACCAAGTTAACCGAACCTGAAGACACTACGCTTATAAGCGGTAATCGAAGGCGCTGTTTCGTCAGGCAATGCGAAGGCTTTCTAGGATATTCCTCGCCCTCGGTTTCCTCGTGACACTCATGTCAGTGCTCTCGGCTCCTGCGTTCGCAATCACCCCCGGGGCGGCTGCCAACGGCCAGCAGTTCCTAGCGGCAGGACTCGCTTTCGGCCTGGCGGCACTCGGCGCAGGTATCGGAGTGGGAACCTCCGGTTCGGCAGCCATTGCTGCAGTTACGGAGAAGGCGGAAGTGAGGACAACGGCGCTGATCTTCGTCGTCCTTGCCGAAGCGATTGCGATCTATGGGTTCGCCATCGCATTCATCATCCTGGGCCAGTCCGGTTAGGACTCAGCCCCGACACGACCGCAACCTAGTAATCTCTGAGTATCGAGAAGTCCGAAAGATCCTCCAGCAGGATCGTGGCTTCGTTCCTGGGCAGGTGCATGAGCCTCCTCTTCGCCTCCTCCGCATACGACTCAGCCTGGGCTGTCATCTTCCCCACCACCTCACTTTCGCTATGGGTCTTTAGAAGACCTACCGTCACCTTGTCCCGCGACCTCCAGTCGAGCAGGTCATCCTTTAGCTGGTAAGCTATCCCTATGCATCTTCCGTAGTCCGCGAGTGCCTCGACATCCTTCTCGTCTCCACCTGCTATCAGCGCCCCGAGCTTCGCCGACGTCTCGAAAAGCGAAGCGGTCTTCTCGGTAACGATCCTAATGTACTCGTCCCAGGTCAACTTATAGACTTGGGGGTCAATGGTCAGCTCCGAGTATTCCCCCTCTGACATCTGTAGCGCCGCACTGCTTACCTCTTCTGCAATCCTCTTATCGTCATACCTCGCAGCAATCGCCAGGATTATGGCGAAGACGAAGTCTGCGCTTAGCAGGGACGCACTGTAACCATACTTCACGTGGAACGGCATCTTCGCCCTCCTTACCTTCTCCTCGTCAATCACGTCGTCGTGGATGATGGACTCAGTGTGTAGCAACTCCACGGCGACTGCAGCACCCAGCACAGAATCGTCTTTGCTTCCTAACGCCTCTGCTGACAGCATGAGCATTACAGGGCGCACCCGTTTCCCGCCTTCAATAGCATACATCAGGGGGTCGTGGAACCTGGAGTGGGTATAGAGCTTGAGTTCCCTGACCAAGGCCGAGTCTATGCGAATGGCATAGGACTTCATCCTCGCCTCAAGCGCAGCCAGTGAGATGGCCCTATCTTCCGCCATTCCCTAACACTAGGTCTGGGAGAATTTAGGTTTGTATATATTATATGTGCCTAAATCGCAAAGCCTTGCTCCGCTTCAAAGTGCACCAGCTCCAGCTGGGAGGGAAGTACTACCTGCTCCTGCCCAAGCTGAACTCAGTGCAGATTGAAATCCTCGCGAGGAGGTTATCTGAGGTAGGAGTCGTCCGGAGGGGTGCTGCCCTGGTGGCTACTTCGAGAGAGGGAACGATCAGGGTCTCTGACGAGGGCCTTTGCTGGTCCTCCTTTGATCCATCTGATGCGGTACTGCCCGCTGTCCCTGCTCTCCTCTCATTTCCCAAAGAGGAGGCTCCGATGGAAACCATCAAGGGCAAGTATCTCAGGGCATCGGGATCGAAGGGAAAGGTGAACGTCTGTATTCTGCCTCGGCTGGAGACTTCATCATGGTGGCGAGAGCTACGTGCCTCAGGTGGATGCGCTTTGGCGCCTGATGAGCATGCTGTGGTGTCATTCCTACTGGAGAGAGTCAGAGGGAACTGCGAGATGATTACGGATTTCCTCGTCGACGGTTGTAATCCAATCGTTCTTGGCAGAAAACGTTACTTCGATTCGAAGGTTAGTTCCGGCGAGGCGGTCTCCACCCTCAGGGTCGTTGGTGAGCGGAGTCAAAGAAACTCATACATCCCCGGGGATGGGAACTTCCGGATAAGTTGGATTTCGGCTGTCACTGAGCGTGATTGGACTGACCTGTTCGCCTACATGGGCGAGTGGTGTTCCTTCACGCCTGTCTAGGGCGAAAGCTCTAATTGCCGACCTCGGTGGCCTCGATTCAGCCCCGGTAGTATAGAGTCCGCGTTGGCGTACAGCCCGGTCAAGCCTCAGGTGTCGAGAGTATGCCGGCCTTTCGAGTCGGCGACCCGGGTTCGAATCCCGGCCGGGGCATTGTTTTGAGCTCCATTTGATGAACGGAGCGTGCTCCAGCCTCTGATACCATTGAATAGCAGGATATGAATCCGTCTGGTCGCGTTCTTCGGCCTCATTCTACAGTATGAGCATCCTGTTGAATGGCTGGTTGTCGGAGCCTTAGGTCCGTTCGTGAGCGTGACAAGACTAGACTAGCCATTTATCAGCCTTCCAAGCAGATGCCCCGGCGAGACAAGACGAACGTGCCGTCTGATGGCCGAAACCCCGGACGTACGCTTCCAATCAGGCACGACCTCAGGCCGCTCTATGTCCTCACCTTCGTCATAGCCCTGCTAATGGCTGTCGCATCGCTCACAGGTCTCCTTTATCGGTCCTCCATCTACGCGACGCATGACCTGCTCAGCACGTTTCTTCCGAACGACGCGGTCAGTCTCTTCGTCGGTCTGCCGCTGATTCTCGTTTCCGTGTTTCTTGCGAGGCGCGGATTGCTCCTCGGTCTGCTCCTTTGGCCCGGTTCGTTGCTCTTTGTGTTCTACAACTACGTCGTCTACGCGCTCGCCATGCCGCTCGGTGCAGCCCTCGTCGTCTACGTCGTACTGGTCGCCCTGAGTCTGTATGCCACATTCCTGCTGGTGAGGAGCGTCGATGGAGCGGCTGTTCGAAGGTGGCTCGTGGGAGCAATCCCGGAGAGGGCAACGGGTGGGTTGCTGGCAGCGCTGGGTATCTTGCTCTTCCTTCAGGCCATCGACGCCATGGCGACCGCAGTTGCAGGCCAGACTCAGTCGACCGTCCCGCAGCTTGCGACCCATGTGTCGGATCTGTTCATAACTCCGGTCTGGGTCATCGGCGGTGTGTTGCTCTGGCGCCGCAGAGCGCTTGGGTACGTGATTGGACTCGGTCTGCTGTTTCAGGCCAGCATGCTGTTCATCGGCTTGATCCTCTTCCTCCTGCTACAACCCATTTTGGTCTCGGGAACTCTTGCCGTTTCAAGTGTCGTTGTGGTCTTCGCCTTGGGGTTGCTATGCTTCGTTCCGTTCGCGTTCTTCGTTCGCGCAGTCTTGCTGGTGGCTGCGAGGTCACCTCCAACAGAGTGAAGCGTGTGTCTTTATGCTGGCAAGGATGATGACACCTACGAGACCCGATTGAAGGAATACTGTGAGAGTAATCTGCGGACACCGAGATTCCCCCGAATCGTTTCGTTTGACTGTGTACGCATAGTGTACGACCGACTCAGGCGGAGTTTCATTTAGGCGCAGATGGCATGATTAATCATGCCCT
>DASPVF010000025.1:0-30395 GCA_035622475.1 Nitrososphaerales archaeon
GCTCTATCGATGGTTTGGCTCTTCATCGGATGTCTCAGACGGCTCTTCCCGAAAACCCCTTCATCTAGAGCGGGTTCATGGTACGTGTTTCAGAATATAGGTGTGTTGGTCCGATAAAGCGCTCGCCCCGGTGATCAAGCCATGGAGCTGTCTTTGCTGCATAACTTGTCCTTGGTGATCAGCCGGCCGTGACAAACGACCTTCGGGGTCAGTTATCCTCCGTGCGTGTTCTGTCAAATGGTTAACCCTATGGACGCCGGCGCATTTTTCGCGGCGCTAGTTTTATAAGGGAATACTACCCGCGGTAATATACCAAAGGCGAAAGAATGACAGACAAGAAGAACGAAGACAAGTCTCGCAGACCTGAAGACGACTCGACCGCGCTGGCACTGCCCAACTTGGGCTTCCCGAGTATCTTCGAGGAGTTCATGCGCCCATTCGACCAGTTCATGGAGCCCTTCTTCCCCAAGTCGATGCGGTCCTTCTGGACCGAAATGGGCGGGAAGGAGCCAATCGTCGACCTCCAAGACCGTGGCGACCTCTACCTGCTGACGGCGGAACTGCCTGGCTTCGAGAAGAAGGACGTCGAAGTTAAAATCGACTCCAACACGCTCGAGGTAAAGGCAGAGAAGAGCGTCGACAAGCAGACAAAGAGCAAGGATGGCACAATGACACAGCGCAGCCGCTCCTACTTCCACAGATACCTGACGCTCCCAGAGGAAGTGGTGTCGGAGAAGGTCAGCGGGACAATGAAGAACGGAGTCCTCGAGCTAAAGCTCCCCAAGAGGGCGCCGAAGCTCTCGGACAATTCAAGGAGGGTGGACCTCAAGTAGGGTCCTCCCTACTTTTTTGGTTAAAGTGATCTCGATGGAACAGGAAGAGCTCGACACAATCCTCCAAGTGGTGGAGAACCCGGTAAGGCGGAAAATCATCAAGAGGCTCAGTCAGGAGCCCGCGTATGCTCTGCAGCTCTCCAAAGAACTTAGCCTGGGGCAACCCCTGGTGGCCAAGCATCTGGTCGTCATGGAGCATGCGGGACTGGTGAGCTCGGCGAAGGAAGCGAGCCCCGCGGGCCCGCCACGGAAGAAGTACTCCCTCGCGAAGGGGGTTACCATAACCATGGACGTTGGTCCGAACGTATTCCTCGAAAGAGGAATGTCATTGAGGCCGAGGCCCGCAGCCAAATCCTCCGAAGAGGTGATCCGGTTGAGGAGGATGCTGGACAGGGCGATTGGAGTCAATGACGGGCGTAAGCGCCTTACTTCGCTCTCGGAAGTGCTCAGCGAAGTGGACATCAGGATGGAAGGGCTCGAGAGCGAGCGGGCCGACCTGCTGGACGTAAGGAACCAGGCGATGAGGGAAGCATCTAGGATAGCCGAGAACCTTGCCGGGAGGGACATGCGCAGGGTGCTGTTCCACATCCTGAACGAACACAACAGGGAAGTGCGGCGCATCTCCGAGGCCCTGAACATCAGGGAGTTCTCGGTCAAGGAGATTCTGGACGAGCTCGAAAGGAACTACTTCGGGTAGAGAACGCAGCCATCCGCAATTTAGATGACTTCCGTCTTAGGAACAATGCGCATTCGTACTTCGATAGGAGAGAGTCTACTGCTCTCCTTGACCCCATTCTCTGGAGTTTTCTTCTGAGCGCCCTTTCTGCATCCGCATGAGAGAAAAGTGGAAGTGATTATTTCACGCCACCGGCTATAGGTTTTTGTGCAGGTTCATCGAGTACGGTTCAGAAATGGAGGCGCAGAAGGGGGTGGGGACGAAATACTGGGGAGTCCTTTTCGTCGTCGTGATAATCGCCGTTCTGGGAACCTACGCGACTGTATCGTATCTGCGTCCGGGTGAAACCACTACTACCACCAATATCACCAACTCCGACCAGTCCCTAATCAACTCCCTTGAAAGCCAGAACGCCCAACTGGAGAACGAACTTGCATCGAAGAGCCAAATCTCTAACGGGACGGTCCTGGGGCTGGACACCGTAGGAATCTACCAGACGGACTCGGTCGGGGTCGTGACAGTCCAAGGCACGACGTCGTCGGAAGGCTTCAATTCGACAATTCTCGGGTCAGGGTTCGTCATTAACTTCTCAGGATCTGATTACATAGTGACAAACTACCATGTCGTCAAGGACGTCAGCGGAATCACGGTCACGTTCCAAGACGGTGACGCCTATCCAGCGGCGGTGGTCGGGAGCGACGGGTACAGCGACCTCGCCGTGCTTAATCTGACGGCCCCGCCGTCGGAGTTCCATCCGCTGACAGTCGTCAGTTCGTCGACGCTAATGGTAGGTCAGCCTGTGGCCGCCATAGGGAATCCCTTCGGGCTCTCGGGGTCCATGACCGTCGGCATAGTGAGTCAGCTGGGGAGGACGATATCAGAATCTCTGGCCGGGAATTTCTCCATAGCCAACGTAATTCAGTTCAGCGCCGCCATCAACCCGGGGAACTCCGGAGGGCCTCTCCTCAACGCCAACGGGGCGGTGGTTGGGATCACTACAGCGACGGTCGAAAGTTCCCAGGGAGTGGGTTTCGCGATCCCATCAGACACCATACTCAGGGAGTTGAATTCGCTCGTGACAATCGGGAGCTACAACATGCACGCCTACATGGGGATATCCGGTGCTGACATGAACTATCAGCTGGCCACGCTCCAGAAGACCAATTACACCTATGGGGTGCTCATCGAGAGTGTAACTAGCGGAGGCCCTGCTCAGATGGCGGGCCTCATGGCAGGCACCCAGACGGTCACGGTGCAGGGGTCGGCATACCTGATAGGCGGGGACATCATAGTGTCGATTAACGGCACCAAGATGATCAACACCGACGCCCTGTCTACCTATCTCGCCGAATACTGTCTGCCAGGGCAGACCCTCGTGTTACACATCATCAGGGGAGGGCAGTCGATGACCATCGATTTGATCCTCGGGACAAGGCCGCCCCCTCCATCGTAGCCTTCGGGACGAGAGCCGCATCTGTAATCTCCAGATAACCCGAGTCCCCTCTCCAGTGCTTCATCGAAGAGAGAACTTCGATTCGCTTTGAGAAGAAGGGAGCGTCCAGGACGAAGGTCTCTCCTTCGCCCCCTTCGAGCCCCACGTGGAACCTGAATTTCCTCCCCAGGGCGACCAAATCGTTAATGCTCGTCTCGTCGAGCATCCTTCCGAGCCATGTCTGGTCCAGCCCTAGGGCCGAAACGCTCACCACGATCACGGCAAAACCTTCCGCAACCAGACGGCGCAGGTGAACCTCGGGGTCGGTACCCCACAGTGGGGAAATGCACTTCAAAGACAGGCGGTCGCAGACTTTCTCGACCCTGGTCTTCTGATAAACACTGGCGAGGGCGCCTGTGTAAATCCCCTCTAGCCCGAACTTGCGCTTAGCATTCGCGAGGGCGCGCTCCAGGTCTATCAGCTCCTCCTCCTTTACCCCATCTGTCTCCTCTGAGAGGATGGGTACACCGATGGACTCAGCCTGTGACGCTGTCCATTTGAGGTTGGGGAAGTGGAACATGTACGACATCTCTGACCTGGGGAAGAGAGTGATCAGGCAGGCGAGTTCGTCTTCCTTGGAGGCGACCCAGGCCGCGTACGTGCTGTCTTTGCCTCCGGAAAAAAGGGTGCCGACACGCGTCTCAGTTCACTGAGATACTGTCAGCTCTCAAGGTATTAAATAGACGAGACTGGGTCGGAATTTTGATGCTTGATTCCCTGAGAGAGGGCCTGCAAGCGGCGGTGAAGAAACTTGTCAGCTCGAATATAGTGGATGAACGAGTCACCAAGGAGTTCGTTCGTGACCTACAGAGGGCCCTGATCCAGTCAGATGTCAACGTCAGGATAGCGCTGGAGGTCACCGAGAGGGTCCAGAAACGCGCCCTCGAGGAGAAGGCTCCCGGCGGGGTGACGAAGAAGGACCAGATAGTCTCGATACTCTACGAAGAGCTGGCCAGGCTGTTGGGAGGCGAAGGGGGCCCGCAGCTCAGCAAGGACAAGACAAACGTCCTCGTCATGCTGGGTGTCCAGGGCTCCGGCAAGACCACGACAACGGCGAAACTTGCCCGGCTCTACACCAAGCGCGGATTCAAGGTCGGGGTGGTCGCCGCCGACACGTTCAGGCCAGGGGCGGTCGCCCAGCTGAAGACCCTCGTAGCATCATCTGGGGTGGAGGTGTACAGCGACGAGAAAGAGAAGGACTCTGTGAAAATCGCGAGAGAGGGCAAGAAGCACTTCGAGGGGACGAAGAACTTGGTCATCATAGACACGGCTGGGAGACACAAGGAGGAGAAGGGGCTCCTACAAGAGATGAAAGATGTGGTAAGCGCGGTCAAGCCTGACTACACCGTGCTCGTCATCGACGGGACGATTGGACAGCAGTGCTACAACCAGGCGCTGGCGTTCCACCAGGCAGCTCCCGTGGGTGGGATAATCGTCACGAAACTTGACGGCGCGGCAAAGGGAGGGGGTGCGCTGGCCGCGTCCGCGGCGACGGGTGCGAAGATTTTCTTTATCGGAACGGGCGAGAGGATTGACGACCTAGAGGAGTTCGTGCCCACCAGGTTCGTGGGACGCCTCCTGGGAATGGGGGACCTGAAGTCTCTCATGGAGATGGTGAGGGACGCAGAGGTGGTCGTGGACGAGAAGATGACTCAGCGCATGATGTCTGGGAAGATGACGATGAACGACCTCCTGGTCCAGTTCGAACAGATGAAGAAGTTCGGGTCATTGAAGAAGGTCCTTGAGCACATCCCCGGTTTCTCGGGGCAGGTTGACGTCAAGGAATTAGACAAGGCCGAGGACAGGGTGAGGGTCTACAAGTCGATCATCCAGTCAATGACCGGTGAAGAGAAGGATGACCCAGAGATGATTAACTCGTCGCGTCTTAAGCGAATTGCGAAGGGCTCGGGGCGCAGCGAAAAGGACGTCAGGGAGCTTCTGTCAAGGTACAAGCAGATGAAGACACTGGTCAAGACGAGCAAGGGAAGGGAGCTCCGTCAGATGATGCGCAGGATGGGCGAACAATAGGGTGCCTTTGGCCCTACAGACCTACCGGCTCTGCAAGAAGTGCGCCGAAAGGCAAGGTGTGGAATCTGTCAGGTTTGAAATCGTCCAGGGGAGAGGATGCTTTGTCTGCCAGGGCATGATGGACACGACCGGGAAGGTGGCAGAGATGGCCTCTAGGAGGGCGAGGCGCTATCAGTTCAGAACTTTCACCGTCGGCGTGACCGTCCCTGAGGGGGTCCAGGAAAGAGAAGACGAGCTGAGGTCGGAACTGAAGCTGAAGGGAAAGGAGACAATCAAGGCCCAGGCCGCGAGACTGGTGGCCGCCCAAGTCTCGGGCGTGCTGAGAAAGCGCGTCGACCGGCAGAGGCCCGACCTGACATTGCTGGCTGACTTCGGCGTGGGGGACGTGTCTGTCACCGCGAGGCCCGTGTTCTATTACGGGAGGTATACCAAGCCTGCCGGTATTTCTCAGCGGAGGTCCTTCTGCGAGCAGTGCCGCGGCGCGGGGTGCAAGAGGTGCCGCAATACGGGCTTCGACAGTAAGCCCAGCGTCGAAGGGGCACTGCAGGCAAAGCTGGCCGATTTCAGCGGGAGCCAGAAGATGACGTTCACCTGGCTAGGAAGCGAAGACAGGGAGAGCCGAGTCTATCCCCCAGGGAGGCCATTCGTGGCTGAAGTGAAGAACCCAAAGAGGAGATCGTTCCCCCGGAAGTTCGGCGCGAGGCTCGGAGGTGGGCTCGTGACCGTCTCATCGGGGAGGACCCTGCCGTCGAAGCCAATCCACCTGCCCGCCTTCAGGTTCGTCACTAGAATCAAGGCTACGGCAGCTTCCAGGGTGAGCGCCGAGGGTTTGGCAGAGCTGAAGTCGAGGTTCAGAAGAGCAGTCGTCCGCTTTGACAGACCTCACAACAGGCCCACCGTGAAGACTGTCTACAGGGCCTCGGCGAAAGCCAAGGGTAGGTCCCTCATGATAGAGGCGGAGCTGGACGGGGGCCTCCCAGTCAAGAGGTTCGTCAGTGGGGAGCTTGTTTCACCTTCCGTGTCGGAAGTCTTAAAAACTGAAGTCGGTTGCCGCAACTTCGACATCTGCGGAGTCAGGGAAACAGGGGAATTCGGATTTGCCGAAATCACACGGGGCGAGGAGAAGAACTAGGTCTCTTCTGAAGTCGTCCGCAAAGAAAGGACTGAGCAGCCTGCTCGTAGATTATTCCCCGAACGACAAGGTCGTCATCAAGATCGATCCCGCGCAAGTCAAGGGAATGCCGCACAGGAGGTTCAACGGGCTCGTCGGCACCGTGACCGAAGTCGGGAGGAGGGCGTTAACTATTGATGTCAATGTGGGGAACAAAGTGAAGAAACTAGTGGCCAGGAAAGAGCATGTGGTCCGCATGGAGGCCGGCTGATGTCAGAGAAGATGGAGAAGAAGCTCCTGACGATTCCGGAGGCGAACCAGATTCTGTCGAAAATCGACATGGAGAAAGCGGACCAGATACAGAAGAGAACCCTGGACTACACCACCAAGTTCTCGAAGGCCCAAGCCGACTCTGCGAAGAAGCTGCGCAAGGAACTGGAGACAGAGTGCGGATTGAGCGAAGAGGAGGCTGTGGAGCTGGTTAACATAATGCCCAAGTCCGTGGAGGAGCTCAGGACATTCACCTCGGGATGGAGGAAGCTCCTGTCGACAGAGACTCTTGAGAAGATACTGAAAATCCTGCGTCCAAAGCCATAGTGCGCCCAACCGTTAAATAGCAAGGCAGCCCTCTTTTACACAAGGCAGGGTGACACGCGAGTTGGATATTGCGATTTTCTTCGAGACCAAGAGGTCCCCTTCAAACTAGAGCAGCCAAACAGGAGCCAATCCTAGGAATTGATACCAGCAGACAAGAAGTACGAGGAGTACGCCTACGTGCTTGATTCCATGCCGAGAGGGAAGTCAGTCGTGATTAAGGGACGCGAGGGCCCCATGGTCCAGGCGATAGGGGAAGAGAGGCTCACCCTGCTGGAGCTCCTGGCGATGGAGAACCAAGATTTCGAGATGGGAGAGAAAGTCAAGATAGGCAAGGAGGGGAGGGAAAAGATAGTCAGCGTCCTCGGGAAACTGACCTATGAGGAACTGTCCCCGGAGGCCAAGTCCTCACTACCGACGGTAATCGAGAACTTGGTGAGGGAGAACGAGGTCAGGTACGTGGCCTACTTCAACGACCTGCAGCCTCTGACGCCTAGGCTGCATGGGCTCGAGCTCATCCCTGGCATCGGGAAGACCTTCATGAAGGAAATCGTGGACATGAGGGAGAAGCAACCATTCACGAGCTTTGACGACGTCCAGAAGAGGGTGGGGCTGAGGGAGCCAGCAAAAATGATTGCGAAACGGATCGTCGAAGAGCTCGCCGGGGACTCCAGAGTCAGCATATTCGTCAAGAAGTGAATGAAGAGACGTAAACTAGGGCAGCACTATCTCGTTGACCAGGAGGTGATACGCCTGGTGGTGTCACTGGCCGGCATCAAACCCGAAGACCGAGTACTGGAGATAGGCACAGGGAAAGGAGCCCTCACCAAGGTGCTGTCGGGCCTCGGCGCGTCGTACCTGGGGTACGAGGTCGACAGGGCCAACTTCGAAGAGACTTCCAATCTGGTCCGGGGAACGGGCGCCCGCGTCGTGCTCGCCGACGCCTTCAATGCGCACCCCGATTTCGACATCCTCGTCTCCAGCCTTCCTTACTCTAAGTCGGCCGCATTCGTGAAATGGCTGAGCGGGATAAGATTCAGGAGGGCGGTGGTAGTGCTGCAGGAGGATTTCGTCAGAAAAATCATGGCGCCTCCTGGGAGCAGGGATTACAGGGGGATTTCCGCACTATCGCAGATTTGCTTCGACGTCAGGATGCTCGGGTCCGTTCCACGGGCCGCCTTCGCCCCACAGCCGAGGGTAGGCTCCGCGATAGCGTCGTTCACCCCCATTCGTCGGATTCAGAAGGCCGAGGTAACCAACGTGATCCGCCTGTTCTCTCTGAGAAGGAGGCTGGCCGACTCCGCCCTTGCGGAGCTCGGAATGAGGGGGGCGGGGAGCTTCGGCAGGAGAAGGGTCAACTCTCTCAGCCCAGACGAAGTCTACCTGCTGTGCGTCCGGAGACCCGGGTGACGGCTTTATCATCCTGGCGTGGAGGACACCCGTGCTTCCGCGGGGCGTCTCTGTCACGCTGGTCGAGCCCAGGGGCCCCGTCAACGTGGGCCATGTGGCAAGACTTGTACAGAACTTCGAGGTCGAGAAGCTCTACCTGGTCGAGCCCAAGGTCGACCTGTCTGTGGCCGCCATCTACGCTTCTCACGCCGCTGACGTGCTCGACCATGCCATCGTCACAAGCTTTGGGAAGGTGAGGAGGGAGAACGAATTGCTCGTCGCCACCACAGCTGTCAGGGCCTCTAAGAAATCCAATGTGATCAGGAGGGTGGTGGGTCCTGACCGCCTCCACGGGATTCTGTCTTCGGCCAAGAGTTCCTCCCTGGTTTTCGGGAGGGACACCACGGGGCTGACGAACGAAGAGGTCAGGGCCTGCGATGTCACGCTGACGATAGACACCTCGCCCACCTACAAGGCCCTGAACATCGGGCATGCTGCGGCCATCGTCTTGTATATCGCGTCGAGGGGGAGCCAAGTAAGAAAGGGGATGCAGGGGAGGGTGGCGAGAGAGGTCTTCGCCCGGAGCTTCTATGAGCTCGCTGAGGCATCGAGGCTTCCTGGGCATAAGACGCAGAACCTGTTCGAAGTCGCAAAAAGGATAGCCGCCTCGTCCGGAATCGCGGACGCCCAGCTCAACCTCCTTTCAGGAGTCTTCAGGAGGGCAGTCACAACCATCAAGGAGTCTCAGGAACGAGGCTCGAAAACGTAGACTGCTCGCCTGACCCACCGGGTGCTTTCGAATGAGAGACGCACAGGATATTCGAATCCCACGGGCCCTGGCTGGTAGAGCCTCAGCCCCAGCTTCCTCCCCTCCAGTGTCAGCGTTACCTCGTCCCCCTCCATGGTCTGGATTACCGGGACGACCACCACTATCCTCCCCTCGGAGTGAATCGATTCGGCCATGGATGCGAGGGCGTTGTTGTAGACGTTCGCTGATTCCCCTACCATCTCCCGCGCAGTGGATGTCTTGGGCCGCGCGTGGAGCTGTGGAAGCAGGAGCGGCTCGGTAACGATGGCGTCCACCCTGGTCCCCCTCAGCATTCGTGCCAGATCCCTGGCGTCTCCCTTCCTGATGTCGTAACCCCGATTGGTAACGCCCCCGATGGACCACCGGATGTTCTCCCGCGTTTCTTGCACACGCGACGCCCTGCTGTCCACCCCGAGGCACCGGAGGGATTTCGCATAGGCCTCGACGAGGATGGTGCCAGAGCCGCAGAATGGGTCGAGGAGAGTCTGCCCCGGCTTCAGACCTGCCAGGTTCACCAGTGTGCGGGCGAGGCGAGGGGAGAGTGAAATATCGGAGTGGGGAGAGGGCTTGTGAGTCCCCCTCAGCCGCATCGCAGCCGAGTCCGGCACCCAGGCGGTGGGACCCAAGGCTATGCCGCCGTGATATGGGAAAGCGACGACGTCGAGGGCCTCCCTGGTCAGGATGCGTTCGGAGAGAAGTTCGTTCCCTTCGGGCCTTAGGAGCCTCACTTTCTTCAGCCCAGCTACCCTGATTTCGTCGAGCATCGACCTGACGAGGTCTTCGTAGTCGTCCTCCCCGATTTCGTATCCGCTGAGGGAGACGTTCGACTTGTCCCCGAGAAAGGGCACAATGAAGGCGGTGAGGCTGGTCATGCTCGCAGAAGGAGAATCAAGCACGGACGTGACAGGGGCGCACTTGTGTGCCCCCGAAAGCTCAGCGACGTATCTCGACGGTAGATGGTCTACATGAAGGACTGAGACCCTCTCGCATGGAGCTTCGGCCTGTGTGACCGTCTTTCCAAGCACCGTGCACGCCTCGAGAACAGACAGCCTGCCGAACGCGAGGACGAGCGATATCTCGTCTGTCTCAAGGACCTGTGGAGGTAGGACGAAGGGCATCTTCGGCTTTCGCCATACCCTAGTAAGACTAGAACTTACTGGTCAGACAACCCGTTCTTCTCTCTCGGCGTCTCTTTTTCGAACCCTGACTAGGGTATGTCGCCGAAGAGGGAGGGCTCGTCCTGTCTTGCGTTCCTCCTTCACCTGCAGATAGAAGTAAATGAACGAATTCGAGCGAATCTGGTTCTCCCTGGATGAAAAGGTGTTCCTGAACATGGCTTTGAGAGGCTACCTCGGCACAGCTGTTCCGGGCATCACGTATAGGAAGAGATGATTGTCTGCGTCCATGGCTATGGGTGTCCAGCCGTTGAAGGTCCACTCGTAGGAGACCACGCGGGCCCCTGGCTTGAGCTCGGCCAACAGCTTCGACTCCAGTTTTCGGTTGGCCCCCTGTGAAAGGAATGTCGTGACGATCGTCGCTTCACCAAGATCGACGTGGAAAAAATTCCCCCAGATTATTCTGGCCTGCCCATCAAGGTGCAAGATCGAAATCATAAGCTGGGAGAAGAGCACCCGGAATGGGTCAGCTTCGACCCCCACTGCCCTGGCGTGGAACCTCCTTGCGGCTTCCACCACGATTCTTCCATCACCTGACCCGAGATCGTAGATGATATCGGAAGGGCCAGCCCCGCTCATCTCAAGCATCTTCCTGACTTTCCTCCGAGACGTAGGCTCCCAGCCTGCGCCGAGGGGTACTGACCAGATCACAAAGATTCCGAAGATTAGGGCAAAAATGATAATCGCCCAGATCCAGATTGACGCCAAGTGCCAGCATACGAACTCGGAGATGTGAGTATGAAAACGATTTCCCGACAGGATACCCTAGAAGGGTGTCCCCCTCTGGAAAGACCGGTTAGTCCTCCGCACGTTCCCCCTCGTCATGGCGAAGGGCATTCTTCAGTACAGGGAGCTGGCCGAATACTGCGACCTCCTCTACCAATGGAAGGGCTATGGGGAGGAGGCCGAGATATTGAAGGGTCTCATTGAGCGATACGAGACCACCGGAGGGAACTCTTTACCCGCAGTTAGATCCAAGCACTAACACGAATAAGGTCTGAGCCTAGGAGTCCTTCAGCCTCTTTGACAGCCGCTGGGCTAATGCGGCATTCTCTCCCGTCTCGTCGTGCCTGAGGTAGACATAGCACTCCTTCGACCCGTCTGAGGAGTTGCGGATTTTTTCGGCCCAAGCGTCGATGGCCTTCTCGTCGTAAGAATCCTTCCTCAAACGGAAGTATGCGAGCCCTCCGGTCACCTTGAAGGTTGGCTCAAGGTCCTCGGTGTCGGCTATGCAGAAGCCGGTCTGATGTTCGTCAAGTAGACGGTAGATTGATTCTGTGAACCATGACGGATGCCTGAACTCGAAGACCTTTGGTCCAATGTTGCCGGTCTCGGTCAGGAAACTCCGGAGAAGGTCTTGGTTGAGCTTCGAGAATGGCGGGAGCTGGAACAGAACTGGACCAAGGCGAGGGCCCAGGCCCTCAATGGTCGCGAAGAGCTTTGTGCTCGCTTCCGATGCGCCTTTGCCGAGTTTCAAAATGTGTGTAATCAACCGGGGAGCCTTGAACGCGAACCTGAATTCCTCTGCTGTCTTAGCCGACCAGCTCTTGACCATGGCCGCGCTTGGAGCGGCGTAGAACGAACTGTTGATTTCCACGCTCCCTAGGTGTCTAGAATAGTAACCCAGGAACTCGTCATTCTTCAGTCCCTCCGGGTAAAACCTCCCAATCCAGCTGGAGTAGCTGAATCCTGAGACCCCTATGAACACTTTCACGGAGGAACCGTTTCGAGCCATCGGAAAAGTGTTCTCGCTTCAGCAACGTTAATTATCACGAGACGTCTCGTAGAGAAAGAATGCCGAAGAAGGACATCTTCTCTGCTGTGGAGAAGCAGGCTGAGAGCGCTGCTGTCTCCCGCGCTTCGTGGCGCGGAGTGCTGAGCCTGAACATACCCACCCTCGGGCTTGGGGCTGTTGAGTACCACTTGAGAGGGGCGAAGGCTCACGGTGATCTCCAGCCAGTGAAGGTTGTCAAGCTGGATAAGAAGAGCGGGAAGGAGGTTGTGAGCAGAGAAGTGCCGAGAATCTACCGCTATAGGGAAGGGCCGAACGGGGAGCGATTGGATGTTCAGGAGGTTTCCCCCGAGGAGGTGAAGAAGTTCGTTAGATTCAAGGGGGATTTCCCGATTACCGTCAGGACCGAAAAGAGGTACTTCCTAAAGTACGAACTAGAGTTTGAAGGAAAATGGATCGAAATCCCACTCGACCAGACGGTGGATAAGCAGGAGGGGGAGGAGGTGGAGCCTTTCGAACGGACCACGAAAATAGAAGTCGACCGCGATGGCTTCGTCCCCATTGAAAGGGTGTCAGAGTACAAATTCAAGGAAGTCTATCAGCTCGCTCCAGACACGGACAAGAAGGTGGGAGAGACGAACTCCAGGGTCACGCAGCTCGCGAGATACCTCATCGAGAAGGACATGGCCCTCGTGGCGTTCTTCTCCTGGGGGAGGGGGTACAACTTCTACACTTGTGTAATCTATCCCTACGAAAGGAAGGACGGCCGGCTCTGGCTGCTCATGGGGCTAAGCGAAGGAATCCTCAAACTCGACGATGCCTGGGCCCTGGTGGAGGAGAAAGGGGCGTCAAGGCTTCCAGCTGTGCCCGTGGCTCGTAAGAAGCCCAAGGTAACCCTCTCGAAATAGATTGAGCGAAGAGCTCCCGACATACGTCCAGGAGAACTATTCCAAGGCGGTCAAGCTCGAGCTTGGCAAATGGTTGACGAAGAACCCTCTTCCAAGCTTTGTTGAGACGAAGTACGACGGTATCCGCGTGTTCCTCTTCAAGAGCGGGGATAAGCTCGTCATCTCAAGCAAGCATGGAGGAATCTATACTCCGAAGAGCACCCCTCAGGTTTTCTCAAGGGTGCCCGAGTTCCTCCACGCGCCGAACCGGATGATTCTGGACGGAGAATATGTTGCCAGGGAGGCGAAGGGGTTATTCCTTTTCGACGTTCTCCAAGTCGACAACCGCGACATGCGATCCAAACCTCTGACAGAGAGGAAGAAAGTGCTGCATGAGATTCTAAAGGGGTCAGGGCTCGAGGTGGAATATACCCTTGCGAGGGCCTCGGAGAAAATCATAGAGCTTCGAGATGAGGCGGTGAAGGACGGCCGGGAAGGGGTTATGGTGAAGAACCCCCAATCGAGCTACGGCCAGGCGGCCTCCTGGCTAAAGCTGAAGAAGTTCGATACACTGGACGTCTTCGTCACTGGAATTGTGGAGACCAAGGAGATGAGGAGCACTGGGATCCCTAGATCTTGGTCCGTCGGTGTCTACGATGACAATGGGCAGGTAGTGGAGCTTGGGAATGTGGGGTCAATGGTTGAGCGTGTGGATCCGCGTAAGGTGAAGAAGGGGACGGTAATCGAGGTGAGATTCCAGGAGGTGACAAGGGACAGGAAACTGAGAGCACCGTTCATTCTCAGGATAAGGCATGATAAGACCCCGGACGAGTGTCTGTCTTCCCAGCTTCCATAGAGGTCCGCGGCTTGTCTTTCAAGAAGGACGTCAGATTGGAGAACGCCCGGGAGATTGCGTTGGACTTCCTCTCCAAGACCAAGGACCTGTACAAGAGGCACCTTCTCGCGGGAAGTGTCAGGAGAAAGAAGCCTATCGTTCATGACATCGATTTCGCAGTAGTCCCGAAGGGGAAGGGCTTCGGGCCGTGGAAGGACAGGGTCATCAAAAGAGTAACAGAAATTGGCGGGAGGGTAACTTCGTTCGGGGATACGATTTCGAACTTCATCTACAGAGGGATCCAGATCAACTTGTTCATCTGCCAGAATGAGGATGCCTGGGGAGTGACCCAGATGTGGGCTACCGGGCCAAAGGGGCACACCATTGGGATGACCATCAAAGCGAGAGATAGGGGCTTAATCATAAATTCGAGAGGGCTTTGGACGCGCGAAGAGCCTCCGAGGCTAATCAAGACGAAGACGGAGAAGGACGTCGGCATGTTACTCGGGTGGAAGTACAAGCCCCCCGAGGAAAGAGGGATAGGAGAAAAGAGAGAGAAGCCCTTCGAGTTGTAGTCTTCAGAGCCTAATGGTGCTCAGGATGCGCCTTGATTCAAGCCCTTTCTTCCTTGGTAGGGGGTTACCACTTCACGGTCTAACAAAAAGAGACTCCATGAAACTTAATTAGGGATGTTCAGGGCGCTTTTTTTGAGGGTGTTTCAAGGTGCATGGCTCGAATTATCGCGAAACAAAGGGGATGTTCTATAACAAGAAATTCGCCCCCGGCGCACCCAACCCCAAGGTTGCCCGTTTCACCACGGGGAAGTACAGGGACGACTACGATTACATGTTCAAGCTGATCTCAGAGGGAAGGGTCCAAATCAGGCACAACGCGCTGGAGGCAGCGAGAGTGGCCGCCAGCAAGAAAGTCACATTGATTGGTGAGGAGAACTTCTACCTGAAGGTGGTGACCTACCCGCACTTGGTCCTCAGGGAGAACAAGATGATAGCCACAGCGGGAGCTGACAGGCTCCAGGAAGGCATGAGGAAGGCGTTCGGGAAGCCAATTGGCCTAGCCGCCCGAGTAGAAATAGGAAGCACAGTCCTCGAGCTAAGCCTGAAGGCGGAGAACTTCGAGAAAGGGAAGGAAGCTATGAAGGCCGCAGCGACAAAGCTGCCCATGAAGACTAGGGTCGAAATCGTCAAGCTGGAACACGCAGTTGCGCCCGCCGCCCAAACGAGCGCATAGAGACGGACGCAACAAGTTTCATGTAACGTGATACCAGAGAGCCTCCCCAAATGGTGGAATCGTCTCCTCCACCAGAAGTATATATCGGGCCCACGCAGGCCGAGCCAGAGAACCGAGGTATTCGGAGGTTAGTTTTATGACCGTCAGAATTGACGAGAAGAAGGTCTTCGACATAATCGAAGCCAAGAAACCCAGGGTGGTCCTCGTGAACGCACCGGGAGGGCTGCTCAGGCAGACCAAAGAGCTCATGGAGAGGGTGAAGAAGAAGTACGACGTCACCAGCATCCTCTCGGGGGACAGCTGCTTTGGCATATGCGACACGATCGACGATGATGTCGAGAAGCTCCAGGCCGACCTAGCGTTACACATAGGACACAACGCGGCCGTGAACGAGGTTGGGGACTACACCTACCTAGTGGATGCCACGGATGATGTGGAATTCGGGGAAGTGGTCGACACAGCAGCCAAGGTCCTGGCCCCATACGGGCGCATAGGGCTCGCCACCTTCAGCCAGCACCTCCAGCAGCTCAAGCCGGTCAAGGAGAGGCTGGAGTCGAAGGGGTTCCAGGTGTCGGTTGGGAGGGGGAACAACCTGATGCTTGAAGGACAGGTATTCGGCTGCGACTTTTCGACGTCCTATCCGATTCGGGAACAGGTAGACGCCTTCGCTTTCCTCGGTGAGAGCGAATTCCATGCCGTCGGACTCGCCCTAGCCACGGGGAAGCCGACTTTCATGCTCGATCCTTATATGAATGAGGTGACCGACATGCAACAGGCGGCCGAAGAGAGGAAGAAGAGGGCGGTCCTCGCAGTTTACAAGGCCCTGGACGCCCGAGTGTTCGGCGTTATTACATGCTTGAAGGAGGGGCAGAAGATGGTCGGAAGGAGCAGGTGGATTACGAACCGGCTAGAAATGAGCGGGAGGAAGGTGATTCAGCTGGCGATGCGGGACGTGACAGCGGAACGCCTTGCCCCCCATAGAGAAATTGAGGCCTTTATACAAACGGCCTGCCCGAGGATATCGGTCGATGGATTCACCTTCGACAGGCCCGTTCTTTCAATTCCTCAGGCAGACGCTTTAGTGGCGCTTATTGAGGGGAGGGAGGCGGGGGAGTTCCTCGAGAGGCCGAAGTGGATTGAGCTCACGGTGGGTCTGACCAAGAGATGAAAGAAGTCAAAGCGAAAGCCGCGGACGCACTGCCTGGGGACAAGCTTGCTGTATCAGAGGAGTTCCTGCCAGGCCCGAATACATATGACGACTCTGGGCTCATTAGGGCTCTCAGAGCCGGCTCCGTTTTCAAGGATGCCAAGAGCATGGAGATATCGGTCAAACCCGCAGCAGGGCCTGAAATAATCAAGGTAGATGATTGGGTGACCGGGCAGGTGGAGGCGGTTCAGGCAAACTCGGCCAACGTCCACATCTACTTCCTTAACGGAAAGCCGACCTACAAGGACTTTTCAGGGATGCTCACACTCAGGGGACTGTCCGGAGGCGGTCGCGGCACCCGGCGGACGACCCCCGTCAAGACCGGTGACATCGTGAGGTGTAGAGTCTTCAGCCTCGTCAACGGGATGATCCATCTGACAATTGACGAGCCAGACATGGGAGTCGTCTATGCCCTCTGCGGCAGCTGCGGCAAACCCCTCTTGAGAGGGAGCGCCACCCGCGCAAAGTGCGACGAGTGCGGGAACGTGGAAGAAAGGAAGCTTGCCAACGACTTCGGAACGACCCCCATCGAGCCCTGACAGCTGGATAAAACGCCAGACATGAGACGGGCCCTTCCGTACATTTATAATGAAGAATCCGAGGGGCCGTCAGGCAAATTGCAGGTCCAGACAACCACCGAGGACGAAAAGGGCCTGACGGTCGAGATCACAGGTGAAGACTACTCGCTGGCCGAGATAGTCCACCACGAGCTCCTCGAGGAGAAGAGCGTCACCTTCGCAGGCGTGCTCCCTCCACACCCTTTAATCAAGAAGCTGGTTCTGAAGGTGAGGGCCCAGCGCATCAAGCCTGAGAAGGCATTTTCCAATAGCGTGGAGCGAGCCATGGAGACCACCCAAGAGCTACTCGACGGTGTCAAGAAAGCCCTGGGCGGTGGGTCCGCCTGACGCTAAAGTTCTGCCCGAAGTGCGGTACGCGTCTTAAGCTCAAGCAGGTTAAGGGAGCAAAGGAAGTCACAATCACCTTGGTCTGCGACAACTGCGGATATAGCAGCAAGCCTCCGACTCAGACAGTGAAGCAGTCGACCGAGGAGGAGCTCTCCAACACTCCTCAAATCAAAGTCGTAGGAGACAAGGAAGCGAAGCTCAACTCCCTCCCGACCACTAAAATCGAGTGTCCGAAGTGCGGTCATAACGAGGCCTTTTGGTGGTTCCTGCAAACCAGAAGCGGAGATGAACCGCCGACGCAGTTCTACAGGTGCGCCAAATGCAACCACACATGGCGCAGCTATAGCTGACCGCGAGAAGTCTCTTCGCCGAACTCTTCGAGGAACCCCTTCATCTTCCAGAAGGTGTCGAGGAACTCCAAGCCTCTGGGGGTGATTCTGTATGACATCCCTTCGTCGTCCTCTGACCTGGTGGCCAGCCCGTAGGAGCATAGCCTGTTTACAAGGAGCTTCAGCCTGTCTACCGGGACCCCGACCCCGTAGGAGAGCTTCGTTATCCGAGCGCCCTCGGGGTAGTGCGTGATAACTTCCAAGATTTCGGCGTAGAGGTCCGCCTTCGACCTTTTGGAGCTTTTACTTTTCACATGAGTGTCCTCCACTCACTATTGATTCCCTAGAGAGGAGCGTCGGGGAGCGTGGCCACCTTTTTCGCGGGGCCCTCTAGGTGGACGCCAGGTGGGACATCTGCTTCGTCGGTGTAACTCACTTCGTCCGCCATGCTGCCCCCTTGCATCTTTACAACTTGGGCGAAGATCCTCTTGGCTCTCGAATACCTGTCAATCGTGACCTCCTTGCCGTAGACATCGTCGACCCTGGTTGGACGTCCTACCGAGCGCCAGGTGGTTGCGTGGGCCCAGAAACCACCGAGGTCGAGCCCTTTGCCGATTTCGACAGTCTCTCCGATGATCGGTCCGTTGACCCGCGAGCCGGTTCCAATCTGAACCGATTTGGCTTTTAGTCCCCTTGCGGTCCGCACCTCCCCTGCCACTTCGGCGTGAGAGCGTGAGACGATGCTGTCAGAGACGAGCCTACCACCGACAGCCAAGGCGCCACATTCCGTCTTCCCTCTTGCCTCCGCAGAGCCGAAGATCTCCGCCTTCTCAGAAATCGCCAGGGACCCGTCGACGAAGAGCTTCCCGTTCACCTTGATGCTTTCGACCGAGCAGTCGCCATTCACAACCGCTACTCCGTTCACCTCCATTACCTTGCATGATGCGTCCCCTTCGAACTTGACTTTGCCCAAGGCAGTGAGCCGATCGCCCGTGCTCCCTGCCGGGAGTTTCATCTCCCCGAACACGTTGATGCTTCCGAAGGCCAGTTTTTCCTTTGTCTCGAAGTGACCCCTCACCTTAATCTCCCCCCGTATGGTGCCCCCTCCTATCTCCGCGTGACCTCCCCCGCGGAGGTTGGCTATGTCGACCTGGCCGTGGACCCTCATGTGGCCGCCGACGTCGACGTCATCCGACTTCAGATTCCCCCTCATTGTCAGATGACCGCCTACGCGAACCATCTTGGAAGTCACCGACCTGCACTCCAAGTGGCCCCCTATGTCGAGGCGTTCGGCTGTGACATCCCCTTCTATCTCCACCGAGGCATCAAGCTCGGCGTCCCCTTTGACCTCAAGGTCGCCTCTGACGATGACGTCTCCCGCTGGACCGAAACCCTTCCCTTCTACTTTCATCGACTTGCATTCGAAGTCGCAGGCTATGGTGACCGGACACTCGAAATATGCGCCGTTGGCGACGACGACTTTCCCATCCGACTCCGCTCTGATGGTGGCGTTGCGCCCGACCCTGAGCCCTCCGTCGACCCTGCCCAACCTGGCGATGGTACCCGGTTTAATCGTAATATCGCCCATCTGTCTCAGCAACTCCTCGGTGCGTTTAACGCTAGGCCATGTTTAGCTGTCATCATTCCACCCTCAGGCCGTGATTTGAAGCGAAGACTCCTAGAATCGTGCAGATAACCGCGAAGACACCAAGGTAGGTGAAGTCAGAGGCGACCGTAGTGAGGGTTGTCCCGCTAATCGAACCTTGGATTATGAGGTAGCGGATGATGTCTGCTGCTTTCGAAATCGGATTGACCCCCGCGACTTCGCTCAGCCACGCCGGCATCGACGCAGCAGGTAGCAGGGCGCTGCTCGCGAAGAGCAGTGGAAGGCCCAAGGTGCTACCGATGGCGGCAAGCGTCTCGAATCTCTTTGCCCTTACCGAGATGATCATGAATAGCCACAGGAACCCGACGGAAAGCAACGTCAGAGCACCAAAGATGCCCAAGAGGTCGACCACATCAAAGCTGTTCGCGAAGACCAACCCTCCGGGCAGAACTAGCGCTACCACCAGGAGTATCCCCGAGAGTAGGACCCCCTTTAGGATGCTGGAGAGGAGCAAGGAAAAGGTAATGGCAGTCCTAGAGATTGGCGCAACAAGCAGTTTGTTCAGGTAGCCCAGGGACCTGTCGGTTACAAGTGGGCCACCTGCCCACATAGCCCAAGTCACGACCAAGAAGCAGAGCATTCCTGCGGTCAAGAATGTAATGTAGTTGGGGGCGCCACCGAAGGTTGACTGGAGGATCTGTTTCTGTATAGCGACGCTGCCGGGGAAGGAAGGTATCATGCTCGTGGGATTGAAGGCGTTGCCGAACAGCACGAGCCAGAGGACGGGCTGGACGAGTGATGCGAATAGCCAAGCAGGGGACCTGAACCACTTCTTCAGGTCGCGAACCATCAGTTCCTTGGTCTCTGACATCAACTTCGTGTCCGCTCCGCTCTTGCCCTGGCAACCACGGCGTCGCCGTTGTCGACCACTTCATCCCTGATTGATCTCCCAGTCACGTTCAGGAACACCTGATCCAAGCTAGATTTGGTGATTCGTGAATCTATGACTTTGAGGCCTAGCCCCCACAGCCCTACTGATATCTCCTGCAGGGACCTCCCTGTGTTTACCAACTTCAGGGAGTACACGTTACCGCTTCTGCTGACCTCGCTCACACCTTCCATGGACGAGAGCTCGGTCGAAACGTCCGGCCCATCTGGCAGCTCTACCTCCAGCACGTCGCCCCCCAAGCTCGCTTTCAGAGCCGAAGGCGAGTCGAGGGCCTTGATCTGCCCGTGATCTATGATGGCGACCCTTCCGCACAAAGAATCCGCCTCCTCGAGATAGTGGGTGGTAAGGAAGATGGTCGTGTCCTCGTCCGCGTTGATGCCCCTGATGTATTCCCACATTGCAGTCCGCGTCTGAACGTCGAGACCGAGAGTCGGTTCGTCAAGGAATAGCACCTTCGGCTTGTGAATCAGCCCTGCTATGAGTTCCAGCCGCTTCTTCATCCCCCCGGAGTACGTCCGGGCGAGCCTGCCTGCGGCATCCTTCAGCCCCACCATGCCGAGTAGGACGTCTGCTCTGTTCTTTGCGACCTCGTCAGGGACTTTGTAGAGCCTCGCGCTGAGCATGAGGTTCTCCATGCCAGTGAGGTCGCCGTCGGCTGCAGCGTCCTGTGGGACGAGTCCTATGCTCGCCCTGACTTCGGCTTCGTTTGATTTCACGTCGTATCCTGCGACTGTGCAGGAGCCTTCGGTGATGGACGCTAGGGTGGTGAGCATCTTGATGGTGGTAGTCTTGCCTGCGCCGTTGGGGCCCAAGAACCCGAATATCTCTCCCGAACCAACGGTGAAAGAGACTCCGTCGACAGCTCTGGTTGACGGCGGGTAGACCTTCGTTAGGCCCCGGGCCTCGATGGCGTTCATCTCTTGTCAGCAGGGGTGGCGAACCCTGCGTCAGGATAAATAGCCAGTGCACTTCAAGTGGTCACTGATTGTTAGTCTGACCGCAGACATCAGACGTCGTCTCTGGTGTAGACTTCCACAGCTTCGCCCCCTGCAATCAAGATGTCGGCGCTTGCGGCAGGGATTGAGGCTACATCGTCTGCTTCGTAGGGCCCGTAACGTCTCATGTCCAGCCCCACGAGCTCGTTGATGTGTTTGACGAACCTAACGGTGATGTTCCTCTGAGACTCGCTGAGATGGGCAAACTCGACGAACGAGGGCTGGCCGGAGGCGACCGCGTCGACGAGTGTCTGGAAGCGCCTCTGGAACTTCTGCTCGGCAGAGCAGACATACCTTTCCTCGGGCAGGAGCTGCAGGAGGGCGTTCTGCAGCATGGCCTTCCTTGTCCTGAGCCGAAGAAGTTGCCTCACCATTGATTCAATCATCCTCAACTGGGTGGCGATTAGGTGGACAGACACCTCCGAGGCGCCGGAGCTCGCCGCCCTCTTCAGTTTCTGGCTGTAGGCTGAGAGGCTCGAGTAGAAGTCGGTAGGGAGAGGGAGGAGGAAATCTGACGCGGACTCGGAATCGAACCTCCTCTTCAAGTATTCAAGGGTGTTTTCGCCCATTTACACTGCGACCTCCCCGAGGCCCCGGGTTAATATCGAGACCGCCGCGTAGGAGGGTAGCTCGACCGTCTCCGGCTTGGGGAAGGGGCCGAAGTCCTTGTGCTTCATCCTGAACTTGGGGTAAAACTCTACCTTGACCCTGACCGGCCTGTCGCTTAGTACCACAGGATCTTCCTGCGGGTCGAAGATCTCTGCTGACTCGATTCTCTTCTTTAGCATCCCAGTGTCTCCGTGAAGGGTTCCACATAGTCTGAAAACGCGGTGGATGTCAGTCGTTACTGAGGAGTCCACCATCGCACGCTGTGACGATATTGCCTCAGACACGAGCTTCTGGAGAGTGCCGGCGTAATCCTGTCTTCGTTCGTCCACGTATCCAGTGATTCTCCTTGTCCACCCACCCCCCTGCGGTCCAGTTGGGGGCCTGCGCCTGAGGGACGACGCCAGCGTCTGGTTCGGAGGAAGACCTGACCCGCGTACATACTCGGCAATTTCCCCTCTAGCGGCCTGATCAAGCAGCTCGAACCTCTTGTCGAAAACGTGGAGATGGTAGCCTCTGTTGCCAGAGAAATAGAGCCGGATCAACTCGCGTTCGACCCCGAAGTCGTTCACGAGGAAGCCGATGACACGGATGGCATGATCCTTGGCAGCGTCCAGACACATCTCGCACTTGCCATGGAACTCCGCCACTGGGCCTCCGCACTTCGTGCACTTCTCGGGATGGGGGAGCTTCCCCGACGCGTGGCATTTCTCGCAGTACCAGAGGTCATGACCTCTCTTGCAGGCAGTTGGGATGTCGGTCGCGTCTATGTCGAAGATCAGCTCGGCGCCCAGCCACCCCTTCTCTTCGATTGGCCTGGCGGGATATTCATATCGAGCGTTCGAGCAGTAGACCGACGACGGGGACTGTTTCAGAATCTCTGCCAGTGCCTCGCCCTGGGTCCTGAAGGAGAGGTGCCTGATCATACCTCCGCCGAAGGGGATGTAGCCGAACTCCCTGGCTTCGGGGTCGTCAGGCACCTCTATCTCATCAGCTCCATGGAAATAGAACTCGCGATAGGCGGATCTGAGCCATGCTTTTGTGCCGTCGTTCATTTTCGCCCGGTTCCTTAACCGCGTGCAGATAAGGCATCCGCCCCTCCTTGGTCGTTAAGAAGAGCCGGCGGCTGTGGTGGGGTTTGAGGGTCCCACTAGAAGCCTATCTCTCGATGAAAGGCGCCAGGGTCTACTCGCTGGTGGTCGGAGTCCCCTTCTCCCCCTTGGACATCGACCTAGGCCACCTCGCCAGAGGTGAGTGGAACGCGCTTGCCGACAGGTTCCGCATCTGGTTCCTTCCCAAAGATGGGAGTGGCAGTCAACCCACATGCTATTTGATGGTCCGCAAATTCGATCCGCAGGTTGGGGTACTGCTGTACGGGCACATAGTGATCAACACCGATGAGAATCAGGGCGCTGAGAATCCACAAAGCTTCACGGTCGGCATCATGAGCAACGATGAGGTCCGGGCGCGGTTCATGCTCAACTCGATGCTCGATATCCCCCCTTCCTTTCATAGGAGGAGCGAGGTCAGGCTCGTAGAACGAAGATGGCGGAGTGACCCTGACGCTGTAATGAGGTTCCAGGCGAACATTCATTCCGCCATTACCCAGATGGCTCCGGATCCGAGCGGGAAGGTCTACAAGTTGAAGTTCGAACCTCCTCCCGGAATGATGGGGGAGCTCAAACGCGGTATGGGCGCCTGGTGGTAGGGGCAGTTTCGGGGACAGCCACAAGAGCCCACCTCTTCCCAGCCAAGGCTTATTATCCGACCCCGAAAAGGCGGCGTGAGGGCCGTTTCGATTGTTTCTGGCCAAAACTGCAAGTTCGTCTGAGTGGAAAGCTGTAGCAGCGGCAGTCAAGACGCTCGTCGAGGAGGCGACCTTCGAAGCGAACAGCGAGAGTCTGACATTCAGGGCGATGGACCCGTCTCATGTGGCTCTCGTTGACTTGGCCATGCCGAACTCGAGCTTTGCCTCGTTCGAGTGCGACAAGCCGTTCAAGTTCAGCGTGCGGGTGGAGGATCTGGTGAAGCTCATCGGAAGATCAGACTCCAAGGACAGCGTGGAAATCTCGAGCACCGAGGAAGATGCGATCGCCGTCAAGCTGAGCGATGGTTACAAGCGAGAGTTCACAATACACCTGATTGAAAGCACGGCGGGGTCGGCTCCGCTCCCTAAGCTCGAATTCGATACCAAGGCCTCGCTGACCAAGACCATCTTGGAGAAGGTTCTGGGAGACATCTCCGTCGTATCGGATCAGGTTACGATTCAGGCGTCCAAGGATAAGCTGACATTCTCTGGGAAGTCGGACGTGGGAAAGGCCGAAATTAGCTTGGCGGCCAATGACGCCGACGTGCTAGAGCTGAAGGTAGGCGCTGATAGCAAAGCGACTTACTCCATCGATTACATCTCAGGAATCCTGAAAGCGCTGGGAGGGGTCACTGACACAGTCCTGTTGGAGTTCAGCACCAAGAAGCCAATCCGTCTGGAAATGAAGCTGAACGACCAAGGAGCGAAGCTCTGGTACTTCTTGGCACCTCGTGTCAGCGAGTAGGTTTACGGCACCAGTACGGCGCGTCCCTTTATTTCTCCCCTTTCAAGTTTGGTCAAGACCTCGTTAGCTTCTTCGAGCCGATAGCACCCCGAAACCAGTGGCATAACTACTTCATTCTTCACCATCTCGATAAGATCGGCAAGTTCGGCGAGCGTCCCCGTGAAGTTTCCTATGATTTGCGTCCCGTAAAGCGGGAGTATCGGCAAGGGGACCTGCGCCGCCCCTCCGAGCAGCCCTACAAGGACCAGCCGGCCCTCGTGACCCAGCAGCCGGAGACCGAGCGAAGTGGTCGAAGGCTTGCCCACGAAGTCGACGACAGCGTCCGCCCCCTTTCCCTGATTCAGATCTCTGACCTTTGCGAGCAGTGCCTTTGAATCAGCGTTGAGCGTGTTGAAGGTCCAATCAGCCCCCAGGCTCGAAGCCAGTTGGAGCTTGGAATCGTCGATGTCAGCCACGGCGATCCTTGCCCTAGTCGTCTTCTTCGCTATCTGAACGGCCGTCAATCCGAGTCCCCCGGCGCCGACTATCAGGAGTAGGTCATCCGGCTCGAGACGGCACTTCTTGATTGCGCTGAACGCTGTCAGCCCTGAACAGGACAGCGTTGCTGCATGGGGAAGGTCCATCACTTCGGCATGGAGTAGGTAGCGGGCCTGCGGGACAAGCGTATATTCGGCGTACCCGCCGTCCTTCTGGAAGCCAAGAAATTTGGGGCTCCCTTCGCATAGGTTCTCTCTTCCTGAGCGGCACTTCCTGCAGGCGCCGCAGCCAATCCAGGGATAGACAACCACTTGGTCTCCTTCGTGGAATCCGGAAGAGTCTGACCCGTTCCCAAGCGCCGCGACTTCACCAGCTATCTCGTGCCCGGGCGTGAGGGGAAGAAGTGTCCCGCCGCCTATGGCAGGAAGCCGCTTCCCTTCTCCCAACTCGTACCCCCCCGAGACAAGGTGAATGTCCGTGTGGCAGACCCCCGCTGCCTTCACCTTGATTAGGACCGATCCAGGAACAGGCGAAGGGGTCTCGACTGACATCTCTTCGAGCGGTTGCCCACCGGCCACCAGCCTCATGGCCCTCATCACCCTTCGCCCCGCAAGTGCTCCCTGCGCCCACTCCCTTAACCAGTACGTTCGACTCGAACTGGTCCTAGTGATTTGGAAATCTGGAATCCGTAAATATCTCAGAAGGAAATCAAATTTCGTTGCAGGCGTGAAGGAAGAACGTAGAGTTCTGGTGTGTCTTCTCCTGCTGCCCCTCCTGATTCAATGGTCCGCATCAGTAGCTAGGGGACCTAATTCGACTTCGCCGTCTTCGCAGATCCCGTTCGTATTGCCCCCGGGTTACTTCACGTACTTCCCTGTCGACGCGTTTGCGAATGCGACCATCGTCCATTACTCTCTAACAAGCAACACGAGTGTCTCGACGGCGTTCATGACGTCGAGTGAGTTCCAGGATTTCAATAGCAGCGATGGATTGTTGTCCAACTCGATAACCTATCAGAACGGGACCGAAAGCGATCGGACTCTGCGTGTGACGGTCGGCTCCTATGATGTCCTCGCATATGCGTATGGCGGGACCGCAAACGCGAGCCTCGATTTGACGGTCTTCCCAAACAACCCTCTCAGCTTCGGCCCTCCCACACCCCCAGAGCCGTCTGGAATTGCCTCCTATGGTATCACTAACCAGTCCGGCACAGACACAGCCTACACAATCGCCTCCACGGATGTTATCGGAGTGGCTTCAATCTCCTCAATCAATGCGTATAACTCCACAGCAGAGTCGGTAGGGGAGAACCCGTCGGGTGCCACGCTCCAGCTCAACTCCGTGCTCGTGGTCGATGAAAAAGGAGGGGAGACCCAGGCCTACTGGTGCCAGAACACTCCTGATTTCGTGACGTCGGCCTCGCAGGTGGCTCTCGCTGACAACGTCTGGAACTACAGCGTCAGCGGATTTCTTTCCAACGAATCGATTACGTCAGAGGGAGGAGGCGGTTACGTCTCTACCTTCCAGCAGAACGGTAGTACCGAATACTATTATGCCTACGAAGAGAGCAACTCCTCCTACTCGCTCCCGCTTGGTTTGGTGCTACTGATCAATGCCACCACACAACCCGGGACGGGAGTCTTGGTCCAGTTTGGTGCGTGGTTGACTGGAGGCACTCTGGGGGTCGGCACTGGGACTGACTGGTTCGACAACGTCACCATCCACGACCCCACCGCCAGTGGCGCCACGTTCTTCACAGCAGGAAATTACACCACGCCCCTCGGCACGTTCTATGACACCGAGTTGGTCTTCGCAGGCGAGGGCGGCGGAGAGGCGACCAGCTTCACGCAGCTCGGGGCCGATCTCGGTCTATTTTACGCCAACAGCACCAGCAACAGTTTGAACGCGTTCCCGTCCTACTTCAGCTTCGGTCTGGACACTGCCGAGGCGGCCGACAACGTGGTGGTGAGATATCTGGGGAACGGAACCGCGAGGGTTTCCATAGGTACGCCGAACTATGACTATCTCGGCGCAGCTTCGGGGTATTTCGACCTCGCATCCGTGGAAGGCTCCCTTGGAATCACTGGTTATTCGACGAACTCCAGCTCGTCGTCCTCGACCACGGAAGGGACCACAATCACCTCTTCCTCAACCAGCACCGGAAGCGCGATTCCTGTATTCCCCTACCAAGTAGCGGTGGTAGCCGTTTTCATCGCCTTGATCTTGCTCTCCTACTCGTTGGTAAGAAGGCACTCGCGTGCGAACGGTACCCCTCCTTAACCGGCCGGTTGGAAACCGTTGAAACGGACGCCTGAATTGATCCAAAGGGGAGATGACGCGCTCCTTGTAAGAGGGAATCCCCGAAACAAAGCTGAGGGTCAGACTTTTAAGGGGAGTTCAAAAGCGGAGGAAAACCTCGGCTGAGAGAAATGAAGTTTCCGAAAGAAATCAGGAGGAACTGCCCTTACTGCAACAAGCATACAGTGCATTCCGTAGCCCTTTACAAGAGAGGAAAGGAGCGTGCAGGCTCCTGGGGCGCCAGAAGGCAGGCCGGCAGAAAGCGCGGTTACGGAGGGCAGAAGTTCCCCGAACTGATTCGCACTGCCAAGACCACCAAGAAGGCGACCTTGAGGTTAAAGTGCAAGGAATGCAACCGTGAGATGATGACATATGGTATTCGGTTGAGAAAAGCGGAGATTGCGGCATGAAGCGCGAGCGCGAGCCCATTCCGAAGACCAGAAGTACGTTCATTCTCGTCAAGTGCCCTGACTGTGGGGAAGAGAGGATCCTCTTCTCCAATTCCGCTAAGGACATCGGGTGCAGAGGATGCGGCCGGAAGCTCGCTGAGAGCAGAGGTGGCAAGTCAGTGGTCCTCGCCACCTTCGTGAAGCGTCTAGGCTAAACGCCAAATACCACTCATGAATGGTGCATCCAAGATGAGCATAGAGAGGCCGCTCCCTGAATCAGGAGAAGTGGTGGTGTGCACTGTGAGAGAAATCACCTCCCATGGCATCTATGTCAACCTTGACCAGTACGACGGAACCAACGGCTTCCTCCATGTGTCAGAGATTTCCACAGGGTGGGTAAGGAATATCGATAGGGTGGCCAAGGTGTCACAAAAACTCATTCTGAAGGTAATTAGGATCAACAAGACAAGGAGAGAAATTGACCTCTCGCTCAGGCAGGTGACCAACGAAGAACGCCGGGCCAAGGTGATCGAGTGGAAGCGGGAGGAGAGGGCTGTGGCCATCATTGAGGCCGTGAAGAAGAAGCTGGGCTTTGACGATGTCCACGAGAAGGAATTAGGTCGGAGGCTCGAGGACGAGTTCGGCAGCCTCTATGCCGCCCTGGATACGGCCGCCCGAAAGGGAGAGAGGGCCCTGGCGCCCCTGGCCCTCCCGGAGAAGGAGGCGAACGCCATAGCTGAGATCGCGTCTGAGAAGATTGTCCCTCCGAGGTACGAGGTAGGTGCGCTAGTGGAGGTATCGTCTAGGTCTCCTGAAGGGATTGAACATGTCAAAAAGACACTAATCGCAGCCGCCAGCGCTCCGTCCGCCGAAGTCCACATCACCTATGCCGGTGCCCCTCGCTATAGGGTGAGAATCACCGCTGACGACTATAAGCAGGCGGAGAAGGCGCTTGACGGGGTCCTAGAGAAAATCAAGGATGGCGTAGGCAAGCATGACGCCTTCAGTTTCAAGCGGGAGATATCGAGAAAGTACGGCGGCTCCTCGTGAAGAGTCTCATGCTGAAGTGCACCCTGTGTGGCAGGTATACCCTGTCAGAGACCTGCCCGAGCTGTGGGGGGAAAGCGGTTACGGTCCATCCGGCAAGGTACTCGCCTGACGATAGGTATGCCAGGTACCGAAACCCGATGGCCTACATGAGCGAATCTCAGTAGAGTACCTGATAGAGAAGTATGGCGTTGAAGCACTGAAGCTGGGAGTCGCCTGGGCAGGGGGAATTGCCGGCCTCTGCGGCTGCAATGCTAGGCGAGACGTAAGCTAGCCTAAACAGACTCGTGCTGTTCGGTCCGTAGATGTAACTGCTCGGATAGGTGAACGCCTCTATTGGCGGGGCCCCGTTGGAGCCATAGGTGTATGTCGTTGCGAATTGTATCGAAGTCTGCCCATTCGACGTGGAGGAGTACAGGTACCCAGCTAGCTGGAACGGCAGGAGCTGGCCGAAGAGACTATTCGTCATGGCATAGGGAGTGAGGTTGAAGTCGTCCACTCCCTCACAGGGCTGGCCTGCGGACGTCAGTTCGTTGGGACTGGTACCTGAGCATTCAAGATACTTCGACTCTGTGAAGTTCCCGATGCGGATGAACCACTGCTTCTTGCTCTCGTCCCCTCCACCAGCAGTGAAACCCCCTGAACTGGGAACCTGCAGGAGGTAGTAGGGCTGCGACTCTCCTGTGGAGGTGGTAAGCGGGAAGACGCTGCCCGTGATGAATATGGCCACGTAGGCAGGCCTGTAGCAGGAAGTGGAGTTGACGGGCGTGCAGCCTGGGATGTAGGCCATCTCCTTCGCCATCGCGGCCGATTGGGTCGCGTTGGACATGAGCAACTGGGCCACCTGGGCGATCCTAGTGCTGTTCAGCGTCGCGTTGTCGACAACTGTGGTCCTGTTCCCCATCACAGCAAACCAGTAGCCGTAGTCCCACCAGGAGATGATTATGGAGTTGGTGGGCGTATTCTGCCGGACCCATGATAAGGTCTGAATCCAGTCGTTAAACGGCGAGCGAGAGTAAATCGTCGCCCCATTGACTATGCTCACGCCTGAATCGGCCGGGCTGTTGTTGCAGAAGAGCTGGCCAGAATATGTGCATTGGACCGGGTTGGGAATCCAGTAGGACCCGGCGGGGAGGACGATAAGTGCGATCACGGCGATAGAGAAGACGACCTTCATCTCGTTTCGGGAGGTCGGTGCCTGTTTCGCCTTCTTCACCAGTGATGTGGTACTGGGTTTCACAATGGCATAGGCTAGCTCGGCAAATCCGATGCCTCCAAGAACACCCAAGGCTATCGACGAGTAGACCAGAAGACGCGAGAAGGCCGCAGAGAAGTAGAGGCCTGTGAGTCCGAACACGAGCGCGTAGATCATGGAGATTCCCTTGCGCCTGAACGCCACAACGGCCCCGGCCATGCCGAAGCAAAGGACGATTGCATAGGAGGTGAAGTAGTCGGCCCCCGTGGGGACTGACTGCTCTGCTACTGACTGGACGAGGGGGTTGGAAACACGTGCCCAGGGGGCAATAACTGTCAGGTACCTCAAAGTGAGCCCTCCCACTAGGCCGAAGCTGAGAACAGTCAGCCCGCCCAGCGCGAAGCCGAGGAGAAACTTGAACATGGTTGACCTGTAATCCGTGGGCTTGGTCCATGTCTTCGCCCACTGACCCACCAGGGTGAAGAGTGTCCCTCCGATGAGGACCAACCCGACGGGGTTGGTGACTATGGCGACCCCCGGCCTCGGGAATATGGAACTGACGAAGAGCGTCGACGCGGTGAAAGAGATTATCGCAGGCGTGTAACCCGCTAGGTCGAGGTTAAGGAATGGGAGGAGGACGAAGATTAGCCCGAAGGCGGCAGCGAAGTAGTCTCCTCCGCCCCAAGCGGTTTGAGAATAGCCAATTAGAAAGCCCCCCAGCGCGCCCCGGAGAATCCTGCTACGGACTACCCTCTCTTTATCGAAGACGGTCAGCATTAGATAGCTCGCTGTGACGAAGAGCAGAATCGCAAGCGGCTCGGACTTGAACCACCCTAGGTTACCCCTCTCGATGAGCGGTGGGGAGACGGCGAACATCAGGGCGGCGAAGAGCCCGGCGGCGTCTCCAGCTATCTTCTTCACCAGGAAGTAGAACGCAATGGTTGAGAGTGCTCCGAGAAATACCGGAAGAATCACGAGCCAATCGTAGAGGGTGATTTGGACCCCGAAGACGTTATGGACCAGCAGATAGGA
>DASPVF010000026.1:0-13082 GCA_035622475.1 Nitrososphaerales archaeon
CGTTCACGATTCTCCCGATCGCCTGGGTGGGCATAGGCATCGACCTGCTTGTGTTCAACGGGTATCTCTTGAACACGGGCATTGACGCAAGCGCAGTCGGGTACCTCTTCGCTGCGGCCGCCTTCTCGGCGACTGCCGCGACCTTCAGGCGGGCTACGATGCTTTCGGCCTTCTTCCAGCCGGGTGTCGCTACAGCAGGGATCGCTCCCCCAGTCTCCACTTTTTCGGGGAGGCTTGGTCTCGAGCCTGAGGCTGTTTTTGGTAAGGTGTACCTGCTCGAGGTGAATCCTTCGTCTAACTTCGAGGAACCCATCAAGGACCTGGCCAATGAGCTGGGCGCAAACCAACGGGTGCTCTTTGCTTTCACAGCAGGGGGGAGCCCGGTGCACGCAGCGCTTGCTGGGATGGCGAACGTCAGGTTCTTCACTATGACGAGGAAGGTCTCCTATCCGAAGCCTGCAGAGGAACCCAACGAAATCCTCGTACCCGCTACCGACCAGTCTGTCCTCCTCAACGTCCTGGACAAGGCCATTTCGACGAACCCCGACCTGAAATTCGGGGTCCTGTTCGACAGCGTCTCCGACCTGATACTAATCTCCGGGCTGGAGGTTACTTACAAGTTCCTCAAGCAGGCGAACGAAATGATGAGCAAACACGGGGTCACCGCTGTCTTCCTGATGACCGCCGGGGCGCACTCCGAGAGGGAGGTAAATGTCGTAAAGAGCCTCTACAGCAACATACTCCTCTTCCAGGAGGGGCGTTTCACGATCCAGAAGAGAGCATAGGTCAGGCAGACACTTCGAACTCGCAGTCGGAGTCCCCTTTGGAGACGCACTTTGTCTCGTGGACCTTTACGTCGGCTCCAAAGTAAGAGGACAGGGCTCCGGCAAGGTGTCCGCCTATGAAGTAGCATTCAGGCTTGCCGGTGGATAGGCCCTCCGATTCGAAACCGTCTTGCAACTTGACCCGGGCATGCAGGCGGGTCGGGTTTAGCTCTAGGAGCTCAAACATTCCCCAACCAGTGGCGACATAGATTTTCAGCATTTCAGCCAAGCCCTCCTTCGTCTTGGGGCGATGTATCCCCATCAGATTCTCCCAGGCGGCCCTGCCATAGCTGAACCCCATGCGATAGATCTCTGCCTCGCCAGTATCGCCGTAGGCGGACTTCACCGAGTCCAGCATCACTCTCAGCCCCTCGACTCGCATCAGGACCGCCCTATCCCCGTTGTTCCAGGTCATCGGAAAGTTAAGGGAGTCGGACAAAAACCCTTCAACGGGTCCCCTGATTTGGACGTCAGAGACATAAACGGAGGATTGGAGGAAGTCCTTGATCCACCCCTCGTCGATTTGCCGATCATTGCTCTCTATGAAGAAACTGACGTTTGCCTTCGGGTTGTATGTCATTCCGCCAAAGAATCCCTCGAGAATGTTGATTCCACGAATGCCAAGAAGATTTGCCAGGTTCCCGAGGGCACCAGGTTTGTTCTCGAGGTGCACGGACACGATAAAGTACTTCTTCTTCGGATCATATCGGAAGACCATCACGTCCTTGTTCCGGTCGCCCATCCGAGAGCCGGCGGGTTCATGAAACTTACTTAAACTTAAGGGGGGATGACAAGGACCTGTTCAGTATATACTAAGAAAAAACGCAGAAGTCATTCCGAGCGGACTTCGTTATTTCGCTTTCTTCGCTCAGAATGAGATTTGTTTCTCCACCACTGGAGCGGCCCCCATCGACTCGAGGACCGTCCGGAAGGTGCGCAGTATGTCGTAACCCCTCTGAGTCAGCTCGTACCTGCGCCTCGGCCCGAGGTTTTCCTCCCTGAGGAACGAGCGGGCAACAAGGGATTTCAGGTTCTCCTGTAGCGCCATCCAAGATAGGTTCGCCTTGTACATGATCTGGGTTGGCCTGTCAATGCCCTGCGACACCACCTGCAGTACGTCCATCTTTATCTCCAGTTCAGACCTGCGAGCCGGAGTCTTCTTCGACCCCGCGTTCTCCGTCTGAACAGAGACGTAGGACTCTGTTATGGACATCTTGAGCAAAACCGCCCGTCCGCTCTATATATGCATTACTGATTCTGGCTCTATTTCTGTGAATACTACTTTCTTTGGTTATGCTAGTCCCACGGCTACCATCACCTAAATACCACTATCATGATAGGAAGCGCCATGGCAGGGTCATTCATCGTTACCTCGCTGAAGGTTGACGAGGATCTCTGGAAGAGGGCGAAGAAACGCGCCATCGACGAAGAGATCACACTCCAGGAACTCCTCAATCAGGCGGTGCAAGAATATCTCAGGCGGAAGTCTTTCGAGCCGAAGAGGAGAAGACGAGAGAACTAAGCCAGGGCGTAACTAGCACCGACCTAGCCTAGTCCATATCCGAACTCCATAACCACTTTTTAGCCCGTTTTTGAGAATCTGTAACTGACCTTGTTCGGGATTCGTGAGAAGCCGGATCCTCCGGCCCATGCGGATACAGAGGAGATAGTCGAGAGACTTGACAGGGCCCTTACAGGAATCTTCAGCGAGAACGGAAAGCGCACCGTCATGTTCTACCTGACAAACAAGTATGGAGTCACACTCGAGTCCGCGAGCAGGGATCCGTCGAAGCTCGAGAGGGCGCTTACTGAGCTCCTCGGAGAGGTTGGGTGGACGGTCGTGAAGAAGGCGATTCTGGAAGAGTTCTGGAGCAAGAAGATTGGAATCAACGAGACTTTGGTCGTCGAAAGAGCATCCCTGCGTGAAGCCTTCGGATTCGTCAGGGGACTGGGTCCAGGCTCGCTCCTCAGGCCTTAATTATCAGATTCTATCTTTTATAAATCGTCTCGAGGGACTGGGTTCATGCAGTTGGAGGAGCATGTGTCGACGTCGAAGGGATTACGTCGAACGCTTAGGTTTCTCCTCATAGCCGTGTTTGGTGATCTTGGGCTCCTCGTTGCTGTTGTGTACGCTCACGCCGCCAGTTCTGTCCAAAGCCTGGTCCCTCTAGCCGGAATATTGGCGGCGGCCCTGCTCGTGCTGAGCCTGGGAGGGCTGGGGGTTGGGCTGCTATACTCCTGGAGGACCTACCCCCAGCACAGATGGGCCATCGTCTTCCTCGTCGCAATAACACTCGCGGTCGGGCTCTCGCATGCGTACGTCATCGGGAACCCCCCTGCGAGCGACCTGAGGGCGCCGGTAACCGGGGCGGTCGGCACCCAGTTGGTCTCCAGCGACAAAGGCGATGGGAGCACCCCGCTCCTGACGGTGAACTCCACGATATCTGGCCAGAACCTGACAGTCACAATCACTGCGTCCGGCTCGGACGCAATCGCTGACGTCCTACTGACAGCACCTGCCCAGGTATCAGGGCCGGGATTCATACCGGACCCGACCTTTGCCTCTCCCCTCCAACCGGGACAATCGGTCGCCGGGACCTGGGTCGTCAGCGGTCCGGTGTCCAATCTCACCGTAAGTTACCAGTCTCTCAACTGCTACAGTACCTCGGGTACGGAGTATGGCTGCATTATGGACGAGATCTTCTATGTCCCCGAGGGAATGGCGTTTCTCAACGGCCAGCACTGCTCCACGGGGGTGAACGCGCCAACGGACTGCCACCCTGAGCACCCTCCTCTCGTCCCTGCGCTCATAGCAGGAGGGATGGCAATCTTCGGTGAGTTCAACGTTGTCGGATGGAGGTTCGCCCCGGCGCTTCTCGGCACGCTCAGCATCCCTCTACTCTTCGGGATTGCTTGGAAGCTATCCGGGAACAAGAAGTTGGCGTACCTTTCGGCATTGCTGCTTGCGGCGGACGTGATGTTCTTCTCCCAGTCCAGCGCAGCGCTCCTCGACGTCCCTGAGATTTTCTTCGGGCTCGCTGCTTTCTTCGCATACTTCGCAGGGCTAAGGGTGTGGAAGTTTGACAAGTACGTGATTGCAGGCGTCCTCCTCGGTCTCGCCGGCCTGGCAAAGGAGACGGCCGTCTTCATAGTGCTGGCGCTTCTTACCTACATCCTGCTTTTCGAGGACGAGAAGCTCAGGCGCAGGACTGTCTCAGTCCTGAAGGTGGCCGTCGTTGTGGGGGTCATCTTCATCTTGGGAGTGCAGGCCTACGACTCGGTGGGCCTCTCCCCTTCGCTTCCAGGGACGACAAGCTGCCCCATGATCGGGAGCTCGTTCGTCCAGCAGATCGGGTACATGCTCTGCTATGGCTCGAGCCTCAACGCCGGATGCCCCTGGGCTTGCGGGTGGAAGGACACGAACCTGGGGACCTACATCACTCCATTAAATTGGATTACATACTACAGCCCTGTCGCTTATCTGCGTACCGTTGTATCGGTCTGTCCCAGGTCGGTCAACAATGTCTGCCAGGGAGGCGCTTACAGCTATGTCTCCATTGCGTACTATGGAGTGACCAACTTCCTGGAGACATGGACCATCTACATATGGATCCCGCTCGTGGCCTATGCCGTCTATCGCTACTACCGGCGGGGCCAGCCCACACTCGAGGAATTTGGGCTTGAAAATGTAAAGAGCAATCCTGTCTCCCTACCCGGGGAACTGAAATTCGGGGCCTTTGCGCTGATTTTTTTCCTGTGGTCCTATGTGCCCTATATCGTCCTCTTCCTCGCAGGGAGGGTCACCTACCCATTCTATTTCCTCCCCGCAGTGCCTGCCGTGGCAATGGGCGCCAGCTACTGGGTTACCAGAAGCTGGTTCCCACGCTGGTTGATGTATTTGTACGTGGGAATGGCGTTCGTGTTCTTCTTCATCTACTTCCCCTACAAGGGGTTTCTCCCCGACTGGCTCCGCGTGTTGATAGGGCATTAGGAATCGCGGGCTGCTAACAGAAGTGTAATCCTCACCGAAGCCCCTGAGCTGGGACAGGCTTCGACCGGTTCTTCCCAAGGGTCAGCAAAGCATATGTTCATAAAGCGGACAGACGAAGAAACACCGTGGTTAGTATTGCAGTTCCGGACCTGTCAACCACCTTCTTAGTGGCATCCATACTTCCTCTCATCCTCGGCTTCATCGTGGGCGTAATCATAAGGAGCGCTCTGAAAATAGGAATAGCCATCGCTGTCATTATCGTTCTGCTGATCGCCGCCGGGATAATCTCCCCCAACCAGGTCCTTCAGCCGCTTTTGTCAGTGGTGAAATCCGGCCCCGACCTGGTCACCTACGCCCAGCGGGTGGCAGGGTACCTCCCCTACTCCTCGCTGACTTTCATAATCGGCCTGGCAGTAGGCCTCTGGAAGGGATGAGCAATCTGCTCTACGCCCGTCTCCCAATTGTTCTCCGCGCGTCTTATATATTGCGATAATATTGCTAATGTATGTTGGTTAATGTAACTTTCTCTCTCCCCGAAGACACGGTGAAGCGGCTGAGGAGGGCCGCGGCGGTGGTCGGAAAAGGTCGCAAGGGTGCGATATCGGAGTTGGTGGACGCAGCCATTAACGAACACCTCAGCGACATCGAAACCGCGCCTCCCCATCAGTTCCGTGCCACCAAGGACGGCAAGGTGATGGCGAGCGCAACCACCCTGAGGGAGCTTGCGGACGAGCTTAAGAGACGCAAACTTGATCCGAGAGACTTCGTCATCGAGAGCTCCGCCCCCTTGGAGCCTCTGGTCAGAACTGGCCTTCGAGGACCCGCAGGTTGAGCAGCCTGCTCGGTCATACTCCTGTCTTGCGACTAAGGCTGGAGAACCACCTACTCGACAGGAGATATCCGCGAGAAGGCGTCATCGCTGGCATTGTTGACACGGGGTACCAGGGCTTCATCGCAGTACCCAGAGCAGTATTCGCTTCCCTTTCGATGCCTAGTCTCTCAACTTCGAAAAGGGTCGTGAGGCTGGCTGATGGCTCCGAGCTGAGAAGCGAGGTTGGTCAAGGGTCGGTCATAGTTGCTGGCTCGGGAGTCGAAATCGACGGCCCCGTCGAGACAATTTCAGGGCTTGGCGAAGTCCTAGTCGGGACGCAGTTTCTCTCCCGTTTCCGGTTTGAGCTCGACTACTGCCTCCGAAGAGTGTCGTTCAGACTCTGCTAGGGGAGCGCAAGTTGTTCAGCCCAGGAGCCATTCTCGGGGCGGGCCCTGCCCTCCAGCACAGTCCACAACTCCCGTAACCCTCCGCAAGTACGAAGGACAGGCGAAGCACACCAAGAACGCCACCTCCTTATTCACCACGGGGCAGTTGACGCTTTCTTTCTTCATTCTCGCTATCGCTTTCCCGCTCGCCGCCCCCTTCAGCTCGTCTGAAACCGCCTTCGGGACCTTCTTGGGCTTGGGGGACGGGTAGATGTTAACTTTGAATTTGGTCTCCGCGGACACGGTAACGAGCATGTCAATGACGGGATAAAAATCTGACCTTAGCCCCCGTGGGCCAGGCCTTCTCGCCAGCGACTACCTTTTCCTAAGGATGTAAGTCAGGGCCACAGCCACCCCGAACGAGATGAAGTAGCTGAAGTCAGCCCCTCCGAAGACTGAGGCAAGGACTCCGAAGGGAGAACCTAGGGGCTGCCCATTTATCGGGTCAAGCGGTACCATGAAAGGGACAGAAACGAGCACAGCGACCACATAGATTGCGAGCGCCCTGCCGTCCCACAGAGGAGGCCTCTCAGAGCTATCCACGGTAGTTCGCTTGGACACGAAGTAGTCCACGAGCACTATCCCCAGCCAAGGCGTTATCCAGTAATCGAGCAGGAAAAGGAAGTCCTGATAGTTGAGAACGAAGTTGGCTTGACCCGCGAAAGACAGCGCGAGGCCGACAAGACCCCCGACGACGACCATAAGCCAGCGTTTAGCCCTGATGTCGAGTACGAGAGCCGACAGCGCATTTGTGTAGATGTTCAGGGCGTTTGCCGCCATGGCCCCAAGGATGATAGCCACTATGGCGAGCGGGCCGAACGTCCCCGCGAAGTGGTAGAGACCAGAGAAGAATCCGGCGCCAGGAGTTAGGCTGCCCACCAGCGCCCCGATCACTTCTATGGCGAATGATGCAGCGGCTCCCCCAGCAAGGGCGAATAGTGCGACCCGCTTCCCGGAAATATTCGCCGGGAGGTACCTGCTGTAATCTGAAGCGTATGGCGACCAGCTCATGAGGTACGAGAAGGAGGCAGCGAGCACCACCCCAAGCGGGCCTAACGCGGGTATGCCTGATGAACCCCCGGTAGGCACGAAGGAGAAGGCCGCCCCCAGCTTGGGGAGGGTGAGCGCGAACACGCCGAGGAAAAGGACCCCCAGAACCAGCGACATCGCCTTCTCGAACAGGTGGATGAAATCGTGGCCGTAGACCGCGACAACCACCTGCAGGGCCACCAGGCCCGCGGCAGATGCGTAGAAGTTTATGCCTGGGAAGACAGCTTGCAGAGCTTCTACACCCAGGATGGTGTTGACGGTGAACCATCCAACTGTGCTTATCCAGTTCAAGCCCCCAAAGAGGTAATTCCCTCGCCTCCCGAACGAACTCCGCGAAGATAGCATCTGGGGGAAACCCAGCCGCGGACCCATGGCAGCAGACAGCCCAAGTAGCGTACCACCAAGCAGGTTCCCCACAAGCAGTACAGGGATTGACTGTGCGACCGTCAGGCCGAAAGCCTGAACGCAGAGAACGCCTATCACGTAGTCGGCAACAGTCAGGTTGGCAGCGAACCACAGGGTGAACACCCGTCCGGAGGACCCGTGCCTCTCCTCGAGTGGGATGTGCTCGATGCCGGTCTGCTCGACGCTCGCCGGCCTGTCTGTCATCGTAGCCGGGCGCTGATGCGTCGGCGGTTAACCTTTGCCTGCACTGATGGTGTCGGCCAGAGAAAGGACCTTGGCCTTCAGGTCCATTCTCCCCGCGAGCTCGGAGTATACGGCGAGTAGTCGGAGCTGCCTCGATACATCAGATTCTGTCTCTTTCGCCAGACGGGAGAGCTGCTCCTTCCCCTTTCCAGATATGATGTACCTTCTGACGTTTCCTTCCCGTTTCGGCAGTTCAGTGATAAGACCCTTCTTGAGGAGGTCCCCGAGCACCAAGTAGATCGAGCCCGGACCTGGGTTCCACTCCCCTTGCGTGGCCCGCCTAATCTGCTGCGCGAGGTCGGTGCCGGAAAGAGACGACTCCGACAGCATCTTCAGGGCGGCAAGCCGGAGCACGCCTTTGGGGACGCTTATCATCCTCCTCGCGGGGTGTTTTCAATGCTCTAAATATATCACCCAAATCGGTCGGCACCTTCGGCCTTGAACCCATCGATAATTGTCCATGGAGGTGCGGGGAGCGGCAGGTATGGCAAGGACGACTCGCGCTATGGCGGCCTCCTCCAAGCCCTAGATTGCGGCCTGTCAGCCCTGAAGAAAGGCAACGGGCTTGACGGCGTCGTGGCCGCGGTGGAGTTCATGGAAGAGAGCGGGCTGTTCAACTGTGGAAAGGGATCCTGCCTCACTGCTGAGGGAAACGTTGAGCAGGACGCCGCCGTCATGATAGGGGATGGCCTTGCGGGAGCAGGCGTCGCAGCTGTTACTTGCACCCGTCACCCCGTCCTGTTGGCGAGGTGGGTGATGGAGAACACTGACCACGTTTTGATCGCTGGTGAGCGGTGCAAGGACTACGCCAGGCTGGCGGGAATCAGGGTGGAGAGGGTCCGTCCGTCAAAGGCTGCGAAGGCACGGTTCGAAGTTATGAAGGGAGAGCGGACGAGCAGGGCTAAGCTTCAGATGGTAAGGAGATTCAGGACCGGCGACACAGTGGGTGCGGTGGCCATGGGCTCTGACGGGGTCCCTGCAGCAGCGGTGAGCACCGGGGGGAGGTGGATGAAGCTCCCAGGGAGGGTGGGCGACTCGGCGATCCTGGGAGCGGGGGTCTTTGCTGATTCCAGGCTAGGAGCGGCATGTGCTACGGGGATGGGGGAGGAAATCATAAGGTGCGCCCTATCGATGAAGGCCTGCGAGCTCATGAAGGCAATGGACGCCCCAGCCGCAGCAGTTACCGCCATCAGGAATATCTCGAGAGAGCGCGGTCGCGGGACAGCAGGTGTCATCACCATTGACAGGAAAGGAAGGGTGGGAACGGCCTACAACACCGAAGCCATGGGCAGAGCATGGTTCGACCAGGGCAAAGGAAGGGCAGTGGTCAGAGTCGGGCCTGACCCCTGAGAATACTAGATTCCGGCTCTGCCACCGTTAAATATCGACTGGGGATTTCGACCTTTGTCGTGCAGGGGAAGCGGAAGACCCCGTTGGGCATCTGGGCCCTAAGGGGAGTCACAGTTGCAATCGCACTGGGGGTGTTGCTCGTCATCGGTACAGTAGCATACTCTGGTTACGAAGATTACACTGCGGTAAAGGCGGAACTCGCGGGGGGCCCTCATCAGGCCGTGGGTGCTGCGGTGCTCCGAGGCTCGACGGAGACTGTTTCCATAAACATCACCGTCCCGAACAATGGCCTCTACCCTCTTAACGTCACCCTGACCTGCGACTATCCTACACCGAACATCGTGTGCCAGCGCGCGAGCGTCGACGTATCTCCGGGGGGGCAAGGAGTGCTCCGGTTCACCATGACAGTCCTTGACATTTCTCAGTTCGAGGACTCGGGTAATCAGGTAGTCAATGGAACGGTTGCCATATCAATGGCGCCGTTCGTTGGTCTCACTGTCGGGACGAACTTCGGCGGGTTCGTCAAACCGGGAGGCGACTAATCGTGTACGGCCAGACCATAACGACCCGAAAGAGGGTAACCAGCGCCATCTGGGCATTGGTGGTGAACATCATCTTCTGGATAGTGATTCCCTACTATGTCGGCATGTTCCTCACCGGCAAGGTCCCCGACAGCGCGCTCACCGTGCCCACCTTCGTATACGAGTTCGGGATAATGTTCATCATACTCGAGGTGGGGGCCGCCTTCTTCCAGGGGAAGGCGGTAGCGGTCCCGATGATCTCGGCCGTCGCACTTCTCACAGTCGTCTACGTCTGGTATGCAACCAATGGGGGGGTTCTAGGTGTAGAAACCTCCGGGATTACCCTGGCTCTCAGCTTCAGGCTCATGCTCTATGTGCTTGTGTTGCCTTCGATCTGGGCTGCGATCCGTGCACCGCTGTCATACATGGTCTGGCGGAGAGCGGTGAAGACAGGGGTCTCACCCACCTCTCTCGTGTCTCCTGCTTCCTAGGTCAGGAGCCCTACCTTCCTGCAGAACTCCGGGAAACGTGGGTCGCTCCAGAGCTTAGAGAACATTGGGTCGTACTTGACCAAGAACCACCAGGAATGGAGTTCGGCCTGCTCGTCGAGGGCAGCAAATGCTTCGTCCATGTCTCCAAGGGCCAGACGGATTGACAGTCTCGAACCAGCCCGGACGGCATTCCCTTTCTCCTGCATCATCTCCTTCAGTATCTCTTCAGCTTCGGCCCGATTCCCCATAAGGGCGAAAAGGGTTCCCCGGGCTGCCTTCAGCATTATGGTGTCAGGGCACGATTTGAGGCCCGTTTCTATGGACTCGTTTGCCCTGGAGTAGTCTTTCAATTGGATGTGACAGGCAAACTCGGCATCGTAGATGAATGGTATGGTCGGGTGTAGCGCTTCTTGTCTGCGAAGGACTGCCAGAGCCTCGTCTACCTTCCCAGTGACCCTCAAGACTTGGGCCAGGAGTATTCCATTGATCGCCTCGAGCGGGTCCAAGGCATCGGCCCTCTTGAAGTGCTCGAGGGACCGGCCGAACTCGCCGAAGGCGCCCGTGATCTCCCCGAGCACACGGTGCACCTCGGACAGGTTTGGATTGATCCCTACAGCCTTCTCAAGCTCCTCGCGAGCTTCCTTGAATCTGTCCAACCCCATGTGGATTGCCGCCATCGAAGCGTGTGCCTCTGCGGTATCCGGCCCCAACTCAAGTGCCTTGAGGGCCGCCGCCTCCCCTTTCTTTAGAGTAGAAGGGTAGTCTTCGAACGCGGCCACGTGCCTCCACAGTTCGGCGAGCTCGGCGTAAGCCCGGACGAAGGTCGGGTCCTTCACAATCACTGACTCCAGCATGTCTATGGCTCTCCTCATGCTCTCCTCGTGACCTTCGTGAGCCAATTGCAGGGCGCGGAGGTACGTCGTGTAGGCGTCCATATTCTCGGTCGACCCGACCGACGCTTGCCCCCCTTTGGGCAGTCTCGCTCTGAGAGCCCCTGCCACCTGCTCGGCAATGTCGCTCTGAATGGCGAAGACATCGTCGAGGTCTCTGTCGTAGCTCTGGGCCCAGAGGTGCCTGTCCCTGGCCGCGTCAATCATCTGGACATTGACCCTGAGCCTGTTTCCGGCCTTCCGGACGCTCCCCTCTAGCACCGTCCCAGCGTCCAGCTCCCTCGAAATCTCCCGGATCGTCTTGGGAGCCTTCTTGTACTGCATGACCGAGGTCCTTGAGATTACCTCGGTGCCGTCTATCCTGGAAACGGTCGAGATAAGCTCCTCAGTCATCCCATCCGCAAAGTACTCGTCCGCCGGGTCCGGGCTGAGGTTGGCGAAGGGGAGAACTGCCACCCTGCGCGAACCTGCGGGGGGCAACAGGTCCTTCTTCTCCCAGGGCATGAGGACGCGGAAGACCTCTTGGGGGGCATTTACGTTCTTCAGCCGTTGCTCCCCCATCGAAAATATCGGGAGCTCAAATTTGTTCTGGACCTGGTCGTATACCTGCCTGGATATGCAAACACCTCCCGGTTCAGCCAGGGGTTGAATCCTGGAGGAAAGATTGACTGCGTCGCCGAAGACATCCCCGTCTTTGTGAATCACATCTCCGAGGTGTATGCCGATTCTGAGCAAGATCTTCTGTTCCTCGGCGTGGGAACTATTGTACTGGTGCAGGTCCGACTGTATCTCGACCGCGCAGCGCAGGGCGTCGAGGGCGCTCCCGAACTCAACAAGGAACGAGTCCCCTATCGTCTTCACTTCGTTGCCACGGTATTTCAGGAAGAAGGGCCGCACTAGCTGGTTATGTCTCTCAAGCATCTGGATCGCATTTGACTCGTTAGTCTGCGTGAGGGCCGTGTACCCGACCATGTCGGTGAACATGATGGCAGCAAGCCTGCGGTCTCCCTGCGACATGGTTCCTCAGGGGTGGCTGCAAACCCCTCTCGATAAATCCATCGTGGGTTTGTGGCCGTGCCTTCCGATTCGTTAAAAGCCGTCAAAGTCAAAGGTGGTCGACGACCCTTGAAAGCGTACTGCATTTCCCACAGGAAAGACGTCGACGGATTGGGCTCAGGGGCCTTGGCCGTGGCCGCTACAGGAGGTAAGGTCATACTTTCGGACTATGACGACCTGATAGAGAACCTGAAGCTGATCCCCGATGATGCGGACCGGGTGGTGCTTACCGATCTAGGCGCCGACAGCGCCGACTTCCCCGAGTACCTCGAACAGATGCAGAGAATTACAAAACACGCCCAGGTCACACATGTCGACCACCACTACATGTCGGAGGAGAGGAAGCAACTGGTCCGAAGGGCGGGGGTCAATCTCGTGCATGATGTTTCAGAGTGCGCCAGTATCTTGACATACACGACCTTCAGGAAAGTGCTCCCAGAGAGGGCACGCCTCATCGCCCTCTGCGGCGCCGTGACAGATTACATGGACGACTCCCCCATTGCGAAGAGGCTCATGGAGCAGGGGGACAGGCACTTCGTTCTTCTCGAGGCGACACTCCTCTCAGAGGCACTTGGGTTCAAAGGAAGCGAAGAGGGGTTCCCGGAAATGGTGGTGAGAGAGCTCTCGAGAATGAAGCACCCTCACGAGATCAAGGGGGTACCTCAGGCTGCCATCGAACAGCTGAAGAGAGAAACGCATCTCGGAGAGATCGTGAAGGCGAAAGGAAGGAGAATGGGACACATTGCCTACATGGTGACCCGGGCGTACTCGACTGGCAACGTGGCCAAGCTGCTCATCGGCGCATTCGAAGTCCCTGTTGGCGTGGCCATGAAAGAGAAGCAGCGGGGGTGGTACGAAGTGAGCCTTCGTTCGACCTCGGAAGCTCGCATACACCTCGGCACCGCGATCGGCAGAATCTCTGCACGCCTGGGCGGGAGCGGGGGTGGCCATCGCAAGGCAGCAGGGTGCAGGATACCCGTTGGCAAGGCCAATGAGATGCTGAA
>DASPVF010000027.1:0-9248 GCA_035622475.1 Nitrososphaerales archaeon
CCTTCTGTTGAAAGAGGGGGACACCGTCGGGAGACTTGCAGTCTTTCACACACCCGGCCACACACCAGGGAGCATCTCCTTGTACGACAGGCAGGATAGGGTGCTCTTCGTCGGGGACACGGCAAGGTACGTAAAAGGGAAGCTGGAGGGGCCGCCTCCTCGGTTCACACCACACATGGACCAGGCCAAGGCTTCCATCGAACGGCTCTCCTCCCTCGATTTCGAGGTCATGCTCAGCGGGCACGGACAGCCTCTGCGGTCGCCCGACGCGCCGAGGATGATGAACGACCTGTCGAAAAAACTGTAGTGAAGTCACCTCTGCTGTTGACAGGTAATGGTTTGACCACGATCCCAGGCTTTCACTCTGGAGAACTTGGGTGCTGGGAATTGTTCGACGCCCGCACTTCTTCTTCATGGATGTACGCCCTCCCCCTGAGCAGGGAAGCCAGGGCCGCGGCAAGGGACAGTGCCGCTCCGATGTAGAAAGACAGGTCCAGGGCGGAAACGAACGAGGGGGCGATCGCACGCGGGAAGAAGGTCTGCCCCTCCAGGTAGGTCAGGGTCGAGCGGGGGATTTGCGCGACCCCCGAGGCCAATTGTGGGTTGGCAAGGATTGACTGCATTGGGTTGTACCCCAGGAAAGCCGAGAAGAGGGCGCTCGTGGGAGAAATTGAGGAAAAGACAGTCGCGAGCTGAGGAACCCCGGCGCTCGTCATAGCCTCGGAGAGCGCCGCTGGCAGGCTGGAAGAGAGCCCGGTTATGATTACTGTGAAGAATATCGCAAGGCTGATCGTCTGGGCCGTGTTCTGAAGCGTTGCGCGCATTCCGGACGCGGCGCCCCTGTGCTCTGGCGGGACGGAGTTCATGATGGATGCGATGTTAGGGGCGGCAAATAGTCCCCCGCCCAGCCCCATGACAAAAATGATCACCGCGAACTCGGTGTAGTCGAAGTTGTATGAAAGGAAGGAGAGGGCTATGAATGTGGACGCGGTTATGATCATGGCCAGGGTGGCGAAAAACCTGGCGCCGTACTTATCGGAGAAGTAGCCGCTCACGGGACCCATGATTGCGAATCCCGCTATCATGGGTATCATGTAGACCCCGGCCCAGAACGGGGTCGATTGGTAGCTTATCCCATGCAGGGGGAGCCAAATACCCTGGAGGAGAATTATCAGCATGATCTGAACCCCGCCCCTTCCCACCGCCGCAAAAACCCCGGCGAGGTTTGCGGCACTGAACATCCTGTTTCTGAACAGTTCAAGCCTGAACATGGGATCTGGGACCCTCCTTTCCACGAATGGAAATGCGACCAGCAGGCCGAAACCTGCGACCATGGAAGCGATGACCCAGGGGTCACCCCATCCCATGGCTGAATTTCCGTAGGGTTCGAGGGCATAGGTTACCCCCAGGATAACAAGGGTGAGTCCCGCTGCGAAGGTGAGGTTCCCCCAGACGTCGACCTTCTGCCCCTTTCTGATGGCACTGATGTCCTTCAGCTTGGCATAGGACCAGACCGTGCCGACGGCGCCTACGGGGACGCTCACCAAAAAGATGTATCGCCAGTCGAAGAGCGCCAAGACCCCGCCCAGGACCAGCCCCACCAGCGAGCCCGCTATTGCTGCTGTCATGTTGATCCCAAGCGCCTTTCCCCTTTCCCTCGGCGGGAAGGCGTCCGTCAGGATGGCGGCGCTGTTGGCGAAGAGGAACGCTCCACCAATCCCCTGGATTATCCTGAAAACAATCAGCTCGGTGGCGCCGAGGCTCCCTGTGTTGGGAGTGGCAGCGCAGAGCAGAGAACCCACCGTAAAGATGGCGAAGCCGAGGTTGAACAACCTGACCCTGCCGTACATGTCAGATATCCTGCCGAAGGAGACGAGGAGGGTTGAAGTCACCAAACTGTAGCCGAAGAGGATCCAAAGGAGATACTGGAAGGAGGTAAGGGGATCGATGGCAATGCCACGGAAAATCGCTGGGAGAGAGATCAGGACGATGGTGGCGTCTATGGACGCCATCAGTGTCCCTATGGTGGTGTTTGAGAGGGCGACCCACTTGTATTGTACCATTTTAGAAAACTCTATTCCCGTTTTTGGGCATGGTTAAAAATCGAACTCCCGAAAAGAAAGGGAGGGTCAGCGGAACTGGTTCTCAAATCTGTCCCAAATCGTCTACAACTTTCTTCTCAAGTCTAACATCACGTCAGGCACGCGTCACACCCAATCTTTACACCACCGACTGCCCACTTTTTGACCCAGGCGGGGTTATGCCACTTTTCGCATATCGCGCTCTTCGCTGAACTCCACCCAGGCCCCCAGCCGCCTCTCCTCCGCTTTCGTGTAAACACGATAGGCCGCGGCAAGGTCCTCCACTGCCAGGCCTTGCGACTTGAAGAGGGTGATCTCGGCGTTGGATGACCGGCCCATAACCTTCCCAACCAATACTTCTCCCACCTCGGCCTTGAGATGGTCCTCTTTGATTGCACCTTCCTTCAACGGTATCCGAAAGTCGTCGGCTTCGCGGAAGAGTGACTCCCTCCTGTCGGTATACAACTTACTCACGGCCATCGCCCTTGAGTCAAGTTCCCGATAACCCGGGACTGAAGCCCCTATGGCGTTGATGTGAACCCCTGAGGAGATCCATTCCCCCTTCAGAATCGGACTGGTGGCAGCTGTTGTTGTGCATATGATGTCTGCCTCTGCGACTGCCTCCTCGGCCGAGGATGTCACGTCGACTTGCTGCCCTCTCTTCCCTTCCATTTCGGCGAAGCGTCGGGCATGTTCCGGGTTCCTGCTCCATACTCGTACACGGGTAATTTCGCGGACCGCACGCATCGCCGCCAGGTGCGTCGAAGCCTGAGTCCCCGAGCCGAGAATCGCGAGGTCATGGGCATCCTTCCTAGCCAAGGCCCTCGTTGCCGCTCCGCTTGCAGCCGCAGTCCTGATGTTCGTTACAGTGCTTGCATCCACAATCGCAAGGAGCCGCCCGTTGTCACATTCGAAGAGAAGAACCGCGCCCTGGTGGGATTCGTAGGGAGTGTCCTGGTTTCCGTTGAAGACCGTGATGAACTTGCCCCCAATGGCCCTCGGGTTCCCCAGGTATGCCGGCATCGCACCGAACGCTCCCTTCCCGTCAGGTTGTGGAATGATCTGTCTGAGAGGAAGGACCACGTCGCCCCGAGCCAGAGCCCTGAAGAGGTCGTCCATGACATCTATGCATTCGGCCATCGGCAAGAGCCGCTTTATGTCCTCATGGCCGATGACGAGCGTCTTCATGGTGTGCACCTAGGATTGGAGGCCGACGCCGACTACTGCTTCCTCCTGAACAGGAAGCCAGGCTTCTTCTCAGGACCTTTGTATTTCTCGTTCCGGGGGCAGTGAGGGCCGCACTTCTCGTTAAATGGGTGGTTGTGCCCCTTCCACTCCTCCTTCTTCTCGTTCCGCTTGCGATAGGATGACATTTCCTCCTCGCTACCGCATTGGGGTGCCCAAAAAAACCTTGGGTCAAGCTGGGGTGGCATGAACAGGTTCTCACGAGGGGGCGCCGTTGGTCCCCATCCAATTCATCACGTTAATAGCGAACCCTCGAATGCGGAATGTAAGAAATGAACTACAGACGGCTTGGAAGCGCTGGACTGAAGGTCAGCGAATTATCTCTGGGCGCGTGGGTGACATACGGAGCGCAGGTCGGAGAGAATGTAGCGACTGAATGTATGTCCGCGGCCCTGCAGGCGGGGGTCAACTTCTTCGACAATGCGGAAGCCTATGCTGACGGGAAGGCCGAGGTGGTGATGGGGAATGTCATCAAGAAACTGGGATGGCGCCGAGAGAGCATCGTGGTGTCGAGCAAGGTCTTCTGGGGAGGAGAAGGACCCAACGATGAGGGTCTGTCCCGTAAACATGTGCTTGAAGGGTGTCGAAACTCGCTTAAACGATTGCAACTTGACTATCTCGACCTCTATTTCTGTCACCGGCCCGACCCCAACACTCCCATCGAAGAAACCGTATGGGCGATGAATCATCTCTTGGACGAGGGCCTGATTCTATACTGGGGAACTTCTATGTGGCCCGCGGAGGACATAGTGAAGGCTCACGAGATAGCAAGGGAGCGGGGCCTGTTCCCACCCCAAATGGAGCAGCCCGTCTACAACATGCTTCAAAGGGTCAAAGTCGAGAGGGAGTACCTTCCGCTGTATGGCAAGCTCGGTCTTGGGATAACTTCCTGGAGCCCCCTCGCCTCCGGTCTGCTCACTGGCAAGTACAACAGAGGCATCCCTCCGGGTTCTCGAGCCTCTCTGAAGGGATACGAGTGGCTCCGGGATCAAATCATCACTCCCCAGAACATCGGGATGGTTAAGCGGCTGGAGCAGATAGCCAAGGACCTCAACTGCACCATGGCTCAGCTGGCAGTGGCCTGGTGCGCGAGAAACGAAAACGTCAGCACGGTCATTACAGGCGCAACGAGTGGCAAGCAGGTCGAGGAGAATATGGGAGCACTTGACGTGGTCTCGAGGATCGATGGGGATGCCTTGAACCGTATAGAGGTTATTTTGAAGGAGAGGCCGCAGATCGAGTCAGACTAACGGCGGGATACCGAAGAAAGGTCTCAGGTCAGTCGGGGTGGCCCCCGCCAAGACCATGCAAGTCGAAACCCCTTAAATCAGTTTCCGAGGTGGTGTCGGCTGTAAGTTGACGGTACCTCCAGTGGAAGAAGATAAATGAAGAACCAACCCTTTCACCAACGCAAGATTAGGATACAAGAGCCTCCTAAACTGGATTTCGACCAGCTCAAGGCCAGGACCATTAACGCTCTGAACAAACTCGGACAACAGAAGTTCTCCACCGAACCCGGGGGGTACACGCTTGATAACTGGATGAGGGGAGTGAATGTTCTTCTCGATGAGTTCGAGCAGAAAGCAGGTGCAGCGAGGCTTTCCCCGGAGTATCTGGCCAGTCGCCGCGAACTAAACGAGTGCCTTTCCAAACCCGTTTCCGTCTCCTCGATCGATGAGGACATGTCTAAACTCAACGCGGACATTTCTGACATCGAGGGCAAGATTGCGACCGAAAGGGCCCTGATAGTTTCAAAGATTTCAGAAAACAAGGCGGAGCAAGCACGATGTTCGAGTGAACTAGAGCGTGAACGAAGGCGTGTCGCCGATGCTACATCAGTGCAGACCACTGATTCGTTCTTCAACCGACTGATAGGCAGAAGCAAGGCTCCGACAAAGGACCCTGAGAGCAGAATCCGCGAACTCGAGTCGAAGCTGGCCGCCCTGACGGAAGAGGTGGCCGAACAGAAGAAACTATTGAACATGATCGACCTTCGTTCCCCCGAATCCCGTTTTGCCGAGCAATGGGACCGGCTGGAATCAATGCAAAACCGGCTAGAGGAATTGGAGAAGGAGAGATCTGACAGGATCCAGTTAGTCAAAGAACGGGCTGAAGTGACTGGCTCGGTAGCCGGGGCGATCTCAAGGGTCTCGTAGGCTGCCCACCGGAGGACTTGGTGAGCCCTTATCTAGAAGTCCATGCATTAGACTCCAAGGTAAGAAACAATGCCAAAGAAAGTGCAGTCAGACGAAAAACCAGAGGAATTTGGAAAGTTCATGAGGGAGATGGCAACGGCCCGCCTGGACCTCTTCCGCACCAACGCCCCGAAGTACGCCGAAGCCCTGGGAACCCTGAGAGCCGCCCTAAAGGAATCCGGCTTCTCCGACGACGAGTCTATGCAAATAGTGCTCAAGGTTGTGGAGCAGCCGATGAGACCTATGTTCTGGGGTGGGCACCGCGGTCCGTGGCACAAAGGCAGGTAGCGCGGTCCCTAGACGAGCAGGGCCGCGAGGGGTCGTCCTCACATCCCTGCCCGACAGACGTAGGAAATAGACCATAGGGCCTTCCCGGGGAACGCTAGACCCACATGGTAGCTCGTAGGAGGAAAGGAACTGGATGCGTCTATCTGCTCAGACTTTTGCCGACGGAGGCCTTGAAGTCGGCTTCAAGGTACCTCCCAAACGTGTCCCATTCCCGCTTTGTATCTCGTACCCACTCTCGAACGCCTTCCGCTTCCTTCGGATCGTCGTATGTCACGTTGAAGACCATGTCGAGCCGTGTTCGCCTTCCCACAGGTGTGAGCTTGTAGTCTCCGATTTCTCTTCCGTCGCCGCATGTGTCCAGATGCCAGGCATCGGGCGGTTTTAGCCACACGGCTCTGATCCCTTCCATGACCTTCCTACCTTCCTTGTACGTGGCCACCCAGACGAACCTACGGCGAGATTGTTCGAGGAAGTGGCGTCGTATCTTCGAACCGGTCATCTTGTTGTCGTCGGTGCGGAAGTCCGTGCACCAGGCGAAACAGAAGTCTAGTGGTGCCTTGAACGTCTTCGAAACTTTGTATGTCTTGGTGACTGGTCCCGCCAACGTGAAAGTGTCCTTCGGCTCTTCTCTTAAGGGTTTGAATCTGACAGGAAATGGAAACCCACCATCAGTGGCTGCCATTCTCTTGTGTCCAGTCGGATCCTGGGCGCGTTTATAGGAGTGGTCAGGTGCTGCATGAAGAGTGGTATGAGGGCAAATCACTCCGATGGCGGTTCAACTGTTGGTTCTCGACAGGCCCACGGCGATACAGATGATGCTGTAGCCTCAGTCAAGCACTTCTTCAGGCCCAGGAGCATCGCCGTCATAGGAGCGTCCAGGGAGAAAGGGACGATCGGAGGAGAGCTCTTCCGGAACCTGATCGATGCAGACTTCAACGGCCCAGTCTACCCCGTGAACAGGCGGGCGACAGTCGTCCAGTCAGTTGCCGCCTACGATTCCGTCTTGAAGTGCCCTGGTCCAGTTGATTTGGCGTTTATCGTCGTCCCGGCGAGTTCAGTCGTCGACGTGGCGAAGGAGTGCGCTCAGAAGGAGGTCCGCGCGGTGGTCGTCATCTCGTCGGGGTTCGCAGAGACAGGGGCAGAAGGTGCCGTTCTCCAGGAAGAGCTTGTCCGGGTCTGCAGGGAGTCAGGTATGCGCATGATCGGACCGAACTGCATGGGAATAATCAACACCGATCCAAAGGTGAATCTCAACGGGCAGTTTGCCCCATACAAGGCGATTCCAGGGCGGATTGGATTCTGGTCCCAGTCAGGGGCGCTGGGGGTCGCCGTCATCGACCTCGCCGACAGGCTCGGCATCGGCCTCTCCGAATTCGTCTCCGCGGGCAACAGGGCGGACGTTTCTGGAAACGACATCGTGCAATATTGGGAGACAAACGACAACGTCAACGTGATTCTGCTGTACATCGAGTCGTTCGGTGACCCCGGGCGGTTCGCGAGGCTGGCGAAAAGGATTAGCGCGAAGAAACCAATCGTTGCTGTGAAGAGCGGACGCTCAACGGCAGGCTTCAGGGCGACGCAGTCCCACACTGGAGCTCTCGTGGCAGCCTCTGACATCACAGTCGACGCCCTCTTCAGGCAGTCGGGAGTAATCAGGACCGACTCTCTGGACGAAATGTTCGACGTGGCGGCCCTTCTGTCAACTCAGCCCGTACCCCAGGGGAACAGAGTGGCAATAATCACCAACGCGGGAGGAGCGGGAATCCTTGCGGCAGATGCCTGCGAAAGTCTAGGTCTGAATGTCCCCGAGCTGTCTCCTGAAACGCAGGGCCGGCTGAGGAAGTTCCTCCTCCCCATCGCAGGCACTAAGAACCCAGTCGACATGAGCGGTGCCGCGGCACCTGCAGACTACGCCCGCGCCATCCAGACGATGACGGAGAGCGAAGAGGTGGATAGCCTGATGGTGATATTCATCCCTCCGCTGGCCGAAAGGCCTCAGGAGGTGGCTTCCGAGATTCTCCGGGCAGTCAGGGGGATGAGCCGGAAACTCCCGGTCATAAGCACGTTCATGGCGACCAAGGGTGTCTCTGGTCAGCTCTCGGACGGCACAATCAGGATACCCTCATACCCGTTCCCCGAGCTGGCGGTGCAGGCTCTGGCACGGGTAACGGACTACGGCAAGTGGCTGAATGCTCCTCGTAGCGTTCCACCGACGTTTGTGGTCAATGAAAGTGAAGCTGCTTCGATTGTGGCAAGGGCAATCGGCTCCAAAGAAGAGTGGCTGAGCGCCACCGACGCAGAGGCCTTCCTGAACTGCTTCGGAATCTCATCCGTCAGGTCGGTGCAAGTCAGCGACGCGGAAGAAGCTACCGAAGCGGCACGTGGTTTTGCCGGAAAGGTTGCTCTCAAGGCTATCGGTCCAGGCCTACTTCACAAGACAGAAGCGGGGGCAGTGGAAGTAGGACTTGCTGCTGAAGAAGTGAAGCGCGCAGCTGAGGAGATGCTCGACCGCGTTAAGCAGAAGGGGTTTGCCGTAACTGGCTTCCTGGTCCAGGAGATGATTTCAGACGCTGTAGAAATGTTCGTCGGAGTCGCCCGCGACCCCACCTTCGGGCCCCTTATTGCCTGCGGTGCCGGAGGGACTCTGGTCGAGCTGGTCAAGGACGTCTCGGTTGGCCTTCCTCCTCTGACGAAGCAAGACGCCCAGATAATGGTCCGCTCTCTCAAGACCCATCAGATCCTAGAAGGCTATCGAGGGGGGCCGCAGTACGACGAGGGAGCGCTCGAGGAGACCATCCTTCGCATCAGCCAGATGGTGGAGATAAGCCCCGGAGTTGCTGAGCTCGACCTCAATCCCCTGATGGTGCTTCAGGAAGGGAAAGGAGCCATCGTTGTCGATTCCCGGTTGCGTGTGACCGAAAGCGTTTCTAGAGCGCGATGAATAGCAACTACTTCAGATTCTTGTCGAAGGCTACAAATTCAATTTGGTTTCCGTCGGGATCGTGAAAGTACAGGGAACGCCAGTGCGCTTCCCTGTGCAGCTGTTCGCTGGGGCGAAGTCCCAGTTTCTTGAGTCGTTTCTTCTCCGATTCGTAACTCCTTAGCGGAATCTCGAACGCAACATGATTCAGAGTGGTCCTTCCTATGTCCGGTTTGACACCCACGCCTTCGAACGTCGAATCGAAGAGGGCGACCACCTGAGGGTGGCCTTCGTAGCCGTCGGCCACCTTCAGGAAGATGTGTCTTTTCGATTCATGGATGGGCGTCAAACCTAAGACGTCGACATAGAATCTTCTCATCTCGTCGGCATCCTTGACCCATAGGTTGACTTCGCCTAGCCCCCTGATCGTAGACCTGGCCATGTTCCAGTTGTTGGGAGGGGCTCGGTTTTAGAACTTTTACAGCGCAGTTGCTGTCACGCCCTGGATGACTAGCCTGG